>NZ_SSWO01000004.1:0-599977 GCF_004803625.1 Burkholderia sp. LS-044
GTGCGGGCCGCCTTCGACTGGAAATCAGCGATGAACCAGTTTGCTATCCTGTTTGGCGAGCGATTCACGCAGGCGCGCGGATAAGGCGCTGTTCAACCGCCTCGCCCACAAAAATGCGGACAGGTTCGACGGGCCCGACAACCAGCTACAACATGGGCTGTACCACCGGCAGCGACGTGCTTTTCATGGGCGGCTATTCAGGGGGGCCGGGAATCAATTCGGGCGCCAGCACGTCGACCACATGGATCACTGTCAACAACGCGACGACGCCAAGTTCGAGCGTCACCGGCTCCATACCGGGGCAGTCGATCGAACTGTATGCACCGGGAAGCATCATCCTGAATGGCAGTAACGTCAACGTATCCAGCAATAAAATCATCAACCTTGCGAACGGTACCGTTGCCGCCGGCAGCGGGGACGCGGTCAACGGCGGCCAACTGTTTACGCTGTCGACTTCGACGTCGACCGGCTTGTCGTCGGCCACCAGCTCGATTTCTTCGCTGTCGACGTCGACTTCGACGGGGCTGTCGTCCGCGAACAGCTCGATCACGTCGCTGTCGACCTCGGCGTCGACGGGCTTGTCGTCGGCCACCAGTTCGATTTCTTCGCTGTCCACGTCGACCTCGACGGGCATTAGCTCGCTGTCCACTGGCCTGAGTTCGGCTAATAGCACGGTGTCGTCGCTGTCGACTTCGACGTCGACGGGCTTGTCGTCGGCGAACAGTTCGATCTCCTCGTTGTCCACGTCGACCTCGACTGGCATCAGCTCGCTGTCGACCGGCCTGAGCTCGACCAACAGCTCGGTGTCGTCGCTGTCGACCTCGACGTCGACGGGTTTGTCGTCCGCGAACAGCTCGATCACGTCGCTGTCGACCTCGACGTCGACGGGCCTGTCGTCGGCGAACAGTTCGATATCCTCGTTGTCCACGTCGACCTCGACGGGCATCAGCTCGCTGTCGACCGGCCTGAGTTCGACGGATAGCTCGGTGTCATCGCTGTCGACTTCCACGTCGACGGGGCTGTCGTCGGCGAATAGCTCAATCTCCTCGTTGTCGACCTCGACTTCGACGGGTCTGTCGTCCGCGAACAGTTCGATCTCCTCGTTGTCCACGTCGACCTCGACGGGCATCAGCTCGCTGTCGACCGGCCTGAGCTCGACCAACAGCTCGGTGTCGTCGCTGTCGACCTCGACGTCGACGGGTTTGTCGTCCGCGAACAGCTCGATCATGTCGCTGTCGACCTCGACGTCGACGGGCCTGTCGTCGGCGAACAGTTCGATATCCTCGTTGTCCACGTCGACCTCGACTGGCTTGTCGTCGGCCAACAGCTCGATTTCTTCGCTGTCCACCTCGACTTCGACGGGCATCGGCTCGCTGTCGACCGGCCTGAGTTCGACGGATAGCTCGGTGTCATCGCTGTCGACTTCCACGTCGACGGGGCTGTCGTCGACGAATAGCTCAATCTCCTCGTTGTCGACCTCGACTTCGACGGGTCTGTCGTCCGCGAACAGCTCGATCACGTCGCTGTCGACCTCGACGTCGACCGGTCTTTCGACGGCGAACAGCTCGATTTCTTCGCTGTCCACCTCGACCTCGACGGGCATCAATTCGTTGTCGACGGGCCTGAGCTCGACGGATAGCTCGGTGTCGTCGCTGTCGACTTCCACGTCGACGGGGCTGTCGTCGGCGAACAGCTCAATCTCCTCGTTGTCCACGTCGACCTCGACGGGCATCAACTCGCTGTCGACGGGCTTGAGCTCGACGGATAGTACGGTGTCGTCGTTGTCGACCTCGACGTCGACCGGTCTTTCGACGGCGAACAGCTCGATTTCTTCGCTGTCCACGTCGACCTCGACGGGCATCAATTCGCTGTCGACGGGCCTGAGCTCGACGGATAGCTCGGTGTCGTCGCTGTCGACTTCCACGTCGACGGGTTTGTCGTCGGCGAACAGCTCAATCTCCTCGTTGTCGACCTCGACTTCGACGGGTCTGTCATCCGCGAACAGCTCGATCACGTCGCTGTCGACCTCGACGTCGACGGGCTTGTCGTCGGCGAACAGCTCGATTTCTTCGCTGTCCACGTCGACCTCGACGGGCATCAACTCATTGTCGACGGGCCTGAGTTCGACGGATAGCTCGGTGTCGTCGCTGTCGACCTCGACGTCGACCGGTCTGTCGTCGGCGAACAGCTCGATTTCTTCGCTGTCCACCTCGACTTCGACGGGCATCAACTCGTTGTCGACCGGCCTGAGCTCGACGGATAGCTCGGTGTCGTCGCTGTCGACGTCAACATCGACCGGTCTGTCGACGGCCAACAGCTCGATTTCTTCGCTGTCCACGTCGACCTCGACGGGCATCAACTCGTTGTCGACGGGCCTGAGCTCGACGGATAGCTCGGTGTCGTCGCTGTCGACCTCGACGTCGACCGGTCTGTCGTCGGCCAACAGCTCGATCTCCTCACTGTCCACGTCGACATCGACGGGCATCAACTCGCTGTCGACCGGTCTGAGCTCGACGGATAGCTCGGTGTCGTCGTTGTCGACTTCGACGTCGACGGGTTTGTCGTCGGCGAATAGCTCGATTTCTTCGCTGTCCACGTCGACCTCGACGGGCATCAGCTCGCTGTCGACGGGCCTGAGCTCGACCGATAGCTCGGTGTCGTCGCTGTCGACCTCGACGTCGACCGGCTTGTCATCGGCCAACAGTTCGATCTCTTCGCTGTCCACGTCGACCTCGACGGGCATCAGCTCGCTGTCGACGGGTCTGAGCTCGACCGATAGCTCGGTGTCGTCGCTGTCGACCTCGACGTCGACTGGCTTGTCGTCGGCCACCAGCTCGATCTCTTCGCTGTCCACGTCGACCTCGACGGGCATCAACTCGCTGTCGACCGGTCTGAGCTCGACGGATAGCTCGGTGTCGTCGTTGTCGACTTCGACGTCGACGGGTTTGTCGTCGGCGAATAGCTCGATTTCTTCGCTGTCCACGTCGACCTCGACGGGCATCAGCTCGCTGTCGACGGGCCTGAGCTCGACCGACAGCTCGGTGTCGTCGCTGTCGACTTCGACGTCGACCGGCTTGTCATCGGCCAACAGTTCGATATCTTCGCTGTCCACGTCGACCTCGACGGGCATCAGCTCGCTGTCGACGGGCCTGAGCTCGACCGATAGCTCGGTGTCGTCGCTGTCGACCTCGACGTCGACTGGCTTGTCGTCGGCCACCAGCTCGATCTCTTCGCTGTCCACGTCGACTTCGACGGGCATCAGCTCGCTGTCGACGGGCCTGAGCTCGACCGATAGCTCGGTGTCGTCGCTGTCGACCTCGACGTCGACTGGCTTGTCGTCGGCCACCAGCTCGATCTCTTCGCTGTCCACGTCGACTTCGACGGGCATCAACTCGTTGTCGACGGGCCTGAGCTCGACCGATAGCACGGTGTCGTCGCTGTCGACTTCAACGTCGACGGGTTTGTCGTCGGCCAACAGCTCGATCTCTTCGCTGTCCACGTCGACTTCGACGGGTTTGTCATCGGCCAACAGCTCGATCACGTCGCTGTCGACCTCGACGTCGACGGGCTTGTCGTCCGCGAACAGCTCGATCACGTCGCTGTCGACTTCAACGTCGACCGGCTTGTCGTCGGCCACCAGCTCGATTTCTTCGTTGTCCACGTCGACCTCGACGGGGCTGTCGTCCGCGAATAGCTCGATTTCTTCGCTGTCCACCTCGACTTCGACGGGCATCAGCTCGCTGTCGACCGGCCTGAGCTCAACGGATAGCACGGTGTCGTCGCTGTCGACGTCAACATCGACCGGTCTTTCGACGGCGAGCAGCTCGATTTCTTCGCTGTCCACCTCGACCTCGACGGGTCTGTCGTCCGCCAACAGCTCGATCACGTCGCTGTCGACTTCGACGTCGACCGGTCTGTCGTCGGCGAACAGCTCGATCTCTTCGCTGTCCACGTCGACCTCGACGGGTCTGTCGTCCGCGAACAGCTCGATCACGTCGCTGTCGACTTCGACGTCGACCGGCTTGTCGTCGGCCACCAGCTCGATTTCTTCGTTGTCCACGTCGACCTCGACGGGCCTTTCATCCGCGAACAGCTCGATTTCCTCGCTGTCCACGTCGACTTCGACCAGCATCGGCTCGCTGTCCACCGGCCTGAGCAGCACGAACAGCACGATCCTGTCGCTGTCCACCTCGACGTCGACGGGTATCGGCTCCTTGTCCACGGGGCTCAGTTCGACCAACAGTTCGATGACGTCGCTGTCCACGTCGACCTCGACCGCGATCGAAGCCGCGAAAACGCACTACTACAGCGTCAATGATGGAGGTGCGCAAGGGGCGAACTACGCGAACAGCGCAGCGACGGGCATCTACTCGCTGGCCGCCGGCGTAGCCGCAACTGCCGCGGGCGCAAGCAGTGTCGCGGTCGGCTACGGCTCGAACGCACAATCGGACGGCTCGGTCGCGATCGGTCAAAGCGCGTCGGCAACAGGTGGCAAGGCCGTGTCGATCGGCTCCGGCAATACCGCGAGCGGCGACGGCGCGGTCGCGATCGGCGACCCGAGCGTCGCGACGGGCACCGGCGCAGTCGCGATGGGTGCGAACGACACGGCGACCGGTACCGGCGCAGTGGCGCTCGGCAATGCGAGCACGGCAACCGGCAACAGCGCGCTCGCACTCGGCAACTCGAGCCAGGCCACCGCGGACAACACGATCGCACTCGGCAACCAGGCCACGGCCAGCGCGATCGGCGCGCAAGCCTACGGGTCGGGCGCGACGGCCAGCGCGACCGACGCACTCGCGCTCGGTTCGAATGCCACCGCGAACGTTGCCAACTCGATCGCGCTCGGTGCGAACGCGGTCACCGGCAATGCGGTCGCGGTGTCGAGCGTCACGGTCGGCGGTGTCGCGTACTCGGTCGCCGGCGCCAGTCCGGTGGGCGTCCTGAGCATCGGTTCGCCGGGCGCGGAACGCCAGATCACGAACGTCGCTGCCGGCCAGGTGTCGGCCACCAGCACGGACGCGATCAACGGCAGCCAGTTGAACGCGACGAACCAGGCGGTCAACAGCCTGTCGACGTCGACCGCGACGAACGTCGCATCGCTGTCGACGGGTATCAACTCGCTGTCGACGGGGTTGAGTTCGACCAACAGCAACGTATCGTCGCTGTCCACCTCGACCTCAACCGCGATCAACGCGCTGTCGACATCGACGGCGGCCGGTCTCAGTTCCCTGTCCACCGGCCTGAGCACGACGAACAACAGCGTGGCCTCGCTGTCGACTGGCGTGACGAACATCAACAACCAGTTGAGTCAGCTTTCCACGTTGATGACGACGAACACGACGAACACCGCCGGCGTCGCTGCCGACATGAACGGCACCGGCTCCGACAAACCAACCGTCACTGCCGGCTCGAACTCGGTGGCAATCGGCGCGAATTCGAACGACGGCGGTCGCTCGAACGTGGTGTCGGTCGGCAGCGACACGCAGCAGCGCCAGATCACGAACGTCGCGCCGGGTACGCAAGGCACCGACGCGGTGAACGTGAACCAGCTGACGCAGGTGCAGACGACGCTGTCGACGGCACTGTCGGGCCAGCAGGCGCAGATCAACTCGCTGGGTTCGCAACTGCAGCAGACCGACCAGATGGCGAAGCAGGGTATCGCGGCCGTCGGCGCGATGGCGTCGATCCCGCAGCTCGATCGTGACGCCAACTTCGGGATGGGTGTGGGCACGTCGACCTTCCTCGGCCAGAAGGCGATGGCGGTCAACATGCAGGCGCGCATCACGGACAACCTGAAGGCGTCGATCAACGGCGGCTTCAGCGGCGGTCAGAAGGTGATCGGCGCCGGCATGCTGTATCAGTGGAAATAATTGCATGTTCGCGCACGGCCGACTGAAAGCCCGGAGCGGGAGCAAGGCGTATCGGCGGGCACCGGAATTTCGAGTGCGTGCATTGGAGATCGCTGTGGATGGTGCGGCCGTGCGTTGCAATACCGATGATCTTGTCGAAGACGCGGAGCGTGGATTGGCGCGGAAGGAGTTCTTTTTCGTTTATCAGCCAAAGCTCCGCCTTCAGACCGGATTGTTGTCCGGATTCGAGTCATTGATACGCTGGCAGCATCCGGAGCGCGGCGTGTTGATGCCGGCGGCGTTCATTGACCTCGTCGAAGATTCGCATCTGACATGCCGATTCACTGATTATGTGGTCGAGGAGTCCGCGCGCGTGCTCGCCGGTTGGGCTGCGCTCGGCTATGACGATTTGTCTCTGTCCGTCAATTTGCCCGCTCATGAAGTCACGCGGCCGGGAATGGCAAGAAGACTGGCGCTCGTTCTGGATTCCTACGCCGTCCGTGCCGCGAATTTTCAGATTGAACTGACGGAGTCCATCGATCCTGGCCCGATAGAGGCACTTGCCGCGGCCGTGTCATCGATTCGAGATCTTGGGGCGAGCGTTGCGATCGATGATTTTGGTTCGGGGTGCTGGTCGTTGACCAAATTGCATGGCCTGGCTGTCGATACACTCAAGCTGGATCGATCCTTCATGCGCGACGTTCATGAAAGTGCTGAATCGAGAGCGATGGTCGAAGCGCTCGTCGAGCTTGGGAGCCGCTTGAAGAAGAACGTCGTCGTGGAGGGTGTCGAAACCAGGGCTCAGTTCGAGTGGCTGAGAGAAATGATGCAGATTGATTGCCAGGGATACTACATCTCCGAACCCGTTCGAGAGGAGCAGGTGGATCGATTGATCGAACGATGCGGAATTCCGGGGTGAAGCGAGGGCGTTGTTGTTCAGGGGGAATCCACTTGACCGCGGCCTGGCGGGGCGTGACGAGTGTGGCACTCCGTGACGGGTCGACATGGGCGGGGTGTCCACGCGATGCCTTCAGGGGATGATGCCGTTGCGTCAAAACCGGCATGCTTACGAGCGAGCGTGCGCATTATTTGCCGGGCACAGGCGCAGGCTCGACTCATCGAAGGCGCGGGATCGAACGTGCCATGTAACGCATGAAAGGACAGGCCGCAACCTTGAGTCGATATCGCGAATCGAAGCCGAAAAGTACGATCAGGCCGACACGCGCGAGTGATGCGGTTCAAAGTCGCGAGTAAAGCAATCTCGCGTGAATGCGTCGATATAGTCCATCATCAAATCGGATGAGCGTCCGGCTTCCTGCTCGTCACCGGCAGCGACTGCTCGCGCGACTCTCGTGTGCTGCAGGCTCGCCGACGGCAAATCATCCAGCTGCTTGTGATACATGAAGTAAAAGCGTCGCGACAGGGCATGTAACGGCGCGATGGCCTCGGCGGCGAACCGATTCCGTGAAAACTGCGCGATGAGTTGATTGATCGCATAGACGCATCTCAAGTAGGCGACGACGTCTCGAGATTCGCCTGCCGCGTCGAGTTTTTTGGCGATTTCGCGGATCTGTTCGCGCTCCTCTGGCAATGACCGCCGTGCAGCGCGTTGCGCGATGAGGCGTTGGAGTTCACGGCGCGTTTCGAGTACGAGCAACTGATCATGAATGTTCGGGACGGTGATCATGATGCCGTGTCGTGGAACGATCTGAAGGAGATGCGACGCAGCCAGTCGTTGCGCGGCCTCGCGAACCGGCGTTCTCCCGGTATTCAGCTTTTCTGCGAGAGAGGCCTCGGACCAGACGCTGCCGGGCGCAAGCTCCAGCGTGACGATGAGTTCCTCGAGTTTATCGTGGGCTTGTTCGGCCAAGGTACTGCCAGTCAGTCCGTTCATTTGCCTAAGTGTTTGCCTGAGGAATATCACTAACATATTAGTCAGGTCCCCCCTTGTTTTCAACTCGAGACTTAAAAAGGGCAAGGTCGAGGAACGGGTTTACCCCCCTTTGATCTCTGGCAGGTGTCTCGATATCCTACTGATATGTTAGTAACATTTGAGTGGCATGGTATGTGGATGCGCCATTTCGAGCCAGGGCGGGCGATGAGTTTGCTCGACGCGTCGATCGCTATCGAGGCCGGCATGAAATGGCAATCCAGGCGCCGGCTTGCCTGGCAGGCTCGCGACGGTCTGCCAATCCGCATCGTCAACGCCGCTCTTTGGTGTTGGGCACGGAACAGCGGGTACTTGGAGAAGTTGATGACGGGAAAGGTTGCAAGGTCGTGTATCGCTGGATGGTGAGGTTGATGTAGGGGTGAGATGAGGTTGGTTTCAATCGGTCGGCGTTATCAAAAACAAAACATACGTTCAGACCTGTGTATTCAGGCGATCGATTTGGAGTGCGATGAAAATCATTCGGGTCGACGAAGGCTGGGGGTGTTATGAGTATCTTGTTAGTGGAAGGGGATCACGATCAGGCGTCGGCCCTTGAAAGGGCGCTGCACGGGTCGGGTCAGGAAATTTTCCGGGTGTGCGATAGCACACGGGCTGTTCAGTTTCTGAAAAAGGAGAGGGTCGAACTCATCGTGCTCGATTGGCGAATTCCAGATGCCAACGGCCTGAATTTGCTGCACTGGATTCGGGCCAACGTCGGAGATGAGCCGGTCGTTTTGTTCCTTGCCGCGAGAACGCTTGAAGCAGATGTTGCCGCCGCGCTGGACGCAGGAGCCGACGAGTACATCGGCAAGCCGTTCCGCGAGATCGAGTTGGCCGCTCGCGTCAACGCGCTGTTGCGTCGAAATGGCCGCAACAAGAAACCCGACAGCAGGGTCGAGGTCGGAGCGTATGTGTTGAACCCGCTGGCGCGCACAATCGCCGTGCACGGAAAGATCATCGACTTGACGGCAAAGGAATTTGCGCTGGCAAATTTCCTGTTCACCAACATCGGGAGCGTGCTTTCCCGGGATTCCCTGTCGACGCTGGCGTGGGGGCGAGCGCTCGATGGAACATCGCGGAGCCTCGACACGCATATCTATCGACTTCGACAAAAATTGGCGCTTCGTCCGGAAAACGGGCTTCAATTGAGTGCCGTGTATACGCATGGCTACCGGCTCGATATGGTCGACGACTTTTCGATGGCGGAGAATTTTGCGGCCCGCGGCCCGGTCCCGCAGCGTGCGATTGTCGAGAGCCCTGCTTCCGCGCTGGTTTAGACAATTCCGGGAGATTCGTCCGTCTAATTGTGTGAAGGTGATCCGGGCTGCTCTCGGCGGTTATCGCGTGGGCAGCCCGTTTCGCGCCAGCGATTTCGTGGATCCGATGCATGACGTGTCGACGGGCAGGTCGTCCGGGTTCTGTGCGATTCCGTGCGCCAGCCATGGCGCAGCAAGATGATGAACTTCTCTTGTCTAGAGGGGACGAATGCGGTGCGGTGCCTCCTCCCCGCGGGCGCAGTGGGGTATTCGTACCCCATATAATTTGCCTGGGTTTGCCCGGATACGCGGGATATCCCTGAGGGATCGTGGCCGTGTGGTTTTCCGGTGGGGACGGATCGGGCAAGTGGCGCGCGGCGTCTTCCCGGTTTCTCGGGCTGTCGCCCGGGTTTATGTCCAAGCTATTGTTTTTGCAGGACATATCGGGGGTTTCCCTGGTTCGTCGAGGTTGTCCCGGGTTCACGTTCGGGTGAGCAACGTTCGAGGTCGAGCGGGCTTCGCCGGCCCGAAAAAAACCGTCAATTCCCCTTCTTGAATTTGTCAAAACCCGTCCATATAATTAGCACTCGCTGCACGAGAGTGCTAACAATTCTCTGCCGGGCGATAAGCCGGGCAGATTCCCTAAGCGTTCTTCAATCTCAGTCAAGAGAGGAGTGAATATGAACCTTCGTCCTTTGCACGATCGCGTGATCGTCAAGCGCCTGGATCAGGAAACCAAGACCGCCTCGGGCATCGTGATCCCCGACGCCGCTGCTGAAAAGCCGGACCAGGGCGAAGTCCTGGCCGTCGGCCCGGGCAAGCGTGACGACAAGGGCGCCCCGATCGCGCTCGACGTGAAGGTCGGCGATCGCGTCCTGTTCGGCAAGTACGCAGGCCAGACCGTGAAGGTCGACGGCAACGAACTGCTGGTCATGCGCGAAGAAGACATCATGGCCGTGGTCAACGCCAAGTAAGCGTCCACCGACGGTACATATTCCCAAGAATTCAAGGAGTTAGAAGATGGCAGCTAAAGACGTCGTATTCGGCGATTCCGCCCGTTCGAAGATGGTCGAAGGCGTGAACATTCTCGCCAACGCAGTCAAGGTCACGCTGGGTCCGAAGGGCCGCAACGTGGTGCTCGAGCGCAGCTTCGGCGGCCCGACGGTCACCAAGGACGGTGTGTCGGTCGCGAAGGAAATCGAGCTGAAGGACAAGCTCCAGAACATGGGCGCGCAAATGGTCAAGGAAGTTGCTTCCAAGACCAGCGACAACGCAGGCGACGGCACGACGACGGCAACCGTCCTCGCGCAATCGATCGTTCGCGAAGGCATGAAGTACGTCGCATCGGGCATGAACCCGATGGACCTGAAGCGCGGCATCGACAAGGCAGTCGCAGCGGCTGTCGACGAGCTGAAGAAGATCAGCAAGCCGTGCACGACGAACAAGGAAATCGCACAGGTCGGCTCGATCTCGGCGAACAGCGACACGTCGATCGGCGATCGCATCGCTGAAGCGATGGACAAGGTCGGCAAGGAAGGCGTCATCACCGTCGAAGACGGCAAGTCGCTGGCCGACGAACTCGACGTCGTCGAAGGCATGCAGTTCGACCGCGGTTACCTGTCGCCGTACTTCATCAACAACCCGGAAAAGCAAGTCGCCGTCCTCGACAACCCGTTCGTGCTGCTGCACGACAAGAAGGTGTCGAACATCCGTGATCTGCTGCCGGTGCTCGAGCAAGTCGCGAAGGCTGGCCGTCCGCTGCTGATCATCGCTGAAGACATCGAAGGCGAAGCGCTCGCAACGCTGGTCGTGAACAACATCCGCGGCATCCTGAAGACCGTTGCGGTCAAGGCGCCTGGCTTCGGCGATCGTCGCAAGGCGATGCTGGAAGACATCGCGATCCTGACGGGCGGCCAAGTGATCGCCGAAGAAACCGGCCTGACGCTCGAGAAGGCAACGCTGGCAGAACTGGGCCAGGCGAAGCGCATCGAAGTGGGCAAGGAAAACACGACGATCATCGACGGCGCAGGCGAAGCCGTGAACATCGAAGCACGCGTGAAGCAAGTGCGCGCGCAAATCGAAGAAGCGACGTCGGACTACGACCGTGAAAAGCTGCAAGAGCGCGTGGCCAAGCTGGCCGGCGGTGTTGCGGTGATCAAGGTCGGCGCAGCGACCGAAGTCGAAATGAAGGAAAAGAAGGCACGTGTCGAAGACGCACTGCACGCAACGCGCGCAGCTGTGGAAGAAGGCATCGTGGCAGGTGGCGGCGTTGCGCTGATCCGCGCTCGCACCGCGATCGCAGGCCTGACCGGCGCGAACGCCGACCAGAACGCCGGCATCAAGATCGTGCTGCGCGCAATGGAAGAGCCGCTGCGTCAGATCGTCACGAACGGCGGCGAAGAAGCCAGCGTCGTGGTGGCGGCAGTTGCTGCAGGTACGGGCAACTACGGCTACAACGCAGCGACGGGCGAGTACGTCGACATGGTCGAAGCCGGCGTCGTCGACCCGACCAAGGTCACGCGTACCGCACTGCAGAACGCAGCTTCGGTTGCAGGCCTGCTGCTGACGACGGACGCAGCTGTTGCCGAACTGCCGAAGGAAGACGCACCGATGCCGGGCGGCATGCCGGGCGGCATGGGCGGCATGGGCATGGACATGTAATCGACTTCGGTCGATGGTGTCCGGAGCGCGCAGCGATGCGCGTTCCAGCCAAAAGAAAAGACCCGCAGCGATGCGGGTCTTTTTTTATTGGTGCCGTTGAATCGGCGGCGGGTGCGGGACGGCCGGGTGCGGCAAGGATGGCGCCGCGAGTTCGCCGCGACGGCGGGACGTGCCCGCCGTGTTCGGCTCAATGCCGGTGCGACGTCCTCGGCACCGGGTCGACCTTCACCGCCGGCGGGGTATCGGCGTCTTCATTGCTGCGCGCCCAGAAGAACCGGTCGGGCAAATACGCGCCCATGCCGGGCCGGAACGCGTCACGCACGGCCTGGTACAGGTATTCCTGCGCTTCACGAACCGCTTCGGGCGGCTCCTGGCCGTTCGCGAGCAGTGCCGCGATGGCCGCGCCCAGCGTGTCGGTGATGCCCATCAGCCGATGCGGCGAACGATCCCACATGTCCTCGCGCAACTGGCCTTCTTCGCCGTACAGCGTGTTGACGAGCCGGTGCGAGCCGGTCTCGGACGACAGGATGTACTCGCAGCCCTGCGACAGCAGGTGCGACACGGCTGCGTCGAGATTCGGCGCCTCGGCGTCGCCGTCCGGCTGTGCGAGCGCGATCAGCGTCGCGTAGTCGGCAACCAGCAGCGTGGTTTGCGGCGCGAGCAGGTCGGCGATCGATTCGCGCAGGTCGTCGGCGGCGAGCACGTGTTCGTCGTCGAGCGTGAAGTCCGGCGCGAGTACGAGCGGCACGCCGTCGTAGTCGGCGACGACCTCGGCGATCGCGCTCACGACTTCCGCACGCGTCGCCGCGCCGATCTTGAATGCGGCAACCGGCATGTCTTCGAGCAGCATGCGGGCCTGGGCGGCGACCACGTCGGGATCGAGGCCGGTGACTTCGTCGCAGGCGGCCGAGTCGCGCACCGTGTAGCCCGTCAGGACGGACACGCCGTGACAGCCCATGCTCGCCAGGGTCATCAGATCGGCTTGGAGGCCGGAGCCGCCGGTGGGATCGGACAGGCCGAAGGTGAGGACGATCGGAGGGGCGTTGCTGGACATGTAAAAATGGGGCAAGAGAAAAACGGGAAAGCGACGGACATGCGGACGGCGAGGCGAAATGGGCGTTTTCGGCCCTGTGTTGCCCGGCAGGCCGCACTTTTCAGCCATTATGCGGCGGAATCCGGCCCGCACGACGGATTTTTTAGCGCAGCGCAACGTAGTCGCCTTACTCCAGCGCGATTGCTAGGCAGTCCGGCCCCGACACGGTACCATCATGGCTCCCGAATTTACCGACTTTCCCGACGCGGCTTAAGATGGAATACAAGAGCTGGATGTGCCTGATTTGTGGCTGGATTTATGACGAAGAAGCCGGGCTGCCCGAAGAGGGCATCGCCCCGGGCACGCGCTGGGAAGACGTCCCGATCAACTGGACGTGTCCTGAATGCGGCGCCCGCAAGGAAGACTTCGAGATGGTCCAGATCTGACCGGACCCTCGGCCCACGGCACACCGCTCAGGCCTCGCATCGGTCCGGCGCTCGCGCGCCGAGGCCTGCGCGAGCGACTTGACGATGACAGGCGCGCGTGTGCATGAGGCCCGAACCGGCGAACGTTCCCCACCCTGACGCATTGCCCAACCCGCGCGGCGGGGCCGTGCGCGCGGCCGACGCGTGGCTTGCGGCGGCTGCCGACGCATTCGAGCGTCGCGACGACGCGGCCGCGCCGCTGTCCGCCGCGGCGGCCGTGCTGGCGGAAGCCGGCTGGCTGCCGGCCGCGCGATTCGCGGGGCAGTTGTCGGCCGCCGTGCCGCTCGTCGCCGTCGAGCCGACTTCGGCCGGCTGGCGGGCCGCGCTGCGCGATTTCCGCGCGGCCGTCGGCCGCCACAACCTGCGCGAGCTCGCCTGCTCGCCCGTTCTCTTCGAACATTTCCGTGCCTTGCGCGCGCAAAGCGCCGCCGACCTGCGCGCGAGCGCGCCGCTCGACGCGCTCGCGCTCGTCGGCCGTGCGGTGCCGCCGGCCACGCTGCGCGCGTTGCCCGATGCGTTTGCGACCCGGATTCGTGCCCGCTACGAACAGGCGCTGCTTGGCGTGCTGCGCGCGGGACACGGCGCGCCTGATGCGGCACTCGCCGAACTCGACGCGATGCTGGCCGTGCTGGCGGGCGACGATCCCTACGATTTCTGGCGGCTCGCGGCCGCGTGCGTGCGCGCGCTGCGCGCCAGCGGCGCGCCGGAGCTGAAGCGCTTTCTCGCGCGGACGAACCTGCTGCTCGGCGAGCACGCGCAGGGCCGGCGCAGTGCGCCGCCGGAACTTGTGCGCGAGACGGTGGCGCTGCTGTGGCGCGATTTCGCGCTGTTCGGCGCCGCAGCCGAGGATGTTGCACTCGTCGACGTGCTGCACGACTACGGGCTGACGGTCGACTGGCACGTCGCCGGCACGCCCGCATCGGAGGCGCTGTGGGAGGCCGATGCCGCCCGGGCCGAGCACGATGCGGTTGCCGCCGCGCCGACCCGCGCGCTTGGCGTCGTGACGGTCAATGCGCATGCCTATGAGGATTTCCTGCAGACGGCCGATGCGTCGATGGCCGACCTCGCTGCCGATCCGGCCGCGGCCGACGCGGGGGCCGCATGGCACGCGTCTGGCGCCGCCTACCGGGTCGGTACGGCCGCATGCGCGCTCGGGCTCGGCCATGCGGCGCTCCTGGCCGACACGCTGGGCCTGGCGTGGCGGCGTGCGGCGCACGGCGTGCCGCTCGCCGACGGCGGCCTCGATGCGCACGGCCACGCGTCCGACATGCTGCGCGCGGCGCTGCTGAAGATCGCCGCCGGCGTGGCGCCGCCGGACCTCACCGCGGCGTCCGGCGCGCTCGGCGCGGCGCTCGGCCGGGCCTGACGAACAGGGGGACGAGCAAGGGGATGAACACGCGGCGGCGGCCCTTGCCGCGCGGGCCTGCAACACGCTGCCGACAGCGCCCGCGCGCGTGTTAGAGTGCCGTGTGATCCGCGCGCGCCGTTGCCAGCGCGGCGCGGCGTTGCTTGTTGATCGCGGCCCGGTCAGGCCGCGGCGTCTTTGCTAAAATTCAAACCATGTCAAAGCCTTCCGATCGCATCAATCTCACCAACCAGTTCCTGATCGCCATGCCGAACATGGCGGATCCGACGTTTTCAGGAACGGTGGTCTATCTTTGCGATCACAGCGAGCGCGGTGCGCTCGGCCTCGTCATCAATCGTCCTACCGACATCGACCTCGAATCGCTGTTCAACCGCATCGACCTGAAGCTCGACATCGAGCCGCTGCTGCACATCCCGGTGTATTTCGGCGGCCCGGTCCAGACCGAGCGCGGTTTCGTGCTGCATGAACCGGTGGAGGGCGCGAGCTACAACTCGTCGATGTCCGTCGAGGGTGGGCTGGAGATGACCACGTCGAAGGACGTGCTCGAGGCGGTCGCGACCGGCAACGGCCCGAAACGCTTCCTGCTGACGCTCGGCCATGCGGGCTGGGGGGCGGGGCAGCTCGAGGAAGAAATTTCCCGCAACGGCTGGCTGACCGTGGCCGCCGATCCGCGCATCGTGTTCGACACGCCGGCCGAAGAGCGTTTCGAAGCCGCGCTCGGCCTGCTCGGCGTCAGTTCGTCGATGCTGTCCGGCGAAGCAGGGCACGCATGAGTGGCGCGAGCGCGCGCGATGCGACGCTGCTCGCGTTCGACTACGGCGAAAAACGTATCGGCGTCGCGATCGGCAATGCGCTGACGCGCTCGGCCCGTGCGCTCGTCGTGATCCAGAACCTGAACCGCGAACACCGCTTCAAGGCGGTCGGCGACCTGCTGGCCGAATGGCGGCCGGACGCGCTCGTCGTCGGCCTGCCGATGCATCCGGACGGCACGCCGCACGACATGACGCAGCAGGCGAAGCGCTTCGGCAACCAGCTGAACGGCCGCTTCGGGCTGCCCGTCACCTGGGTCGACGAGCGTTATTCGTCGGTCGAGGCCGAGGCCGGGCTGCGCGAGCGTAACGTGCGCGGCCGTGCCCGGGCCGAGATGCTCGATGCCGAGGCCGCGCGCGTCATCCTTCAACAGTATCTCGATCAATTGTCCGACCATGAGCACCATTGACGCCGAGGCGCTTTACCGCGTCCTGCTCGACCAGATCCGCGCCGCGTACGGCACGGCTTTCGCCGAACCGGGCGGCCCGCGGCTCGCCGGCATTCACAGCGGCGGCGCATGGCTCGCCGAGCGCCTCGCGCGCGATCTCGGCGCGCCGGCGTTCGGCGTCGTGAACGTCGCGCTGCACCGCGACGATTACGCGAAAAAGGGGCTGCACAGCCAGGCCAGCCCGACGTCGCTGCCGTTCGAAATCGACGGCGCGCGCATCGTGCTCGTCGACGACGTGTTGTATACCGGGCGCACCGTGCGCGCGGCGCTCAACGAGCTGTTCGACTACGGCCGTCCGGCCGCGGTCGAGCTCGCGGTGCTCGCCGATCGCGGCGGCCGCGAGCTGCCGGTCGCCGCGCGCTTCGCGGGCGGCACGCTGGACGTGCCGGCCGGCGCGACGCTCGTGCTCGCGCGCGACGACGCGCAGTTCACGCTGCGCGTCGAGGCGCACGGCGCCTGAGCGGCACGCGAACCGTATCCCGGGCCGCTGGTTTGCACCGCGGCCCGTTTGCATAGTTGGAATCACGCACACCATGACCACCGACACCACTGGCCGCACCGGCAATCCCGCTGCGGCCGCGAGCCCCGACCGGTTCCGCTACGGCTTCCTGAAGGGCAATCCGCAGCTCACGAAAAACGGCGAGCTGAAGCACCTGCTGTCGATCGAGGGCCTGCCGCGCTCGATCGTCAATCACATCCTCGATACGGCCGAGCAGTTCGTCAGCGTGACGGACCGTGAAGTGAAGAAGGTGCCGCTGCTGCGCGGCAAGTCCGTGTTCAACCTGTTCTTCGAGAACTCGACGCGTACGCGCACGACCTTCGAGATCGCCGCGACGCGCCTGTCGGCCGACGTGCTGAACCTGAACATCAATGCGTCGTCGACGAGCAAGGGCGAATCGCTGCTCGACACGATCAACAACCTGTCGGCGATGCATGCCGACCTGTTCGTCGTGCGTCACGCGTCGAGCGGTGCGCCGTACCTGATCGCCGAGCACTGCGCACCGCACGTGCACGTGATCAACGCGGGCGACGGCCGTCATGCGCACCCGACGCAGGGCCTGCTCGACATGTACACGATCCGTCACTACAAGCGCGACTTCACGAAGCTGCGCGTGGCGATCGTCGGCGACATCCTGCATTCGCGCGTCGCCCGCTCCGACATCCACGCGCTCACCACGCTCGGCGTGCCGGAAGTGCGCGCGATCGGCCCGCGCACGCTGCTGCCGGGCGGCCTCGAGCAGATGGGCGTGAAGGTGTTCCACAACCTCGACGAAGGGCTGAAGGGCGTCGACGTGATCATCATGCTGCGCCTGCAGAACGAGCGGATGAGCGGCGCGCTGCTGCCGTCGGCGCAGGAATACTTCAAGACCTGGGGCCTGACGCCCGAGCGCCTCGCGCTCGCCGCGCCCGACGCGATCGTGATGCACCCCGGCCCGATGAACCGCGGCGTCGAGATCGACTCGCAGGTCGCCGACGGCCCGCAGTCGGTGATCCTCAACCAGGTCACGTTCGGCATCGCCGTGCGGATGGCGGTGATGGGCATCGTCGCCGGCAACAGCGACTGAGCCCGTTTTCGCGCATCCTGATCCAGGCACTCAACGCATTCAACGCATTCACAGACAGCGCATGAAGATTCATATCAAAGGCGGCACGCTGATCGACCCGGTCGCCGGCACCGAACGGCAGGCCGACGTTTTCGTCGCGGACGGCAAGATCGCCGCGATTGCCGACGCTGGCACCGCCGCGCCGGCCGGTTTCAACGCCGGGAAGACCATCGACGCATCGGGCCTGATCGTCGCGCCCGGCCTCGTCGACCTGTGCGCGCGGCTGCGCGAGCCGGGCTACGAGCACAAGGCGACGCTCGCGTCCGAGATGGCCGCTGCCGTCGCGGGCGGCGTCACGACCCTCGTCTGCCCGCCGGATACCGACCCCGTGCTCGACGAGCCTGGCCTCGTCGAGATGCTCAAGTTTCGCGCACGCAACCTCCACCAGGCGAACGTGCATCCGCTCGGCGCGCTGACGGTCGGCCTCAAGGGTGAAGTGATCACCGAGATGGTCGCGCTGACCGAGTCTGGCTGCGTCGGCTTCACGCATGCCAACGTGCCGGTGCGCGACACGCAGGTGCTGCTGCGTGCGCTGCAGTACGCGAGCACCTACGGCTACACGACGTGGCTGCGCCCGCAGGACGCATTCATCGGCCGTGGCGGCGTTGCCGCGAGCGGCGCGCTTGCGTCGCGGCTCGGGCTGTCCGGCGTGCCGGTCGCGGCCGAGACGATCGCGCTGCACACGATCTTCGAATTGATGCGCGTGACGGGCGCACGCGTGCACCTCGCGCGGCTGTCGTCGGCGGCCGGCCTCGCACTCGTGCGCGCGGCGAAGGCCGAGGGGCTGCCCGTGACGTGCGACGTCGGCGTGAATCACGTGCACCTGATCGATGTCGACATCGGCTACTTCGATTCGCAGTTCCGGCTCGATCCGCCGCTGCGCAGCGAGCGCGATCGCGAAGCGATTCGCGTGGCGCTCGCCGACGGGACGATCGACGCGATCTGCTCCGACCACACGCCGGTCGACGACGACGAGAAGCTGCTGCCGTTCGGCGAAGCGACGCCGGGCGCGACGGGGCTCGAGCTGCTGCTGTCGCTGACGCTGAAGTGGGCGGACGAGACGCGTACGCCGCTGGCGCAGGCGCTGCGCCGCATCACGTCCGCGCCGGCCGACGTGCTGCAGCTGCCGGCCGGCCGCCTCGCCGAAGGCGGCGCGGCCGACCTGTGCGTGTTCGATCCGCGCGCACACTGGCGCGTCGAGCCGCGTGCGCTGAAGAGCCAGGGCCACAACTCGCCGTTCCTCGGCTACGAACTGCCCGCCAGCGTGCGCACGACGCTCGTCGCCGGACAGATCGCGTTCGAGCGCCCCTGAACCACGCCGGACCTTCGCCATGATTGCCCTTCGCAAGCTGCGTCTCGTCTTTCACCTGTTGCGCGGCATGGCGATCGTCGCGCTGCGTTTTTCGCACGTCACGCCCGCGCGGCGTGCCGAGATGACGCGCCGCTGGTCGCTCAAGCTGCTGCGGATCTGCGGGATGCGCCTCGTCGTCCACAACGACGGCGCGCGGCTTGACGCGAGCGCGCTCGTGGTCGGCAATCACGTGTCCTGGCTCGACATCTACACGATCAACGCGTGGCGGCCGACGCCGTTCGTGTCGAAGGCCGAGGTGCGGCAATGGCCGGTCGTCGGCTGGCTCGCCGAGAAGCTCGACACCGTGTTCCTGCAGCGCGAGAAGCGCACCGAGGCGATGCGGGTCATGCACGAAATGGCCGAGCGCCTGCGCAACGGCGGGCTGATGTGCGTGTTTCCGGAAGGCACGACGACCGACGGGCAGGAACTGCTGCCGTTCCATGCGAACCTGTTCCAGGCCGCGGTATCGGCGGGCTGCGCGGTGCAGCCGATCTGCCTGATGTACGAGGACGCGCAGCGGCGGCAGTCGGTCGCGCCGGCCTACACGGGCGAGCTGGCGCTCGGCAAGTCGCTCGACATGGTGTTGCGCGGTGGCCCGATCGTCGCGCATCTTTACGTGTGCGAGCCGATCGCGCCGGGCGGCGACCGGCGGGCGACGTCCGCCGCGGCGCGCGATGCGATCGCGGCCGCGCTCGCGACGCTGCAGGAGAAGGTCGGCAAGCCGTCGGCCGAGTCGCTCGCGGAACTGGCGAAGCATGCGTATCCGGCGACCGAGGTCGGTGCCGGCGAAGCGGGCAACGAAGCGGCCGATGCGCCCGTGCCGGGGCGCGAGGGCTGACGCGTCGGGGCCGACCCACCTCCGGCCCCGCGAATCAGTCTCTCGTCACTCTCCGCCCGGTGAGCGGCACGCTTCGCACTGCACCTGCGTGACCGTGCGCTGCGCCGGATCGGCCGTCAGCCGGACGGCCGACAGCTGGTTACCCCACACACATCCCGAATCGAGCGCGACGAGATTCTCGCGCAGCATCAGGCCGAGCGCGGCCCAGTGCCCGAACACGACCGTCACGTCCTCCGTGCGGCGCCCCGGTACGTCGAACCACGGCAGGTAGCCGGACGGCGCGCTGTCGGGGCCGCCGTTCGCCTTGAATTCCATCGCGCCGTCGGGCGTGCAGAAGCGCACGCGCGTGAATGCGTTGAACGCGACGCGCATCCGGTCGCGTTTCTTCAGGTTGGGACTCCATTGATTCGGCTCGTTGCCGTACAGCTGCTGCAACGTGTCGCGCCAGTCGGGCGCGCGCAGCGCGCGCTGGAGTTCGTCGGCGAGTTCGAGCACCAGTGTGGTGTCCCATTGCGGCAGCACGCCCGCGTGCACGAGCAACATTCCGTTTTCCGCATGCACGAACGGGCGATGGCGGACCCAGTCGAGCAGCGCGTCGGCGTCGGGGGCGTCGAGGATTTCGCCAATCGTGTCGCCCGGGCGCTCGGTGCGCAGGCCGGCGGAGACCGCAAGCAGGTGGAGGTCGTGATTGCCGAGCACGACGGTCGCGCGCGGGCCGAGGTCGACGAGCGTACGCAGCGCGGCGAGGGAGCCGGGGCCGCGGTTGACGACGTCGCCGGCGATCCAGAGCGGGGTGTCGGCAGGCGGGGACAGCTTGTCGAGCAGCGACTGGAGAGCGGAATGACAGCCCTGGATGTCGCCGATTGCGATGGGGGTGCGGGTCATGAGAGGTAGGTTGTTACAAATCCTGACGCGGGTCGAAAAAGGATGCGATCGCTGCAACTCAACTGCGAGCGTATTCGGGGAATTTTAACGTATTGATTTGAATGAAGATTTTTTCGGGGGAGGGTCCGGGGCGCTGTTTCAAGTTGTTAGCGACGTGGATTTTGACCCAACCCGCTTCTTATAATCGGTGGCCCTTCAACAAAATTAGCATTTCATGGTTTTGAGGGTTACGGTCAGCAGTTAGAATGCCCGCCTTGGGGGGACGTGCACGTCATCGTCGCGTCCGGAGTTCGTGGCGGCTCGCGCTTGAGGCACGCCATGCATGACTAGAGGGAGCCTCATGATTCTGGTGACGGGCGGCGCGGGTTTTATCGGCGCCAATTTCGTAATCGACTGGCTTAGTCAATCCGACGAGGCCGTGCTCAATGTCGATAAATTGACCTATGCAGGCAACCTTCGCACGCTGCAATCGCTGAACGGAAGCCCGAAGCACGTATTCGCCCGCGTGGACATCTGCGACCGCGCGGCACTCGACGCGCTGTTGGCCGAGCACCGGCCGCGCGCGATCCTGCATTTCGCGGCGGAAAGTCACGTCGATCGCTCGATTCACGGTCCGGCCGAGTTCGTTCAGACCAACGTCGTCGGCACCTTCACGCTGCTCGAGGCCGCGCGCCAGTACTGGAGCGCGTTACCCGACGCGGAGCAGGCCGGCTTCCGGTTCCTGCACGTGTCGACCGACGAAGTGTTCGGTTCGCTGTCCGCGACGGATCCGCAGTTCTCTGAAACGACACCGTACGCGCCCAACAGCCCGTACTCGGCGACGAAGGCGGGCTCCGATCACCTGGTGCGTGCGTATCACCATACGTATGGCCTGCCGACGCTCACGACCAACTGCTCGAACAACTACGGCCCGTACCAGTTCCCCGAAAAGCTGATTCCGCTGATGATTGCGAATGCACTCGCGGGCAAGCCGTTGCCGGTCTACGGCGATGGCCAGAACGTGCGCGACTGGCTGTATGTCGGCGATCACTGCAGCGCGATTCGCGAAGTGCTCGCACGCGGCACGCCGGGCGAGACCTACAACGTCGGCGGCTGGAACGAAATGACGAACCTCGACGTCGTGCATACGCTGTGCGATCTGCTCGACGATGCCCGACCCAGGGCACAGGGCACGTATCGCGACCAGATTACGTACGTGAAGGATCGTCCGGGGCACGATCGCCGTTACGCGATCGATGCGCGCAAGCTCGAGCGCGAACTCGGCTGGAAGCCGGCCGAGACGTTCGCAACCGGCCTCGCGAAGACGGTCTCCTGGTATCTCGACAACCAGGCGTGGTCGGACGAGGTGGCTTCGGGCGAATACCGCAAGTGGGTCGAGACCAATTACGCAGCACGCGTTTGACAGGAGAGACGATGGCACGCAAGGGCATCATTCTCGCCGGCGGTTCAGGCACACGGCTCTATCCGATCACGCATGCAGTATCGAAGCAGCTGCTGCCGGTGTACGACAAGCCGATGATCTACTATCCGCTGTCGACGCTGATGATTGCAGGCATCCGGGACGTGCTGATCATCTCGACGCCGCAGGACACTCCGCGCTTCGAGTCGATGCTCGGCGACGGCAGCCAGTGGGGGATGAATATCCGGTATGCGACGCAGCCGTCGCCGGACGGGCTCGCGCAAGCGTTCGTCATCGGCCGGGACTTCGTTGGCAACGAGCCGTCGGCGCTCATCCTCGGCGACAACATTTTCTACGGGCACGATCTCGCGAAGCAGCTCGAGCGGGCCAGCGCGAAGGATACGGGCGCGACCGTATTTGCGTATCACGTTCAGGACCCCGAGCGGTATGGCGTGGTCGAGTTCGACCGCGAATTCCGCGCGATATCGATTGAAGAGAAGCCGGCAAAGCCGCGTTCGAGCTATGCGGTCACGGGGCTGTATTTCTACGACAGGCAGGTTTGCGACATCGCAGCCGACATCAAGCCGTCGGCCCGCGGCGAGCTCGAGATCACCGATGTCAATTCGCGCTACCTGGCGGCGGGCCAGCTCGACGTCGAGCTCATGGGGCGCGGTTATGCGTGGCTCGATACGGGTACGCACGATTCCTTGATCGAGGCGGCGACGTTCATCGCGACGCTGCAGAAGCGTCAGGGGCTCATGGTTGCGTGCCCCGAAGAGATCGCGTACCGCCGCAACTGGATCGACGCGGAGCAGGTGCTGAAACTGGCACAGCCGCTCGCGAAGAACGCCTACGGGCTGTATCTCCGGAACCTACTCACCCATCAGGTCGCATGGCAATCCACGTAACGTCAACGGCACTGCCCGAAGTCAAGCTTATCGAGCCGAAGGTATTCGGAGACGCGCGCGGGTATTTCTACGAGAGCTTCAACGCGCGCGAGTTTGCGGAGCACGTCGCTCCGGGTATCGAGTTCGTGCAGGACAATCACTCGCGGTCCGCAAAAGGCGTGCTGCGCGGGCTGCACTACCAGATCGAACACACGCAGGGCAAGCTGGTGCGCGTGGTTGAGGGCGAGGTGTTCGACGTCGCAGTCGATGTGCGCCGCAGCTCGCCCAATTTCGGCAAGTGGGTCGGCGTGACGCTGTCCGCCGACAACCATCGGCAGCTTTGGGTTCCGCCGGGGTTCGCGCATGGCTTCCTTGTGGTGTCCGAGTCTGCTCAGTTTCTCTACAAGACGACCGATTATTGGTTTCCCGAGCACGAGCGCAGCATTGTCTGGAACGATCCGGACATCGGGATCGCGTGGCCGCTGGATGGCGAGCCGCTGCTGGCCGTCAAGGATGCCGCGGGCATGCGGTTGATGGACGCTGATCTTTTTGAGTGAGGTCGTGATGAATTCCGAGTCGACGATCCTCGTAACCGGTGTCACGGGTCAGGTAGGCTTTGAGCTGCTGCGCTCGCTGCAGGGGCTCGGCCGTGTGGTGGAGTGCGACCGCTCGATGCTCGATCTGTCTGATCTCGACCGGATCCGTGCTGTCGTGCGGGCGTTGCAGCCGGCCTTCATCGTGAATCCGGCTGCCTATACGGCCGTTGACAATGCCGAGGACGACGTCGATGCGGCAAGACGCATAAATGCCGATGTGCCGCGGGTCCTGGCGGAAGAGGCTGCGCGCAGCGGTGCGGTGCTGATTCACTACTCGACCGATTACGTGTTCGACGGAGCCAAGGCGGGCGCGTATACCGAGACCGATGCAGTGAATCCGCTGAACGTGTATGGGACGACCAAGCTTGAGGGCGAGCGTGCGATCGAGAACGCAGGGTGCGCGTACCTGACTTTGCGAACCAGCTGGGTATACGGGCGACGTGGCAGGAATTTCTTGCGCACGATGCTCAAGCTGGGCGCGGAGCGACCCGAATTGCGTGTGGTTGCCGACCAGGTCGGCGCGCCGACCTGGTCGAAAACAATTGCAGCCGCGACTGCGCACATCCTCTCCAAAGGGCTGGCGGCCCATGATGAGGCCTGGTGGCAGGCGCGCTCGGGAACCTATCATCTGAGTGCGGCCGGCGAGACGTCCTGGCACGGTTTCGCCAAGGCGATTCTCGGCATCGCGATGGGGGATGACGCACCCGCTGTGGTGCCGATTTCCGCGAGCGAGTTTCCGGTGCGCGCACGTCGCCCGGCGAATTCGCGCTTGTCCCACGGCAAACTCGCCGAGACGTTCGGTTTGCACCTGCCCGATTGGGAATACGCGCTGGGCCTCTGCATGGCCGACTGAAAGGGATCGCCGGTGGTCGGACCCTTGCATCGCCACGTATTGACCGGGCGCGTCAGGGTAACGGGCAGTCGAGCGGATCCCGTCACCGAGTTTTATCGTCTTGTCAGCCTTGCATGCCGAAGCGAACCGCGATCAGGCAGGGATAGAACACTAGCCGAGAATGCCTGTTGCCGCGAAACGGGCGGCCCAGCTGTTTGCGCTCCGGATCCGCGATACCTCGTCGTGCGTCGTCCGGTATTCGAGTGCCTCGACAACGATTGAAGACAGGTTCTCGGATCCGCTCGAGAGGAATGTACCGGGTTCGTCGCACCGTGTTGCCATTTCTCCGAAGGGGGTCGAGATGACCGGTAATCCGAGCGCTCTGTACTCGTAATACTTGATCGGATCGACACCGTCCGTGAGCGGGTTGCGCAGGAACGGAATCAGGCCGACGTCGAAGTCCGACATCGCGGCGAGAGCGGCGGCGTGTTTCAGCGGCGGAAGAATCTGCACGTTCTCGGGCAGCGCGATTTGCGGGGGATGGAATAACGGCCCGATCAATCGAATCGTGTCCGCGGGGCGGCATTGCGCAAGCGCAGCGAGCCATTGCCAGTCGAACCAAGGCCCCATGGTGCCCAAGTAACCCAGTACATGCGGCCCGGCATGATCCGACGTCTTTTCGCGGAACGCCGGAAGGACGGCTGGATCGAGCCCGTTGTGGACCAGCCTGGCGTCGGGCCGAATACTGCTCCAGCTCGAGCGTAAGCCCGACGACGATACGAAAACCGTGTCGACCTCGCGCGCGACAGCGAGTTCGGTGCGTTTCATCGCCGAGCGCGAAACGCCTCGATAGAACGACGGGAAGTCGTCCATCCTGTCGTAGAGCGACCGGGCGGGACGAGCCGCTCGTAACAAGTCGAGCGCGAGCCCGGACGGCTTCCCGACCGCGAGAAGCGTGTTGCGCTCGGCGCAGAATTGCACGACGCGACGCGTGATGTCACGCCATCCGAATCGATTGATTGCGGTGCCGAGGGGCAGTGGCTCAAGCGGAAGGCTGCGGATGCGGACGACGTCGAGCCAAGGCGGCGCGGCGGTATGCGCGTCGGACTTGCCTTCGCCGGATGGACGGCGCAAGTCTTGAAGCATGGGCAGGCGGGTTGGATACGGATCGATCCAGAGCACACGGCCATGGGTTTCTTGATGAAACCACTCGACGAACTTGTGAGGTCGCTGTGCAAAGCTGCTCCATGGCACCGGCGACAGATAGACGAGTTGTTCGATCACACGCATTGTTCCCGGATGACGTCGAAAATCCGCTGGGCTGCCTTTCCGTCACCGTAGGGCGAGACGCCGCGTGCAACCTTGCCGTATTCGTCGGCGTTGTCGAGCATCAGTTGGACCGCATTGACGATCGTATCGGTTTGAGTGCCGACGAGCCTGACGACACCGGCTTCGACAGCTTCCGGGCGCTCGGTCTCGTCGCGCAACACCAGGACCGGTTTGCCCAGAGCTGGCGCTTCTTCCTGCACGCCGCCCGAGTCGCTGAGGATGAGGTACGAGCGCTGCATGGCAGCGACGAACGGCACATAGTCGAGCGGCGGGCAGAGTCGGATCCGGGCGTGGTGCGACAGCAGTTCGCGCGTCGTACGCTGGACGTGCGGATTGGGATGTACGGGAAACAGCACCTCGATGTCGTCGTTGGCGTCGACAATCTGGCGAATGGCATGGCAGATCCGTTCGAGCGGGGCGCCGAAATTCTCCCGGCGATGCGCGGTGACCAGAATCAGCCGTTTCGTGTCGTCGATATCGACGCCGCAGGACGGATGTGTCCGCAAGACAGTGTGAAGCGCGTCGATGACGGTGTTCCCGGTCACCCAGATCTGGTCGCTGGGGATGTTTTCATGCAAGAGGTTGTCGCGCGAACTCGCTGTCGGCGCGAAATGCAGCCTTGCGAGACGCCCCGCGAAAACGCGGTTCATCTCTTCAGGAAACGGATTGCCGAGATCGCGGGTACGCAGGCCCGCTTCAATATGACCGAACGGTATATGCCGATAGAAGCATGCAAGCGCCGTGGCCATGACCGTCGTGGTGTCGCCTTGTCCCAGTACGAGATCGGGACGCTTGTCCACGAGCACGGCATCGATACCGTCAAGCAGACGCGACGTCAGGCTGGCAAGCCCCTGATTCGGACGCATGATGTCGAGATCGACATCCGGTTTGATATCGAAACAGGTCAGGATCTGGTCGAGCAGATCGCGGTGTTGCGCGGTCGCGAGCACGTGCACCTTGAATCCCGGGTCCGCTCGCAAACGCAGGATGACCGGCGCCATCTTGATGGCCTCCGGTCGCGTACCTACGACGCACAGTATGGTTCTAGACATGCTGTCGCTACGAATCAATCGATGTAGTCCAGATAGAAATGCGAGTAATCGCGCCACTTCTCCTTGAAGTAGTTCGCGTTGCGAAGGAATAGCTTGCGATAGGCCTCGCTGCCGCTGTCGGCGCCGGTCGTTTGATGGGGCTGATGGCGGATTCCGGACAAATCCCGGTAAGTGACCTTCATTCCGAGTGCCTTGACCTGGAAGCACAGGTCCGTATCTTCAAAGCAGGTCGGGTCATAGAAGGTATCGAATCCTTGCGTCGCATCGAACGTGCGCCGACGCATGAAGAAGCCGCTGGTGCCGAGGAAGCCGATGTCGGCACGATAGCCGTTGCGGATTGCCGCCGCGTTCATCGCCCGATTCGGACAATAGTCGGCGATCATGCCGCCGAGATCGGTGCGCGTGGCGTCGAACCAGCCTGCATTCCATCCGATGACACCGACGCTCGCGTCGTTTTCCAGGACGTGCAGCGCTTCCTCGAAACCCGACGCGCCCACAAACCACTGATCGCTGTCGAAGAAGACGATGTACTTGCCCGTGCTGTGCTGAACGCCGAGATTACGTCCCGACGAGCAGCCATTCTCCGGGTTGCGGACCAGCCTGACGTTGGGAAATTCGCGCTCGACGAGTTCTGCACCACCATCGGAACTTGCGTTGTCGACGACAATCACTTCCGCTATGTACGGCGCAGCATGCTGGAGCAGGGTCTGCAGGCAGCGTGCGATGATGCCCGCGTTGTTGTGAATCAGGATAACGACGCTGACGTCGTGCCGGGGCTGCGGCGGGCACAGCTGCTCGACGCGGCCGAGCCAACTGTTGCCCGCAACGAAGATGTCGTCGTTTTGTGTGACGGGTTCTGCCGCAGCGAGTGCGCCGCATTGCGCCGCGAACGACGCAAGGTCCGTGCGAACGTGTAACAGCGGGGTGGCTGTCACGCCAAGTTCCATCGAACACACGACCGGCTTGCGCTGAAGCAGCGCTGCATAAATACCTGCGGTGGAGTCGGCGCTGCGCAGGCTCCGCGCGCCAAGCGGGAAGAACATGAAATCCGCATGGGCGATGTAGGCCGGCACTTCGCTCGTGTGTCGCATGCCAAGCATGACGACGTTGTCCGGCAGGCCCGGCGTCAGTTGCCCATCGGCGATCACGCAGAACGTGACGTTGACGTTGCGCTCCGCGGTTTCCTTGAGCCACTGGTAATCCACCGAGTCGAGTCCGTCGACCGAGTAGAACAGTGCGACGCTGCGGCGCTTGGACGGCATGTCGCCCGGACGGTTGTACTGCTTGTAGACGTCGAAGACCGTATGAACCGCGGCACCGGGCAGCAGCTCGATTTTTTCCCGGGCACGCTGCGGGATGGTGTCTGCAAGTGCCGGCATGCCGACGGTGCATCGATCGGCATCGACGGCGATCGACTCGAGGATGCGCATGGCCTGGCCATCGTGGCTCCAGTCCTGTGCGACGTCGAGGATTGTTTCGAGCCCGCGATTGCGCGCGAACTCGAAAAAGGGTGTGACCCGGGAGTCGGGCACGCCGATGATCAATTTCGCGCTTTCCGATACCTGACCGAAAATGTCCTCGATCTTCGTCGGATCGATATATTCGTGAATCAATCCGGGAATGCGGGGCGTGAGCGGCGCGGGCGTCGATCCCGTATCCGGAGGCGCGACCAGATAGACAACGCGATGGCCCGCGGCGAGCGCCGTCGTGGTCAGTTGTGCGTAGCGATGCCCGGAACCAGCCCAGTCGTACGCGTGAGCGGCGATGACGATGATTTCTTCGCGTTGCAGCTTGGCTGCTGCGCGGAACGAGAGGCGTTGATCTTCCGCAGTCGGACTGCCGCTTGCCACTTCGATGGCGGCCTGCTGGATCTGCTGCTGTGCTTGCTGATACCGGTAATGGCGTCGTGCAGCAGACACGAGCGCGCGTACGCCGCCATTGCGCAGAATATAGGCGGCACGGCTCATGTAGGTGAGAGGGGCGGACATGTACCGGCGAAAAAGCATAGAGGATCCCGAAGTGGAGTGAATTGCGGCTGCGGCCACATTGGGTTGCGGGGGTGCTTCGGACTCGGCGTGACCCTGCTCGAATTGCCGGATCGTTGCCTTGAGGCTTGAAATTTTATCAGCTTGTTCCTCCGCCGCTTTTCGAGCGGAGTCCTTGAGCGTCGTCGTTTGCGCGGCATGCACTTGTGACGCGTGCTTGACGAACGCTTCCGCCGCGAGCAGTTTATGGTTCGCCAGTTCCAATCGGTTCTGAAGCTCGGCGACCTGTTCTTCCTGTTGCGCAAGCTGTGCGTCGCGGAAATGCAGCAAATCCACTGTTTTCCCGAGTTCCGTCTCAAGCTGGCCGACCCGTGCGTCTTTCTCGGCGAGTTGTGAATCGCGGTAGCGCAGCAGGTCGAGCGCCTTCTCGCTCATGCGAGCGGCGCCATTCTTTTGCCAGACGAGCTGCTCGAGCCATGTGCTCATCCAATCCAGCTGCTGGCTGCTCCAGCGGCGCGGGGCTCCGCCCGACGCGGAGCGAACGGCCGCAAAAGCGTGGTCCAGGACGGTTGAATGTACGCACGCCGAAGCGTTTAGCGCATCGAGCTTTTCCTGCGCGATGATCCAGGGTGCGCCATCCGGGTGTGTCAGCCTGCGCACCGCGGCAGTGAAGTCTGCTGCGTCGTCGTTCAGTTGAAGGCGCAGCGACGCCGGAAGGCCCGCCATATCGTGCGCACGCGCCATCTTGACGTCATATTCCAGCGCCGCGACCGGGATCGATTTTCCGAGTGCGAGGATGCTTCCGTGCAGGCGCATCGAGAACGCGGCGTCGCACTCGCCGATAACCGCGAATGCCTCGTCGGGCGTGATCCCGTCGATGATGACACTTTCGATATGGGGCGACACCGCGAGCTTGAGGTGCTCGAGAAAGGATCGATCGGTGAGACGCTCGTGGTCGCCGACGCTCCATTGAAAGCCGAGCCACACGATCGACCAGCTGTCGTCCAGCGCTTCATTCAACGCGGAGACGAGTTTTTCTTCCCAGTTCCGGTTGAACTCCCACGATCGGGCAATGACCGCCAGCTTCTTCTTTGTCCCCAACGGGGCGAGTGTGCCGGAAACGTCGACTTCGGCGGGCGGGCGGCTGACGAATGCCCAGCCCGGATCGGCGCCGACGGGAATGTCCCGACTTACGCCGATATCGTGCAGAAGCGCCTCGGAGTCCGTATCGCGCAGCGAAACGTGATCCACATGCGTGAACACGTCGCGCGTGATGTCGCGGCTGTCCGGGTTGACCAGCGGTCCGACGCCGTGTGCCCAGATGACCGTGCGGACCCCGAACTGCCGAGCCATGTAAAAAATCCGCGCATAGCCCGCGATATCGTTTTGGGTCGGGTCGTAAAGTGCCTCGACGTTGAACGGATGATGATCCTGAAAGATGCCGCCACCGCCGAATACCAGCAGATCGGCGTCGGACAGTGCGCGGCCGACGGCACCGAGATTGAAATAGTCGACGGCGGCGATGCCGTGGGCATGCGTCGTATATTCGGGGTTGATGCTCAGTGCGACGAGCTCGCCGCCGCGCTCCCGAACCTGGCGAGCGAGCAGGCCCAGCAACAATTCGTCGCCGACGTTGGGTGCGCCGTAATAGCCGACCGCGACGACCTTGATGCTGCGCGCTTGCATGGTGTCGTTCTCCGTCATCATTCGAACTCGAATACCGGACACGGCGCGAGCCACCCCGATCCACTGTTGTTTTCCGGAAGCACGTCGATGTGGCCACCATAGGGCAGGCGCGCGTGCCGCTTGTATTCGCCGGAGGCGATATCGCCGACGCCGACCGCCAGCACATAGCGGTTGCCGGAGAAGCTCGCGCGCATCTTCCAGGTGAACTGGTACGTTCCGGCGGACAGGGGCGGCAGCGCAATATTCATGTGCTGGGTGGTCGCGCTCCATAGCACGATATCGTCGATGCTTTTGATCTGAAGTCCGAAGCAAGGCTTCGGGTTCGGCTCGGACACGCTGATCGATACGACGACGCGGAACGCTTCATTGAACGAGAAGGTCGTGCGTTCCTTGCCGTTCGCATCCTCGATCTTCACGTCGAGAATCGACGTCCGGTCCGACATGGCCGTCATGGCATCGCTTACCGCCGAGCTGGCGGGGGAATCGGTGTCGGTGTGCGGTGTCGGCACCTCGATGTCGATCGCGCTCCCGCCTTCTTCGTCGACGAGGTCGTTCGCATAGAGCTTGACCACGTCGCGGCACGGACCGTCCTTTACCAGCCGGCCCCGCTTCAGGTAGATGGCCCGGTCGCAGTACTCGACGAGGGTGTTGGTGGAGTGTGTTACCAGCAGGATCGTGACGCCTTCCTTCTGCATCTTCCGGATCCGCGTCAGGCATTTGGTCTGGAACGCGGTATCGCCGACCGCAAGTGCCTCGTCGACCACCAGGATATCGGGGGAGACGTGAATGGCTACCGCGAATGCGAGCCGGACGTACATGCCCGACGAGTAGGTCTTGACGGGCTGGTCGATGAATTCGCCGATGTCGGCGAACGCTTCGATTTCGTGAAAACGCGCGCGGATTTCTTCCGACGTGATGCCCATGATCCGTGCAGACAGCATCACGTTCTCGCGGCCGCTGAATTCCGGATTGAACCCGGCGCCGAGTTCCAGCAGTGCGGAGATCCGGCCGTTGACCGTGACCGAGCCGTCGCTCGGCGACAGCGTGCCGGCAATGATTTGCAGCAACGTCGACTTTCCGGAACCGTTTCTGCCAATGATTCCGATGGTCTCGCCCCGCCGGACGGGGAAAGAGACGTCGTGCAGCGCCCAGAAATCGCGACCGTATTGCCGGGAATTGCTCCCAGGGAGCTTGATGCGAGTCGCGAGCGAGTGCCGCAGCCGGTCCGCCGGTTTGTCGTAGATACGGAAGCACTTGGAAAGGTGCTCGACGTTGACGAGCAGCTGTTCCGTTTGGCTTGTAGGTTCAGGCTCGCGAGTTTGCATGAGAGGGAGCGAGTTAGCTTTCACGTGTTCAGCGCAGGCGGAAAAAAGACGATCGCACAGTAGGCTCAGGGGTCGGATGCTGACTTGCCTCGCGGCCACCACGGTGGCACGGCGAGGTCAGCATTCGTTCGGTTACCGCGAATGCATCAGCCTATTGTAGAGGTCCCGTTTGGTGCGAACGCACGCATCGAGATCATACTTGTCCTTCAGGAGCTGACGGGCGTTCGTGGACAGCGTCGCCAGCATCTCGCGATTCTGGGCGAGCTCGATGATCGAGTCGGCAAATTCAGCCGCCGTATCGCAGATGACGATATCCCGACGGTTGACGGCGCCCAGCCCCTCGCAGCCCTTTGCCGTGCTGAGAACGGGAATGCCGTTGCTCATCGCTTCCAGAATCTTGACGCGCACGCCGCCGCCTGAAAGCAGGGGAACAAACAGTAGATGTGCATCCGCCAGAATCGGGTCGAGCGACGGCACGAAGCCGTGAACGAAGATGTGTCGTCCGTCGTGAAGCGCCTTGAGATCGTCCGGCGGGTTGCCTCCGGTGAAATGGAGCTTGATGTTGTGCGTCTCGAGCTTGTCGCGTACCAGTGGGAGAATGTCGCGGACAAACCACGCAACACCTTCCGCATTCGGATACCACCAGAAGCCACCCATCCAGAGCAGGTTGACCTCGTTGGTCGGCTTCGCTCGGTAGTCGGTGTCCTTGATCGGGAAGCACAGCGGCAAATAGTGCTTCTCCACGGGCGCCTTCACGCGCTCCATGTCTTCGCGTGAAATGAACGTCATGGCGTCGAAGCGCCAGACGTTGTCGATTTCGACGCGTCGGGCGTTGCGGCGGCTGATCTCGGCGATGCGCGCGACCGCTGCTTTTTTCCAGCCTGTCAGTTGCGCGGGAATCCAGAACGGGAAGAGATCGGATTCGATGTTGTGACTGACCAGGACGGCCGGCAACGCCGGGAAGAACTTGCGGAAAAACGCCAGATGACTGCTGTGCACCTCAAGCATGTCGATCTTCTTTTCCTTGACGATCCGGCGGGCACTGCGAATTGCCGCAGGGCTGAAGTAGCTCGCATCCATGAACGGAAGGCCATGGAAGCAGTGGACCAGTGAATGCCATGCTCGTCCGGGCGTACCCATGTCGGCAGGCATGGCAGCCCGAGGCTCCACGTGGACCGATTTGAAATGTCGTTCATATAGCGAACGATTTTCCTCGATCTTCTTTTTTTCCTCGTCTCCACCGATGGTGAACAGATGGAAATCATACTCGTCGACCAGCGGCGCGAGCGTATTCATCACGTAGATCGGGCCCCCCGCGCTGGCAGGAAGCGGCGGAGACAGCGTAAAAACGAGGATGCTCTTTTTCTGCATATTAGCCACGGGATTCGTCAAACACGTCGGTGTCGAAGAAAGGAGAAAAGTCGGTCAGATAGGCAATGTCGGGATTGCGTTGACCGATGATTTTTGCGGGCACACCACCGACCACGGTGAAATCCGGGACGTCTTTCGTGACGACCGCGCCGGCCGCGACGACTGCGCCTTTGCCGATCGTCACGCCTGGCAGGATAATGGCGCGCGCGCCCAGCCATGCGTGGTCGTGGATGGTCACGACGCCGCCGATCGACATGAAACCCGGGTGGTTGTGATCGTGATGCAGGCTGAGAAGGCAGCACTGGAACGAGATGTTGACGTTGTTTCCGATCTCGATGCCCGTGCGACCGTCCAGGTAGATCTCACGATTGAGCACGCAGTTGTCGCCGATGCGCACGTTGCAGCGTGTGTGGTACCCGGTGAAGAACTGCCGCATGCTGACGTGCGTTCGTTGGCCGATGACGATACCCAGCACGCGTCGATAGTAGAAGTTGCGGACTCTTTCAATCGGCATGCGCGCAATGAAGTTGTTGCCGATGTAGTACTTGAGCGCGGCCAGAAAAAAATACGTCGACGACGCTAGCAGGCGGGCCTTGATCCTGCTTTTCATGCGGCCTCGGAAGCTTGCATTGGTCATGATGTGAGGGAGCGGTTGATCAGACGGTTGCTGTCGTCGCGCGCCGGAAAGGACGACGACTGCAACCGCCTTTGCGCGATGGCAGAAGGCTAGCTTCGACCGTAGTTGTCGTCGAAGCGGACGATGTCGTCTTCGCCGAGGTAGTCGCCGCTCTGGACTTCGATCATCACGAGGTCGACGACGCCCGGATTGGTCAGACGGTGCTTGTGTCCGGCCGGGATATAGGTCGATTCATTGGTGCGCAGGTAAAACTCCTCGTCGTTGTTGACGACGAGGGCCATGCCGCTCACCACGATCCAGTGTTCGCTGCGATGATGATGCAACTGCAGGCTGAGGCTTGCGCCCGGTTTGACCTCGATTCGCTTGATCTTGAAGCGGGTGCTTTCTTCGAGAACCGTATACATGCCCCACGGACGGCCTACCGTTCGATGTACCCGGAAGGTTTCGTGGCCTTGCGACTTGAGGGCCGCGTAGACGTGCCGAACGTCTTGCGCGCGATTGCGATCGGCAATGAGGAGTGCGTCGGGGGTGTCGACGACCAGGAGGTCCTTGACGCCTACGGCGCCGACCAGCCGGTTGTCGCTACGGATGTAGCAATTGCTGACATCGTGGAGCAGCGCTTCGCCGTCCACACGATTGCCGTGGTCGTCCGGTTTCAACAGGTCGCCGAGCGCATTCCACGAACCGATATCGCTCCAGCCGATATCGCAGCGCACGACCTCAACCTTGTCGGAGCGCTCCATCAGCGCGTAGTCGATCGAAATATCGGGCGTGCGATTCAGCAGGTCACCGTTCAGTTCGACCAATGAAACGCCGCCGCCTTCCGACTGACGAGACTGCGCGATGCATGCACGCGTGGCTTCGAGCACGTCGGGGCAATGTTTTGCCATTTCCGCCAGCAGGAATGCGGCGGTAAAGCAGAACATGCCGGAGTTCCACAGGAACGATCCCGACTCGACGTATTGCCTGGCCACGTCCACCGTCGGCTTTTCCACGAATCGCTTGACCCGCGTGCCGTCTGCCTCGATGTATCCGTATGCGGTTTCCGCAAACGTCGGCGTGATGCCGAAGGTGACCAGCGCACCCTTGAGCGCCAAGGCGGCAGCTTCCTGGACGGCGGTCGCGAAGGCGGCATCGTCTGTCACGAGGTGGTCCGCGGGAAGCACCAGCAGGATTGCATTTTCGCCGAGCGTTGCGGCAACACGCAGCGCGGCGGCGGCGATCGCGACGGCCGTATTGCGGCCGAACGGCTCGAGGATGAACGACGTCGACAGATGCCCGGTATTGACGGTGCTGAATTCGTCGCTTGTCTTGAAGTACAACTCGCGGTTCGTGACGGTCACGACTTCGGTGACGCCCGGAAGCTGGGCGCCACGCTTGAATGCCTTTTGCAGCAGGCTCTCGCCATCTTCGAGGCGGATGAACGGCTTCGGATGGGATTCGCGCGAAACGGGCCACAGGCGAGAGCCTGCGCCGCCACACAGGATGGTGGGAACTATTTGGGGCTGCGTCGACATGTGCAGAATATCTCCGGTGATTGCTCTATCGCGTCATGATCCGATCGGTCGGCGATCTATCCGCGTGCCCGGCCACTGCCACTGATGCAAGGCGGCAGGCGAGCGCGCTGGCATGGATTACAGGACGTCTGCGAATCCCTTTCGGGTCCGCTGGAACCACCAGAATCCGAACCACGCGAGAAGCAGCGATGCGATCATGCAGGTTAGCCAGTTCGTCCAGTCGGGGGGGTGCCCGAAGATCAGCGTGTTGCGTCCCTCTTCGATGATGAACGTAAGGGGGTTGAGTTCGATCCAGGACCGATACTGTGGCGGCAGATTCGACACGGGGTAGAAAACCGGCGACAGGAACATCAGCACTGACGTGATGACACCGGTAATCTGCGAAATGTCTCGAATGTAGACGCCCAAAGCCGACAGAAACCATGCGAGCCCCAGTGAGCCGACGATCAGCGGCAGCATGACGACGGGGAACAGGATGGCGGTCCAGGGCAGCGAGTGGATAAGGATGCACTCGGCGATGATCAGGACCAGCAGGCTGATCGCGCTGTGGAACAGCGCTGACGCGAGCGCGACCACCGGCAGTATCTCGAGCGGGAAAATAACCTTCTTGACGTAGTTGACGTTTGCAAGGATCAACGTCGGCGCCCGGTTGATGCACTCTGCCAGCAGGCTGTGGAGGATCAGGCCGACGAACAGGACGATCGCGAAGCTTGCCTTGTCGTCGCTCGTGGTACCCCACCGCGACTTGAAGATGACGGAGAAGAAGAAGGTGTAGACGACGAGCATCAGCACGGGATTGAAGAACGACCACGCAAGACCCATTGCTGACCCGCGATAGCGCCCGACGACCTCGCGTTGAGTCATTTGCAGAATCAGTCCGCGATTACGGTAAATGCTACGGGCGATCGCTATCGGCGATGCCGGGTGCTTCGAGTTCGGATTCATCAAGTTGCGTGTCGTTGCATTCGGATCGGTGATGGAGCCCCCAACCCCTCGCCCACGTGGCGCAGCCATTGTTGCGGGGTGTCGTGAGTCTGAAAAAGGCGGCAATCCAGTTGGCCGCGACGTTTCAATGTGCTCCCGACTTCAATCCTGAGCGATCGGGCAAACAAGGTGCCATCGCCCGCAACGTATTCTAATGCAGGCCATCCGTCCAGCCCTGGACTGAAGCGCTCTCTGCCTTGATTGGCGGCGCTTGGTGACGCTGGGTTGAGACCGGACCGGTACCGACTGACGACGGCTCGCCCATGGAAACCAAGCATGATCGCCGGAATGCCGATGACGCGCAATAGATGTTAATGTTTTCACATCTTTTAACAACTAGGCGTCCGGCGGGGGATTGACATGCTCAGGCCTCCTGGTGTTTATGAGATACGGCATTCGGCGCCGCGAGAGAGGCGCGTCCTGGAAGGGGCGCGTATCTCGTGCTGGAACCCGTCCGGCCGTGGCTCGCCCTGGTCGCCGATCAGGGCCGAACGCGTTGGGCCGGCACGGATCGAGGGCAGCGGCATTGCACGGCGTCCCGGGACGGGCGCGTCCGGCAAGGGTGCGAGCAGTTAGAATTGCACCCGTATCGCGAGCACGCGGCAGGCATTCCCTGCACGCCTGACAAATGAGTAAGCCCGCTGTCTCCCAGACGGGCCAGCCAACCCATCGCGCTTGCTGCAGTCAAGCGCTTAGCCGAATTCCGGATGAATGTCATAAGCGCCCCACAACGTCAGTCCGATGACGTCGATGGTCTCTCCATTTCCCTGGTCGTATACCGCCCCGATATCGCGCAACTGCGGCAGACGCTCGACAGTCTCGGCGCAGCGTGCGAGAACCTGCGGGTGGTTTCACCTGAATACCCCGTCGAGCTGTTCCTGGTCGACAACGGCGGACTCTGCGACATTTCGGGGGCGGTCGACCGGCTCAGCGCGCAAGGCGTGGCATGCCGAATATTGACGGGGCATGGCAACGTCGGTTATGGGCGTGGCCACAATCTTGCGATCGAGCATTCCAGCGGGTCGTTGCACTTGATCCTGAATCCGGATATCGATCTGGATCCGCAGGCATTGGTGTTGGCCCGTACGTTTTTCAAATCGCACGCCGATACGGGCTTGATCGCTCCCTGGGTCGGGGACGGAGCAGGCGGGTTTCAGTATCTCTGTCGCCGGTTTCCGTCGATCGTCGACCTGCTGGTTCGCGGCTTCTTGCCAACCTGGGCCAGACGGCCGTTCCGGAAGCGACTTGCCCGCTATGAAATGCGCGATACCATCGACGGCATGTCCGTCGTCTGGGATCCCCCAATCATCAGCGGTTGTTTCATGCTGTTTCGAACGAACGTGCTGAAGACGCTAGGGGGCTTTGACCCTCGTTATTTCCTGTATTTCGAGGACTATGACTTGAGCTTGCGCACCCACAATGTCGCGCGTGTCGCCTATGTCCCGTCCATCCGCGTGATTCACCACGGCGGAGGCGCCTCGCGCAAGGGCTTCGCGCACATTCGGATGTTCGCAGTGTCCGCGCTGAAGTTCTATAGCCGGTTCGGCTGGAGGTTGTGGTGAGCCGCATTGTCGTAACCGGTGCGAACGGTTTCGTCGGCCACGCTGTGTGCCGACTTGCGCTGGCGGCGGGGCATACCGTCACGGCGCTGGTGCGCCGGCCGGGTGGGTGTATCGAGGGCGTGCGAGAGTGGGTGCACGACGCACCTGACTTCGAGGGAGTCGCTGGTGCGTGGCCCGATGATTTGCAGGCCGATTGCGTGATCCATCTGGCCGCGCGGGTACACGTGATGCACGACAAATCCTCCGATCCGGACGCCGCCTTCGATGCGACCAACGTAGCGGGCACGTTGCGGGTTGCCGATGCCGCGCGCATGCATGGTGTGCGCCGGTTCGTCTTCGCGAGCAGCATCAAGGTAGTCGGCGAGGGCGACGCGGGCGTACCGCTCGCGGAGGATACCGTCCCGGACCCGCAGGATGCATATGGGCGCTCGAAGCTGCGTGCCGAGCAGCAGTTGGCACGGCTCGGTGAGGCCGGTCTCGAAGTCGTCGTCGTCCGTCCGCCGCTCGTCTACGGGCCGGGGGTACGCGCCAATTTCCTCCGGATGATGGATGCCGTATTCCGCGGTGCGCCATTGCCCTTGGCCGCGATTCCTGCTCGTCGCAGCGTTGTCTATGTCGACAACCTTGCCGATGCCCTGCTGCACTGCGCAATCGATCCGCGTGCGGCGGGCGAGTGCTTCCACGTCGCTGACGACGATGCGCCCTCGGTTGCCGGATTGCTGCGGATGGTCGGTGACGCGCTCGGCAAGCCGGCAAGGCTGTTCCCGGTGCCGGCAGGTGCGTTGCGCGCGCTCGGTCGGCTGACCGGTCGAAGCGCTGTCGTCGATCGCCTGACGGGCAGCCTGCAGCTCGACACTGGGCGCTTGAGGCGGGTACTGAATTGGCATCCGCCCTATACGACGCGGCAGGGCCTCGAGGCAACGGCCGCATGGTATCGTTCGCGCCACTTACAGAAATAGGCAACATGCACTTCACGATTAACACGTGGTTTGCCGCGGTAGCAGTGGCAACGGGCGCGGCCGTCGCCACGACGACGATCCTGCGCGTGCTGCTCGCCACCGGACTGGCGTGGCGACTTGCCACCGACATCCCAAATGAACGCTCGCTGCATACGCGCCCGACGCCGCGCGTCGGTGGCTGGGGCATCGTGCCGGTCTGCGTTGTCGCATTGCTGTGGCTCGCGCCACAGATGTGGTTCATCGCCGTGGCGGCGGCGGGGCTGGCGGCCTTGTCGCAGCTCGACGATCGGCGCGGGCTACCCGCTCGTGTGCGGTTTGCGGCGCATTTGACCGCGGTCGTGGCGCTGATCGTCATCTACCCGGCCGCCGCCCCATGGTGGCTGCTCGTGGGGATTGGTTTCGTGATGGTCTGGCTGACCAATCTCTACAATTTCATGGACGGAGCGGACGGCCTCGCCGGCGGCATGGCGCTGTTCGGCTTCGGAGCCTACGCCGTTGCGGCACTGTCCGGCGCGCAACCGTCCCCGGATCTCGTCGTCGCGGGCGGGGCGATCGCGGGGGCCGCGTTCGGCTTTTTGCTGCTGAACTTCCATCCGGCGCGACTGTTTCTTGGCGACGCAGGTTCGATCCCTCTCGGATTCATGGCCGGCGCGCTCGGCTATTGGGGCTGGCACGGTGGCATTTGGCCGGTCTGGTTTCCGGCGGCGGTGTTCGCTCCGTTTATTGCCGATGCATCTGTAACGCTTCTGAGACGTTTGTTACGCGGAGAAAAGTTCTGGCAAGCGCACCGGGAGCACTATTATCAGAGGATGGTGCGTTCCGGCATGAGTCACGAGCGTACTGCCGTTTATTGGTACCTCATCATGCTCCTGGGCATCGTCGTCGCTTTCTGGGCGCTCGGTCGTCCTGTCCTGCTGCAATGGTTGGTGTTCCTGGCGTGGTATGGCGTGCTGATGTGTATCGGCGTGGCGATCGACATGCGCTGGCGCCGGCTGCGGACGGTCATTGATAACAATTCGTGAGGTCTCTCGCCGATGTTGCGATCCAAAGCATCATGGCTGTCACTCAGTGCTTTCCTGTTCGATCTGCTGGCGGTTGTCGTCGCGTGGTTGTTCGCCTATCTCGTTCGCTTCAACGGTAGCGTTCCGCCCGATTTCCTGAGGGGCTCGCTGACTGCGCTCGCCTGGGTGCTTCCCGTCTATGCGCTGACGTTCCACCTGTTCGGCCTGTATCGCGGACTGTGGGTGTTCGCGAGCCTGCCGGACCTGGTGCGGATTTCGAAGGCGCTTGCGGGCGGCGGCGTGATTGTGATGATCGGTGCCGTGATGTTCCAGCCGTCGCCGATCATCCCGCGTTCCGTGCTGCTGGTCTCCCCGCTGATGCTGTTCCTGATGATGGGCGGCGCTCGTGCGCTGTATCGCGCGATGAAGGAGTTTTACCTGTACGGCGGCCTCGTCGGGCAGGGCAAGCCGGTGCTCGTGATCGGCGCGGGCACGGCAGGCGCGAACCTGGCACGCGAATTGTCGCGCTCGGGCGAATGGCGTCTCGTCGGCCTGCTGGATGACGACAAGACGAAGCAGGGCCGCGAAATCTACGGCTACAAGGTGCTCGGCTCGCTCGACGACGTCGCGCACTGGACCGAGGCACTGAAGATCGAATACGCGATCGTGGCGATTCCGTCCGCGTCGGTCGAGGTGCAGCGCCGGACGGCGACCCTCTGCGTGCGCGCCGGCTTGAAAGTTATGGTGCTGCCGTCGCTGACCGCACTGATGCCGGGGCAGGGCTTCCTGTCCCAGATCCGCGAGATCGACCTCGAGGATCTGCTCGGCCGCGACGCCGTGACGATCGACACGCCGCACGTCGAGGCGCTGCTTCGCGGTCGTGTCGTGATGGTGACGGGCGCTGGCGGCTCGATCGGTTCCGAGCTGTGCCGGCAGATCCTGCGTTTCGCGCCAGCGCAACTCGTCGCGTTCGACCTGTCCGAGTACGCGATGTACCGCCTGACCGAGGAACTGCGCGAGCGCTTCCCCGATCAGCCGGTCGTGCCGATCATCGGCGACGCGAAGGATTCCCTGCTGCTCGATCAGGTGATGTCCCGCCACGTACCGCATATCGTGTTCCATGCGGCGGCCTACAAGCACGTGCCGCTGATGGAGGAGCACAACGCATGGCAGGCGCTGCGCAACAACGTGCTCGGCACGTATCGCGTGGCCCGTGCGGCGATCCGCCACGACGTGCGTCACTTCGTGCTGATCTCGACCGACAAGGCGGTCAATCCGACCAACGTGATGGGCGCGAGCAAGCGCCTCGCGGAAATGGCCTGCCAGGCGTTGCAGCAGACGAGCGGGCGCACTCAATTCGAAACCGTGCGTTTCGGCAACGTGCTGGGCAGCGCGGGCAGCGTGATTCCGAAGTTCCAGCAGCAGATCGCGAAGGGCGGCCCGGTGACGGTCACGCATCCGGAGATCACGCGTTTCTTCATGACGATCCCGGAGGCGTCGCAACTCGTGCTGCAGGCGTCGAGCATGGGGCACGGGGGAGAGATCTTCATTCTCGACATGGGCGAGCCGGTGAAGATCGTCGATCTCGCATGCGACCTGATCCGCCTGTACGGTTTCTCGGAAGATCAGATCCAGATCGAGTTCACCGGGCTGCGGCCCGGCGAGAAGCTCTACGAGGAGCTGCTCGCGGACGACGAGGCGACGACGCGCACCCCGCATCCGAAACTGCGGATCGCGCGTGCGCGGGAAGTACCGGACAATTTCCTCGACGAGCTGCTGCCGTGGCTGATGCAGCATCGTGTCCTGCCCGATGACGAAGTGCGGCGAGACCTGCGGCGCTGGGTGCCGGAATACCAAACGGCCGTTACCCCGACGCTGCAGAGCGTGCCGTCGGTGCGCGTCGTATCGAACGGGTAACTTGGCCGGGCGGCGGTTCGAACCGCATGGCAATGACGAAAAAAAACGCCCCGCGGGGCGTTTTTTTTGATGAAGCCGGCAGGCCGTTCAGTGGCTGCGCCGCTCCTTCCTCACCACCATCCACCGCGGCACGCGGAACCGTACGATGCTGAGATACAGCCACACGTAGGTCAGCGCGAACAGCAAGACGAACACGAACAGGTGCACCGTGTGCCGCCAGAACAGCGTCGCGGGTATCACCGCGACGAGACACAGCAGCCACAGGTACGGCGACGTCAGCGAATTGCGGCGCGTGAGGTCGTGCGCGTGTTTCGTGCCGACGGCCCAGCGCATCAGCCGCTTGTACACGAGCATGTGCAGGTGCACGCCGTCCGGAATCCCCGGCGACATCCCACGAATGAATTTCTTCCGGTAGATCGAGAAGCAGGTCTCGAAGATCGGGTACATGAACAGCAGCACCGGGTACCAGGCCGACACTTCGCGGTTGCGCATCACGAGCATGATCGCGAGTTCCGCGAGCATGAAGCCGATGAAATAGGCGCCGCCGTCGCCGAGGAAGATCAGCCCGGCCGGGAAATTCCACAGGAAGAAGCCGAGCACGGCACCCATCATGATGATCGACGCCGACATGACGACCGGGTCGCGGACCTGGAACGCCACGTAAGCGAGCGATGCGAACATCATGAAGCTGACCATCGACGCGAGCCCGTTGAAGCCGTCGATGATGTTGACCGCGTTCGCGAGCGCCGCGACCGCGAGCACGGTGATGAACGCCGAAATGGCCGCGTAGTGGAGCAGGAAGTCGAGCGGCGGCACGCTGATGCGCGTGACCGCGATACCCATCAGCCAGAACGCGAGCGCGGCCGCGCCCATCGTGCAGAGCAGCCGCGCGCGCGGCGACACGCGTTTGGTCAGGTCCTCGACGAGGCCGGACAGAAACGCCGGCAGCCCGCAGGCCGCGATGCCGAGAATACTGCCCGCGATCGTCGGATAGTGCCGGGACAGAATCAGCGCGGCCACGACGACCCCGGCGAGGATCCCGATGCCCCCCACGCGCGGCACGGGCCGCACGTGGAATTTCTGCACGCCGGCCAGGTCGCTGTCGACCGAGAATTTCTCGTGAAGGTGCGCGTAGCGCACGATGAACAGCGTGACGAGCAGGGAGACGATGAAGCCGGACGCGAAGCTGAGCATGGGATCGCTCGAAAAATGGACAGCGGATTATACAAAACCGCGCGGGTTCCCCTCCTGCCATCGCCAGTGGTCGACACACATTTCCTCGATGCCGAGCGTCGCGCGCCAGCCGATGATGTCGGCCGCGGCCTGCGGGTTCGCGTAGCACTCGGCGATGTCGCCCGGGCGGCGCGCGACAAGTTCGTACGGCACCGGGCGGCCCGATGCCTTCTCGAACGCGCGCACGACTTCCAGCACGCTGTAGCCCTGGCCCGTGCCGAGGTTCACGACGAAGCTCGCGTCGCGTTTCGCGAGCGCGTCGAGCGCGGCGATGTGCCCCTTCGCGAGATCGACGACGTGGATGTAGTCGCGCACGCCCGTGCCGTCCGGCGTCGGGTAGTCGGAGCCGAACACGCGCAGTTTTTCCAGCTTGCCGACGGCAACCTGCGCGACATACGGCATCAGGTTGTTCGGGATGCCGGCCGGATCCTCGCCGATCAGCCCGCTCGCGTGCGCGCCGACCGGGTTGAAGTAGCGCAGCGTCGCGATGCGCCACGTCGGGTCCGACACCTCGAGATCGCGCAGGATCTGCTCGGCGATCAGCTTCGACTGGCCGTAAGGATTCGTCGCGGACAGCGGGAACGACTCGTCGATCGGCGAGCGCTCGGGCACGCCGTACACGGTCGCGGACGAGCTGAACACGAACTGCTTCACGTTGCGCTCGCGCATTACCTTGAGCACGGCGAGCAGGCCGCCGAGGTTGTTCTGGTAGTACTCGAGCGGCTTCTCGACCGATTCGCCGACGGCCTTGAGCGCCGCGAAATGGATCGTGCCGGTGATCGGATGCGCGTCGAACACCTTGGCGAGCGCGGCTTCGTCGCACACGTCGACCTGATGGAACGCGGGCGTCTTGCCGGTGATCCGCTCGATGCGGCGCACGGATTCGGCCTTGCTGTTGACGAGGTTGTCGACGATCACGACATCGTAGCCGTTGTCGAGCAACTCGACGGCCGTGTGCGAGCCGATGTAGCCCGCACCGCCGGTAACGAGGATGGTGCCTTTAGCGGTCATTGCAGATGCGCTCCTTCAGAGGGTGATGCCGGTTAGCGAATGGATGGTTCGCCGGTAGCGTTCGACGACCTGCTGTTCGTCGAATTCCGCCACGACCTTCTGCCGGCCGCGCGCGCCCATCGCGTCGCGTCCGGCCGTTCCGAGTTCGATCATGCGGAGCAGCTGCTCCGCGAGGCTCGCGCTGTCGCGTGCGCGGCACAGGAAGCCCGTGTCGCCGTCGGCGACGACGTCGCGGCAGCCCGGCACGTCGGTCGCGACGATCGGGCGCCCCATCGCCGATGCTTCCATCAGCGTGCGCGGCACGCCTTCGCGGTACGACGGCAGCACGACGCAGTCGGCCGCCGCGATATGGGGGCGCACGTCGTGCGCTTCGCCGAGATACTCGACGACGCCTTCGCCGACCCACGCATCGACATCCGCGCGGCCGATCGCGCTCGGATTGTCGACGCCGAGCGGCCCGAGCAGCTGGAAGCGCGCGTTCGGGAAGCGCTCGCGCACGACACGCGCGGCCTCCACGTATTCGCGCACGCCCTTGTCCCACAGCAGGCGGCCGATCAGGATGAAGACGGGGGCGCTGCCGGCCGGCAGCGGTACCGGCGCGAACTGTTCGAGATCGACGCCTTCGCCGTGCAGCAGCCGCGCGCGATCGGGATGCGCGAGCAACTGCTCGTCGGTGAAGGTGGCGAGATCGTCGCGGTTCAGGAACCACACTTCACGCGGGAAGCGGAACGCGAACCGGTACAGGCGTTTCGCGACGCTCGCCGCGCGGCTCTTCTGGATGAAGACGTAACCGAGCCCGGTCGTCACCGCGATCGACGGCACGCGCGCGAGCCACGCGGCGACCGAGCCGTAGATGTTCGGCTTGATCGTGTAGTGAAACACGAGATCGGGCCGCAGCGCGCGGTAATGACGGAACAGTGCGGCAAGCGTGCCGAGATCCTCGCGCGGGCTCGTGCCTTTCGACGCGACCGCGAGCGCCACGTAGCGGCAGCCCATCTGCTCGAGCAGGGGCACCGTGCGGTCGTGCGGTGCGATCACGATGACGTCGGCGCCGCGCGCGACGAGCGCACGGATCAGCCCGTGGCGATACGTGTAGATCGCCCAGGCCGTGTTGCAGACGAGCGCGATGCGCAGCGGGGAGGTGGCGGACATGAAAAAAAGAAAAAATAAAGCGTCGAAATGGCCGAAAACGCCGGCTGCGCGTCAGGCGGACGGCCGAGCGGCGAACAGCGTCTGCTTGATCCGCTGCAACGTACGGTACGGCGTCACGAAATGCAGCAGGTTCTTGGCGAGGCCGGCCCAGTCGTACGGGTTCAGCGCGTTGAAGTGGCTCAACAGCAGCGTGAGCGTCGACACCAGCTGGCGCCGGCGCTTGGTCGCACTGATCCCGCCCTCGTTCAGTTCGTAATAGAGGCCGAGTTCCGGCAGGTTCGCGCAATCGTAGCGTTGCATTAACCGCAAAAAAAGATCGAGATCCTCGGCCGCACGGTATTTCGCACGATAGTTCCCCACTTCGCGCACGGCGTCGATGCGCAGCATGACCGACGGATGCACGAGCGGCGAGCGCAGAAAGCGCGTGCGGCGCAGCGTGCGCGGATCGGCGGGTGGCGTCAGCATGAAGCGCGGTTCGCCGGCGCGCGACACGACCTGCGTCCACATGCCGACGCAGGCCACGCGCGGGTGGGCGCCGAGATACGCGCGCTCCTTCGCGAGGCGCTGTGGCGCAGCGAGATCGCCTGCGTCGATGCGCGCCGCGAAGCGGAAGCCGCGTGCGGCGAGCGCGTCGATGCCGGCCGCGAGCGCGCGTTCGATGCCGCCGTTGTCCGGCATGCGCAGCACGTCGATCGTGAGGCCGGGCAGGTCGGGCGCGACGATCGGCGGCGTGCTGCCGTCATCGACGACCAGCACGTGCACGGGCGTGTCCTCGCGAAACGATGCGAGGGTCCGAACGACGTCGTCGTGCCCGTTGTAGGCCGGCATCAGCACGGCCACGTCGTCGAGCGGGGTCGGGCAATCAGGGGACGTCATGGTCGCAGCTTGAAACAGATGTAATAAAAGTTGACGGCGGCGGCGGCCAGATAGCCGGCCGCCAGCCCGACGAGCGCGCCGTACAGGCCGAGCCGCGGGATCGCGAACAGGTTGACGAGCGCGGCGATCGCGAGCGCGAGCAGCCATTTCGACAGCAACACGAATTTTGCTTGATATTTGAGAACGATAAGATTGCCTATCGCCTCGATGCCGGCCGGCACCGACAGCCAGACCGCCCAGCGGAAGATGTCGACCGACGCCTCGTAGCCGCGGCCGAACACCTTGCCGACGATCAGCGGGGCGGCGGCGTCGAGCACGAGCGCGCCGGCCGTCATCAGGCAGGCCGTCATCGCGATCAGCCGGACGATGTTGCGGCGCAGCCGCGCGACGTCCTGCACGCGATAGACGAAGGCGGGCGCGATCGTCTGCGCGAGCATCAGCGCGAGCGTGATCCAGTTCTCGTTGAGCTGCTGCGCGGCCGAGTAGCGGCCGAGATCGGCGAACGACACGTGACGCTCGAGCATCAGGCGGTCGAGCTTCAGGAACAGGTACATGCAGATGAGGCCGAGCCAGAACACGGTGCCGGCCGTCGCAAAGTGCCTGAACAGCGGTTTGTCGAACGTCCAGCCGAGCGAGCCGCCGTTACGATGCCGGTAGTACAGCATCAGCGCGAAACCGATGGCAGCGGCCTCGAGTGCCCACAGCCATGCGAAGCGGGCCGGGCCCGCGGCCGCACGGACGAGCAGCCAGACGAGCAGCGCCTTCGCCAGCGCGGTGACCATGCTGGTGACGAGCTGCGGCTTGCTGTAGGTCATGCTCTGCAGCCACGCGTTGATGACGCCGACGAACGGCTCGCGGAACACCATCGTGACCGCCAGGCCCGCGAGCATCGCGCCGACCAGCGGATCGAAGGCGCCCGCGGCGATCGCGATCCAGGTCGCGACGAGCGCGGCGGCGGAGACGGCGATGCGCAGCGCGAATGCGCTGCCGAGTACCGCGCCGAGCTGGGCGGGCGGGCGCTGGACGATGGTCGGGACGAGGATTTCCGCGCCGCACACCCAGGTGAGCGGCGCCAGTACCAGGAGGAGCGTATTCGCATACTGCCATTTGCCGAACACATCCGGCCCGAAATAACGGGCCAGCAGGCCGCTGATCGCGATCGCGACGCCGATCTGCGTGAGCCGTTCGAGCCCCAGCCAGACGAGATTCGCGACGGCCTTCGCGACGTCCGGGTTGCCGAAGCGCTTCAGCATGCGCTGTGGCGGCGTGCGCGCAAGGGGGCCGGCAGGGCGCCCGGGGGCTGCAGGTCGGCGGCGGCGGGACGGCTAGGCATTAAAATGGGCGGCATGCGCGTCATCAAAACCCGCGATTATAAGTGGGATCGGGGTGGCTTCCGCCGTTCTGCGCCAGCGGGTGCGCTCCTCGCCGGGCGGGCATGTATCATGCGCGGCACCGGCGAGCGGCGGCCAGGCAAGCCAGACAATTTTCCATGCACGCAACTGAGAGAAGTGAATCGATGATCTCCCAATCCATCTTCAAGGCATATGACATCCGTGGCGTGGTCGGCAAGACGCTCGACACCGACACGGCGCGCGGGATCGGCCGCGCATTCGGCAGCGAAGTGCGCGCGCAGGGCGGCGATGCGGTCGTCGTCGCGCGCGACGGCCGCCTGTCCGGGCCGGAGCTCGTCGGCGCGCTTGCCGACGGCCTGCGTGCGGCGGGCGTCGACGTCGTCGACGTCGGCATGGTGCCCACGCCGGTCGGCTATTTCGCGGCGAACGTGCCGCTCGCGCTGAAGGACGGCGAGCGCCGCGTCGATTCGTGCATCGTCGTCACGGGCAGCCACAACCCGCCCGACTACAACGGCTTCAAGATGGTGCTGCGCGGCGCCGCGATCTACGGCGAGCAGATCCAGGCGCTGTACCGCCGCATCGTCGACGAGCGCTTCGAAACGGGCAGCGGCTCGTACGAACAGTTCGACGTGGCCGACCAATACATCGCGCGCATCGTCGGCGACATCAAGCCGGCCCGTCCGATGAAGCTCGTCGTCGACGCCGGCAACGGCGTGGCCGGCCCGCTCGCGACGCGCCTGTTCAAGGCGCTCGGCTGCGAGCTCGTCGAGCGCTTCACCGACATCGACGGCACGTTCCCGAACCACCACCCCGATCCCGCCCACCCGGAAAACCTGCAGGACGTGATCCAGGCGCTCAAGGACACCGACGCCGAGATCGGCTTCGCGTTCGACGGCGACGGCGACCGCCTGGGCGTCGTCACGAAGGACGGCCAGATCATCTATCCGGACCGCCAGCTGATGCTGTTCGCGGAAGAAGTGCTGTCGCGCAACCCGGGCGCGCAGATCATCTATGACGTGAAGTGCACGCGCCACCTCGCGCAATGGGTGAAAGCGAAGGGCGGCGAGCCGCTGATGTGGAAGACGGGCCACTCGCTCGTGAAGGCGAAGCTGCGCGAGACGGGTGCGCCGCTCGCCGGTGAAATGAGCGGCCACGTGTTCTTCAAGGATCGCTGGTACGGCTTCGACGACGGCCTCTACACGGGCGCACGCCTGCTCGAGATCCTCGCGAAGACGGCCGACCCGAGCGCGCTGCTCAACAGCCTGCCGGACGCGATGAGCACGCCCGAGCTGCAGCTCTGGCTCGACGAAGGCGAGAACTTCCGCCTGATCGACAAGCTGCAGAAGGAGGCGAAGTTCGACGGCGCCGAGGAAGTCGTGACGATCGACGGCCTGCGTGTCGAGTACCCGGACGGCTTCGGCCTCGCGCGTTCGTCGAACACGACGCCGGTCGTCGTGATGCGTTTCGAGGCCGAGACGCAGGAAGGGCTCGAGCGCATCCAGGAAGACTTCCGCCGCGTGCTGACGGCCGCGAAGCCGGACGTCAAGCTGCCGTTCTGAGTGCCGGTGGCGGCGCGGCCGCCACTGGTGCTAAACGCCCTCAGGGCTGGGTCGGAAAAGCGGCGCACGCGCATCGCGTGAGGCCGCTTTTCGCACTGTGTGCGGCTAGACTGCAATTCCAGTCGCAGCGGGGCGGGTTTGTCCTTGTGCCGCAAGCATTCGATGTGATTTTGAGGTCCCGGTTTCTGTCTACGGCCAGGCCTGCCTGATCAGATCGAGTGCGTTTGTTTGGGCGTGGTGGCAATGTCGAAGGTCGGCGCCCGGTCCGGGGGGCGACAGATGTGGCGCACGCTGCCGCCCAGCTCAGCCATCAGCGTGGAGAAGCGGTGGACGGGCGTTGTGGTTGACCATCTTGTCTTGCAGCTTGCCGCGAACGCTGCGCCGGTGTCACCGGGTTGTATGCGGCCTTGGCTGCTTGCTCGGTGTCGGCGAACGTCAGCTCACGCCGGAGCGTGTTTCGAACCTTGCTTCAGATGGTGCGTGACCTGCGAGAACAGCTGCGCGTGTGCGATGAATGCAAAGCTCAACCCAGTGCAATGATCCCGGACAGCTTCGCGTTTCGTGTTGCTGCCCAGACATTGGGTAGTCGAGTGCAGCTTCGCCTGTCGGATGCACACCCAAATCATCGACTTCATTTATATAGGTTCATATCGGATCCAGAATCCAAGCGGGCCAGATAGCGCGCAAATACGGGAAAATCTGTGTATTCGACGAGCCTAAAGGCTCCCGGGCTGGCGTTCATCGCTATTCCGAATATCTGACTCATCCGATCGATGTGGAATATGCCGATAAGGCGGTTAACGCAGAGACGGGTTTGCGCCCTATCATCACTGCGTTGGTTGGTGCAATTCGGAAATAGCGGAGGATGCTATACAATGTCCTGACCGAACATTCTCACCAGCTGTCAACAGAGCATTGACATATGGAAACCATTGCCGCAGGAATGAGGTTTGATTCGCCATATATAAATCAGGAGACAATCACCGAAGCGACGAGGCGCGTCGACGAGGAGGGCCGACGTCTTGGCGTCGGCGGCGGAGGTCTTCATTTCGATACGAGGCGTTTCGCGCTGACGGTCGAATACATGAAAGCGTTCGAGCTTCACCGAGGGTATTGTGTCGAAATCGGTAGCCTCGAATACTTGAGCTCCAAAGTGATATGGTCGTTCTTTCCAGGCTCAACCGTCCGCGGGACCGAAAGCGATCTGCGATATGATCCGCTTCCTTTTGCCGATAATTCAGTCGACAACGTAATCTGTACCGAAGTCATCGAGCATATTTCGGACATTTCTTATCGGCAGGCTACGACGCTGAACGGAATATTCTTTTTCCTCGATGAGGTCTACAGGGTTCTTCGAGTTGGGGGGCGTGCGCTGATTTCAACTCCGAATGCGACCAGCCTATGGGCAATTCAGCGGGCGATGATGCAACAAGCGCCATTGATGTATGACTGGCACTTCCGTGAATTCACGAAACACGAAATGCGTCAGATCGTTGAATATGCCGGATTTGAGGTCGTTGAACATAACGCCGAGTTTGTATGGCATTTATGGGATTTCAGTCCGGTTGAAGAGTTCATGAGGAACTCAAACTACGAATTGTCCGACCGGGGGGATGATCAGTTCATGATCATCGAGAAGCCGGCCCAGCGAATCCGGAGGCCGCACAATCTCAACCTGCCGTCCAAGAAAATCTGGAAAGAGGGTGGCCTACGGCTGGTCAAGAATCAAATTCGACGGAAGTTATATAACCTCGACCTTAGGCTAAAGCTTGCAGCGAGGCGATTCGCTGGGCGTAATTAATTTACGAAACCAAATGTCCGGCGGGGAGAAAATCGGCGTAAGCATCCCGCCGCTCGCCAGTGTCTGATCGGGCCCCTTGATACGGCCACGTCTCGTGATCCAGCACGCAACCGAACGAGACGGTATGCCGAAACGGTTCTGCGGCCGATTGTGATCAGCGCACTACGAGCGAACCAGGGGCGATTCGCGATGTGAGAAAATTGGCGCAACCCGCAACATGCGATTGCGCCCCTTCCCGATTCGACCCGTCAACATGCTCGGAGCACTCCGCACTTTTCTAGCGCTGATCGTCATGGCCGCCCATCTTGGGCGATGGACTGATCTCACGGCAACCTATGCTGTGTCGACGTTCTTCGTGATCAGTGGCTATCTGATGACCGCAACGCTCCATCGCAATTATGGGTTCGGGTCATCGGGATTCTTTCGATTCTTCCTGAACCGCTTCCTGAGGCTCTATCCGATGTACTGGATTGCAGCTGGCATGTCGGTCTTGCTGATTGCCCTTGAGCCCACGCTTGCGGAGGCATATCACCGAAATTTTCTGCTGCCCGATTCGCTGCGATCGTGGGCTTGCTTGGCCATGAACTGGTACTGGCGCCCGGATTTCCCCCTGCCCGGCAAGCCGAGCGTATCGCACGTCGTGCCGCCGGCATGGGCGCTAGCCGTTGAATTTGCCATGTACGTGGTGCTCGCATTGGGTGCTGCGCGCAACATCAAAACCGGCGTGCTGTGCCTGCTTGTCGGCGTGTTGTTCCATGTTGCGATGGCTCATGACGTGAACGAGCGGATATATGCGATACCTGCGGCTGCACTTCCGTACGGCATCGGAATATGCCTCTATTTCGCAGTCAAGGCATGTCGGGCTTCCGTCACTACGTATGCCTCGGTTACCGCTACGCTCCTGTACGCAGGATTTATATGCGCGCTGCATTTCCTCCCGCTCGATGCCGCAGGAATCCCTTACTACCTGAATCTGGCGGGATTCGCGGTGGCATTCTTCTTCATCGCGTCCGCGACGGAAGGGCGCTATTTCAGATGGATTGATCGAAATATCGGAGGCCTGTCTTATCCGATCTATCTCATCCACTATCAGGCTGCCTTCGCCATCCAGCTCCTTCTTTCTACGAAGGCAGCTGGTTGGACGTTATTCTGGTTCACGCTCCCCTTGGCCGTGGCATTATCGGCGGCACTCGAATACTTGAACAGGCAGATAGTTGACCCTTGCAGGAATGTGGTTCGCGCAAAAGGTGGCGTCGTGTCTGGGGGCGCACCGAGCATGAGCCAATCAGGCACCAGATGAATTTAATGTGTCTGGCGGAAACTGGGCAGCGTACGACGTCCATCGTGGATCAGCTGGCGCAGGATCATCCGCAGGTTGTGCGTGGCGCCGCACGGCACTGCGTGGATCGCGTCACCCAGCGCGTCCTTGAGTCAGTTCCGATCGAGTTTGCCGTCGATGGCAACGTCCTTGTAGTCACCTTGTAAAGAGTTGCAGGTTTTACGCGCCAATATGCCCGTTCCCTGCAACTCCTGTATCGTTTCGACCTTGCAGCCTTGCTGTATATGCCTTCAAGGATTGTTCAAGGTCGACTACTTTCTCGGTTGAGTCGGTGAAGGCGACCAAGAATTCCATCGGGAACCTCAGAAAGTACAAGCAGCCATGCTGCCCCGTCGGCGTCATCTGTTCGCCAACACCGCACCTTCGCTCACCAGTGTCGCGGACAGCTTTGCATAGTCGATGTTTTGAACACTGCTTCGCGAATCTATGGCGAGCGCTGCGGCGGCTCCGGCCGCCTGACCGGTAATCATGAATGTCGGCTCGACGCGTATCGATGAATACGCGACGTGCGACGCGGACAGTGCAACCGGCACGAGCAAATTCCGGATCTCGCTGTACTTGGGGACGATCGATCGATACGAGATCGGGTACGGACGCGGCAGCGGCTGCCAAATGGCGCCTTCGGTACCGACCTGTCCGTCTACCGCAATGCGATTGACCGTATGCTGATCGATTGGGAATGCACCAAGACCGATGGGATCCGGGATCCTGGTTTCCGTGTACAGATCGTGCTGTGTCATCACATAGCTACCGACCATCCGGCGACTTTCCCGTACGTAAAGGCGCCATGGGAACCCGCCGTTATCCTGGAACTCGTCCTTGCAGAATCCCCACGAGCGAACGTCATCGCGTACGTTTGGCGGAATGCGGGGATCCGTCGCGAGAAACGTCAGGAGCGCCAGCGTATAACGCTTGTGCTCCGCCTCGATTTGGCGACGACCGTTCGCATTCGCATTGGCATACTCCGCGCTTCCCTCGATCTCGTCCGTAGAGAGCAGGCCGAGGCTATTGACGTCGAACTTGTTGTTGGGAATCGGAACGTTCGCGATGTAGTTGAACGTCTTGACGATTTCCGGGTGAGCCAGGGCGACGCGCCCCAGCAGTTCGAATTCCTTGGGATCGTAGTTGGCCGGTTTGACGACGGGAATCTGGTTTCCCTTATCCGCAGTGAGGCAAAGCCGATAGCCATATGCCTGCACGGCCGAGTCTGCCGTGCCCGGTGCGCCGAGATTGTTGGGCGCCACATGCGGAAGCAATCCGCTGTTCGGTTGACCTGGCACAACGTAGGGATCCACGCGCGCGCCGTCCTTGATGGAAATGGGGCCAACGCCGGCGAGGGGTTCGCCATATTGTGATTTCGCTTCGCGCCCGAGCGTATGGTCGACGCCGGCCTTCTCGAGCAAATCGCCTTCGTAGCTCGCATCGATGAACATCTTCGCCGCGTAACTATGTCCGTTGCTCGTCTGGACGACCTTGATCTCGTGATTATTGGTTTGAACGCTCGCCAGTTCGGCACCGTATTCGACGGAAACGGACGGGGCGTCGGCAAGCATCTGCAGCAGAATGCTCTCGGCGACATGCGGCTCGTGAAATATGCCGCCCATCGTCCAGGTCTTCCCGTAGCGCGTGTTTACCGCGTCGACGAAACGATGCGCGAAACCGCCCATTGCCCAGAGACGATCCTGGGGATAGGCGTCTGTCACGCCGATCCCGCTCGTCGTCATCCCACCGACGTGTTTCGTCGGTTCCAGAATGACGACCCGCTTTTTCAGTTTCGCGGCTTCCAGTGCCGCGGATATACCGCCCGGCGTCGCACCGTAGACGAGGACATCCGCAGGGTCGGATCCTGGCGCGGGCACCGGCATGGCGACGGGCGGAGCGGGCGTCCCTTGTGGTTCCTCGTCGGTACCGTGGCCGCACGCCGCGAGAATGAGCACCGAACCGACCAGCAGCAATCTGCTTGCAACATTATCGAATACTACGAACATGTGACCGCGAGTGTTAGAGAAACAGGGTTAGATGAATCGAGCGACGAGGAACCAGGCTCGGCGAGCGCCTTTAATATTACGACGTATTAAAAACGTTACGATGTATTACGAAAGGTTCGCGGAGTTTATCACTTGCGGATGACACAAAACTATCGACTGGAACCCTGCGGATCCTTGCCGCGCGAGGAGCGGCGAAACGGGGCAGGAGATGGCGAGGGTCAGATCAAGATGCTGACAAACCGGGGGCGGGGGGCGACGAAGGCCGGCAAGCTGAAAGATGTTGTCGACCGACACCGGAAGCCACTGACAGAAATGGAGGCCGAGCTGGCACGGGCCAGGCGTTGGCTGGTCGAGGTCAGAACGGAGCGCGCTCTCCTCAAAAGGTTCGCGACGTACTTCGCGAAGGCGTCGAGGTGAGGTGCGGATTGAACCAATGCGACGAGACTACCCCGTGCCGCCAATGTGCCGAGTGCTGGGCGTACCGGTGAGCGGCCACCATGTGTGGCGCAAGCGCAAGTCACCCGAAAGAACGTGGCAGGAACTTCTCCCTGGAAGCGGAGGTGCTTACGGTCCACCGGCGAAGCCGGGAAGGTTTCAGGCCGGAGCGCCTGCGGCGACATCTGGAGGTGCGTGGCGCGCGAATCGGCTTGCACCGGGTCAGGAGGTTGCGCAGAAAATCGGGATAGCGCCGCAAGCAGAAGCGCCGGTTCCGGGCCACGACGAATGCGAAGCACGACCTGCCTGTCGCGTCGAATCCGCTGAACCAGGATGTCTCGGTGACGGTCCCCAATCAAGTCTGGTGTGGTGACGTCACCTCTTTTGCGATCGATGAGGGTTGGTTGTGTCCTGCCGGCCAGAGGTACCTGCACCGCGGTGAAATCGCCGGTTACGCGAAGAGCGAACGGATGACGAAACATCTGGTCACGCAGGCCTTGTTTCGCGCTGTCGCGGCTCGCCGGCCGCCTGCAGGTCTGATTCGCCACACCGAGCGCGCGTCGTAACACTGTGCGTTGGGCTATCAACTGCTCGTGAACCGGTTGACTGCTACTAATTCAGTCCGACCTCAGTTTTTCGCCTGATCGGCCCCCCGGGCGCGATAAAATCGCGTCTTTATGCCTGTCGCCGGCTGCCAGCCGGCGTTTTTTCAGCGTGCAAAAGATCCTGATCGTGCGCGTGTCGTCGCTGGGCGACGTCGTGCACAACATGCCGGTGATCGCCGATATCCGGCGCCGCCACCCCGATGCGCAGATCGACTGGCTCGTCGAGGAAAGCTTCGTCGATCTCGTGAAGCTCGTCGACGGCGTGCGCAACGTGCTGCCGTTTTCGTTGCGGCGCTGGCGCAAGAAGCCGTTCTCGGGCGCCACGTGGCGCGAGATCCGCGCGTTCCGCCAGCGCCTCGCGGCCGAGCAGTACGACCTCGTGATCGATTGCCAGGGTCTCATCAAGACGGCCTGGGTCGCGAGCTGGGCGCGCGGCCCGCTCGTCGGGCTCGGCAACCGCACCGACGGCGCCGGCTACGAGTGGCCCGTGCGTTTCTTCTACCGCAAGCGGGTGCCGATCGCGCCGCGCACGCACGTCGTCGAGCGCTCGCGGCAACTCGTCTCGGCCGCGCTGGGCGACCCGGCGCCGACGCCGGCCGATCCGGTCGACTTCGGCCTCGATACGCGCGCGGCGGCGCTCGCGGTGGCCGCGCTCGGCCTGAACCTGCCGGTGCCGTACGTGGTGTTCGTCCACGCGACGTCCCGTGCCGACAAGCAGTGGCCGGACGCCGCGTGGATCGAGCTCGGCCAGGCGCTCGTGCGGCGCGGCGCATCGCTCGTGCTGCCGTGGGGCAACGACGCGGAGCGCGCGACCAGCGAGCGGCTCGCGAAGGAATTCGGCGCGGCGGCGATCGTGCCGCCGAAGCTGTCGCTGCCGGCCGTGGTCGGCCTGATCGACGGCGCGGCCGCCACCGTCGGGGTTGATACAGGTCTGGTTCACATCGCGGCGGCGCTGAAGCGTCCGACGGTCGAACTGTACAATTTCGCGACGGCCTGGCGGACCGGCGGCTACTGGTCGCCGAACGTCGTCAATCTCGGCACGGCGGGGCAACCCCCGTCGATCGCGCAGGTGAAGTCGGCGCTCGCGGGCTTCGGTCTCCTGTAACGCCCGCGCCATACGCACGAACCTGCACGCATCCGCGCGAACCCAAGCGAACCGATCATGAGCGAATCCCAGATCATCGAAGTCCCGTCCGCCGACTGGAGCGGACACAACCTGTCGGCGCCGCGCGAGCAGCTGCTGGCCGCCGTCGAGGAAGGCAAGGTGCTGTATTTCCCGCACCTGCGCTTCGCGATCGAAGGCGGCGAGGAAGCGCTGCTCGATCCGGCGCTCGCCGACCCGAAACGCAAGAACATCAGCCTCGCGCCGAACGGCGGCGCGCTCGCCGGCGTGCTCGGCGACAGCGTCACGCAGTCGGCGGTGCGCGCGCTCGTCGCGCGTTTCCAGCAGCAGGCCGGCACGCTCGTCGACGGCCTGTTTCCCGAATACCGCGGCAAGCTGCGCGTCGCGCCGACGAGCCTGAGGCTGATGCAGGTCGAGACGCGCCAGACATCCTGGCGCAAGGACGACAGCCGGCTGCACGTCGACGCGTTCCCGTCGCGGCCCAACTACGGCGAGCGCATCCTGCGCGTGTTCACGAACGTGAACCCGGCGGGCGTGCCGCGCGTGTGGCGCGTCGGCGAGCCGTTCGAGGACGTCGCGAAGCGCTTCCTGCCGCGCATCAAGCCGCAGCTGCCGGGCGCCGCGTGGCTGCTGAACCTGCTGCACGTGACGAAGTCGCCGCGCAGCGCGTACGACCACCTGATGCTGAACCTGCACGACAGCATGAAGGCCGATCTCGACTACCAGAAGACCAGCCCGCAGGAGACGATGCCGTTTCCGCCGGGCTGCGTGTGGATATGTTTCTCGGATCAGACTTCGCACGCTGTGATGTCCGGCCAGTTCATGCTCGAACAGACGTTCTTCCTGCCGGTCGACGCGATGGTTCGCCGCGAATGCGCGCCGCTCGGCATTCTCGAACGCCTGAAGGGCAGGGCGCTGGTTTGAGCGCGCCTCTTCTCCGAAGCAACACGAGGGCCGCTGCATGCTGCGGGTGATCTATCGCGCGCTGTGGTGGCTCGTCGCGCCGGCCGCGGTCATCCGGCTCTACTTGCGCTCGCGCAAGGAGCGCGGCTATCGCGAGCACATCGCCGAACGTTTCGGCCACGTGTCGGGCCGCTCGCGCGACGACCGCGCGCCGCTGATCTGGGTGCATGCGGTGTCGGTCGGCGAGACGCGCGCCGCGCAGCCGCTGATCGACGCGCTGATGCGCGCGCGTCCCGATGCGCGCATCCTGCTCACGCACATGACGCCGAGCGGCCGCGCGACCGGCGAACAGATCTTCGGCGATCGCGTGCTGCGCTGTTACCTGCCGTACGACATGCCCGGCGCGGTGCGGCGCTTCCTGCGCGCGTGGCGGCCGACGCTCGGCCTCGTGATGGAAACCGAGGTGTGGCCCACGCTGATCGACGAGTGCCGCCGCGCGGACGTGCCGCTGGTGCTGACCAATGCGCGGATGTCCGCGCGTTCGTTCCGGCGCGCGGCGAAGTTCGGCGCGGCGACGCGCGACGTGTTCGGCGGCTTCTCGCGCGTGCTCGCGCAGAGCCCGGCCGATGCGGAGCGGCTGACTTCGCTCGGCGCGCGCAACGTGACCGTGCTCGGCAACCTGAAGTTCGACATGACGACGCCGCCGGAACTGGCGGCGCGCGGCCATGCGTGGCGCGACGCGATCGGCGCGCGGCCGGTGTGGGTCGCCGCGAGCACGCGCGAGAACGAGGAGGCGCTGGTGCTGCAGGCGTTCGCCGCGATGCGTACGCCCGGCGCGCTGCTGGTGCTCGTGCCGCGTCATCCGCAACGTTTCGCCGAGGTCGAGGCGCTCGTCGGGCGCAACGGGCTCAAGTGCGTGCGACGCTCCGCATGGGCGGCCGACGCGGCGGCACTCGCGGCCGGCCGGCCGGCCGCCGAGCCGCTGCCGGACGACGTGACGGTGCTGCTCGGCGATTCGATGGGCGAGCTCGGCGCGTATTACGCGGCCGCCGACATCGCATTCATCGGCGGCAGCCTGCTGCCGCTCGGCGGACAGAACCTGATCGAAGCGTGCGCGGTCGGCGTGCCGGTACTGATCGGGAAGCACGTGTTCAACTTCACGCAGGCGACCGCCGACGCGGTCGCGGCCGGCGCGGCACTGCAGGTCGAGGATCCGCTCGATCTCGCGCACGTGCTCGACGCGCTGTTTGCCGACAACGCGCGGCGCATCGCGATGGGTGCGGCCGGCGCGGCGTTCGCTGCGCGTCACCGCGGCGCGACCGCGCGCACGGTCGACGTGCTCGCGGCACTGCTGCCGCCCGCCGAAGCCGGCGCGCATGCGCTGCCGGGCGTGCAGGACGCTGCCGACGACGCATAGACGGCGGGCGGCGCGACGCCGCCCCGGCACGCGTGGCGGCGTCGCAGGGCGCCGCCACGCCGCTCACACCGTCAGCAAACCCTTCTTCTCAATGAACGCGATCACGTCCGCGACGCCTTCGAGCGCCTTCAGGTTCGTCATCACGTAGGGCCGCTCGCCGCGCATCTTCTTCGTGTCGGACGCCATCACGTCGAGGTTCGCGCCGACCAGCGGCGCGAGGTCCGTCTTGTTGATCACGAGCAGGTCGGACTTCGTGATGCCGGGGCCGCCCTTGCGCGGAATCTTCTCGCCGCCTGCGACGTCGATCACGTAGATCGTCAGGTCCGACAGCTCGGGGCTGAAGGTCGCCGCGAGATTGTCGCCGCCCGATTCGATGAACACGATGTCGGCGTCGGGAAAGCGCGACAGCATCCGGTCGACGGCCTCGAGGTTGATCGACGCATCCTCGCGGATCGCCGTGTGCGGGCAGCCGCCCGTCTCGACGCCCATGATGCGCTCCTCGGGCAGCGCGCCGGCAACCGTCAGCAGCCGCTGGTCTTCCTTCGTATAGATGTCGTTGGTGATCGCGACGAGGTCGTAGCGCTCGCGCATCGCCTTGCACAGCATTTCGAGCAGCGTGGTCTTGCCGGAGCCGACGGGGCCGCCGATGCCGACGCGCAGCGGCGGCAGTTTCTTCGTGCGGCGGGCGGGGGACGGAGCGGGTGCGTTCATGGCGTGTGTCGTGTTCAGGAGCGGAACAACCGCGAATACTGGGTTTCGTGCCGTGCGGACAGGATGCCGAGCTGCGGCGCGAACGTGTTGACGGCGTCGGGCGGCGTCGCGAGCGCGCGGCGTACGGCCGCGTCGATCGCGCCGCGCAGCGCGACGATGATGCGTTGCCCGGCGAGCTGGCCGAGCGGCACGGCCTTCAGCGCGGCGGACGTCTGGTTCTCGACCCAGCCGAATGCGTACGCGGCGAGCACGGCGTCGGCGCTCGCGTCGTGCGCGGCGGCCGCGTAGGCGAATGCGGTCGGCAGCGCGATCGGCGACATCGCCGCGAGCGTCGCGCGGCGCGCGGCATCGCCCCATTCGAGCGACGCGCACAGTTGCGCGAGCGACCAGCCCATCTGTTCGGTCTCGCGGCGCAGTTCTGCCGATTCGCGGCTCGCGACGAACCATGCATTTTCGGCGACGAGCGCGTGCGTGTCGTGCGCGTGCCAGCGTGCGAGCTGGTGCGCGAGGAACGGCAGCTCGCCGTGCGCGAGCACGTCGGTCAGGCCGCTGGCGATCCAGTCGCGCGCGGAATCGGCGTCGTGGATCAGGTTCGCGTCGAGCGCGGCTTCGAGGCCCTGCGAATAGCTGTACGCGCCGATCGGCAGCGCCGGCGACGCGAGATGCAGCAGCGCGACGAGTTCAGTGGTGGTCATGGCCGTGGCCGTGCGTGCATCCGGGACCATGCTGATGATCGTGATCGTGATCGTGATCGTGATCGTGATCGTGCGAGTGCGAGTGCGAATGGCCGTGATGCTCGCCGAACACCTGCTGCGCAAGCGCGTAATCCTCGGCGAACGTCGCATCGTGCCCGTGCTTGTGTCCGCCGCCGTACGCGCCGGCTTCCGGCTGGAACGGCGCTTGCGTTTCCTCGACCTGCGTGCCGAGCCGGCGCAGCATGTCCGCGAGCACCGGGTCGGCCTCGAGCTTCAGGTAGCCGTCGCCGATCTCGACCGGCGTATGACGGTTGCCGAGGTGATACGCGGCACGCATCAGCGTGAGCGGATCGGCCGCGCGCACGCGCAGCACGGTTTCGGCGGCCGCGGCGATGCGCACGAGCGCGCCGTCGTCGGCGACGAGCACGTCGCCGTCGCGCAGGATCGTGCCGCGCGGCAGCAGCACGGCGACATCTTCGCCGGTGTCGAGCGTCGCCGCGAGGCGGCTCTTGCAGCGGGCGTCATAGGCGAGCGTGAGCGTCGGCGCGCGCGCGACGAGCGACGCGGCGAGTTTCACGTTCGGGGCGATACGTTTGTCGAGGGTGCGCATGAAACAGGAACCGGAAACCGGCAATCAGAACAGGAAATAACGCTGCGCCATCGGCAGCACCGTGGCCGGCTCGCAGGTGAGCAGCTGACCGTCGGCGATCACGTCGTAGGTTTCGGGATCGACGCTGATCGACGGGCGCCATGCGTTGTGGATCATGTCGGCCTTCGTCACGTTGCGGCAGTTGCGCACGGGCACGATCCGCTTCGCGAGGCCGTAGCGTTCCGCGATACCGGCATCGGCCGCCATCTGCGACACGAAGGTCAGCGACGTGCGCGCGAGCGCACCGCCGCGCGTCGCGAACATCTCGCGATAGTGGACCGGCTGCGGCGTCGGGATCGACGCGTTCGGGTCGCCCATCTGCGCCATGGCGATCATCCCGCCCTTCAGGATCATCGTCGGCTTGATCCCGAAGAACGCCGGCTCCCACAGCACGAGGTCGGCCCACTTGCCGGGTTCGATCGAACCGACTTCGTGCGCGATGCCGTGCGTGAGCGCCGGGTTGATCGTGTACTTCGCGACGTAGCGCTTCGCGCGGAAGTTGTCGTTGCGTGTGCCGTCTTCCGGCAGCGCGCCGCGCTGCACCTTCATCTTGTGCGCGGTCTGCCAGGTGCGGATGATCACTTCGCCGACGCGGCCCATCGCCTGCGAGTCGGACGACAGCATCGACAGCGCGCCGAGATCGTGCAGGATGTCCTCGGCCGCGATCGTCTCGCGGCGGATCCGCGATTCGGCGAACGCGAGATCCTCGGCGATCGACGGATCGAGGTGATGGCACACCATCAGCATGTCGAGGTGCTCGTCGAGCGTGTTGATCGTGTACGGGCGCGTCGGGTTGGTCGACGACGGCAGCACGTTCGCCTCGCCGCACACCTTCAGGATGTCGGGCGCATGGCCGCCGCCCGCGCCTTCGGTGTGGTACGTGTGGATCGTGCGGCCCTTGAACGCGGCGACCGTCGATTCGACGAAGCCGCCTTCGTTCAGCGTGTCGGTGTGGATCGCGACCTGCGTGTCGGTGTCGTCGGCGACCGACAGGCAGTTGTCGATCGCGGCGGGCGTCGTGCCCCAGTCCTCGTGCAGCTTCAGCCCGATCGCGCCGGCCGCGATCTGCTCGACGAGCGGCTGCGGCAGGCTCGCGTTGCCCTTGCCGAGGAAGCCGAGGTTGATCGGCCAGCCGTCGGCGGCCTGCAGCATCCGCTCCATGTGCCACGGCCCCGGCGTGCAGGTCGTCGCGTTGGTGCCGGTGGCCGGCCCCGTGCCGCCGCCGAGCATCGTCGTCACGCCCGACGCGAGCGCCTCGTCGATCTGCTGCGGGCTGATGAAGTGGATGTGCGTGTCGATGCCGCCGGCCGTCACGATCAGCCCTTCGCCGGCGATCACCTCGGTGGCCGCGCCGATCGCGATCGTCACGCCCGGCTGGATGTCCGGATTGCCGGCCTTGCCGATCGCGGCGATGCGGCCATGCTTGATCGCGATGTCGGCCTTCACGATGCCCCAGTGATCGAGGATCACCGCGTTCGTGATGATCGTGTCGGGCACGTCGGCGGCCACGCGCTGCGACTGGCCCATGCCGTCGCGGATCACCTTCCCGCCGCCGAATTTCACTTCCTCGCCGTAGGTCGTGTAATCGCGTTCGATCTCGATCAGCAGTTCGGTATCGGCCAGCCGGACGCGGTCGCCCGTCGTCGGCCCGAACATTTCCGCGTACGCGCGGCGGCTCAAGCGTAATGTCATGTGCTGTTCCTGAAGAGCGGGGCGCGGCTTACAGCGGCCCCATCACCTTGCCCTGAAAACCGTAGACGGCACGATCGCCCGCGAGTGCGACCAGCTCGACGGTGCGCGTCTGGCCCGGCTCGAAGCGCACGGCGGTGCCGGCCGCGATGTTCAGGCGGAAGCCGCGCGCGGCCGCGCGATCGAACGACAGCGCGTCGTTGACTTCGAAGAAGTGGTAGTGCGAGCCGACCTGCACCGGGCGGTCGCCGGTGTTCGCGACGACGAGCGCGAGCGTCGCGCGGCCTGCGTTCAGTTCGTGTTCGCCGTCGTCGGTGAGGATTTCGCCGGGGATCATGCGGGGCCTCACGGAATCGGGTGATGGACGGTCACGAGCTTCGTGCCGTCGGGGAAGGTCGCCTCGACCTGGATGTCGGGAATCATCTCCGGCACGCCGTCCATCACGTCGTCGCGCGTGAGCAGCGTCGTGCCGTAATGCATCACCTCGGCGACCGTCCTGCCGTCGCGCGCGGCTTCCATCAGCGCGGCGGTGATGAAGGCGACTGCCTCCGGATAGTTGAGCTTCAGGCCGCGTGCGCGACGGCGCTCGGCCAGCAGCGCCGCCGTGAAGATCAGCAGCTTGTCCTTCTCTCGGGGAGTCAGTTTCATGAAGGCAAACGTTCAGTAAAACGTAATTTTTATCGGTGCGTGGGCGACGGGGCGGACGCGCGGGTCATCGTAGCACCGCGCCGTTTTGCGTGCGTCGTGTATCGGTTATGTAAGCAGCAAGGCGCGTGCCATGTGCATGGAACGCGGCGCGATGCGCGTTCCTGGTGCGCGATGCATGGACAGCGTGCAGCGCCGGCCGCGGCGCTGCATCGAAACGGTGCGTGGCGCGACCGTGCTCAGGTTTGCCAGAGGCGCAGCGGCCGTGCGTCGACGCCGTGCACGATCGGCCGCAGATGCAGCCAGCAGTCGGTGAAGTGGCGTTGCAGCGCTTCCATCGACGTCGACAGCGCGCGCACCAGCACGACGCCGGGCGTCACGCAGGTCGCGCTCGCGCGCAGCGTGGCATCGAACGGCATCCGCGCGGCGAGCGATTCGGCGAGCGCGGCGTCGCATGCGGCACCGGCGGCCCACAACGTGCCGTATACCGGAAAGCCGGCGAGGCCCTGCAGCGCACCGCGCAGCGGATCGTGCGCGTCGAGCAGCGCGCGTTCGGTCCACAGCGGCCGACCGCCGGCATCGACGAGCGCCGCGCTCGACACGATGCGGCCGGCCGACCAGTTTTCGCCGGCCGCCTGCCGGCCGAGCTGCGTCGCGTCCCAGCCGATCGCGCTTGCCCCCGTGCCGAGCTTCACCGTGAAAGCGAGCGACGCATGCGCCGCGTCGAAGAACAGGTTGTTCTGCGGCAGCCAGTCGAGTTTCGCGTGGTCGCCGACCGTGATGCCGATGCGCTGCGTTGCGTCGAGGCCGTTCGACTTGTACCACTTGGTCGCGCCGGGCGTGGTCAGCACCGCGTGCGTGCCGCTGCCGAGCGCGATGTCGATGTCGAGCCGGTCGCCGCCCGCGACGCCGCCCGGCGGGTGGACGATCACCGCATGGCAGATCGCGTCGCCTTCCGGATACAGCGGCCGCTGCACGCGCAACGGGCCGTCGTGCAGCCGGTGGGCGAGCGTCGTGCGTGCGCCGTGCCGCTCGAAGCCGAGTTCGAGGCGGCCGCGCCACGACTTGGCGACGGCGGGGCGGGACAGCGGGGCGTGGGAATCGGGGGCAGACATCGGCGGGAAGCAGGGGACGGGCGCAGGGATCGAGGATGCTACCGCAACACTATACGCCTGGGTGTTCCGGTTGCTGGACGCGGTGAAGCGGAGAGGCGATGACGCCGGCGATCGCATGACGTGCATCGATCGCCGGCACCGCGCAGCGGCGCAATCGTGCGCCGCGTGCGTCGCTACACGGCGATCAGCTCGCGCACGCCGTTCGCTTCCATGTCCCGCGCGTCGCCGCCCGCGACGATCTCGCCGCGGCTCATCACCCAGTAGCGGTCGGCGATCGACTGGGCGAAGTCGTAATACTGCTCGACGAGCAGCACGGTCATCTTCGCTTCGTCGACGAGCTGGCGCAGCGTGCGGCCGATATCCTGGATGATCGACGGCTGGATGCCTTCGGTCGGCTCGTCGAGGATCAGCAGCTGCGGCTCGCTCATCAGCGCGCGGCCGATCGCGAGCTGCTGTTGCTGGCCGCCCGACAGGTCGCCGCCGCGCCGCGTGCGCATGTCCTTCAGCACCGGGAACAGGTCGTAGATGCGGTCGGGCACCTTCGACGGTGCTTTCCGGCTCGCCGCGCCGACGAGCAGGTTCTCCTCGACGGTGAGCCGCGGAAAGATGTCGCGGCCCTGCGGCACGTACGCGAGCCCGGCCGCGACGCGCGCGTACGGCGGCATTGCGCCGAGCGCGGTGCCGCGCCACGACACGCTGCCGCTTTTCGCGGCGACGACGCCCATCAGGCAGCGCAGCAGCGTGCTCTTGCCGACGCCGTTGCGGCCGAGCAGCACGGTGAGCTTGCCGTCGTCGGCGGCGAGGCTCACGTTGCGCAGGATATGGCTGCCGCCGTAGTACTGGTTCAGTGCTTCGATCTTCAGCATTGCATCAACGTCCGAGATAAGACTCGATCACCGCGTCGTCGCGCTTGACCTGGTCGAGGGTGCCTTGCGCGAGGACCGCGCCTTCGGCCATCACCGTCACGCGGCCCGTGTCGCCGGCGAGCGCCGCGACGAATTCCATGTCGTGCTCGACGACCATCATCGAGCAGGTGCCGCGCAGCGTGTTCAGCAGCTCGGCGAGCTCCATCGTCTCGTGGTCGGTCATCCCGGCCGCCGGTTCGTCGAGCAGCAACAGCGCAGGGCGCTGCATCAGCAGCATGCCGATCTCGAGCCGCTGCTTCTGCCCGTGCGACAGCTCGCCCGCCGCGCGGTACGCGTCGCTTTCGAGGCCGATCAGCGCGAGCGTCTCCTCGATCTTCGCCTGCGCGGTGCGGTCGAGCCGCGCGCGCAGCGACGCGAGCCAGCCCTTGTCGGTCTGCATCGCGAGTTCGAGGTTTTCCCACACCGGATGCTGCTCGAACACGGTCGGCTTCTGGAACTTGCGGCCGATGCCCGCGCGTGCGATCTCCGGCTCGTTCATTCGCGCGAGGTCGATGGTCTGGCCGAGAAACACCTTGCCCGCATCGGGGCGCGTCTTGCCGGTGATCACGTCCATCATCGTCGTCTTGCCCGCACCGTTCGGGCCGATCACGCAGCGCAGCTCGCCCGCGTCGATCGCGAGCGACAGCTTCTTCAGCGCGCGGAAGCCGTCGAAGCTCACCTCGATATCCTCGAGGTAGAGGATCGTGCCGTGCGACGTGTCGATGCCCGGCGGCACCACGCGCCCCATCGATGCGGTGCCGCTGACGGCGAGCAGCTCGTCCTCGGGCGGCGGCGTGAACTGGTAGAGGGCCGTTCCGTTCATGCGCGTTTCCCCTTCGCGAGCACGGTTTCGACGAGGCCCATGATGCCGCGCGGCAGCAGCAGCGGCACGAGCACGAAGATCAGGCCGAGGAAGAACAGCCAGTATTCGGCGAAGTAGGCGGTAAAGAGGCTCTTCGCGCCGTTCACCGCGAACGCGCCGACGATCGGCCCGATCAGCGTGCCGCGGCCGCCCACCGCGACCCAGATCGCCATCTCGATCGAGTTGCCGGGCGACATCTCGCCGGGATTGATGATGCCGACCTGCGGCACGTACAGCGCGCCCGCGATGCCGCACAGCACGGCCGACACGGTCCACACGAACAGCTTGTACGCGAGCGGGCTGTAGCCGAGGAACATCAGCCGCGTTTCGCCGTCGCGCACCGCGGTGACCACGCGCCCGAGCTTGCTGGTGACGATCGCGCGCGCGGCGATGAACGCGAGCACGAGCGTCGCGAACGTCAGCAGCAACAGCACCGTGCGCGTACCGGGCGACGTGATCGCGAAGCCCGCGATGCGCTTGAAGTCGGTGAAGCCGTTGTTGCCGCCGAAGCCCGTCTCGTTGCGAAAGAACAGCAGCATCGCGGCGAACGTCAGCGCCTGCGTGATGATCGACAGGTACACGCCTTTCACGCGCGAGCGGAACGTGAAGAAGCCGAACACCCAGGCGAGCACGGCCGGCACGAGCACGACGAGCGCGAGCGCCCAGGCCAGATGCTGCGTGCCGCTCCAGTACCAGGGCAGCTGATGCCAGTCGAGGAACACCATGAAGTCGGGCAGGTCGCTGCCGTACTTGCCGTCGCGACCGATCTCGCGCATCAGGTACATGCCGATCGCATAACCGCCGAGTGCGAAGAACAGCCCGTGGCCGAGGCTCAGGATGCCGCAGTAGCCCCACACGAGATCGAGCGCGAGCGCGGCGATCGCGTAGCACATCAGCTTGCCGGCGAGCGTCATCGCATACGCGGACAGATGGAACGCGCTCGACTCGGGCGCGACCAGCGCGGCGAGCGGCACGCCGATGCCGATCGCGATGCACAGCGCGATCAGCGCGAGCCACGCGCGGCGCGACAGCAGCGCGGGGCGGGGCGGCAGGCCGAGCGCGAAACCGTTCTCCGCACGCGCGGCGGCAGCGGGCTTCGGCGCGTCGGCGAGCGGCTTCGACAACGAATCGGTGATTGAAGTCATGTCACGCCTCCGCGCTGCGGCCCTTCGGGGCGAACATGCCCTGCGGACGCTTCTGGATGAACAGCACGATCATCACGAGCACCGCGATCTTCGCGAGCACGGCGCCCCAGAACGGCTCGATCGCCTTGCTGACGAGGCCGAGCCCGAAACCGCCGAGCACGGTGCCGGCGATCTGCCCGACACCGCCGAGCACGACGGCCATGAACGAATCGATGATGTAGTTCTGGCCGAGATCCGGGCCGACATTGCCGATCTGCGACAGCGCGCAGCCGCCGAGGCCCGCGATGCCGGCGCCGAACGCGAACGCATACGCGTCGACGCGTGCGGTCTTCACGCCGACGCACGCAGCCATCCGGCGGTTCTGCGTGACGGCGCGCACGAACAGGCCAAGGCGCGTCTTCGTCAGCACGGCCCACGCGACGAACACCACGGCGAGCGCGAACGCGAGGATCACGAGGCGGTTGTACGGCAGGATCAGGTTCTGCATCACCGTCACGCCGCCGCTCATCCACGACGGGTTCACGACCTGCACGTTCTGCGCGCCGAACAGCATCCGCGTCGCCTGGATCAGGATCAGGCTCACGCCGAAGGTGGCGAGCAGGGTCTCGAGCGGGCGGCCGTACAGGTGCCGCAGCACGAGCCGTTCGAGCACGATGCCGACCAACGCGGCCGTCACGAACGACACCGGCACGGCGACGAGCGGATACCAGTCGAACGCGCCGGGTGCGTAGCGCTGGATCAGCGTCTGCACGACATAGGTTGCGTACGCACCGATCATCAGGAATTCGCCGTGCGCCATGTTGATCACGCCGATCAGCCCGTACGTGATCGCGAGGCCGAGCGCGGCGAGCAGCAGCACGCTGCCGAGCGACAGCCCCGCGAACAGCGTGCCCGCGATCTCGCCGCGGCGCTGCAGCGAGTGCAATGCGTCGAGCCCTTGCTGGGCGGCGTCGCGCACGCGCGCGTCGGGCTCCGCGTAGCTGCCGTCGGCATTCTTCGCGACGAGCGGGCGCAACTGCTCGATCATGTCGAGATCGCGGCGCGCGGCCACCACCTGCACGGCTTCGAGGCGCTTCGCCGGTTCGGCGTCGTGCAGCGCGGCGATCGCCCACAATGCATCGAGGCGGCGCTTCAGCGTGGGATCCGTTTCCTTTGCGCGCGCTCGGTCGATCATCGGCTTGAGTGCCGGGTCGGGCGACTTCAGCAGCGCATCGATCGCGTCGCGGCGCGCGGCGACGTCGGGCGACGCGAGCGCGAGCCCCGACAGCGCGCCCGCGATTTTCGTGCGCAGCAGGTTGTTCAGCATCACGGGCTGCGCGTCGCCGGCCGGCGTCGCGGCCTGCGAGAGCGCGTCGTGTGCGGTGTCGCCGGTCTGGATCAGCAGGCGGCCGTCGCCGGTCGCGAGCGCGTCGCCGTTCGACAGCGCGTTGAGCAACGCGACGGCGCGCGGATCGGGATCGGCGGCGAGCCGTTCGACCGCGGCCGTCTTCGCGTCGAAGTCGTCGCCGGCGAGCGCGGCGGTATCGGCAGCCGTCAGCGCGAATGCGGCGCGCGGCAGCCCGCCCGCGAGAGCGGCGCACGCGACGATCGCGACGGCGGCTCGGCGAAAGCGTGTAGGCATCGGGAAATCCTGTCGGACGTGGAAAGCGGATGCGGGCGGCGATGCGCGGGCGCTTGTGGTGCGTCGGCAAGCGTGCCCGGTACGGCGGCGCCTGCAAGCGGGCGGAGCATCGCGCCGGTGCGCGACGCCCCGCGTCGCGTCAGGCGAGCGCCGTGCGCTGCCGGCGCAGGAACGCCGGGATCGACGTGACGATGTCCGGCTTGCCCTGGTTACCCGCGATGTACGGGCTCCACGGTTGCGCGCGCACGGCCGTCTTCGTCTTCCACACGACGTTGAACTGCCCGTCGCCGCGGATCTCGCCGATCATCACCGGCTTGTGCAGGTGATGGTTGCCGTCCATCGCGAGCGTGAAGCCCGACGGCGCGGCGACCGTCTGGCCGATCATCGCGACGCGCACCTTGTCGACGTCGGTGCTCTTCGCCTTCTCGACGGCCTGCTTCCACATGTGGATGCCCACATAGGTCGCCTCCATCGGGTCGTTGGTCACGCGCTTCGCGCCGCCCGGCAGGTTGTTCGCCTTCACCCATGCGGCGAACTGGTCCTTGAACTTCGTGTTGGTCGGGTTCTTCACCGACATGAAGTAATTCCACGCGGCGAGGTGGCCGACCAGCGGCTTCGTGTCGATCCCGCGCAGTTCCTCCTCGCCGACCGAGAACGCGACGACCGGCACGTCGGTCGCCTTGATCCCCTGGTTGCCGAGCTCCTTGTAGAACGGCACGTTCGAGTCGCCGTTGATCGTCGAGATCACGGTCGTCTTGCCGCCCTGCGAGAAGTTCTTGATGTTCGCGACGATGGTCTGGTAATCGCTGTGGCCGAACGGCGTGTAGACCTCCTGAATGTCGGCGTCCTTCACGCCCTTCGATTTCAGGAACGCGCGCAGGATCTTGTTGGTCGTGCGCGGATACACGTAGTCGGTGCCGAGCAGGAAGAAGCGCTTCGCGCTGCCGCCTTCCGCGCTCATCAGGTACTCGACGGCCGGGATCGCCTGCTGGTTCGGCGCGGCACCCGTATAGAACACGTTGCGGGACATTTCCTCGCCTTCGTACTGCACCGGGTAGTAGAGCAGCCCGTTCAGTTCCTCGAACACCGGCAGCACCGACTTGCGCGACACCGACGTCCAGCAGCCGAACACGCACGCGACCTTGTCCTGCGTGAGCAGCTGGCGCGCCTTCTCGGCGAACAGCGGCCAGTTCGACGCGGGGTCGACCACCACGGGCTCGAGCTTGCGGCCCATCACGCCGCCGCTCTTGTTGATGTCGGCGATCGTCATCAGCGCGGTGTCCTTCAGCGACGTCTCCGAGATCGCCATCGTGCCCGACAGCGAGTGCAGGATGCCGACCTTGATCGGGCCGGTGCCCGCGTCGGCCGCGTGCGCGAACGGGCTCTTGCCCGCGAGCGCAAGCGCGCCGGCCATCGAACCGAACTTCAACAGACTGCGACGTTTCATCGGGTTCCCCTTGACGTGTTGGATATGCGTGCGCCTTGACGGCGTCGGCCAACGGATAACGCAAGGCATGTGCCAGTCGTGCGGATGCACGCCCGGCGTGCCTGCGCGGGGCAGGGCGGGGCGTCGCGACGGGGCGCATGACGCGTCGTGCAGCATGCGCGGTCCGTCGCGGTGCAGGGTCGCGGGCGGAAATGGTGCACGGTCGGGGTTCCCCGTTCCGGTGCCCGCGTGCGGTGCGGGAACGGTCGTGCACCATGACTTCGCGGCAAGCGGGGTGGGGCGGGCGCGGCGCGGTGCCGTCGCAGGTCGGATGACGCCGAGACGAACCGGCGCGGGAATGAAAAACGGGCGCGCCATGCGCGCCCGTTCGGCGGGTCGGTATGACCGGCGGCGATGTGCCGGCCGGCGCGGCGGCGCGCGATGCGCCACCGGCGGGATCAGTAGCGCGGTACGGACGGATCGACGTCGCGCGACCACGCGTCGATCCCGCCTTGCAGGTTGTACAGCTTCGTGAAGCCGCGCGACTCGAGGAACATCGCGACCTGCGCGCTGCGCATCCCGTGATGGCACACGCAGACGATTTCCGCTTCGTCGTCGAGTTCTTCGCTGCGCGCGGGAATCTGCTGCATCGGGATCGACACGCTGCCGGCGATGTGCGCGGTCGCGATTTCCCACGGTTCGCGCACGTCGAGAACGACCGGCGCGGGGCGCGCCTTGTCGCCGAGCCATTCCGCGAGCATCGCGGCGGTCAGGATCTGCATGGAGGCTCCGCCGCTCAGAACTTGAAGCGCGACGGCTCGATCGCGTTGACGAGGTGGTCGATGTAGGTTTCGAACACGTCGGCGACGCGGTACTGCTTGTCGTCGATGCGCGTGATGATCTGCGCCTTCATCACCGGACGGCCGCCGACGAATGCCGACAGGCGGCCGCCGACCTTCAGTTGCTCGAGCATTTCCTGCGGCACGACGGGCAGGCCGCCCGCGACGCAGATCACGTCGTACGGCGCCTTGCCGGCCCAGCCGCGCGAACCGTCGCCGAGGACGACTTCCGCGTTGGTCACGCCGTCGTTGCGCAGGTTGTCTTCCGCGAACTTCGCGATGGCCGGATCGATCTCGACGGCCGTCACGTGCCGGGCGCGATGCGCGAACAGCGCGGCCAGGTAGCCCGAACCGGCGCCGATCACGAGCACGTTCTCGTGCTTCTTGACGGCCAGCTCCTGCAGCACGCGCGCTTCGACGCGCGGGAACAGCATCTTGCTGGTGCCGCCCGGCAGCGGCAGTTCGAGGTCGGCGAACGCGAGATCGCGATATTCGGCCGGAACGTAGTTTTCACGCTTGACGATCGACAGCAGGCCCAGGACGTCGAGATCCAGCACGTCCCACGGCCGGATCTGTTGTTCGATCATGTTGAAACGCGCGTTTTCGATATTCATGGTGTGGTCACGCAGCCTGGTCGGCCATCAGCGGGGATAGAGAAACTTCGTGATTGTACCAAACGGGGCGGCTGCAAAGCCTTCAGGCGGCCTGCAACAGACCTTTACCCCTTGCTCTTCCTGATCTGCGCCTCGAATGCGAGGTCGAGCTTGCTCGCCTTGCGCGGTTTTTTGGGGCCGAATTCGTCGACGAACTTGACGAACGCGTCGAGCGGCAGCGGCTCGCAGCGCTTCTCGGGGGTGCCGCCCGAGCGGTCGACGAGATAGAACAGGCCGCCCGCCATTGCGACGGCCGCGAAATGCGGGTTGCCGGAGCGGGTCTTCAGGCGTTCGACCGCGTGGGTCGCTTTGGTGGTGCGCATCGTGCGGATTCTGGCGGGGCGTAAGCCCCACACTGTATCAAACCGGCCGTCCGCATGCGCCCGGCCGGCCCTAGACCGTGCGTGAATACCGCTGCTGCTGCGTTTGCCCGAGATACGCGTCGAACGCCATCGCGATGTTGCGCACGACCATCCGGCCGGCCGGATGGATCGTCAGGCGGTCGCCCGCGATCGTCAGCAGCCCGTCGCGCTCGAACGGGCGCAGCGCGTCGAGCTCGCGCGCGAAATGATCGGCGAAGCGGATGCCGTGTGCGGCCTCGACATGCGAGAACGGCAGTTCGAGGTTGCACATCAGCTGCGTGATCACGTCGCGGCGCAGCCGGTCGTCGGGCGTGAGCCGCACGCCGCGCGCGATCGGCAGGCGGCCCGCGTCGAGCGCGGCGCCGTAGGCGGGCAGGTCCTTCGCGTTCTGCGCGTAGACGTCGCCGACCTTGCCGATCGACGACACGCCGAAACCGACGAGGTCGGTATCCGCGCGCGTGCTGTAGCCCTGGAAGTTGCGTTGCAGCGTGCCGTTGCGCTGCGCGCGCACGAGCTCGTCGGACGGCCGCGCGAAGTGATCCATCCCGATGTACACGTAGCCGGCCGACGTCAGCATGTCGATCGCGAGGCCGAGCAGCGCGATGCGCGTTTCCGGCGGCGGCAGCGTCGCATCGTCGATCTGCCGCTGCATCTTGAACAGGTGCGGCATGTGCGCGTAGCCGAACACCGACAGCCGGTCGGGCGCGAGTTCGATGATCGTTTCCAGCGTGCGCGCGAAGACGGCAACGGTCTGGTGCGGCAGCCCGTAGATCAGGTCGACGCTCACCGAATGAAACCCCGTCGTGCGCGCGGCGGAGAGCAGGTCGGCCGTCATCGCGCGCGGCTGGACGCGGTTGATCGCCTGTTGCACCGCCGGGTCGAAATCCTGCACGCCGAGGCTCAGCCGGTTGAAGCCGATATTGCGCAGGTGGACGAGCGTGGCGGGCGTGACCGTGCGCGGATCGATCTCGATCGAGAATTCGGCGTCGGCATCCGGCGCGAGCGCGAAGTGCTCGCGCGTGGCCACCATCAGCTCGGCCGTTTCGTCGTCGGACAGGAAGGTGGGCGTGCCGCCGCCCCAGTGCAACTGCGTGACCGGGCGCGCGGGATCGAACAGCGCGGCCTGCAGCGCCATCTCGCGCTTGAGCTGCTCGAGATACGGGCGCGCGCGGCGGCGGTTGTTGGTCGCGATCTTGTTGCAGCCGCAGTAGAAGCACGCGGTATTGCAGAACGGGATGTGGAAGTACAGCGACAGCTCGCTCGACGAGGCGCCGGGGTCGCTCGCTGCGCGCAGGTAGTCGGCCGGGTCGAAATCGTCGCGGAACTGCAGCGCGGTGGGGTACGACGTATAGCGCGGCCCGTTCGCGCCGTATTTCGCGAGCAAATCGGGACGGAACATTGAGTCGGCAGAACCGGAACGCATGATGGTCTCGCGCTTTTTAGATGCTTTCGAGTATATAAACGCGCGATTGAGCTGCATTGTGTAATAACGTCGCAGCCGGCGATGGCACAATGCGGGGTGAGGCTGCCGGCACCGCGTCCGGTTGCCGCACCGTTTTTTGTTGTTCGTTCGAGAGAGCCGAGTGTCCGTCGAAATGCCTGTCCGCCCGGCGCCTGCCGATGTCCCGCCACCGCATGCGTGCCGCGAGGGCTGCGGCGCGTGCTGCATCGCGCCGTCGATTTCCAGCCCGATTCCGGGCATGCCCGACGGCAAGCCAGCCGGTGTGCGCTGCGTGCAGCTCGGCGACGACCTGCGCTGCCGGATCTTCGGCCGCCCCGAGCGGCCCGCGTGCTGTTCCGGGCTGCAGCCGGCCGCGGACATGTGCGGCGCGTCGCGCGACGACGCGCTCGCGTGGCTCACGCGTCTCGAGGCCGCGACGCGGCCGTCGCAACCAGGAGAGTGTTCAGCATGACCGCACCTTGCGCGCCCGGCCGGCGCCGTTTCCTCGCCGCAACCGTCGGCGCCGTCGGCGTGACGCTGTCGCTCGCCGCGTGCGCGTCGACCTTCCCGTTCATCCCCGATCACTACACCTTTTCGCGCGGCGACGTGCAGAAGGCCGTCGCCCGCAAGTTCCCGTACCAGAAGACGGTCGCGCAGGTCGTCGACGTGTCGCTCGCGAACCCGGCCGTCAACCTGCTGCCCGACCAGAACCGCGTCGCCGTGCAGCTCGACGCGCATTTCGCGAGCCCGTTCCTGCGCGCGCCCGTCAGCGGCAAGTTCACCGTGTCGGGCCAGCTTGCTTACGACGCACCGAGCCGTTCGGTGGTGCTGAAGTCGCCGGCCGTCGACAGCCTCGCGCTCGACGGCGACGCGCAGATGTACGCGCAACAGGTCGGCGCGGCCGCGGGCCTGCTCGCGACGCAGTTGCTGACCAACTATCCGATCTACACGTTCAAGCCCGAACAGCTGCAATTTGCCGGGGTGAACTATGAACCCGGTACAATTACGATTCTTACAAACGGCATACGCGTGGCGATCGTCGAAAAGTGACGACGAACCGCGCCCGGCCGGAGGGGGGCCGCGCGTGGAAGAGTGGCCCATTCATTCGACCATTTCGGAGTTGGGCCACGGATGGACTGGATCCTGATCTGCAAGGCTTTGATCCTCGGCGTCGTCGAGGGGCTGACGGAATTCCTGCCGGTGTCGAGCACCGGTCACCTGATCGTCGCGGGCAGCTTCCTGAATTTCAACGATTCGCACGCGAAGACTTTCGACGTCGTGATCCAGTTCGGGGCGATTCTCGCGGTCTGCTGGGAATACCGGCAACGGATCGTGTTCATCGTATCCGGGCTGCCCAGCCGGCCCGATGCGCGGCGCTTCACGCTGAACGTCGTGATCGCGACGATTCCCGCGATCGCACTCGGCCTCCTGCTCGAGAAGAAGATCAAGGCCGTGCTGTTCTCGCCGGTACCCGTCGCGTTCGCGCTCGTCGTGGGCGGGGCGATCATCCTGTGGGCCGAGGCCCGGCAGCGCGAACGCAGCGAGCCGCCGCGCGTGGTGTCGGTCGACGCGCTGACCCCGCTCGATGCGCTCAAGGTCGGCATCGCGCAGTGCTTCGCGCTGATTCCCGGCATGTCGCGCTCGGGCTCGACGATCATCGGCGGGATGCTGTTCGGTCTCGACCGGCGCGTCGCCACCGAATTCTCGTTCTTCCTCGCGATTCCGATCATCTTCGGCGCGACGCTCTATGAAACCGTCAAGGACTGGCAGGCGTTCACCGTCGATTCGCTCGGCCTGTTCGCGCTTGGCCTCGTCGCCGCGTTCGTCAGCGCGTTCGTGTGCGTGCGCTGGCTGCTGCGCTACGTCGCGACGCACGATTTCACGGTGTTCGCGTGGTACCGGATCGCGTTCGGGCTGTTCGTGCTGCTGGTCGGGTACAGCGGCTGGCTGAACTGGGCGTGACGCGGACACGGAGGCGGGCGCGCCTCCAATGAGAAAAGCCCGATCGGCAGATAACCGATCGGGCTTTTTTTATCCGGATCCGGGCGGCACGCGCCGCCGCAGCGGGAAGGCTCAGCCTGCGCGCTTGCGGAACACCAGGTCCCACACACCGTGGCCGAGGCGCAGCCCGCGCCGTTCGAACTTCGTGACCGGGCGGTAGTCGGGGCGCGGTGCGTAGTCGGCGGCGGTGTTTTCGAGCGTCGGTTCCGCGCCGAGCACTTCCAGCATCTGTTCAGCGTAGTTCTGCCAGTCGGTCGCGCAGTGAATATATGCGCCGGGCTTCAGGCGCGACGCGAGATGCGCGACGAGCGGCGGCTGGATCAGCCGGCGCTTGTGGTGGCGCGCCTTGTGCCACGGGTCGGGGAAGAAGATGTGCACGCCGTCGAGACTTTCCGGCGCAAGCATGTGCTCGAGCACCTCGACCGCGTCGTGCTGGATGATGCGGATGTTCGGCAGATCCTGCTCGCCGATGAGCTTCAGCAGCGCGCCGACGCCCGGCTCGTGCACTTCGACGCCGAGGAAGTCGTCGCCGGGGCGGTTCGCAGCGATTTCCGCGGTCGAGGCGCCCATCCCGAAGCCGATCTCGAGGATGCGCGGCGCGCTGCGGCCGAACACCGCATTCCAGTCGGGCAGCTCCGGCGCATACGGCACCACGAAGCGCGGGCCGAGTTCGTCGAGCGCGCGGCGCTGGCCGGTCGACACGCGGCCGGCGCGCGTCACGAAGCTGCGGATGCGGCGGTGGTGCAGCGGATTGACGGCGTCGGCGCCTTCGGCGGCTTCGTCGGGAATGGCGTCGTCGTGCGGCGGCAGGCCGGCTTCGTTCGGATCGTCGTGCATCATCGGTACAGAGAAAGGCTCGGTTGCGGGCGAGGGCCCGTTGCGCGCAGCAGTGCGCCGGGTGAACCGGCACATGGTACAAAAAAGCCGCCTTCGACGAGGCGGCTTTTGCGCAGGCTGCGATGCAGCCGGAAAGTGGAGCGGGCGATGGGAATCGAACCCACGTCATCAGCTTGGGAAGCTGAGGTAATGGCCATTATACGACGCCCGCAGAACGCGCAATTCTACAGGGGTTCGGGTCGGGATGGCAAGCGGGTGGTTTGGCGCAGAGCAACTGACAGGGCTCGATGCCGGACCGGCGGCGTCGCGCGCAGTGGCGGGTGAGCCCGCGCTATCCACGGGATCTACCGTCCAGGCTGAAGGCACATCCCTTCGGTGCGCTGTAGCATCGGAGCCGAATTTCAACGGCCCAACGGATGTGCCGCATAGCCGATGGCGGCAAACAATCGACGGACGAACAGGTTCAATGATGTTGAATATTTTGACCATGACCCCCGAGCAGGAACAGGATGCGCGGGCAAAGGCTTTTTACCTGCTCAAGAAATGGACGAGTGTCACGTTCCTGGAATACGCCGTTGGACGATATCGGGACTTTCTCGGCGCGTACGCAAAACAACTGGACACATCGAGCCCAAATCAGGTCGAGCTTGAGAAAGCCTACACGCATGATTTCTCGGGGGCACTGGTGCGCATGGATCTGGGCATCGATGCACTGCGCCGAGGTCTCGACAAACGAGCCGCATACGACGCATTGGTTAGAGGAAGCCAGCAAGGCGGCGACCTGTTGTTTGGACGGAGTGCGCTTGAAATCGGTCGTAAATACGATCCGTTTTTTCATTCACTGGGACTGAAGGACACCAGCTTTTCGGACCCGGTGTATGCCACCGGGTTCGCGGAGGGGGTATGGATCGAGAGATTGATTTGCTACGCGCTCAAGTGCACGGTCGGATTCGGTTATACCGGGATGCTCGCATACGGAACACGCGCGGATGGCGGGACCCGCGTATTCGAGCACTGGACCTATGAATCCATGTTCGAAAACGCGCCGCTTCCTGCTTGGCGATATTGGCCACCCGGTCGCACCTATCCTGCATCGCTTCCTCCCTGTCCGCCGAAGAACGAATCCGCAAGCGGCGAGGTTTGCAGCGACCAGGAGATTCCTGTCGAGGGGATCTGGGAGCCGTGGTTTGCGTCCGGCAAGGTGGGCTGTCCGAGTTACTTCCTCAAAGGCAGTGTTGCCCACAAGTACCTGTTGGAAGGTACGAACGACGAGCATGTGGTGCGCTGGCGGCTGCTGTGGGAAGACAAGCGTTACCGGGACGGCAGCATTCCGGCGGAGGAGGAAACTTACTTCCCCAAGCCTGTCGCCTGACCGACGCTACGGGGCCTGCCAGGAGAGCCTTGTCCGCGCACCGGTTACTGACAAAGCCAGACCGCATCGTCAGGCAGCACCGCAGCGCCAACGCCGAACGAAACGCGCCGGCCGTGCGCGTGCCCGCGGGCCGGTGTCGAAAATAGACGAGTCGGTGTCGGAAGCATGCAAGTCCCGACCACGCTTTCGCACTAACGTGACAAGCCTCTTACACGAACGTTAGTCTGGAGCTGACATGTCCGATTTCATCACCGTTTTGCGCGAAACCTGCCCGACGCCGGTCCTTGACGCGACCAAGTGGAAGCGTATCGGCGGCGATCCGCACACCGTGAACCTCAACGCGTACCTCTCCAAGGACGGCAGCAAGATCATGGGTACCTGGATCTGCACGCCGGGCAAGTTCGAGGTGAACTACGAAAAATGGGAGTACTGCCACTTCCTCGATGGCTACTGCATCATCACACCGGAAGGCGAGGAGTCGGTGCACCTGAAAGCCGGCGACGTGTTCGTGATCGAACCCGGCATGAAAGGGACCTGGGAAGTGGTGGAGACGGTGCGCAAGTACTTCGTCTTTGCCTGAGCGGGCCTGAAAATTCGACCACGCATACCGTCGTCGCCCGGATACCTTCGAGGTTCGCGCCCTCCGGGCGACTGCACGTTTTCGCGCGACAGCGTAGCCGATGCGGTGTGCGCGGTGGGCCGGGGCATTCGTATCGAGGGGCGCGGTCAAAGCGCCAGCCCCGGCGACGCGGTCGACCGCGTGCTCGTTCAAGCCGGCACACACCGGCGCATTCCGTCCAGGCGGTGCGCCGGCCGATTCGAAAAGGCGATTGCCGCGCCGTCCTGCGCGTCATCGCCCAAACCCCTATGATGCAGCGATCCGCCCACCGTTCCGGTCGCATCGCGTACCTCGTTCGCTTGCGCCGGTCGCCACCCCCGGAATCCCGACCATGCGTATCACCGACATCCGCGAACGCACGATTCCCGTCTCCCGCTATGCCGACCCGGCCATTCCATCCGGCGGCCTGACGACGAGTGTCGTCGCGCTCACCACCGACGTCGTGCGTGACGGCCGCCCCGTGACGGGCTACGGCTACGCATCGGTCGGCCGCTTCGCGCAGGGCGGCCTGATCCGCGAACGGTTCGCGCCGCGCCTGCTGGCCGCCGCCGACGCGCTCGCCGACGAAGCCGGCACGAACCTCGACCCGTTCCGCGCGTGGCGCGCGATGATGGCCGGCGAAAAGCCCGGCGGACACGGCGAACGCTGCGTGGCGATCGGCGCGCTCGACATGGCGATCTGGGACGCCGCCGCGAAAATCGCCGACCTGCCGCTCAATCGCTTTCTGGCCGACCGGCTTGGACGCACGGCGGCACCGCGCGTGCGTGTGTACGCGGGCGGCGGCTATCGTTATCCGCACGACGATCTCGCGCGACTGTCGGACGAGATGCGCCGCATTGCCGACCTTGGCTATACGCACGCGAAGATCAAGATCGGTGGCGCGGACGTCGCTCAGGACAGCAGGCGCATCGAAGCGGCCGCCACGCAGTTGACGGACAGTTCGCATCTCGCGGTCGACGCGATGAACACGTACGACGCGACGACCGTCGATATTGCGGCCGCGATGCTCGAGCCGTTCGGCCTCTGGTGGTTCGAGGACATCTGCGATCCGCTCGACCTGCCGCTCCAGGCAGGCGTCGCCACGCGCTACGCCCCGCCGATCGCGGCCGGCGAAGCGCTGTTCTCGCTCGCGGAAGCGAAGCTGCTCGACCGCTACGGCGGCCTGCGTCCCGACCGCGACGTGCTCGTGTTCGACCCGGTGCATTGCTACGGGCTGCCGGGATACCTGCAGATCGTCGAGCACTTCGCATCGCGCGGCTGGCGGCGCGACGCGTTCTGGCCACATGGTGGCCACCTGTTCTCGCTGCATGTCGTCGCAGCGCTCGGGCTCGGCGGTGCGGAAGTCAATCCGTTCGCGTTCGATCCGTTCAGCGGGATCGCCGATGGCGAAACCGTCGACGCAGGTTTTGCGCGCACGCCGCAGGCGCCGGGCATCGGTTTCGAGCTGCATGCCGGCGCGCATCGCGCGTTTCGCGCGGTATCGGGCCGTTGACACCCGAAGCGCTAAAGCGCGTCGATCGCGAAACGCGCCGCGAAACCGAGCATCATCGTCGCGACGAACAAATCGAGCACGCGCCACGCCAGCGTACGGGCAAACCACGCACGGCACGCGCGTGCGCCATAGGCGAGCATCAGGAACCACGCGAGCGAAGCCGCCATCGCGCCGAACGCGAACGGCGCGCGTTCGGCGGGCGCGTGACTCACGATCACGGTGCCGAGCAGCAGCACGGTATCGATCCACGCATACGGATTGAGCAGCGACACGGCGGCCGTCGCGAGCAGCGTGCGCGACAGCGCGGGGGCGTGGCGCGCGTGTGAGTCGTCGACGTGCTCCGGCTGCCGCCGCCGGATCGCCGAGCGCAGCGCGAGCAGGCCATAACCGGCGAGATAGGCGATACCGGCCCACAGCGCGGCCGATACCACACCGGGATGCCGCGACAGCAGTGCCGACAACCCCTGCGCGCCGAGCACGATCAGCAGCGCGTCGCTGCCTGCGCAGACGAGGGCGATGGAGAGGAGATAGGGGCTCGAGATCGAGCGCTTGATGACGAAGGCGTCCTTGGGGCCGACCGACGTGAACAGGCCGGCGCCAAGCAGCAGGCCTTCGATGAAGGCGGAGGTGTCGAGCACGAGCGGGCCGACAACCTCTTAAGCTGAACCGGTGATGGTTACGATGAACGAAACGTTAAGGGGCGCGCGGGGGCGGTGTCAATGCCCCCTGGCGCCCATGCGTCGACGACCGGCAGGCCACCGGTCAGTGCGTCGCCGCCTCGCCGAGGTTGAGCGCGACGAGCGCACAAACGGTCAGCGCGATGCCGGCGAGCTTCAGCGACGACACCGCTTCGTCGAAGCAGACGATGCCGATCACGGCCGTGGCCGCGGTGCTGGCGGCGGCCCAGCTCGCGTACGCGAGCCCCATTTCGAGCCGCTTCGTCGCGAGCGCCATCAGCCAGACGGCGCAGGCATAACAGACGACGGTGAGCGCGGACGGGAGCGGGCGGGAAAAGCCCGCCGAGTATTTGAGGCCGACGGAGCCGAGCACTTCGGCGAGGACACTGACGCCCAGCAGAAGCCAGGCAGACTGAAGCGGGGACACGAACGGCCTCCTTCCCCCGACGCTTATACCGAGCGGCGAGGAGAAGTGGACGTGTCAGCGGTACCCAGGATGAAAGGAGCTTAGTCCACACGGCGCGGCAGGGCAACGCATGCCGCCGCTCGTCACGCCCGCCCGGCCGCCCACTCCGGCCGCTGCCCGAGCGTGTCGAACAGCCGGACGATCTCGGCTTTCACCTTCTGCACCGCGTTGCTGACGAGCGCCGTATCGTGCCAGCACAGCGACAGGTCGCGCGCGAACAGCCGGTGCGCGACCGTCGACAGCTTGAGCTTGCGCTCCTCGATCTCGACGTGCGCGGCCGTCCACGGCAGGATCGTCACGCCGAGCTGCGCCATCACGGCCGCGAACAGCAGCCCGGTCGAACTCGCCTCGAAGCCGATCTCGTACGACAGCCCGGCCTCGCGCATCGCCCATTCGACACGGTTGCGGATCGTGTTCGGCGCGCTCGGCAGGACGAGCGGCATCCGCGCGATCGCGTCGAGCGGCACGGGATCGTCCGGCACCGGGAATTCGGGCCACGTGATCAGGTACAGCGTTTCCGTCAGCAGCCGGTGGATCGCGATGCCGCGCGTCTCGACCGCGTCGACGACGATCGCGAGATCGAGCCGCGCGCGTTCGAGCAGCGTGTCGAGATCGGCGCTCGGCGCCTCGATCAGTTCCAGCATGATGCCCGGGTAGCGGTCGCGCACCGCGCGGGCGAGCGGAATGGCCAGCACGCGCGCGGTGCTCGACGGCATCCCGACCGTCACGCGGCCCTGCGGCGTGTCGGCGTCGCGGCGCAGCAGCTCGCGCGTGCCGTCGGCCTGGCGCAGCAGTTCGAGCGCATGCCGGTACAGCGTGCGGCCGGCGGCGGTCGGCGCGACGCCGCGCACGCTGCGTTCGAGCAGCTGCATCCCGAGATCCTGTTCGAGATTGCGCATCTGCTGGCTCACCGCCGGCTGCGCGACATGCAGCGCCTCGCTCGCATGCGTGACGTTGCCGCATTCGACGACCTTCACGAAATAGCGCAACTGCCTCAAGTCCATCGCCGCCGCCTCCCGATTCAAGCCATAAGCCAATCCGATCGAGCAAGATGAATATCATATTTTTCCCCGATCGATGGGGTTTCTATACTCGTCTCACACAAGAGCCAGCCTGCCGGCCATCCCGGACCGGACGCGGCAAAAGTGCCGGCCCCGCCGGCAAGGAGACGAAGATGTTCAAGGCGATCGACGCGCCGGCGGCCGGCGCGAAGCCGCGGCGCACGCCGCTCACGCGCGAGCAGGTCAAGGGCTTCTGGGCCGTGTATGCGGGCTGGGTGCTCGACGGCGTGGATTCGGTGATCTACGCGCTCGTGCTGATTCCCGCGCTGACCGAACTGCTGCCGGCGTCCGGCATCGCGGCGACGCCCGCGAATCTCGGGATGTACGGCTCGATCCTGTTCGCGCTGTTCCTGATCGGCTGGGGGCTGTCGTTCATCTGGGGGCCGCTCGCCGACCGCTTCGGCCGCGTGCGCACGCTCGCCGCGAGCATCCTGATCTACTCGGTGTTCACCGGCGCGGCCGCGTTCGTGCACGACGTGTGGGCACTGGCCGCGTGCCGTTTGATCGCCGGGATCGGCGTCGGCGGCGAATGGGCGCTCGCGGGCACCTACGTGGCCGAGAGCTGGCCGGAAGATCGCCGCAAGATGGGCGCCGGCTACCTGCAGACGGGCTACTACTTCGGCTTCTTCATCGCGGCGTGCCTGAACTACACGATCGGCGCGACCTACGGGTGGCGCGCGATGTTCCTGTGCGGGCTCGCGCCCGCGCTGCTCGCGGTGTTCACCGTGATGCGCGTGAAGGAGCCCGGCCAGTGGCGCCGGCACGACGCGCGCGACGGCGACGTGGCCGACGCGCGGCGCGCGCATCCGCTGCGCGAGATCTTCGCGCCGGCCTTCCTGCGCCGCACGCTGACGAGCGCGAGCCTGGTCGGCGTCGCGATCGTCGGGCTGTGGGCCGGCTCCGTGTACGAGGCGAGCGCGGTCACGACGCTGGCGGCGCGCGCGGGCATCGATCACATCGGTGCGCTGCGGCTCGCGTCGATCGGCGCGGCGATCCTGTCGTGCGCGACGATCGCCGGCTGCCTGGTTGCGCCGTGGCTCTCCGAACGGCTTGGCCGGCGCACGGCGCTCGGTGTGTATTTCGCGGGCATGGCCGGTTCGATCGTGTTCGCGTTCGGCTGGGCGTTCTACCAGCCGAACGGGCTCGCGGCATTCATGGTGTCGCTCGCGTTCCTCGGTTTCTTCGGCGGCAATTTCGCGATCTTCTCGTTGTGGCTGCCCGAGCAGTACCCGACACGCGTGCGTGCCACCGCGTTCGCGTTCAACGCATCGGTCGGCCGCTTCATCGGCGCAGGCGTGAACTTCCTGCTCGGCGCCGCGATTCACGGTTACGGATCGCTCGGCGTGCCGGTCGCATGGACCGCGGCCGCGTTCGGGCTCGGCATCCTGATCCTGCCGTTCGCGGTCGAAACGCGCCATCAGACGCTGCCCGAATGAGCGGTGCGCCGCGATCGTTCGGAAACAAGCCACACCCAGTCATCAATATCAGGAGTCCGGAATGCAGGCATTACAAGGAATCAGGGTCGTCGATCTGAGCCGCGCGCTGTCGGGGCCGTTCTGCTCGATGGTGCTCGCCGATCTCGGCGCCGACGTGATCAAGGTCGAGTCGGGGCCGCAAGGCGACATGAGCCGCGCGTGGGGGCCGTTCGATCGCGGCGTGAGCACGTACTACCTGTCCTGCAACCGCAACAAGCGCGGCATCTGCGTGGATTTCCGGCAGCCGGCCGGCCTCGACGTCGTGCGCCGGCTGATCGGGCAGGCCGACGTCGTGATCGAGAATTTCAAGGCCGGCACGATAGACGCGATGGGGCTCGGTTACGCCGCGCTGAGCGCGCGCGATCCGCGGCTCGTGATGGGCAGCGTCACCGCGTTCGGCCCGCGCGGCCCGTTGCGCGACTGGCCGGGCTTCGACCAGATCGCGCAGGGCTACGCGGGGCTGATGAGCCTCACCGGTTTTCCCGACGGCGAGCCGACCCGCACGGGCACCGCGATCGGCGATCTCAGCTCGGGGATGTGGGTCGCGACCGGCGTGATGGCGGCGCTGTTCGAGCGCGAGCGCACGGGGCGCGGGCAGCATGTCGGTACGTCGCTGCTCGAAAGCCTCGTGTCGCTGCTGAGCGTGCACGGACAACGCTACCTGAGCCTCGGCGACGTGCCGCGCCGCACCGGCAATGCGCATGCGGTGATCGCGCCGTACGGCGTGTTCGAGACGGCCGACGGGCCGCTCAACCTTGCGCCGATCACGACCGACATGTGGCTGCGGCTGTGCCAGTTGCTGGATCTGCCCGAACTGCCGGACGATCCGCGCTTCGCGACCAACGATGCGCGTGTCGCGCACCGTGACGAACTGAAAGCGCTGCTTGAAGGCCGGTTGCGCACGCGCGGCAAGCGCGAATGGACCCAACGTTTCGTCGACGCCGGGCTGCCGGCGGGGCCGATCAACACGCTCGACGAAGTGTTCGACGATCCGCAGCTCGCGCATTGCGGGCTGGTCGAACCGGTCGCGCATCCGACGCTCGGCACGCTGCGCCAGGTCGTCACGCCGCTCGGCGGGATGGGGGACGCGGTGCCGGCGCCGCGCACGCGTCATGCGCCGCCGCTGCTCGGCGAGCATACGGTCGACGTGCTGCGCGAAGCGGGCTACGACGACGACGCGATCGACACGCTGCTGGCCGGGCGCGCGATCTTCCAGGCGGAAGCGGTGGCGGAGGCCGTGCAATGAGCGACACGACGAAACACGATGGCGCGTCGCGCGTGACGGTCGACATGGTCGGCGAACGGATCGCGCGCGTGCGGTTCGCGAATCCGGCGCGCCGGCATGCGCTCGACGCGCCGTTGCTCGATGCGCTCGTCGCGCGCCTCGATGCGCTGGCCGGACACCGTCCTCCGCCCGTCGTGATCCTGTCGAACGACGGCAGCGGCGACGTGTGGAGCGCGGGGCACGATCTGCGCGAGCTGGCCGACGATCGCGATCCGCTCGCGTACGGCAAGCCGCTCGAACGGGCGCTGCGGCGCGTGCGGACTTATCCGGGCGCGGTGATCGCGGCGGTGTCGGGTTCGGCGTGGGGCGGAGCGGTCGATCTCGTGATGAGCTGCGACCTGGTGGTCGCGGCGCGCGATGCGCGTTTTGCGATGACGCCCGCGAACATCGGCCTGCCGTATTCGACGAGCGGCCTGCTGCGCTTCCACGACAACCTGCCGATCCATGTGCTGAAGGAGATGTTCTTCTGCGCGCAGCCGCTCGATGCGGAACGCGCCGCGCATCACGGGCTCGTGAACCGGCTGGCGGAAGCAGGCGGTGTCGACGAGGCGGCGCTCGACGTCGCGCGCACGATCGCCGCGAAGGCGCCGCTCGCGGTGCACGCGGTGAAGGAGCAGTTGCGCGTGCTGCAGGACGCGCGGCCGTTGCCGGCCGACGCGTTCGAACGGATCGCCGAGTTGCGCCGGCACGCGTGTGAAGGCGAGGACTTCGACGAAGGGCTGCGCGCGTTTGCGGAGCGGCGCGCGCCGGTGTTTCGCGGCGGGTAGGGCCGGCGCAGGCCCGCCATTGGCGTGAACAGGCTCTCTGCGTTCACGTGCCCGAGCGGTTCCGCGGTGCGAGGCGGCGTGCGCTACGCGCCGCCGATCGCGTGCACGCCGACGAGCAGCAGCGCGCCGATGGCGATCAACAACAGCGCATGGACGCGCGTATACATCACGCACAGCGTCGACGCGACCGCGATCGCGCGCGCGGCCCAGCCGCCGTCGAGCGCCTGCAGCAGCACCCACACCGACGCGAGGATCATGCCGGCCGCGACCGGGCGCAGGCCGGCCTCGAGCGCGATCTGCCAGCGCGCGCCCTGGTGCCGCCGCCACAGATGCGCGACGCCGTAGATCAGGAACGCCGTCGGGCCGAACAGTGCGAGCGTCGCGATCACCGCGCCCCAGAAACCTGCCACCTGCCAGCCGATCAGCGTCGCCAGCAGCGAGCCGGGGCCCGGCGCCATTCGCGCGATCGCGAAATCGTTCACGAATTGCGTGGCGGTCATCCAGTGATGCACGTCGACCACCTGCCGCTGGATGTCGGCGATGATCGCCTGCCCGCCGCCGATCGTCGCGATCGACAGCGGCGCGAACACGCCGAACAGCGCGGCGTAGCGTTGCGATGCAGTCATCGTGTGTCGCGCCCGGTCGGTGTGGCGGCCGCGCGGCGGTATTCGAGCGCGACGCTCAGCGTGCCGCCGACCAGCACGGTCCACACCAGCGGCCAGTGCAGCACCGCAACCGACACGAAGGTGAGCGCCGTCACCGCGAACGGCAGCGCGCGGCGCGGCAACCGACGCACGGCGGTGATCGCCATCGAGATCGACAGCCCGATCGCCGCGGCCGCCGCGCCGGCGAGCGCGACGTGCGTGAGCGGGAAGCGCGTGAGGGTCGAGAACGCGATGCCGAACAATACGATCAGCACGGCCGGCGGCGCGATGATGCCGGTGAAGCCGGCCACGGCGCCGCGCCATCCGGCGAGCCGGTAGCCGATCCAGATCGCGAGGTTCTTCACGTTGACGCCCGGCAGCGCCTGCGACAGCGCGAGGCCGTTGAGGAACGCCTCCTCGTCGAGCCAGCGGCGTTCGTACACGAAGTCGCGCATCATCCGGCCGCTGAGCCCGCCGCCGAAGCTGGTCAGGCCGATCTGCGAGAACGCAATGAACAGTGCGAGGACGCCGGGCGGCGGCGCATTGCCTGCGGGCGGCGCCGACGAGGAGGTGGCGGAGGGCGGTGGCATCGGGCGTGCGGTGCGTGGCGATTGGGCGGGCGCCCATGTTAGCAAGCGGACGCTGTCAGCACGCTGACATCGGCGAGGGGTTGGCGCGATGAAAGCACGCAGGTGATACGACGGACATATCCGGCCCATCCAGCACGGCCACAACCGACGCTACGCGCGCACGACCGTCACGCCCGCTGCTTCGATCGGCTTCGTCAACGCGGCGTCGGTTTCCTTTTCGACCACCACGGTGTGCGCCAGCGTGAGCTCGCCGATCACGAACTGCGACGCCGCGCGCAGCTTCGACTGCGACGCGAGCACGACGGTCTCGGCCGCGCGTTCGGCCAGTGCGCGCTTGATCGCCGCTTCCTCGAAATCGCCGGTGCTGAGCCCCGCAACCGGGTGCACGCCCGTCACGCCCATGAAGTAAAGATCCGCGTGGATGCGCGCAATGCCTTCCATGGCCGCCGCGCCGACGGCGACGATCGAATGCTTGTAGAGCCGCCCGCCGATCAGGATCACCTCGATCGACGGATGCGCGGCGAGCGCCACCGCGACACTCGGGCTGTGCGTGACGATCGTCGCGCGCAGGTCGGCAGGCAACTGGCTGACGAGCAGCGCCGAGGTGGTGCCGCCATCGACGATCGCCACCTGCCCGGGCGCGATCATCTCCGCGGCGCGGCGCGCGATGCGCCGCTTTTCCGCCGTCTCGAGCGTTTCGCGCTGCGCGAACGGCGCAACGGCCGGCGACGCCGGCAGCGCACCGCCATGCACGCGCTGCAGCAGGCCCTCGGCCGCGAGCTCGCGCAGGTCGCGGCGGACGGTGTCTTCGGATACGCCGAATTGCGCGCTCAGCTCGACCGCCAGCACCTGGCCATCGCGCGCGAGTGCGTCGAGGATCGCTTTCTTGCGTTGTGTCGTCAGCATCGGGTTTGCACGAATTTTCTTGAAATTGCACGAATCTGCACGTTACCATGGGCACCGTCTTTTGTCGAACCGGAGGCTGCGATGGCTGCAACGCGGGACCGTGTCCGCATCGTCGATACGACGGTGCTGTCCGATGACTGGTATGTGCTGAAGAAGGTGACGTTCGATTTCCTGCGCCGTGACGGAACGTGGCAGCGCCTGAGCCGCGAGACCTACGATCGCGGCAATGGCGCGACCATCCTGCTGCGCAATGCCGATACCGGCGACGTGCTGTTGACGCGGCAGTTCCGGATGCCGGCGTTCGTCGGCGGACACGACGGCATGCTGCTCGAGGCCGCCGCCGGCCTGCTCGACGATGCGACGCCCGAAGCGCGCATCCGCGCGGAGGCCGAGGAGGAGACCGGTTACCGCGTGCGCGGCGTGCGCAAGGTGTTCGAGGCGTTCATGAGCCCGGGCTCGGTGACGGAGAAGCTGCATTTCTTCGTCGGTGAATACGATGCGTCGCTGCGCACCGGCGACGGCGGCGGCGTCGCGGAGGAGGGCGAGGATCTCGAGGTCGTCGAGATGCCGCTGCAGGCGGCGCTGGATGCGGTCGAGCGCGGCGAGATCGTCGATGCGAAGACGATCATGCTGCTCCAGTATGTCGCGCTGCGGGAAACCGCCGGCGCGCGCACGGCATGACGCCGCTGCTCGTGCTGGTCGCCGGCCCTTACCGCAGCGGCACGGACGGCGACCCCGCGCGCATCGCCGCGAACCTGCACCGGCTGGAGGAGGCGGCGCTCGCCGTGTATCGCCGCGGGCATGTGCCGATGATCGGCGAGTGGGTGTCGCTGCCGCTCGCCGTCGCGGCCGGGTCGCGACAGGTCGGCGATGCAGTCAGCGAGGCGTTCCTGTATCCGGCCGCGCACCGGCTGCTGCGCCGCTGCGATGCGGTATGCCGGATCGACGGCGCGTCGCGCGGCGCCGACGCGGATGTCGCCCTCGCGCGGCAGCTCGGCAAGGCCGTCTATTTCTCGGTCGACGACATTCCGGTCGTGCAGGACGATCCGGATCGCTGAACAGGCGGGGAGGCGCCCGGCCATGGCGGTGCAGGCGGCTCCGCGCGTCGCTCGCCCGCACCGCCCGCGGCCGGGCGAGCGTCGCGTCATGCCGTTGCATCGTGCATGTCATGCATGCCGCGCCGCGCGCGAACCGGCGTATGATCGCGACGCCACCCGCGCACCGTCCGACGCCACCGACGCCCCGTCATGCCGCTCTCCGATTCCGCCGATTTCACTGCCGCGACTGCCGCCGCGCAACTGCCCGCCGATCTCGTCGCTTCCGCCGTTGCCGCGCTCGCGCGCGCCGACGCATTGCTCGTGACGGCCGGCGCCGGTATCGGCGTCGATTCCGGGCTGCCCGATTTTCGCGGCACGGACGGGTTCTGGCGCGCGTATCCGGCGCTGCGCCACGAGCGCTTCGAATTCCACGAGATCGCGTCGCCGCACGCGTTCCGCGCGCGTGCGCCGCTCGCATGGGGCTTCTACGGGCACCGCCTCGCGCTCTACCGTGCGACGGTGCCGCATGCGGGCTTCGCGATCCTGCGCCGCTGGATCGACGCGATGCCGAACGGCGGCTTCGTCCTGACGAGCAACGTCGACGGCCAGTTCCAGAAAGCCGGCTTCGATCCGGCGCGGATCGTCGAGATCCACGGTTCGATCCACGCCATGCAGTGCCTGCGCCCCTGCTCGGACGACACGTGGGATGCGGCGCCGTTCGTGCCGGACGTCGACGAAACCACCTGCCGCCTCGTCGGCGAAATGCCGCGCTGCCCGCGCTGCGGCGGCCTCGCGCGGCCGAACATCCTGATGTTCGGCGACACCGGCTGGCTCGGTGCGCGCTACGACGCGCAGGAACGCGCGCTGGAAGACTGGATCGCGCGGGCCGGGCGTGTCGCCGTGGTCGAGATCGGCGCGGGCACCGCGATCCCGACCGTGCGCCTGCTGAGCGAACGGCTCGGCGCCGACGTGATCCGCATCAACGCGCGCGAAGCGCATGCGCGCCGTGCGGACGTGATCGGCCTGAAGGGCGGCGCGCTGGCGACGCTGGGCGCGCTCGACGCCGCCTGGCAACGCGCGTGACCGTGTGTGAACGGGCGGGTACCCGCCACGCGAACGGGCGGGCATCCCGGCGGCGGCCGTTGCAGGCGCGACGCGAATCCGCATACAGTTCAGCCGGTGCCGCCCGCGTGCGGCCCGGACATCACCCCGGGCGACCGGGGCCGGCGGCTGAATCCAGCCGCTTCATCGAACGGGAGCGCCCTTGTTCTATTCGATCGTCGCGATCTTCGTCGGCGCCGGGCTCGGCGCATTGCTGCGCTGGTTCCTGAGCCTCGCGCTCAACGAATTCTTTCCCGCCGTGCCGCTGGGCACGCTCGCCGCGAACCTGATCGGCGGCTACGTGATCGGCATTGCCGCCGTCGTGTTCACGACCCGCGTCGGGTTGCCGCCCGAGTGGCGGCTGTTCGTGATCACGGGCTTTCTCGGCGGCCTCACGACGTTCTCGACCTATTCGGTCGAAGTGATGACGCATGCGTTGCAGGGCGAATTCGGATGGGCGTTTGCGGTGGCTGCCCTACACTTGACTGGATCGTTCGCGCTGACGGCGCTCGGCATGTGGACCGCGCGCGCATGGCTCGCGGCGGCCTGAGCGTGCCGCCATCGGAGGGAGCGATGGACAGGATCTTCTTGCGTTTCTACGTGCACGAGCAGCACCGGCTGCACTGGAAGCCGCTGTGGGAATGGCTGCTGGAGGAGGCGAACCGGATGGGCGTCGCCGGCGGTTCCGCGTTTCGCGCGATGGCCGGCTTCGGCCAGCATCGCGTGCTGCACGAGGACCGCTTCTTCGAACTGCAGGGGTCGCTCGCGATCGAGGTCGAATTCATCGTCACCGAGGACGAGGCGCAGCGCTTGCTCGCGAGGCTGTCGCAGGAAAAGGTGCGCGTGTGCTACGCGATGATGCCGGCGCAATTCGGCGTGATCGACACGCTCGGCGCACCGCCGGCGCAGGGGCCGGCGGTGTAGGGTGCGACGGCGTCAGATGCCGAACATCGTCAGCGACACGGCGGCGCGCGTGACGATCATCAGCAGCACCTGCACGATCACGAACAGCAGGATCGGCGACAGGTCGATGCCGCCGAGATTCGGGATCACGCGGCGCAGCGGGTTCAGGAACGGCGCGGTGAGCTGGTAGAGGATCGGCATGGCCGGCGAGCGCGGGTTGAGCCACGACAGCAGCGCCATCAGGATCGTCATCCAGATCACGAGATTGAGCGCCCACTTCACGACGGTGAGCAGCGCGACCACGACGAGCGTCGCGATCACCGCGGCCGGGTCGAAGCCGGCCATCACGACCATCAGCACGACATAGACGAGCGCGGTGAGGAGGGCGGCGACAACGCTGGCCCAGTCGATGCCGCGCACGCCCGCGATGACGCGGCGCAGCGGCAGCACGAGCCAGTTGGTCGCCTGCAGCACGGCCTGCGTGACGGGGTTGTACGGCGGCACGCGGACGGCCTGCATCCAGACGCGCAGGATCAGCGCGGCGCCGAACAGCGTGAAGATGGTATTGAGCAGAAAACGGGCGATCTCGCCGAACATCGTTGGCATCCTTTTTATACGGTCAGTAGCGTGCGGCCGCCAACGCCGGATGGCGGCGCATCGGCCGACACCTTATCACGCCTCGTCTCGCGACGGGGAGGGGGGCGCGGCGGTGCGCGCGAGCGACGTTTCGACGGCTTCGGCGAGTGCCGGCAGCGACGCCGGCGGCGCCGCGCGCTGCGCCGCGAGCGCGACCGCGCGGCGCGTCAGCAACGCGTACAGCGTCGCGTGATCGCCGCCGAGCGTTTCAAGCAGTGCCAACTGGCGTTCGACGATGCCCGTATCGCCGCGCGACACGGGGCCCGAGAGCGCGTTCGCGAGCCCCTTGTCGCGTGCGGTCTCGATCGTACCGGCCAGCATCGGCAGCAGCGCGCGCAGCGCGGCTTCCTCGTCGAAGCCGAGGCCGCGCCACAGCTCGACCGCTTCCGCGAGCCCGCACAGCGCGAAGCTCGCCGCGTAGTGCGCGGCCGCGTGATAAAGCATCCGGCCGCCGGCCGGAATCGACAGCGGATGGCAGCCGAGTGCGGCGGCAAGTCGCATCAGCGTCGCATGCAGCGCGCCGTCGGCTTCGATCGTGACCGAGCAGCCGTCGATGCGGGCGAGGTCGGCGTCGGTGCCGCCGAACAGGTAGAGCGGATGGAAGCCGCCGGTGGCCGTGCCCTGCTGCTTCGCCGGATCGAGCAGCGCGACGGCCGACGCGCCGCTGCAGTGAACGACGGCCTGCCGCGCGGCGCGCGATGCGTCGAAGCGCAGCGCCGCGGCGGCGGACGCGAGATGGTCGTCGGGCACCGTCAGGAAGATCAGGTCGGCGGCGTCGGCGACCTGCTGCGGCGTGTCGACCGCCTGGCAGCCGTCGATGCGCGCGGCGAGGGCCGCGGCCGACGCGGGCGTGCGGCTCGCGATCGCGACGACCGGAAAGCCGGCCTGTGCGAAGCGCTGCGCGACACAGCGTGCGAGACGGCCGGCGCCGATGAAGCCGAGGCGGGGTGTGTCGGGGACGGACATGGCAGCGAACGTAAGCGAAAACGAAGCAACCGCCAGTATCGCAGGAATGACGGCGGGGCCGCGAAAGGGCGACTTCTGTGCGGACACGTGCGTGGCTGACAGTTGCGCGGCGCGAATGACGCATTTATCGACGCGTGTATCGGCGCCCGGCACCACGGTCGATTCACGATCGTGGAATCCGACCCCGAAACATATCGCACCCGCGTCCGGCTTGAAACGTCGGCATCTTGTCTCAAATTTGTAATCGTTCATTACGATCGCGTGCCCGCCGCACGCGCCGTATCCGGTAAGACTGACCGGCCATGATGTTGCGACCCGACTCGTCGGACGGAACCGCGCGGCCCGCAAGGGTCGCCGAAGGTGCTGCGAGCCGCGCCGCACGGCGGTTCCGGCCGCGTGCGATTGCAATTTGCAACAAATGCCCGATACGTGAGGAGCGCGTTTTCGCTACATTGCTTCCATGCGACGTGCATGCCCGCCGTTGCCGACAGGGGCGCATAAAATACCGCTCCAGCAGGAGAATCGAAGTGAAAAAGCTCATTCCGTTCATCGCCGCCGCCGCGCTGGGCCTGGGTGCCGCAAGCGCTGCGCAGGCTCACGTGTCGATCGGGGTCGGCATCGGTATCCCGGTCGCACCCGCGTATCCCGTCTATGCACCGCCGCCGCCCGTGTACTACGCGCCGCCGCCTCCGCCCGTCTATTACGCGCCGGCGCCGGCTTACTATGCACCGCCGCCCGCCGTGGTCGTCGGCGGCTATGGTGGCTACTACGGTCGCCCGTACTGGCGCCATGGTTACGGCGGCTGGGGCCATCACGGCTGGCGTCGCTGATTCGTCCCGCGCGGCCTGACCGCGCGTGGCAAAACGGCGCAGCGTCCCGAGCGGGGCGCTGCGCCGTTTTTCTTTTCGGGCTGCCGCCCGGCCTCGGTGCGCGGCCCGTGCAGGCCGGCTGCGATTACACCGCGTTCACGATCAGGTCGCGATAGCCGCCGACGATCACGCTATACGAGAAATACGCGAACAGCAGCGCCGACGCGATGTGGCACGCGCGCATCAGCCCCGCGCCCGCGCGCTTGCGGCCCTGGCTCGCGAGCGTGCACATGAAGAGCGTCCATGCGAGGCCGCCGAGGAAAAAGCCCGACAGGAACACCGACGCGGTGGCCGGCGTGGTCGCGCCGGCTTTCGCGATCAGCGCGCCGCCGACCGCCGCGAACCACAGGATCGCGCTCGGCGACGACATCGCGAGCAGCATGCCGCGCAGGAAGCTGCGCCGTGCGCTCGCGCGCGGCTGCGGCGTCTCCTCGGCATCGTCGCCCGCCGCCTTGGCCGGCGCCAGCGCTTCCCGCGCCATCTTCCACGTGAGGAACAGCAGCACCGCGCCGCCGCCGATCCACACGATCCAGCGCACCGGCTCGAACTGCAGCAGCACGGCCATCCCGGCGAGCGCGAGCGCCGCATAGACGAGATCGCCGACGCACGATCCGATGCCGAGCCAGAAGCCCGGCCGGAAGCCGTGTGACAGCGTCAGCGACAGCATCGCGACGTTCACGAGGCCGATGTCGAGACAGAGCGACAGCGACAGAAAGAAGCCGTCGGACAGCATGGAGGTGGGCGGAAAGGTCATCTTCGTTGTTCTTGTTGCAATGGCAATCCACGGGCCGGCGGGCGCCGGCCGCGTGGCGTCAGAGTCCGATCTCCTGCCAGAGCCGGTCGACGCGCGTCTTCACGGCGGCATCCATCTCGATCGGGCGGCCCCATTCGCGGCTGGTCTCGCCCGGCCACTTGTTGGTCGCGTCGAGCCCCATCTTCGAACCGAGGCCGGCCACCGGCGATGCGAAGTCGAGATAGTCGATCGGCGTGCTGTCGACCATCACGGTGTCGCGCACGGGGTCGACGCGCGTCGTGATCGCCCAGATCACCTCCTTCCAGTCGCGGATGTTCACGTCCTCGTCGACGACCACGATGAACTTCGTGTACATGAACTGCCGCAGGAAGCTCCACACGCCGAACATCACGCGCTTCGCGTGGCCCGCGTAGCTCTTCTTCATCTGGACGATGGCCATCCGGTAGCTGCAGCCTTCGGGCGGCAGGTAGAAGTCGGTGATCTCCGTGAACTGCTTCTGCAGCAGCGGCACGAACACCTCGTTGAGCGCGACGCCGAGCACCGCGGGCTCGTCAGGCGGCTTGCCCGTGTAGGTCGAGTGGTAGATCGCGTCGCGGCGCATCGTGATGCGCTCGACGGTGAACACGGGGAACCACTCCTGCTCGTTGTAATAGCCCGTGTGGTCGCCGTACGGCCCTTCGAGCGCGTGCTCGTACGCGGCCGACGCGTTGCCGGCCGGGCGCGGCGGTGCCCCGGCCGGAACGGGGGCGGGGGTGCCTTCCTGCGGATAAATGAAGCCTTCGAGCACGATCTCCGCGCGCGCGGGCACCTGCAGCGTGTCGACGCCGGGCGTCAGGCACTTCGCGAGCTCCGTGCGGCTGCCGCGCAGCAGGCCGGCGAACTGGTACTCGGACAGCGAATCGGGCACGGGCGTAACCGCGCCGAGCGTCGTGGCCGGATCGGCGCCGAGCACGACCGCGACCGGATACGGCTTGCCGGGGTTGCGCAGCGCGAATTCGCGGAAGTCGAGCGCGCCGCCGCGATGCGCGAGCCAGCGCATGATCAGCTTGTTGCGGCCGATCAGCTGCTGCCGGTAGATCCCGAGGTTCTGCCGCGACTTGTTCGGCCCGCGCGTGATCGTCAGGCCCCACGTGACGAGCGGCCCCGCGTCGCCGGGCCAGCAGGTCTGGATCGGCAGCCTGTTCAGGTCGACGTCGGCGCCTTCCCAGACGATCTCCTGGCAGGGCGGCGACGACACCGACTTCGGCGCCATGTCCCACACGGCCTTCGCGAGCGACAGCAGCTTGCCGGCATCCTTCAGGCTCTTCGGTGGATCGGGTTCCTTCAGCGCGGACAGCAGGCGCCCGAGATCGCGCAGCGAATCGAGCGCGGCGTCGTCGCCCGCGTCGACGCCCATCCCGAGCGCGACGCGGCGCGGCGTGCCGAACAGGTTGCCGAGCACCGGGAAATCGTAGCCGGTCGGTGCGTTGAACAGCAGCGCAGGGCCGCCGGCGCGCAGCACGCGGTCGCACAGCTCGGTCATTTCCAGCACGGGCGACACGGGCTGCGTGACGCGCCGCAGTTCGCCGAGCGCCTCGAGGCGCTGGATGAAATCGCGTAAGTCTTTGTATTTCATGAAGATGGTCCGGGCCACCCGCGTGGCGGGCAGCGATGGGCGGGCGCAGCGGCCGGCTGCGGCCCCGAATCGACCGACGATTTTACCCGCGCCGCCGCATGCCCGCCCGGCGGAGAAAAAAGTCGACCGCGCGCAAACCCCCTACGGCACGGGGCTCGCGATCTGAAGAGTGTCTGTAAATTACTTTTTGTTATAATTTCAAGGTTTTATAGTGTTGACGATCTATAAAACCCTGCTAGAATCCGCTCACATTGGCTGCAGGGTAAAAGGCTTCGAGCCGCCAATCACCGATCTTTGACGCAGCGCGTCACCGTCCGCCGATACCTGCACGGCGTATCCGACGGTCTTAGTCGTAGTCTCAGCCAGCGCCACCAGACGCTGGTTTTTTGCGTGGGTGCCACCGCGTATGCCCGCCTCGCCCAGTGTGCGAAGGTGCCGGCCCTCTTACACCGTGGCCTCGAACGGTACTTATACCGTTTCCCCGATGTCTGCACGTCCCAACCAAGGCGTGCGGCGTCGTGATTCCGCGGCGCGTTACCTGTCTCGCCATCGAGCTGAGCGAGCCGCACGAGTCATGTTCATGGGAGATGATCTGAATGAACGCTTGGTTATCGTGGCGTCCTAGTGAGCAGCATGCGCAATTCGTGCGCAGCATGCTGCGTCGCGGGACGCGTGTCAGTCACCATCTATTCAGCGTTGTCGGCTGTCTCGCGGTCGCGGTTGCACTCGCACTGTGGCTGCTGCCAACCGTGCGCGGCACGCTCGCCGCGAAGCTGATGCCGGTCGTATCCGCGGCCGTGCAAGCCGGCCCGGCCCGTCTGCTGACCGGCCATCCGCTGCCGAACTTCGCGCCCGCCGGCGCGCAGCCGCAGCAGGAAGACAGCCCTGAAACGGACGCGCTTGCGGTCGGCCTCGACGTCGCACCGGAAGCCACCGCGCAGGGCGATGCATCCGATCCGGCCCGCAACGGCCCGTCGCCCGTCGCGCTGGCGAAGCTGATCCCGACCCAGCGCGTGGCGGCCGATGCGCGTGACGACCGCGCGCTTGCGTCGAATCGCGAGCAGGCGCTGGTCGCGACCTACCTGTCGCGCCGTTACCGCGTCGCGCAGGAGCCGCTCGGCCAGCTTGTCAAGGCTGCGTTCCAGACCGGCCGTGACGTCGGCCTCGATCCGCTGCTGCTGCTGTCCGTGATGGCGATCGAATCGGGCTTCAACCCGTACGCCGAAAGCGGCGTCGGCGCGAAGGGCCTGATGCAGGTCATGTCGAAGGTCCATTCCGACAAGTTCGAGTATTTCGGCGGCACTGATACCGCACTGCAGCCGCTCGCGAACCTCCAGGTCGGCGCGCTCGTGCTGAAGGACTGCATTGCCCGTGGCGGTTCGCTCGCGAACGGCCTGCGCCTGTACAACGGCTCGACGAACCCGGACGACACCGCATACGGCGCGAAGGTGATGGCCGAGCGCGGTCGCCTGCGCGACGTGTCGCACGGCCGCAGCGTGCCGGTCAACGCGCCGCAGGCGCCGGCGAAGCCGATCGTCACGGCCGCCGCCGTGACGGCGGCAGCGGGCGGCGCGAAGCGCGTGCATGCGACGCTCGAAACCACGACGTCGGCGAAGTCGGCGGCATCGAAGGAAGCCGCGCCGCAGGACGACGCGAGCGTCGATACCGCGAAGTCGCACGGCGACCGTTCGGAGCTCGGCGCGTAACGCGCGACGGTAGCGCAGCACTGCACGGCTTCGGCCGGCAGGACATGAAAAAGGCACCCGATCAGGGTGCCTTTTGCTTTTTGCGGCGCGAGAAGCCGCCGGCGTGCCGGCCGAGGCTCAGTCGTGGCTCAGTGCTGCCCGAACAATGTCGCGAGCCGTTCGACCGCTTCCTCGAGCCGCGAGTAGGCCGTCGCATAGGACAGGCGGATATAGTCGCGCGGCGCATGGACACCGAAGTCCATGCCGGGCACCAGCACGACGCCCGCGTCGTGCAGCATTGCCGTCGTGAGCGCGGCGCTGTCGCCGGCCGCCGGGTGGGCGACGCCGCCGCAGTGCGCATACACATAGAACGCGCCGTCCGGCATCACGGGCACCGTGAAGCCGAGCCGTTCGAGCGCCGGTGCGATGAAATCGCGGCGGCGCTTGAATTCGAGCCGACGCGCTTCGTAGATGTCGAGCGCGGCGGGCTCGAAGCAGGCGAGCGCCGCGTGCTGCGCGAGTGCGGACGGACAGATGAACAGGTTCTGCGCCAGCTTCTCGAACGTGCCGACCAGCGCGGGCGGCACGACCAGCCAGCCGAGCCGCCAGCCCGTCATGCTGAAATACTTGGAGAAGCTGTTCACGGTGACGACGTCGTCGCCGAATGAAAGCGCCGACACGGGCGCCGCGTCGTAGCTGAGCCCCTGGTAGATCTCGTCGACGATCGTGAAACCGCCGCGTGCGCGCACGGCTTCGACGATCCGCTTCAGTTCGTCCGGTTCGAGCGACGTGCCGGTCGGGTTCGACGGCGATGCGAGCAGCACACCGCGAGTGCGGTCGCCCCAGCGCGTGCGGACGTCGTCCTCGGTGAGCTGGAAGCGCGCGTCCGGACCGCTCGGCACGAGCACCGCGCGGCCTTCGGCCGCCGCGACGAAGTGCCGGTTGCACGGATACGACGGGTCGGGCATCAGCACCTCGTCGTCACGCCCGACGAGCGCGAGGCACGCGAGCAGCAGCGCAGCCGATGCGCCGGCCGTCACGACGATCCGCTCCGGGCTGATCGTGAGGCCGTAGGCACGCGCGTAGTGCGCGGCGATCGCCTCGCGCAGCGGTGCAATGCCGAGCGCGCTCGTATATTGCGTGACGCCGCGGCGCAGCGCGGCCGCAGCCGCTTCGACGACCGGCTCCGGCGCGGTGAAATCCGGCTCGCCGATGCCCATGTGGATAACATCGCGCCCGGAGGACTCGAGACGCTGTGCCTCCTTCACCAGTTCCATCACATAGAAGGGCTGGATCGCGTCGACGCGTGCGGCGAGCTTGACGAGCGAATCGGTGGCGGTATTCATCGGGCGGGCAGGGGGAGGGGGCGTGACGAAAGAAAAAACGGGCGCATGCGCGCCCGTTCCGGACCAAACGGTATCAGCCGTTGCGGCGCGCCTGCGTTTCGGCGGGGCGCAGCTTCGCGGCGAGCTTGTCGAGCACGCCGTTTACGTACTTGTAGCCGTCGGAGCCGCCGAACGTCTTCGCGAGTTCGACGGCTTCGTTGATGATCACGCGGTACGGCGTTTCAACGTGGTGCGTGAGCTCGAACGTCGCGATGAGCAGCACGGCGCGTTCGACCGGCGACAACTGGTCGATCGGGCGGTCGAGCGACGGCGTCAGCGCTTCGACGAGCGTGGTGTGCTCGCGGATCACGCCGTGCAGGATCGCGTCGAGCAACTCCTTGTCAGCCTTGTCGTAACCGAGCGCGCCGCGCAGTTGCGCGTCGATCTCGCCGGAGGACGCGTTCGACAGCAGCCACTGGTACAGCCCCTGCGTCGCCAGCTCGCGCGATTGTCGGCGGGCGCTCTTCTTCATGCGCGCTCCTCTTCGTCGTCTTCGTCTTCCTCTTCGTCCTCGTCGTCATCGCCGAGCTGGTCGAGCGCCATCGTCAGGTTGGCCATCTCGACGGCGACGCGTGCGGCGTCACGACCCTTTTCGGTCATGCGCGCGACGGCCTGCTCGTCATTTTCGGTCGTCAGGACCGCGTTGGCGATCGGCAGGTTGAAGTCGAGGCCGATGCGGGTGATGCCCGCGCCGCTCTCGTTCGACACGAGTTCGAAGTGGTAGGTCTCGCCGCGAATCACCGCGCCGAGCGCGATCAGCGCGTCGAACTGGCCGCTTTCCGCGAGCTTCTGCAGCGCGAGCGGGATTTCCAGCGCGCCGGGCACCGACACGAGCAGCACGTCTTCACCGGTGACGCCGAGGCGTTCCAGTTCCTCGACGCACGCGTCGGCGAGGCCGTTGCACACCGGCTCGTTGAAGCGCGATTGCACGATGCCGATCCGCAGGCCGTCGCCTTCGAGATTCGGTTGGTATTGTCCGATTTCCATGATCTTGTCCGTGGTGTGGATGAACGGTTATAGGGCGAAAGCGTCGTGGCGGGTTACGCGTTGGACGCCGGGCAGGACTTGGCTTCGCCGCCGGGCATCGGAATGAAGCCCGTGACTTCCAGGCCGTAGCCGGACATGCTGCCCAGCTTGCGCGGATTCGACAGCACCTGCATCTTGCCGACGCCGACATCGCGCAGGATCTGCGCGCCGATGCCGAACGTCTTGAAATCGACCGGCCGGCGCTTCAGCACAGCGGCCTTTTCTTCCTCGTCGAACGCCTTGAAGACGTCGATCAGGTGTTCCTTCGTGTCACCGCAGTTGAGCAGCACGATCACGCCGAGGTCGCGCTCCGCGATCTCGCGCATCGCGGCGTCGAGCGTCCACGAGTGCGTCGACACGCCCGTTTCGAGCAGGTCGAGCACCGACAGCGGCTCGTGCACGCGCACCGGCGTATCGACGTCGGGCGCGGGCGCACCGCGCACCAGCGCGATGTGCGGCGAGCCGCTCGGCTGGTCGCGGTACAGCACCGCGCGGAACGTGCCGTGCGCGGTCTGCATCGTACGCTCGGCGATCCGCTCGATGATCGATTCGGTGCGGCTGCGGTACTGGATCAGGTCGGCGATCGTGCCGATCTTCAGGTTGTGCTCCTGCGCGAATTCGATCAGGTCGGGCAGGCGCGCCATCGTGCCGTCGTCCTTGATGATCTCGCAGATCACCGCGGCCGGCGTGAGGCCGGCGAGCGCGGTGAAGTCGCAACCGGCCTCGGTGTGGCCCGCGCGCACGAGCACGCCGCCCGGCTGCGCCATGATCGGGAACACGTGGCCCGGCTGCACGATGTGCTCGGGGCGCACGTCGTGCGCGACCGCCGTGGCGATCGTGTGCGCACGGTCGGCGGCCGAGATGCCGGTCGTCACGCCTTCGGCCGCTTCGATGCTGACCGTGAACGCGGTGCCGTACTGCGTGCCGTTGCGGTAGGTCATCAGCGGCAGGTGCAACTGCTTGCAGCGTTCCTGCGTCAGCGTCAGGCAAACCAGGCCGCGGCCGTACTTGGCCATGAAGTTGATCGCTTCCGGTGTGACGAATTCGGCGGCGATCACGAGGTCGCCCTCGTTTTCGCGGTCTTCTTCGTCGACCAGGATCACCATCCGGCCGGCTTTCAGCTCGGCGATGATGTCGAGCGTGGAGGCGAGCGTCATAAGGGGGCGAGAAAGAGGAAAGTGCGTATTTTACGCCAGCCGGGCGGCGTTTCGGCTGGCAGGGGCCGCGCGCCGCCGGTAAGCGCTCCGGAAAGCGCCGCGGCCGGCCTGCGCGGCAGGCCTGGCCGGGCCCGCCGCAGGTTGCCTGCACGCGCGGTGGTAGGCCGGGCCTTGCCCGACCGCGCGTCAGGCGTGCTGGTCGCGTCCGCCCAGGTAGTCGAGCTTGCCGAGCTCGACGCCGCTGTGACGCAGGATGTCGTACGCGGTCGTCACGTGGAAGAAAAAATTGGGCAGCACGAAATTCAGCAGATACGACTGGCCGGTGAACTCGATCGGGCCGACACGCATCTTCAGCACGATCTGGCGCGTCTCGCTGCCGTCGATCTGCGCGGCGTCGAAGCTTTTCAGGTAGTCGATCGTCTTCTGGATGCGTGCGTGCAGTTCGTCGAAGGTCTGCTCGACGTCCGGATAGCTCGGGATCTCGGCGCCGGCGAGGCGGGCGGCGCAGCCCTTGGCCGTGTCGGTCGCAATATAGACCTGGCGGACGAGCGGCAGCATGTCCGGGTACAGGCGGGCGCCGACGAACACCGACGGATCGATCTGCTTTTCGGCCGCATGCGCCTGCGCCTTGCCGAGAATGTGCTGAAGATTGGTCAGGCCGCGGATCAGCACGGGCAGTGAAGCCTGGTACATCGAGATGGACATGGGGGCGACTCCTTGAGGAAGAGGGCGGCCGCTACGCGGCGCGTCGTGCATTGCGGTATCGAGACCGCTGTCGACGCATCTTAGCGCGACCGCATGACCCGTGCGCGTCGTTGGCCGTTCGGCCGAAGGAGCCGGCGGGCGGGCCGGTGTGCGCGCAGCGCCTTCTCGAGGTTCACTTCGCCGGGTTGGGCGAGGCCGACCGTACGGTTCAGGCTTTCGCGCGACACGTCGACGTCGAACGCGGTGTCGCTCCTGTCGATCACCGTCATGCACGCGCCCTGGATCGCAATGCAGTCGCCCGGCGCGACATCGGCGAGGTCGAGGCCGCCGGCCGGCACGGTCAGGCGCACGCCGGCGTCGGCCGACGCGCCGAGCGGCCGGATCGATTCGATACGGCCGCGACAATTCCGGTGAACATCGTGACGATCCCGTTCAGTGCGCGGCGTCCGTCGGCGTGAAGCGCGCGAGGATCCGCAGATCGTCGCCGACCCGCTCGACCCCGTGGAACGACAGCCGCGTGCGTGCATCGAGGCTCGCCGGCGCGGCAAGGTCGAACATGCCGGCCGCATCGGCGCCCAGCAGGCTCGGTGCGAGATAGACGAGCAACTCGTCGACGCACTGCTCGCGCAGCAGCGAGCCGTTCAGCTTGTGGCCGGCCTCGACGTGCAGCTCGTTGACGCCGCGTGCGCCGAGCGCCGCCAGCATCGCGGGCAGGTCGACCTTGCCGTGCGCATTCGCGAGCGGCACGATTTCCGCGCCGCGCGCCTTCAGCACCTTCGCCCGCACTTCGCCGGCGGCGTCGAGCCGGCCGCAGAAGATCAGCAGCGGAGCGCCTTCGAGCAGCCGCGCGTTGAGCGGCAGGTCCAGGCGGCTGTCGACCAGGATGCGCTGCGGCTGGCGCGGCGTGTCGATCCCGCGCACGGTCAGCAGCGGGTTGTCCTCGCGCACGGTGCCGATGCCGGTCAGGATCGCGCAGGCGCGCGCGCGCCACGCGTGCCCGTCGAGGCGCGCGGCCTCGCCGGTGATCCACTGGCTTTCGCCGGACGGCAGCGCGGTGCGGCCGTCGAGCGACGCGGCGGTCTTCATCCGCACCCACGGGCGGCCGCGTGTCATCCGCGACACGAAGCCGATGTTCAGTTCGCCGGCTTCATGCGCGAGCAGCCCGCAGCGTACGTCGATGCCGGCGTCGCGCAGCATCCCGAGGCCGCGCCCCGATACCTGCGGGTTCGGGTCTTCCATCGCGGCGACGACCTTCGCGACGCGCGCGTCGATCAGCGCGTTCGCGCATGGCGGCGTGCGGCCGAAATGGCTGCACGGTTCGAGCGTGACGTAGACGGTCGAGCCCGCGACGTCGTAGCCGCGCGCGCGCGCGTCCTTCAGCGCCTGGACCTCCGCGTGATCCTGGCCGGCCGGCTGCGTGAAACCTTCGCCGATCACGTCGCCGTCCTTGACGATCACGCAGCCGACACGCGGGTTCGGTGCCGTCGTATACATGCCGCGCGCGGCGAGCGCGAGCGCACGCTGCATGTGGGCGAAATCGATATCCGAGAACATGCGCGCGGCCCCGGGTCAGGCAGCGAGTGCCGCGAAGGCGCGGCGCGCGGCCGCGAGCGTCGCGTCGATCACCGCGTCGTCGTGCGTGCTCGACACGAAGCCGGCCTCGTACGCGGACGGCGCGAAATACACGCCTTCGTCGAGCATCAGGTGGAAGAAGCGGTTGAAGCGCTCGGTGTCGCTCTTCGTGACTTCGGCGAAGCTGGTCGGCACGCGTTCGGCGAAGTAGAGGCCGAACATCGCGCCGATCGAATCGGCCGCGAACGGCACGCCGGCCGCACGCGCTTCGGCCGCGAGGCCGTCGGCGAGACGCTTCGTCTGCGCGGTGAGCGCGTCGTAGAAGCCCGGCGCCTGGATCAGCTGCAGCGTCTTCAGCCCCGCGGCGACCGCGATCGGGTTGCCCGACAGCGTGCCGGCCTGGTAGACGCCGCCGAGCGGCGCGAGGTGGGCCATGATGTCGCGGCGGCCGCCGAACGCGGCAGCCGGCATCCCGCCGCCGATCACCTTGCCGAGGCAGGTGAGGTCGGCCGTGATCCCGTAGTATGCCTGCGCGCCGCCGAGCGCGACGCGGAACCCGCACATCACCTCGTCGAAGATCAGCACGGCGCCGTGCTTCGTGCACAGTGCGCGCAGCGCGTTGAGGAATTCCGGCGTGCCGCGCACGAGGTTCATGTTGCCCGCGACCGGCTCGACGATCACGGCGGCGATCTCGTCGCCGAACGCGCCGAACGCTTCCTCGAGCGCGGCGACGTTGTTGTATTCGAGGACGGTCGTGTGCTTCGCGATGTCGGCGGGCACGCCGGCCGACGTCGGGTTGCCGAACGTCAGCAGGCCCGAGCCGGCCTTCACGAGCAGGCTGTCCGCGTGGCCGTGGTAGCAGCCCTCGAACTTGACGATCCGGCTGCGGCCCGTGAAGCCGCGCGCGAGGCGCAGCGCGCTCATCGTGGCCTCGGTGCCGCTCGACACCATCCGCACCTGCTCGATCGACGGCACGAGCTTGCAGATTTCCTCGGCGATCTCGATCTCGGCTTCGGTCGGCGCGCCGAACGAGAAGCCGTCGGCGAGCACGTTCTGCACGGCCGACAGCACTTCAGGATGGACGTGGCCGACGATCATCGGGCCCCACGAGCCGATGTAGTCGATGTACTGCTTGCCGTCGGCATCCCAGAAATACGGGCCTTGCGCGCGCGCGACGAAGCGCGGCGTGCCGCCGACCGAACGGAATGCGCGCACCGGCGAGTTGACGCCGCCGGGAATGGTCTTCTGGGCGCGTTCGAAGAGGATCTGATTGTTGGACATGAGCGAAACCTGCGAGAGAAGGGCGCGGGGGCCTGTGCACGGGCCGCGGCGCCTGGGCGGAACGATCGTCCGATTGTACCGGAGACGCGCGCGGCGGGCCCGCGGCGCGGTCCGCGGCCTTTCGGCGCGTGCGGGGTTGCACGGGCCGGGGCCGGAAAGGAGGGGCAGATGCGGCACGGCGGCCGCTTCGGTTATCGCGGCGGTTTGCGCTTGCCGGTCAGCTCGGCCCAGCGTTTCTCGAGCGGGCCTTCGACCATCGGCTTGATCACGGTGCCGGAGCTTTGCGCGTCCCAGGTCTGTACCGAGTACGGATGCACGCGCAGCGCATCGCGCGGGATCACGACGTCCTGGTGCGCGTCGACCAGCCAGTCGTATACGAAGTCGATGCACAGCCGGTAGCCGCGCTTCGTCGCCGGATCGGGCACCTCGTACGGCGCGCGCGTCACGTAGCCGGAGCCGAACACGCCCTTGGGCTCCTTCGCGACGCGGTGCAGGAACACGCGGTCGCCCGGCAGGATGCCGCGCGCGAAGCCGCAACCCCACACGTCATGCACGGCCTCGCCGGCCTTCACGCGCGCGGCGACGTCGGGCAGTTCGGGCCACGGCCATTTCTTGGGGCTCCAGATCAACAGGAAAGCGGTCATCGGTTCGGTCGTGTGTCGAATTGAATGGATCAGACAATTGGCAGCGAGGCGCTGCAAGCTTAATCGAATCCCTGCTCGCGATCCCGCGCGGCGGGCGCCGTGCCGGTGTTTTTTCCGCCGGTCGCGCGCCGGGCCGGCGGCACTAAAAAAAGTTGCGCGTACAATCATGGGCCCGAGCGCGCCGTTCGCGGCGCGGCCTCCCGTCGTCACCACCACGCGCGCCCCGATGCGCGCGGCGCTCCATTCCGGATACCCATGTCTCACGTCGTCCGGCGCCGGCCCGATGCCCGGCTGATCCTGTTGCTCGGTGCGCTCGCCGCCTGCGGGCCGATCGCTACCGACATGTACCTGCCGAGCCTGCCGTCGATCGCCGACGGCTTCTCCGTCAGCCCCGGCGCCGCGCAGCGCACGCTGACGAGCTTCATGGCCGGCTTTTCGGTCGGCATGCTGCTGTACGGCCCGCTGTCCGACACGTGGGGCCGCCGTCCCGTGCTGCTCGGCGGCATCGCGCTATTTACGCTCGCGAGCATCGGCTGCTTCGTGTCGAACTCGATCGACATGCTGATCCTCGTGCGCTTCCTGCAGGCGCTCGGCGCCGGCGCGGCGTCGGTGCTGTCACGTGCGATCGCGCGCGACGCGCACGAGCCGACCGACGCGGCGAAGGTGTTGTCGATGGTCGCGATCGTTACCGCGGTCGGGCCGCTGCTCGCGCCGCTGATCGGCGGGCAGATCCTGCGTTTCTCGGGCTGGCGCGGCGTGTTCGTCGTGCTGGCCGTGTTCGGCGCGGTGTGCGCGGCGACCGCGTACCTGCGCGTGCCCGAAACCTGGCCGAAGGAGCGGCGCAAGAGCGCGGCCGTGCTCGCGTCGTTCGCGTCGTACGGGCGCATCCTGTCCGACCCCGTCGCATGGGGGCACATGCTGTGCGGCGGGATGGCGTTTGCGTCGATGTTCTCGTACATCACCGCGACACCGTTCGTCTACATCGAGTATTTCCACGTGTCGCCGCAGCACTACGGGTTGCTGTTCGGCCTGAACGTGGTCGGCATCATGATCGGCAACTTCACGAACACGCGGCTGGTCAGCCGCGTCGGTTCGCTGCGCATCATCGCGGCCGCGTCGCTGGTGAGCTGCATCGCGTCGCTCGCGGTCGCGCTCGTCGCGCTGACGGGGTGGGGCGGATTGTGGTCGATCGTCGTGTGCCTGTTCTTCGTCGTCGGCGTGGTCGGGATCCTGTCCGCGAACTGCACGACCGACCTCATGCATCGTTATCCGCACAATGCGGGCGCGTCGGCGGCCGTGTTCGGCGCGATGCAGCTGGCGCTCGGCGCGATCGCGAGCGTGGCGATCGGCGCGCTCGCGGACGGCACGCCGTTCGCGATGGGGGTGACGATCGGTGTTACGGGCGTGCTGTGTTTCGCCGGGCGCTGTCTCGTGCTGCGCTGGCACGGGCGGCCGGTGAAAGCGGGGGCGTGATCCTCCAGCCGGGCGGCACCATGAAAAACGCCACCGCGCGCGATGCGCCGGTGGCGTTTTTCGTTGGGGGCAGGAAGCGGCTTGCGCCGCGCCGTGCGTCAATCCCGCGCGACGTCCTTCGCCGCCGGCGACGCGCCGTGGCTCAGCCAGTCGAGCACGTCGGCCGTTTCGTCGTCGCTCGCGCGTGCCTTTGCCTGGGCGACGGCCTCGGGCAGTTCGCCGTTCGTCGACGCCCGGCGGATCGCGACGCCGACCGCGAGGATGTCGATCATCAGCAGATGCAGGATCCGCGAGATCATCGACAGCTGCGATTCGCGCATCTCGATGTGGTCGGTCTCGAGCGCGACGGTCGCGCGCTTCGCGAGCGGCGTGTTGCTCGACGTGATCGCGATCACCTTCGCGCCCGCCTGCATCGCGACGTCGAGCACGCGCAGCAGCTCGGGCGCGCGTCCCGACTTCGACACCGCGACGATCACGTCGCCCTTGCCGAGCAGCGCGGCCGATGCGGCCTGCATGTACAGGTCGCCGTACGCGATCGTCGGGATCCCGAAGCGGAAGAACTTGTAGTGCGCGTCCTGCGCGACGATGTTCGAGTTGCCGAGCCCGTAGAACTCGATGCGCCGCGCGCCGTTCAGGATCTCGATCGCGTTCTCGACGTGCTCGAAGTTCAGGTGCTCGCGCAGCTGCAGGATCGCCGACACCGTGTTGTCGAGCACCTTCGCGCCGAAGTCGGTGGCCGTGTCGCCGAGATGCACCTGGCTGTGGCTCATCGGGATCGTGCCGGTGAGGCCGGTGGCGAGCTTCAGCTTGAAGTCCGACAACCCCTGGCAGCCGAGCGAGCGGCAGAAGCGGATCACCGTCGGCTGGCTCACGTCGGCCTTGCGCGCGATGTCGACGATCGGGTCGTTGATGATCGAGCGCGGATGATTCAGCGCGAGATCGGCGACGCGGCGCTCGGCCGGCGTCAGCGCGTCGCGCATCTGGCGGATCCGTTCGAACACGGCCGACGACGCACCGCCCGAGCGGTTCGACAACTGCTCCGCGAGGATCGCGGATACGCCGAGGAACGCCGGGTATTCGGCGGTGATCAGGTAGGTCGGGATGTTCTCGAGATAGTGCGTGAAGCGGCCCTTCGCCTCGAAGCGCGCGCGGAACGACGAGCGCGTGAACAGCTCGCCGAGCTTCAGCGCGACGCCGCCGCCGATGTACACGCCGCCGAGCGCACCGAGCGTCAGCGCGACGCTGCCCGCGAACGCGCCGAGAATCCCGCAGAAGCATTCGACCGTCTCGAGCGCGAGCGCGTCGCCCGCATGCGCGCGCTCGACGATCTCGACCGTGTCGACGGTCGCGGCGACGCGCTTCTTGTCACGCGCGGCGAGCGCGCGATAGATGATCTCCATGCCGGGGCCCGCACACACGCGTTCGAACGACACGTGCGGAAACTTCTTGCGCGCGTACTGCAGCACCAGATCCTCGCGCTCGTCCTGCGGCGCGAACGACGCGTGGCCGCCCTCGCTGCCGAGCGCGATCCAGCGGTCGTCGGCCGGAATCAGCCCCGACACGCCGAGCCCGGTGCCGGGCCCGAGCAGCCCGATCACGCTGTTCTGGCGGCGCGTGCCGCCGCCGATCTGCACGCGCTGCGCGTCGGTCAGGCCCGGCAGCGCCATGGCCAGCGCGGTGAAATCGTTGACGACGAGCAGCGTGTCGAAGCCGAGCGCGCGGCGCGTCGCCTCGATCGAGAAGCTCCAGTCGTGGTTGGTCATCGTGACCTGGTCGCCGTCGACCGGATTGGCGATCGCGATCGCCGCGTGGTTCACGCGGGTGATCTTCACGTCCTTCAGGTATTTGCGGATCGCATCGGTGAGCGTCGGATAGTCGGCGCCGGGATACACGCGGATTTGCGTGATGTCGCCCGGCCCGGTTTCCAGCGCGAAACGCGCGTTGGTGCCGCCGACGTCCGCGAGCAGGCGCGGGCCGTCGGCATGCTGGCCCGCGACAACGGCCTTACTTTGCGCACCAGTAGACATCGAGCTGGGTCCCCTTGTCGTTGGCCAGTTGGGAAATCGCGTTCTTCTGCAGCGATGCGGCCGCGGCGTCGAGCACCGCGCGCTTGCGTTCGCCCGCGATCAGCAGGAACAGCCGGTCGACGCGCTTGAGCGCATCGAGCGAGAAGCTCACGCGCGCATGCGGCGCGGCGCCGGGATGCACGGCGACGAACCGCTCGGGCGTCGTGATCGCGTGATCCCATTCGGGCGCATCGGCGAAGATCGACGCGGTATGGCCGTCCTCGCCCATGCCGAGCACCGCGACGGTCGGCACGCGGTAGTCGGCGTTCGCGTTCAGCGCGGCGACGTGCGCGTCGAGCGCGCTGCGCGTGTCGACGAGCGGCAGGAAGCGGACAGGGGCCGCCGCGTGCTGCAGCAGCGTGTCGCGCACCAGGCGCGCGTTGCTGGCCGCGTCGTCCTCCGGCACCCAGCGGTCGTCGACCAGTGTCACGTCGACGCCGGCCCAGTCGAGCGCCGCGTGCGACAGCGTGTGCAGGAACGGTCGCGGGCTCGTGCCGCCGGACACCGCGAGCGTCGGGCGCGCGGGGCCGGCGAGCGCGGCGCGCAGCGCATCGCCGACGGCGCGCGCGAGCGCTTCGCTTTGCGCTTCCTGGGTGTCGAAAGCGTGGATCTCGATCACATCTCCTCCGGACTGCTTTGTCTGTTCAAATCGTACGAATCGTGGGGCACGTCGCCGCGTACGAAGGCGTGCGCGGTGACGTTTACATCAGTTCTCTTCTTCGAGCCAGCAGGTGTCGTGCTGCGCGAGCATCGCGCTCGCCGCGGCCGGCCCCCACGTGCCCGCCGCGTACGGCTTCGGCGGCTTCAGCGTGCGGGCCCATTCGTTCAGGATCGGTTCGACCCAGCGCCATGCGGCTTCCTGTTCGTCGCGGCGCACGAAGAGGGCGAGACGGCCGTTGATCACGTCGAGCAGCAGGCGCTGGTACGCCTCCATCTGCCCTTCCTTGAAGAACTGGTCGAACGCGAGGTCGAGGTGCACGCTCGCGAGGTTCATCCCTTCGCCCGGCTGCTTGGCGAGGCAGTACAGGCGGATCGTCTCGTTCGGCTGCAGCCGGATCACGAGGCGGTTCGAACCGGGACGCAACGCGGTGGGCCCGAGCGCCGAGTGCGGCACCGGGCGGAAATTGACGACGATCTCCGCGACGCGGTCGGCCAGACGCTTGCCGGTGCGCAGGAAGAACGGCACGCCGGCCCAGCGCCAGTTCTCGATCTCGACCTTCAGCGCGACGAAGGTTTCGGTCTGGCTGTCCGGCTTCACGCCCGGCTCGGTCGCGTAGGCGGGCACCTGCGCGCCCTTGATCACGCCCGCATGATACTGGCCGCGCACGGCCACCTTGCCGATGTCGCGCGGATCGACCGGCTTCAGCGCGCGCAGCACGCGCAGCTTCTCGTCGCGCACCGAATCCGAATCCATCGAATGCGGCGGCTCCATCGCGACGATCGACAGCAGCTGCAGCAGGTGGTTCTGCACCATGTCGCGCAGCGCGCCCGTATTGTCGTAGAAATCGCCGCGTGCCTCGACGCCGAGCTCCTCGGCGATCGTGATCTGGATGCTCTCGACCCATTCGCGGCGCCACAGCGGCTCGAACAGCGCATTGCCGAAGCGCAGCGCGAGCAGGTTCTGCACGGGTTCCTTGCCGAGGTAGTGGTCGATCCGGTAGATCTGGCCTTCCGCGAAGATCTCGCCGACCGCGTCGTTGATCGCATTCGACGACTTCAGGTCGTAGCCGAGCGGCTTTTCGAGCACGATGCGCGAGCCTTCGTTCAGGCCGACCGACGCGAGCGCCTTGCAGATCGGCACGAACAGCGACGGGCCAGTCGCGAGATAGAACACGCGGATGCCGGGCAGCGATGCGATCGCGTCGCGCAGCACGACGTAGTCTTCCGCGCGGCCGAGGTCGAGCTTCACGTACTCGATGCGATCGAGGAAGGACTTCCACGCCGTTTCGTCGAGCGCCTTGCCGGCGGCTTTCTCCGCGTGCGGCTTCACGTGCGTGTCGACCCATTCGAGATAACCCGCGCGATCCGATTCGTGACGCGCCACGGCGACGATCCGGCCGCTCTCCGCCAGCATGTTCGCACGGTGCGCTTCGAACAGCGCGGGCAGGATCTTGCGCATCGACAGATCGCCGGTGCCGCCGAAAAGTACGAAGGTAAAGCTGGAATCGGTATGCATGTGTCTCCGCCGTGTTGGGGGTGCTGGGAAGCGATCCGTAGTGCGATAAAAATATTTTTGACACTGAATTGTAGTTTAACTACAATCCGCCGCAAGGGGTAGCACCTGGGTGAAGAAAAAAAGAAGTGCGGTCGATGAACTGCGCGAGCTTCGCCTTCGGGAACGCCTTGTGCCGAATGTTATCGGACATTGACGGCGCGCATCGTCGGCGCGCCGTCGGCCCCGGGCTCGCGCCGCAGCATCGCGGCGGGCCAGAAACACAAAGAGGAGACACGCCGTTGAATCTCGATTCACGCTTTCTGTAAGAGCCCGGCCGGTCATCGGCCCCGTACGCTGCATGCGTCCCGCGGCTCGATTTCCCCGTCGTTTATCAAGAAGCCGGTTCCCGGTCAGGGAACCTCACGAGTTGATTCAGTCTGGAGGAGATAAGTAATGAAAGTTCGCTCGATCATGGGCGCGCTCTGCGCGGCAGGTCTGATGGCTGGCGCCGTGGCGGCGCAGGCAGCCGAGAACGTAACGGTGCTGCACTGGTGGACCTCGGGCGGCGAGTCGAAGGCCGTCGGCGTGCTGAAGGACGACCTGCAGAAGCAGGGCTACGTGTGGAAGGACTTCGCGGTCGCGGGCGGCGCGGGCGCAGCGGCGATGACCGCGCTGAAGACCAAGGTGATCAGCGGCGACGCACCGTCGGCCGCGCAGATCAAGGGTCCGCTGATCCAGGACTGGGCCGACCAGGGCGTGCTCGTCAACATCGATTCCGCTGCCGGCGACTGGAAGCAGAACCTGCCGCCGGAAATCGACAAGATCATCAAGTACAAGGGCCACACCGTCGCGGCGCCGTTCTCGGTGCACCGCGTGAACTGGCTGTACATCAACAAGGCCGCGCTCGACAAGGTCGGCGCGAAGGTGCCGACCACCTGGCCTGAATTCTTCGCGGTGGCCGACAAGCTGAAGGCCGCGGGTATCCAGCCGGTCGCGATGGGCGGCCAGCCGTGGCAGGACCTGACGCTGTGGGAAGACGTCGTGCTGTCGCAGGGCCCGGCGTTCTACAAGAAGGCGCTGGTCGACCTCGACCAGGCGACGCTGACGTCGCCGCAGATGCTGTCCGTGTTCGACACGGTGCGCAAGATCCAGGGTTACTTCGATACCGGCCGTAACGGCCGCGACTGGAACCTCGCGACCGCGATGGTCATCAACGGCAAGGCCGGCATGCAGTTCATGGGCGACTGGGCGAAGGGCGAGTTCGAGAACGCCGGCAAGAAGGCGGGCAAGGACTACATCTGCGCGGCGGTGCCGGGCACGGCGAATGCCTATACGTTCAACGTCGACTCGTTCGTGTTCTTCCAGCAGAAGGGCGAGAAGGCCGCGACGCCGGGCCAGCTCGCGCTCGCGAAGACGATCATGACGCCGGACTTCCAGGAGCAGTTCAGCCTGCTGAAGGGTTCGGTGCCCGTGCGCCTCGGCGTGAAGATGGACAAGTTCGACGACTGCGCGAAGAAGTCGTACGCCGACGAGCAGACCGCGATCAAGTCGGGCGGCTTCGTGCCGTCGCTCGCACACGGGATGGCGCAGAGCGATGCGACCGCCGGCGCGATCACGGACGTCGTGACGAAGTTCATGAACTCGCAGCAGGATTCGAAGAGCGCGGTCGCCGCGCTCGCGAAGGCCGCGAAGGTCAAGTAACGCGCGACAGGCGCCCGGCCGGACACGCTATCTCGGCCGGGCGTTTTTGCATGTGCAGCAAACGGGCTCGCCCGCGGGCCCGTGCCGTACCGGCGCCGGCCCGGCCTGCGCCGCCCTCGTTCCAGGAGTCGAATCAAGTGGCTGCCCCTCTTAGCGGAAACGGATCCGGCGCTGCCGCCGCACGGCGTACGTCGCCGATGTCGGCCTTCGCCGATCGCTGGATCCCGAAGCTCGTGCTTGCGCCGAGCGTCGCGATCGCCGTGGTGTTCATCTACGGCTTCATCCTGATTACCGGCTATCTGTCGCTGACCAATTCGCGGCTGTTGCCGAACTACGAATTCGACGGCTTCGGCCGTTACACGGACCTGTTCCAGAACGACGTGTGGTGGACGTCCGCCGCGAACCTCGCGTGGTTCGGGATTCCGTTCATCGCGATCTGCGTTGCGCTCGGGCTGTTCCTCGCGATCCTGCTCGACCAGCGGATCCGCAACGAAGGCGCGCTGCGCGCGATCTTCCTGTACCCGATGGCGCTGTCGTTCATCGTCACGGGTACCGCGTGGCAGTGGATCCTGAACCCGGGCCTCGGCCTCGAGAAGGTGATGCACGACTGGGGCTGGACGAGCTTCTCGTTCGGCTGGCTCGACGATCCGGACAAGGCGATCTTCTGCGTGGTGATCGCGGCCGTGTGGCAGTCGACCGGTTTCGTGATGGCGCTGTTCCTCGCGGGGCTGCGCGGCGTCGACAGCGAGATCTTCAAGGCCGCGCAGGTGGACGGCGCGACGCTGCCGACCATCTACCGCAAGATCGTGATCCCGAGCATGCGCCCGGTGTTCTTCTCGGTGCTGCTGATCCTCTGCCACATCACGATCAAGACCTTCGACCTCGTCGTCGCGCTGACGGCGGGCGGGCCGGGCACGTCATCGTCGCTGCCGGCCATGTTCATGTACACGTTTTCGTTCAACCGCGGCCAGCTCGGGCTCGGCGCGGCATCCTCGGTGATGATGCTCGCGACCGTGGTCGCGGTGCTGGTGCCGCTGATGTATATGGAATCGAGGAGCACCCGCAATGCAGCCTAAGATGACGATCAGCCGGGCAGTGATCTACGCGGCACTGATCCTGTTCGCGCTGTATTTCCTGTTCCCGATCTACGTGATGCTGTCGACGTCGTTCAAGGATCTCGACCAGCTGCGCACCGGCAACCTGCTGACGCCGCCCACCAGCTGGACCGTCGACCCGTGGGTGAAGGCGTGGAGCGGCGCCTGTACCGGCGTGCGCTGCGACGGGATGAAGCCGTTCTTCCTGAACTCGCTGCAGATGGTGATTCCGGCCGTGCTGATCTCGTCGCTGATCGGCGCGTTCAACGGCTACGTGCTCACGCACTGGCGCTTTCGCGGCGCCGACGCGCTGTTCACGATGATGCTGGTCGGCTGCTTCATCCCGTTCCAGGTGATCCTGCTGCCGATGGCGCGCCTGCAGGGGATGCTCGGCCTTGCCAACACGATTCCGGGCCTCGTGTTCGTGCACGTCGTGTACGGGATCGCGTTCACGACGATGTTCTTCCGCAACTTCTACGTGAGCGTGCCGGCCGAACTGGTGAAGGCCGCGCGCATCGACGGCGCCGGTTTCTTCACGATCTTCACGAAGATCCTGCTGCCGGTGTCGCTGCCGATCTTCATGGTGTGCCTGATCTGGCAGTTCACGCAGATCTGGAACGACTTCCTGTTCGGGATCGTGTTCTCCGGCGTCGATTCGATGCCGATCACGGTTGCGCTGAACAACCTCGTCAACACGTCGACGGGCGTGAAGGAGTACAACGTCGACATGGCCGGCGCGATCATCGCCGCGCTGCCGACGCTGCTCGTCTACATCGTCGCCGGCCGCTATTTCGTGCGCGGGCTGACGGCGGGCGCGGTGAAGGGGTAAGCGCGGCTTCATCCGATACGACGAACCGGCCGCGCCTCGCGCGCGGCGCATCGAAACGAACCCGACGCGGCGCCGGAGTGCGCCGCGCGAGACGAGACAGAGGATTCACAGCATGGCAAGCCTTTCCATCCGTGACGTGTACAAGACCTACCCGAACGGGGTGCCGGTCCTGAAGGGTGTCGACATCGAGATCGAGGACGGACAGTTCCTGATCCTGGTCGGCGGTTCGGGCTGCGGGAAATCGACGCTGCTCAACATGATCGCCGGGCTCGAGACGGTCACGAGCGGCGAGATCTGCATCGACGGCAAGGTCGTCAACGACCTGTCGCCGAAGGATCGCGACATCGCGATGGTGTTCCAGTCTTACGCGCTGTACCCGTCGATGACGGTGCGCGAGAACATCTCGTTCGGCCTGAACATCCGCAAGGTGCCGAAGAGCGAACAGCAGCAGATCGTCGACCGCGTGTCGCAGATGCTGCAGATCCAGCACCTGCTCGACCGCAAGCCGGGCCAGCTGTCCGGCGGCCAGCGCCAGCGTGTCGCGATGGGCCGCGCGCTCGCCCGCGATCCGTCGCTGTTCCTGTTCGACGAGCCGCTGTCGAACCTCGACGCGAAGCTGCGCATCGAGATGCGCGCGGAAATCAAGCTGCTGCACCAGCGCCTCGGCACGACGATCGTCTACGTGACGCACGACCAGATCGAGGCGATGACGCTCGGCGACCGGATCGCGGTGATGAAGGACGGCGTGGTCCAGCAGTTCGGCGCGCCGCAGGAGATCTACGATTCGCCGTCGAACCTGTTCGTCGCGGGCTTCATCGGCGCGCCGCCGATGAACTTCATCAACGGCAAGCTGGTCGAGCAGGGCAGCGGGATCGCGCTCGAGATCGACACGGGCCTCGCGCGCAGCGCGCTGAACCTGCCGTTCGACGCGAAGCGGATGAACGGCCACGTCGGCCGCGAGGTGATCCTCGGGCTGCGTCCGGAGCGCATCACCGATGCGCGCAACGCACACCACGGCGAGGCGTCGAAGCTGCAGCCGATCGACGTGCGCGTCGACGTGACCGAGCCGACCGGGCCGGACACGCACGTGTTCGCACAGGTGAACGGCAAGCGGATCGTGAGCCGCGTGCATCCGGCCGCGAACCCGCAGCCGGGGCAGACGCAGTCGCTGCTGTTCGACGTGTCGAAGGCGGTGCTGTTCGATCCGGCGTCGGAAGAGCGGATCGCGTGAGGCAGCGTTCGCGCTGAACGAAGAAGGGGCCGTCTCGACGTGAGCGGCCCCTTTTGTTTCTGGCGATGCGTCCGGCGTTGCGGCGGCGCTCAGTGCGGCAGCCGCACGTCGAACTTGAAGGTCGCGAGCCGCGCGACGAGGATGAAGCCGGTCGCGAGCAGCACGCTGTACACGGAATCGAACTGCAGCCACACGAGCAGCAGGTAGAACCAGCAGCCGACGAACGCACAGGTCGCGTACGGTCGCGAATCGCGCAGGATCAGCGGGATGTCGTTGCACAGCACGTCGCGGATGATCCCGCCGACCACGCCGGTAATCACGCCCATCATCACCGCGATGAAGCGCGGCATCTCGGCATCGAGCGCGATCGCCGTGCCCGAGATGCTGAAGATCCCGAGCCCGATCGCATCGGCGACGAGCAGCAGCCGCTCGGCCGACAGCCGCGACAGCATGCGCAGCACGAACGGCGCGAACAGCGCGAGCACGAAGATCGCGATCACGTAGTCGTCGTGCACGACCCAGTAGAACGGGCGGCGCTCGAGCAGGATGTCGCGCAGCGTGCCGCCGCCGAACGCGGTGGCGAGCGCCACGACGAACGTGCCGACCGAATCGAGACGGTTCTTGCGCGCCTCGATGAAGCCCGAGATCGCAAAGGCCAGCGTGGCGATCGCCTCCAGTACCGCGATCGCGAGCGTCAGCCTAGGATGCGGCACGCGGCCCCCGGTCGGCGGGTGCCGCGAACGGCTGCAGCAGGACCAGCACCGCGCCCGCGCCGCCGTCGTGGCCGCGCGCCTCGCAGAACGCGATCACTTCTTCCTTCTGCACGAGCCACGCGCGCACCTTGCCCTTCAGCACGGGTTCCTTGCCGATCGAGCCGAGCCCCTTGCCGTGGATCACGCGCAGGCAGCGCAGCCCTTTCTTGCCGGCTTCGCGGATGAACTCGGCGAGCGCGTCGCGCGCCTCGTCGCGCCGCATCCCGTGCAGGTCGATCTGCGCCTGCACGATCCACGCGCCGCTCCTCAGCTTGCGCACGACGTCGCGGCTGATGCCGGGGCGGTGGTAATACAGCGAGTCGTCGCTGTCGAGCAGCGTCTCGGGATCGAATTCGTCGGACAGCGTCGCGTTCAGCACGGCTTCCTCGTCGCGCTGCGTCTGCTTCGGCACCGGGTCGGGCGGCGTGCGGCCGGCTGCCGCGCGCGGCGGGGCATTGAGCGGCTGGATCGCGCCGATCTCGTTGCGGAACAGGTTCGCGTCGGCTTCCGCCTTGCGCTCGGCCTTGGCCGTTTCGACGCGTTGGCGTTCGCGGCGATCGGCTTCGCCTTGCAGCGACTTGCGCAACGCGCCGAGGCCCGCGAGCCCCTGGCCGCGCAATGCGGCGGGATCGGGCGCGGGCGCCGGCGCGACGGGCGCGGGGTTCGCGGGACGGGCGGCGATCTGCCGCTTCGCGGGATCGCTCGGATGGGGCTGGTTCTTCGCCATGATTCGGTACACAGGGCAGGCGCGTTCGGGCGCGCGGGCAAAAAAAAGCCGCTGCACGGCGGCAGCGGCTTTCCGGTCGAGCCCGCTTCGCGGCAGCGGACGCCATTGTAGCGCCCGGCGCGAGCGGTCTCGCGGCTTACTTCTTGTCGTGCAGGCTTTCGAGGTAGCGCTGCGCGTCGAGTGCGGCCATGCAGCCCGTGCCCGCGCTGGTGATTGCCTGGCGGTACACGTTGTCCTGCACGTCGCCGGCGGCGAACACGCCCGGCACGCTCGTCGACGTCGCGTTGCCGTGCAGGCCGCTCTTGGTCAGGATGTAGCCGTCCTTCATCTCGAGCTGGCCCTGGAACAGGTCGGTGTTCGGCTTGTGGCCGATCGCGACGAACACGCCCTGCACGCTGAGGTCTTCCGTCGCACCGGTCTTCACGTTCTTGATGCGCAGGCCCGTGACGCCCGAATCCTCGCCCGTCACTTCGTCGAGCACGTGATCCCACTTGATCACGACGGCGCCTTCCTTTTCCTTTTCCAGCAGGCGGTCGATCAGGATCGGCTCCGCGCGGAACTTGTCGCGGCGGTGGATCACCGTGACCTTCTTCGCGATGCCCGTCAGGTAGAGCGCTTCCTCGACGGCCGTGTTGCCGCCGCCGATCACCGCGACTTCCTGGCCGCGATAGAAGAAGCCGTCGCAGGTCGCGCAGGCCGACACGCCCTTGCCCATGAAGTGTTCTTCGGACGGCAGGCCGAGATACTGCGCGGACGCGCCGGTCGCGATGATCAGCGAGTCGCACGTGTATTCGCCCGAGTCGCCGATCAGGCGGATCGGCTGCTCGTGCAGCTTCGCGGTGTGGATGTGGTCGAACACGATTTCGGTGTTGAAGCGCTCGGCGTGCTCGAGGAAGCGCGCCATCAGCTCCGGACCCTGCACGCCTTTCGCGTCTGCCGGCCAGTTTTCGACATCGGTCGTGGTCATCAGCTGGCCGCCCTGCGCGATGCCGGTGATCAGCACCGGGGACAGGTTGGCACGTGCCGCGTAGACGGCAGCCGTGTAGCCGGCGGGGCCGGAACCGAGAATCAGGACTTTGGCGTGTTTGGGCGTGGACATGTGCGAATCCGTAAAAGTCGGCTGCGGCGGGCGGGGTAGGGCTCGCCGTACGATCCGGGTTGACCGGGATGCCGTCATAGATGGGTATCAGACGCGCATTATAAAGGCCCCGTTGCTGCGTTGCCGAACGAGAGTTTCAATCGCGGCGATAGTGTCTCGCGGCGCAACGGTCGCGCATGCGGGGCGGGCGGGGCGTGGTGCCCGCCCGAGGCGGCGCGGCTGCGGGCGGCCGGCCGGACGGTGCACCGGAGTGAAAGGGCGGAAAGGGCCGCCGCGGAGAGCATGCGCCGCGCCGGCCGTACCCCGGCCCTGTTATGTAACCGTCATTTACACTTGGCGGCCCGGTGCAGCGCTTACAATATGCGGGATCGAACGACAGGCGGGCGCGCAGCCCGTCCTCTTTATACGGATTCATGGCAAAAGCTCCTTATTCCGCCCAGGCACAGGCGTTGCCGCACCGGATGTCGAAGCTCCTCACGGAGATCCGCTGGATTCTCCAGGTCGCGCTCTGCGCATTTCTGGTGATGGCCCTGCTGAGCTACAGCCGGCGCGATCCGAGCTGGACGCACGCCGCCCAGGTGGACCACATCTCGAACTGGGCCGGCCGCGTCGGCGCCTGGACGGCCGACATCATCCTGCTGCTGTTCGGCCTGTCGGCCTACTGGCTGATCGTGCCGCTCGCGCGGCGCATCGCCGTCAACTACCGCCGCATCACGCGTCACGAGGCGGTCGTGGACGAACCCGAGCGGCCGATCGGCTGGCTCACCGAAATCTTCGCGTTCGTGCTCGTCGTGCTGGCGTGCGACGGCATCGAGGCGCTGCGCATGTGGTCGCTGAAGGTGCAGTTGCCGCGCGCGCCGGGCGGCGTGATCGGCGAGGCCGTGGCGGGCGCGATGTCGCACGCGTTCGGCTTCACCGGCGGCACGCTGCTGCTGCTGATCCTGCTCGCGATCGGCCTGTCGCTGTATTTCCGCTTCTCGTGGCTGTCGGTCGCCGAGCGCGTCGGCGGTGCGATCCTGTCCGCCGTCAATGTCGCGAAGCTGCGCCGCGAGGCCGAGCGCGACCGCAAGCTCGGCGAGGCCGCGGCCGTGCGCCGCGAAGGCAAGGTCGAAGAGGAGCGCGTGCGCATCGAGGATCACGAGCCCGTGACGATCGTGCCGCCGGTCGTCACGCCGGCGAAGTCCGAGCGTGTCGAGCGCGAGCGCCAGGTGCCGCTCTTCACCGACCTGCCGGGCGATTCGACGCTGCCGCCGGTATCGCTGCTCGACCCCGCGCCGAAGGCGCAGGAGGCGATTTCGGCCGATACCCTCGAATTCACGTCGCGCCTGATCGAGAAGAAGCTGAAGGATTTCGGCGTCGAGGCGAGCGTCGTGGCCGCGTATCCGGGCCCGGTCGTCACGCGCTACGAGATCGAGCCGGCCACCGGCGTGAAGGGCAGCCAGATCGTCAACCTCGCGAAGGATCTCGCGCGCTCGCTGTCGCTCGTGTCGATCCGCGTCGTCGAGACGATTCCCGGCAAGAACTACATGGCGCTCGAGCTGCCGAACCAGCGCCGCCAGACGGTGCACCTGTCCGAGATCATCGGTTCCGAGGTGTACGCGGCCGCATCGTCGGCGCTTACGCTCAGCCTCGGCAAGGACATCGGCGGCAAGCCGGTGTGCGCGGATCTCGCGAAGATGCCGCATCTGCTGGTCGCCGGTACGACCGGCTCGGGCAAGTCGGTCGGGATCAACGCGATGATCCTGTCGCTGCTGTATAAAGCGACCGCCGAGCAGGTGCGCCTGATCCTGATCGATCCGAAGATGCTCGAAATGAGCGTCTACGAAGGCATTCCGCACCTGCTGTGCCCGGTCGTCACCGACATGCGCCAGGCCGGCCACGCGCTGAACTGGACGGTCGCGGAGATGGAGCGCCGCTACAAGCTGATGAGCAAGCTCGGCGTGCGCAACCTCGCGGGCTACAACAACAAGATCGACGAGGCCGCGAAGCGCGAGGAGAAGCTGCCGAATCCGTTCAGCCTGACGCCGGAAGATCCCGAGCCGCTCGGCCGCCTGCCGAACATCGTCGTGGTGATCGACGAGCTGGCCGACCTGATGATGGTCGTCGGCAAGAAGGTCGAGGAACTGATTGCACGGATCGCGCAGAAGGCGCGCGCGGCCGGCATCCACCTGATCCTCGCGACGCAGCGTCCGTCGGTCGACGTGATCACGGGCCTCATCAAGGCGAACGTGCCGACCCGGATCGCATTCCAGGTGTCGTCGAAGATCGACTCGCGCACGATTCTCGACCAGATGGGCGCCGAATCGCTGCTCGGGATGGGCGACATGCTGTACCTGCCGCCGGGCAGCGGGCTGCCGGTGCGCGTGCACGGCGCGTTCGTCGCCGACGACGAAGTGCACCGCGTCGTCGAGAAGCTCAAGGAGCAGGGCGAGCCGAACTACGTCGAAGGGCTGCTAGAAGGCGGCACCGCCGACGGCGACGAGGGCTCGGCCGGCGCGGGAACCGGCGAAGGCGGCGGCGAGTCTGATCCGCTGTACGACCAGGCGGTCGAGATCGTCATCAAGAACCGCCGCGCGTCGATCTCGCTCGTGCAGCGGCACCTGCGGATCGGCTATAACCGCGCGGCGCGGCTGCTCGAGCAGATGGAGCAGTCGGGGCTCGTGTCGGCGATGTCGTCGAGCGGCAACCGCGAAATTCTTGTGCCGGCGCGCGACGCGGAATGAGTCCGCGGCGTTCGCGGCGCCGGCCATCCAGGGAGAAAACCGCAATATGCAGCAACATTCGTTCGCAATGTCCCTTCGTTCGACGCGGCGCTGGCTCGGCGCGGCGCTCGCCGGCGCATCGCTGATGCTCGCGGCGACGCACGCGTTCGCGGGCGGCACCGAGCAACTGAAGGCGTTCGTGTCGCAGGTGCGTTCGGCGAAGGGCGACTTCACGCAGCAGATCGTCAAGGCGCCGGCGAAGGGCGCGAGCGCCGCGCAGGCCGTGCCGAAGCCCACCGACAATTCGAGCGGCACGTTCGTGTTCGCGCGCCCGGGCAAGTTCATCTGGACGTACCAGAAGCCGTACCAGCAGGTGCTGCAGGCCGACGGCGAGAAGCTCTACGTGTATGACCGCGACCTGAACCAGGTGACCGAGCGCAAGCTGAACGGCGCGCTGGGCGCGAGCCCGGCCGCGATCCTGTTCGGCAGCAACGATCTCGACAAGAGCTACACGCTGCGCGATGCCGGCGAGAAGGGCGGCATCGAGTGGCTCGAGATGCTGCCGAAGGCGCAGGACACGCAGTTCCAGCGGATCGGCATCGGCTTTCGCAACGGCACGCTCGCCGCGATGGAGCTGCACGACGTGTTCGGCAACGTCACGCTGCTGACGTTTACGAACATCCAGACGAATCCGCCGCTGAAGGGCGATACGTTCAAGTTCGTCGTGCCGAAGGGCGCCGACGTGATTACCGGCTGACGGCGCCGCACGCCGCTTGTTCGCAACGGGCCTGCCGGCGACGGCAGGCCCGTGTTGTTTTCGGGCGCGGGCACCGGGCGCGGGCACTGGGCGCGGGCAGCAGGCACGGCGGTGCCGTCGCGCGGCTGTCATAATGTCGGGTCCGGCGGCCGGTTCGGCCGCGACTGTTTGATGTGGAGCGAGGGTTCATGTCCGATCTGTTTCAAGTCGAGCCGCGCCGGCCGCTCGCCGAGGCGCTGCGGCCGAAGACGCTCGCCGAGGTGATCGGCCAGACGCATTTGCTGGGCGAAGGCAAGCCGCTGCGGCTCGCGTTCGAATCGGGCAAGCCGCATTCGATGATCCTGTGGGGGCCGCCCGGCGTCGGCAAGACGACGCTCGCGCGGCTCACCGCGCTCGCGTTCGACTGCGAATTCATCGCGCTGTCCGCGGTGCTCGGCGGCGTGAAGGACATCCGCGAGTCGATGGAGCAGGCGAAGGACACGCTGAACCGCACCGGCCGCCACACGATCCTGTTCGTCGACGAGATCCACCGCTTCAACAAGGGGCAGCAGGACGCGTTGCTGCCGTTCGTCGAGTCGGGGCTCGTGACCTTCATTGGTGCCACGACCGAGAACCCGAGCTTCGAGGTCAATTCGGCGTTGCTGTCGCGTGCGCAGGTGTACGTGCTGAAGTCGCTGGACGACGACGAGATGCGCCAGTTGCTGAAGCGCGCACAGGAAATCGCGCTCGACGGCCTCGCGTTCGACGACAAGGCGATCGATACGCTGGTCGGCTATGCGGACGGCGACGCGCGGCGCTTCCTGAACCTGCTCGAGCAGGCGCAGACGGCGGCCACGTCGGCGGGCGTCGCGACGATCGACGCCGATTTCGTCAGCAGCGCGATGACGCTGAACGCGCGGCGTTTCGACAAGGGCGGCGACAACTTCTACGACCAGATCTCGGCGCTGCACAAGTCGGTGCGCGGTTCGAGCCCGGACGGTGCGCTGTACTGGTTCTGCCGGATGATCGACGGCGGCGCGGATCCGAAGTACCTCGCGCGGCGGATCGTGCGGATGGCGTGGGAAGACATCGGCCTGGCCGATCCGCGCGCGCTGCAGGTGGCGAACGACGCGGCCGAAACCTACGAGCGGCTCGGCTCGCCGGAAGGCGAGCTCGCGCTCGGGCAGGCGGTGATCTATCTCGCGTGCGCGGCGAAGAGCAACGCGGGCTACAACGCGTTCAACCAGGCGATGGCGTTCGTGAAGCAGGACAAGTCGCGCGAGGTGCCCGTGCACCTGCGCAACGCGCCGACCAAGCTGATGAAGGAACTCGGCTACGGTCACGCCTATCGCTACGCGCACGACGAGCCGAATGCGTATGCGGCCGGCGAGACGTACCTGCCGGACGGGATGCGCGAACCGCGCTGGTACAAGCCCGTGCCGCGCGGGCTCGAATCGAAGATCGCCGACAAGCTCGCGTGGCTGCGCGAACTCGATCGCGAAGCCGGCAAGAAGGACTGACGGCGCGGCCCGGGCTGGCCGGCATGCTTGTGGCTCGCGTCAGCGCTTGCGTGCCGGCTGCTTCTTCCAGTAGTCGAACGGCTCCTGATGGCATTCGATGTCGAGTTCGGCGATGCGCGTGTGCAGGCTCGACTGCGCGTCGGCGATCGCGAGGTTGTAGATCACCGGGCCGATCTCCTCGACGAAGAAATGCAGCAGCGCGCCGGCCTGGATATTGCCGATCGGCTCATCCATGTTTTCTGTGAAATAGCGTTGCAGTGACGCGATCGCGCGGTCGCGTATTTCCTTGTCCAGTTCGATGGCCATCGGGTTCCTTGGGGTGCTGTGACGTGGGGCGGGCGCCTTGCTCGATGCGCCGCCGCGGGCCCGCGCGGGCGTTTCGCGATCCGCGGCGCTTCGATGCCGCGCGATTTCGCGGGTGCCGACGGGCGGGCCGGCAACGCGATACTGCCATGGCCATCGCGCCACGGTCATCGCCCGTTTGCAGCATAGTCCGTCCGTCCAGTGCCTTGGCGGCCCTGCGGTGCGTTAGAATTCCCGTCTTACACAACGATTCTCCAAGTCCTCCCATGCTCGACATCCAGTTGCTGCGCAAAGACCTCGACGGCGTCGCGAAGCGCCTCGCCGATCGCGGCTACACCCTCGACATCGCCGCGTTCTCCGCCCTCGAAGCGGAACGCCGCGCGATCCAGACCCGCACCGAAGAGCTCCAGGCGCGCCGCAACAGCCTGTCGAAGCAGATCGGTGCGATGAAGGGCAAGGGCGAGGACACGTCGGCCGTGATGGCCGAGGTCGGCGGGATCGGCGACGAAATGAAGGCGGGGGAAGCCAAGCTCGGCGACATCCAGGCGCGCCTGTCCGACCTGATGCTCGGTATGCCGAACGTCGCGCATGAAAGCGTGCCGGTCGGCAAGGACGAAGCCGACAACGTCGAGGTGCGCCGCTGGGGCACGCCGCGCCAGTTCGACTTCGAGGTGAAGGATCACGTCGACGTCGGCACGCCGCTCGGCCTCGATTTCGAGACCGGCGCAAAGCTCGCCGGCGCGCGCTTCACGATGCTGCGCGGCTCGATCGCGCGCCTGCACCGCGCGCTCGCGCAGTTCATGATCGACACGCATACGCAGCAGCACGGCTACACCGAAGCGTATACGCCGTACATCGTGAACCCCGAGATCCTGTACGGTACGGGCCAGTTGCCGAAGTTCGCGGACGACATGTTCCGCGTCGAGAAGGGCGGCGAGGAGAACAAGGTCACGCAATACCTGATCTCCACGTCGGAAATCTCGCTGACGAACACCGTGCGCGAGTCGATCGTCGAAGGCTCCGCGCTGCCGATCAAGCTGACCGCGCATTCGCCGTGCTTCCGCTCGGAAGCCGGTTCGTATGGCCGCGACACGCGCGGGATGATCCGCCAGCACCAGTTCGACAAGGTCGAGATGGTGCAGGTCGTCGCGCCGGATGCGTCGTACGCGGCGCTCGACGAGATGGTCGGCCATGCGGAAGCGATCCTGCAGAAGCTCGGCCTGCCGTACCGCGTGATCACGCTGTGCACGGGCGACATGGGCTTCTCGGCCGCGAAGACGTTCGACCTCGAAGTGTGGCTGCCTGCGCAGAACACCTATCGCGAGATCTCGAGTTGCTCGAACACCGAGGCGTTCCAGGCGCGCCGGATGCAAGCGCGTTTCCGCAACGCACAGGGCAAGCCGGAACTCGTGCATACGCTCAACGGTTCGGGCCTTGCGGTCGGCCGCACGCTCGTCGCGGTGCTGGAGAACTACCAGAACGCGGACGGCTCGGTCACGGTGCCGGAAGTGCTGCGTCCGTACATGGGCGGCATCGAGCGTATCGACGCGCCGGCACAGGCGTCGTAGGGTCGCGCGCCGGCGATCGCTTCAAGCCCTCGCAAAAAAATTTGCAAAAAGGGCTTGTGAGATTCGAAGAGATCGTTCTATAATCTTTTCTTTCGCGGAAACGACCAAACGCGAAATGCAGTAAAGCAGCAAGGAAGGAGAGGTGGCAGAGTGGTCGAATGTACCTGACTCGAAATCAGGCGTACGGTTTCCCCGTACCGTGGGTTCGAATCCCACCCTCTCCGCCAAAATACGAAGCCCCTTGATCCGGAAGGATCAAGGGGCTTTTCGTTTTGGGCTTGCTAAATCGTGTGTCGCAAGGCGTTGCGGTGGCAACAGCATCGACCATCGATGCATCGGAATGTGTCGATGCGATAGCGACCGTGTTCCATACGTCTTGCTGCGCAGTGGGCAGCGTCGGCAGTTCAGCCTGTCCGGATCGCGGGGACGCGTGTCGCCGCCGCGAAGGAGATCAAGGGGCTCATCGAGCAGTCGACGCAGCGGGTTGACGAAGGCGCCGTGCTGATCGGCCGCGCGGGCGAGTCGATTCACGAGATCGTCGATGCGGTGCAGCGCGTCACGACGATCGTCGGCGAGATCTCGTCCGCGTCGCAGGAGCAGAGTCAAACTGTGGCCGGATATTGCGCGAGCACCCGGGCGCGGATCGACGGCTTGATGTTCGATTGCGCCATGTTGCCGCCGTAGTGCGCGACCACCCGCGGGTTCATCACGCGATACCAGAGCGGCGGCACGTACGCGAACAGGATCATCGTCGCGTAGCCGGCCGGCAGTTGCGGCGAATCGTCGAAGTGGCGCAGCGCCTGATACGAGCGCGTCGGATTCGCGTGATGGTCGGCGTGCCGCTGCAACTGGTACAGGAACAGGTTGGTGACGACGTGATTGCTGTTCCACGAATGCTGCGGCGTGCAGCGTTCGTAGCGACCGTTCGGCAGCTTGCGGCGGCCGAGCCCGTAGTGCTCGACGTAGTTCACGACTTCGAGCAGCGACGCGCCGTAGACGGCCTGGATCACGAGGAACGGGATCACGACCTTGCCGGCCAGCACGATCGCGATGCCCCACACGACGACGGTCATCGCCCATGCGTGCAGCACCTCGTTGCGCCAGGTCCACGGCGAATGCCCGAGCCGTTCGAGGCGGGTCTTCTCGAGCCGCCACGCGGAGCGGATGCTGCCGGTCACGGTGCGCGGCAGGAAGGCCCAGAACGATTCGCCGTAGCGCGCGCTCGCCGGATCCTCGGCCGTCGCGACACGCACATGGTGGCCGCGATTGTGCTCGACGTAGAAATGGCCGTATGCGACCGGCGCGAGCGTGATCTTCGCGAGCCAGCGCTCGAAGCGGTCGGTCTTGTGCCCGAGTTCATGCGCGGTATTGATCGAGATGCCCGTCGCGGCGCCGAGCGATAGCGCGAAGCCGACATAGTCGTACCAGGCGAGCGCGTGCGTGCCGACGATCCATACGCATGCGAAGAACGCGACGTATTCGACGAGGGTCGCGAGATAGACGATCAGCCGGTAGTAGCGCTCCCGTTCGAGGTGCGGCACCACGGCCTCGGGCGGATTGTCGCGATCGTCGCCGATCAGCGTGTCGAGGATCGGGATCACGCCGAATGCGAACAGGGGGCCGAACCACCAGAACACGTGCAGGCCCGTCGACAGCGCGAGCTGGGCGGCGAGAATCGGCAGCGTGATCGTCAGTGCGCCGAGCAGCCACAGGTAACGCTTGCCATCCGACCAGCCCGAAGCCGATCCGTCGGTCATTGCCATTGTCTCCCTCCTGCCGGCCGGCCCGAAGGCGGCCGCCTGTACGGTTGTTCGAATTCTCGTTGGCCCGCGACGCACGCGCGGTTGAACCGGATCGTCGTCCGGTTCTGCCTGTTATACGACCCATGCGCACGCTTGCCAAACTCCGGCACTAGGCGTGCGGCTCCAAACGGCGGCGCGCGTGCGGCGCAGGCAGGGAAAGGCCCGCGCACGCCGATTGAAACATGCGGGAATGACCGGATCGGCCCGCGCGGGCGGCAGGTTTGTCAGACGGATGGCGTGCCGTGACGAGGATTGGCGTCGACGCTGCAGGTTCGCAACAAATGTTGCGTCGCAATATGCGGAGCGGGATGATGACCCATGCCGCTTGCTTCGGCGTTACCAATATTACGGATCATTACGCCCTTCATGATGAAATTCACGGGGCCCGACCTGCGACTGCCTCTTGCCGCAAGGCGACTGCTGCCAGGCGTCGAATGAAGCCGTCACGGAGGTCATCCGGTTGCCGCGTCGATGCGCCGATGCTGCACCTGCACACGGGCTGGCCGCATGGCCGCCCGCAGTGCCTGCCGCCTTTCGATTCGCGCTGCCATTTGAAAATTACGATTTGACTCATGCCCCGCTTTCGGTTGAAGCTAGTAGCTTGCTGTCCGAAGGGGGCTGTGCCTGCATGAGTTCGACCTTGACCGTTCGTCGTATCGTTGCCGACCAGGGCGGCGTGTATCGCGAACTCCGCGCTGCATCGCTGCGCGAGCCCTACGCGCCCGGCGAAGCGCCGGAGGCCGAATTGCTGAACGTCGAAACGGACGCAGCGTCGGCGATTGCCGCGCAGCGCGCCGTGTCCGACGAGTCGACGACTTTCCTGCTGTATACCGAAGGCCATCCGGCCGGCATGATCGGCGCGTATTTCGACAATACGCCCGATCGGCGTGCGTTCGTCAGCGAGCTGTGGGTCGCGCACGCGGTGCGCCATCTGCGCGGCGGCGTGCTGCTGCTGGAGACGGCCACCGCCTGGCTCGCCGAGCGCGGCGCCCAGGACGTCTACGCGTGGATTGCCGATGCGAACCGCAACGCGATCCGCTTCTACGAGCGCGCGGGTTTCGGCAACACCGGCGAACACGCGCCGATCGCGCGGATGCCCGGCGCGATGAAATCGCTGTACGTGTCGCAGGTGAAGCACTGACGCGACGTCAGAACGCGGGCCGCGCGGCGCGATGAAGGTCCGGTCGCCCGCTTGCCAGCCTGCTTTCCGGTTGCGCGCCCGCCCGGGCCGCTGCAACCCGGTTCCCCAAAAATAATGGCCGCGCGCGTGGACGCCTGTAAAATACGCAAAAAATTTTTGCAGAGTGTCCATGTCGCTTAAAAAATCGCCATTCTTCGAGCTGCGCAGCGGATCGGTCGATACGTTGCTGTTCACCGTGAAGACGACCGATCTCGATGCGTTGCGTACCGAACTGGTCAAGCGCTTCGAAGCGACTCCCGAGTTTTTCGCCGACGATGTCGTCGCGATCGACGTCCGCCGCCTGGCGGACGGCGAACGCGTCGCGCTGGCGGACATCCGCCAGATGCTGAACGACGTGCGGATGCGCCCGGTGGGTGTCGTCGCGCTGGCCACGCAGGGCTGGGCGGGGGAAGCCGGTCTGCCGTTGCTCGAGGCGCGCGATCGCCGCGCGCCGGCCGCGAAACCGGCCGAGGGCGCGGAGGCGTCGCCGGTCGCCGAGGCCGTCGTCGCTGCAGCAGCCGCGGCGGCGCCCGAGCAGGCGTCCGAATCGGTGCCGGTGTCGAACCAGCCGGGCGGCCAGACGCTCGTGATCGACCGGCCGTTGCGTTCGGGGCAGCAGATTTACGCGAAAGGAGACCTCGTGGTGCTCGCGCCGGTCAGTCACGGCGCGGAGATCATCGCGGAAGGCAATATCCACATCTACGCGCCGTTGCGCGGCCGCGCACTCGCGGGCGTGCACGGCAATCACGACGCGCGCATTTTCTGCACGTGTCTCGAGCCGGAACTGATTTCGATCGCGGGTATCTATCGAACAACCGAGAACCCGTTGCCCGCCGATGTACTGGGGAAAGCGGTGCAGATCCGGCTCGAAGAGGAAAAACTGATGATTGAACCGCTGCGCCTGACGTAATACACGCGGTGCGCTCCGGATCGATCGGCTCTCATTGACGAACACAGGGTATTGGGTAAATGGCAAAAATCATCGTGGTGACCTCGGGCAAGGGCGGCGTGGGCAAGACGACGACGAGCGCGAGCTTTGCGTCCGGTCTCGCGCTGCGCGGCCACAAGACGGCCGTGATCGACTTCGACGTCGGCCTGCGCAACCTCGATCTCATCATGGGCTGCGAGCGCCGCGTGGTGTACGACCTCGTGAACGTGATCCAGGGCGAAGCGAACCTGAACCAGGCGCTGATCAAGGACAAGAAGTGCGAGAACCTGTTCATCCTGCCGGCGTCGCAGACGCGCGACAAGGATGCGCTCACGCGCGAAGGCGTCGAGAAGGTGCTGAACGACCTCACCGCGATGGACTTCGAATACATCGTCTGCGATTCGCCGGCCGGCATCGAGGCGGGCGCGCTGCACGCGATGTACTTCGCGGATGAAGCGCTGATCGTCACGAACCCGGAAGTGTCGTCGGTGCGCGACTCCGACCGCATTCTCGGCATCCTGTCGTCGAAGACGAAGCGTGCGACCGAAGGCAAGGATCCGATCAAGGAACACCTGCTGATCACGCGCTACAGCCCGAAGCGCGTCAGCGAAGGCGAGATGCTGTCGCTCGAGGACATCAGCGAGATCCTGCGCATCAAGCTGATCGGCGTGGTGCCCGAGTCGGAAGCCGTCCTGCATGCGTCGAACCAGGGCTTGCCGGCCGTGCATATCGACGGCACCGACGTGGCGGAAGCGTACAAGGACGTCGTCGCGCGCTTCCTCGGTGAAGACAAGCCGCTGCGCTTCACCGATTACCAGAAGCCGGGCCTGCTGCAGCGCCTCTTCGGCAGCAAGTAACGGAGGCCGCCAATGTCCATCCTTTCGTTTCTCCTCGGTGAGAAGAAGAAGTCCGCATCGGTCGCGAAGGAGCGCCTGCAGCTCATCATCGCGCACGAGCGCGTCGGCGGCCGCCCGCCGGCGGATTACCTGCCGGCGCTGCAGAAGGAGCTGGTCGCGGTCATCTCGAAGTACGTCCATATTTCGAACGATGACATCCGCGTGAGCCTCGAGCGCCAGGACGATCTCGAAGTCCTCGAAGTGAAGATCGAGATCCCGCAGGCCTGAGTGCTACCTGTGTCCCTCCGCACGGCGGCACTCGCCGCCGTGCGCGTCTTACGCCCTGTTGCACTTTCGGGCACGCCGTAACACGGCGCCTGTCGGCCGTTATCGGTCCTCCCGCATTGAACGAATACGCTCGCGTAACTTGTTCAACCTGGAGGTTGTGATGGCTGTCTCTACTGTTCAACGTCGTATCGTTTCGCTCGCCCTGCTTGCCGCGAGCCTGTCAGCCGTCGTCGCGCCGCTTGCCGCGCATGCGGACGAGATTCTCGTCGGCACACCCGTGATCGCGCCGCAGGGCCGCGTGGTCGTCGCCGAGCCGGTCGCCGTGCGCACCGAGGAAGTCGTCATCGTCGCGCCGAATGCGCCGCCGCCGGTGCGCTACGAGGTCGTGCCGGCCGCGCGCGTGGGCTACGTGTGGGATCGCGGGCACTGGCACTGGGAGCATGGCCGCTACGTGTGGATCGGCGGCCACTGGGAGGCCGAGCGCGTCGGCATGCAATGGGTGCCGGGCCATTGGGACCAGCGCGGTCCGAACTGGTTCTGGACCCGTGGCCACTGGGCGTGATGGAGGCGGGCGATGAAAAGAACCGCAATCGCCATCGCGCTCGTCGCGATCACGCTGGCCGGGTGCATCGTCGTGCCGGCGCGGCCCGTGTACTACCGGCCGGCACCCGTCGTGATCTACTGAGCGTCGCGCGGGCCGGGCTGCGCCGCGCCGTTGGTCCCGGCCGCGGCCGGCTCGTCGTCGTGCGGCGCCGGCGCATCGGCGGCGCCTTCGGTCGGTGCGGCGGCGGGCGGTACTTCACCACCTTCGTCGCGCAGCGTGTCGAGCGGGTCGGCGGGCGCGGCGGCCGCATCCTGCGGCTCGGTGATGCCGGTTGCCACCGTCGTGCTCGCCGCGGCTGCCGCGGCCGGTTCCGCGGCCGCGACGGGCGGCGCGAGATAGCGCAGCGCGAGCGTTTCGTAGAGCGGCGGCGCGAAGAAGCGCGATACGCGGCTCGACACCAACGCGGTGGCCATCAGCGAAATCACGAGTGCGTGACCGTTGATCATCTCCATCACGATCACGAACGACGTGATCGGCGACTGCGTGACGGCCGCCATATAGCCCACCATCGCGAGCGCGATCAGCATCGGCAGGCTCATGTTGCTGAACACGACGTGCAGCAGGTTGCCGAACCCTGCGCCGATCGACAGCGACGGGGCGAAGATCCCGCCGGGGATGCCCGGCAGGTACGATGCGACCATCGACACCATTTTCAGGAACGGGTAGAACACCGACAGATGCTGGCTGCCGTCGAGCAGGCCGCGTGCTTCGGCATAGCCGCTGCCGAAGGTCGTGCCGCCCGATACGAGGCCGACGACGGCGATCGCGAAGCCGCACAGCGCGGCGAACGCGATCGGCCGCTCGCGATACAGGCCCAGCAGTCGCGCGGGCAGCCAGCGTCCCGTGTTGAGCAGCAGCCAGCAGAACAGCCCGCCCGCGATTCCCGTCACGATCGCGGTGACCAGCACGGCGAGCGCCAGCAGTTTCGGGAAATGGGGGCCGGCATCGATCGTACCGAAATACGTGTAGTTGCCGTTCAGGCCGAGCGCGACGACGCCGGCGAGTATGATCGCGGTGATCAGCACGCCGCTGGCGCGCGCGGAGAAGCTGCGCGTCAGCTCCTCGATCGCGAACACGATCCCGGCGAGCGGCGTATTGAACGCGGCCGACAGCCCGGCCGCCGCGCCGGCGAGCACCAGCTGGCGTTCGATCTGCGCGTTCGAGCGCGGGTAGAAGCGCCGCAGGTTGAACATCAGCGCCGCGCCGACCTGCACGGTCGGCCCTTCGCGGCCGATCGTGAAGCCGCCCAGGATGCCGAGGAACGACACCAGCACCTTGCCGAACAGGATGCGCAGCGTCAGCAGCCGGGAGCCGAACGCGCTCGGGCGCGCATGCAGCGTCGCGATCACCTGCGGGATGCCGCTGCCCTCGGCGCCGCGGAAGAAGCGGCGCGTGATCCATACCGACACAGCGGCGATTGCCGGCGTCAGCAGCAGCGGCAGCCACGCGGCGTGATCGCGCATCGTGCGGAAGCTTTCATAGCCCCAGTCGATCAGTCGCGCGTAGAGCACGGCCGCGAGGCCGACGACGATCGCGCCGAGCCAGAAAACGCCGTACTGGCGCCAGATTCTCAGCGAGCGTCGCGTGAGGGCGGGAAACAGGGCGGGAAGGGCGGCAAGAGCGGGGCGTGGCATCGGCGGGGCCATCGGGCAAAGGAGACATTATAAAAAGGAACCGGGGTCGCACAGTGGGCGACAGGGTTTCGCAAGCTTGTAGCATTTCGTTGCAAATGTAATTCAGGAGTAATGTTCGCGGCGGGTATCCGTCGTTAGCATCCCCAAATGGCTCGCTCTTCCCCGCAAACGTGAAACGCATCCTCATCGTGAAAGTGACGTCGCTCGGCGACGTCGTCCAGACGCTGCCTGTCGTCGCGGATCTGCATCGCGCCTTTCCCGGCGTAACGGTCGACTGGGCGGTGGACGAATCGTGCGCGGAGGTCGTGCGCTGGCATCCGGGCGTCAGCCATGTCCTTTGCGCGCCGCTGCGCCGTTTCAAGAAGATGCGCAATCGCGGCGACCTGAAGGCGATCTCGGCGTCGATCAGCGCGCTGCGGGCGCACCGCTACGATGCGGTGATCGACCTGCACGGCGTCTACAAGAGCGCGATCATTTCGCTGCTGGCGCGCGCCGCGCGCCGCGTCGGCTACCAGACGCAGGATCTCGGCGAAACGGGCGCACGCTTCGCGTATTCGCATCGCTTCGGCCCGCGGCCGGATTGCGATGCGTGGCACGGGATGCGCGTGAGCGCGGGCGAGGCGCTCGGTTACGCGCCCGAGGGTGTCGCCGCGTACGGCATCGTCCCGCCGCAGGACGCGAACTTGCCGACGGCCGTGACCGACGGCGCACCGTTCATGCTGTTGTTCCATGCAACGTCCAACCCCGACAAGAAATGGCCGGCCTATCACTGGGCCGCGCTCGCCACGCAGATGATGGCGCGCGGCGTGCGCGTGCTGTTGCCGTGGGGATCGGCTGCCGAGCACGATGACGCGCAGGACATCGCCGCGCGCGCGCCGGGGGCGGTCGTGCTGCCCGCGATGACGGTGCGCGAACTCGGTGCGGCGCTTGGCCGGGCTGCGCTCGTGGTGGGGGTCGATACGGGGTTCGTGCACATGGCGCACGCGTTGCAGCGGCCGACCGTGATGATTTTCGTCGCGACGTCGCGGCACCATTGCGGGATCGGCGGCGCGCCGAATGCCCTGTCCATCGGCGAGCCGGGCGCGATGCCGTCGGTCGAGGAGGCGCTGGACGCGATCGATACGGTCTGCCCGGCCTACGGCGCGCGGCGCGCGCGACTGACCGCCTGACGAAGCGGGGCGGGCCGGTTCAGGCGAGCAGCGCCTCGACCGTGACGACGGCGGCGATCGCCGCCAGGTTCGCCAGCAGCGCCTCGAACACGAGGCCGCGCCACGTCTTCGGCCGGAAGCGCAGCGCGAGCAGGAGCGCGCCACCGAGCGCAAGCGCGAGGATCAGGACGAGATCGGCATTGCCGAGGCGGATGTTCATGGCGGCGGCTCCTTCGGGGCGGGATCCCGGGGGCGCGCGGCGACGCACCCGGGATCGAGTATAGGCAGCGCCGGCCACCGCGCAACCCGGGTCGCCCCGGAGACTCAGACGAGCGACGCGTCGCGCGTTTCGCGCATCAGCAGCACGCCGATCAGGCTGATGGCCGCCGCAACCGATACATATCCGCCGACCCACGACAGCCCGCCGCGCGCCGCCAGCAGTTGCGCGATGTACGGTGCGATCGACGCACCGAGGATCCCGCCGAGGTTGTACGCGACCCCCGCGCCCGTATAGCGGACGTTGGTCGGGAACAGTTCCGGCAGCAGCGCGCCCATCGGCGCGAACGTCACGCCCATCAGGAACAGCTCGATCGTCAGGAACAGCGCGACGAGCGGCATCGAGCCGCTGCCGAGCAGCGGTTCCATCGCGAAACCCGACAGCAGCGCGGCGATCGCGCCCACGACCAGCACCGGTTTGCGGCCGAAGCGATCGGATGCCCACGCGGACAGCGGCGTCGCGAGTCCCATGAACACGACCGCGAAACACAGCAGGCCGAGGAAGCTCTGGCGCGGAATATGCAGCGCCGACACGCCGTACGACAGCGAAAACACCGTCGAGATATAGAACAGCGTGTAGCAGACGACCATCGCGAGCGCGCCGAGCAGCGTCGGCTGCCAGTGTTGCGTGACGAGGGTCGCGACCGGCACGCGTACGCGCTCGTTGCGATCGAGCGCGGCCTGGAACGCGGGCGTTTCGGTGATCTTGAGTCGCACGTACAGGCCGAGCGCGACGAGCACTGCGCTGACCAGGAACGGGATGCGCCAGCCCCAGCTGCGGAACTGCTCGTCCGACAGCGACAACGCGAGCGCGAAGAACAGGCCGTTCGACATCAGGAAGCCGACCGAGGGCCCGAGCTGCGGGAACATGCCGAACCAGCCGCGCTTGCCCTGCGGCGCATGCTCGGTCGCGAGCAGCGCGGAGCCGCCCCATTCGCCGCCGAGGCCGATCCCCTGGCCGAAGCGCAGCACGCACAGCAGCACCGGCGCGAGCGTGCCGATCGCGTCGTAGCCGGGCACGAAGCCGATTGCGGTGGTGGATACGCCCATCACGAGCAGCGACGCGACGAGCGTCGATTTGCGCCCGATGCGGTCGCCGAAGTGCCCGAACAGGAACGAGCCGATCGGGCGCGCGATGAATGCGATGCCGAACGTGACGAACGCGGACAGCGCCTGTGCGGTCGCGGAGCCGTGTGGAAAGAATACGGGGCCGATGACGAGCGCGGCAGCCGTTGCGTACACATAGAAATCGTAGAACTCGATCGCGGTGCCGATGAAGCTCGCGAACACGATGCGCCGGTGGCTGACGGCGCCGGCCGAACCGGTTGCGTGTGCAACGGTCGGGGGGGATGCGGACATGGATGTCTCCGTTTTGTCGTTGGGGCGGTCGGCTGGGCGTGCGGTCGGGCAGGCAGGTGGACGCCTGCCGGGGAGCAGCCGAGCGGATGATGCGGTAGCGGCGTGGACGCGCGCCATGGCGCGGACGTCACCCGCCGGTCGACGATGGAGACGGGTACGTCGCCGCCGCCCGGTGCCGGCGTGGTCGGCTCGCATGCCGGGTGGGGCGCACGAACGCGCGCGCGGCGTGATGGCCGCGCGATTGCGGAAAATTATAGCCAGCGCTGCCGCGCACCGGCAATCGCGGTGCGGCGGCCGGTCAGTCGATCGATTGCGCCTGCGCCGACGCGGTGCTTTGCAACTGGAAGTGGCCGTCGTCGTTGAAGAGCCAGCCTTCCATCATTTCGAGCCGGCCGTTGCCGTCGAGCAGCCGCGACGGTGGCGGCGGCAGCGGCGCCGAGCGGCGCAGCGACGCGAGCGCGAGCGCTTCCGCTTCGCTGTCGCCGTTGCTGCGATAGACGGACGCGTTGACGAGCCGGCCGCTGCCATCGACGGTGAAGGCCACGACGACGAGCGAACGGAGCATGGCCTGCGGCGTGCCGTGCAGCAGGCCGGACGGATTGCGTTCGGCGACACGCTGCGCGACTTCGACGCGGTATTGGTCGAGGCTGCCACTGCGTGTGATCGACGGAATCGTCAGGATCGAGTGCAGCGACGGAGGCGGCGTGATCGTGCACGCCGCGAGCATGGCGACGACGGCCAGTGCAACTGCACGCAGCCGGTCGACGCGCGAACGGGAACGGGGGCGCATGGGAGGCTAGCCAGAAGTGACTATAAAAAAATGATAGGCGCACGGGCGCGAGCCGGCATCGGGAGAAACGCATAACGGTCGATGCCGGGTGTCGCGATCGCTGATGGCGAGGCAGCCTGCGCCCGCGTATCGCGATGTGACGTGACATGTGACGGCACGCTCGCGCGGCTGCCGCACGTCCGCATCCCGGTGCGCGTGTTGCACGGTTGAAAGCAAGGCGAGGAACGCGACCGGCGCGCAGGCGCTTGGAGATGGTTCGGCAGCGCGCATCCGTCGCCGCGGGCAGCACCGCGGCGGATGCCCGCGCAATCGTCAGCGACGCGTGTCGCCCGGTTCAGAAACCGTGCGTGACGAGTGACAGGACCGACAGGTCGGGGTGCGTGCCGTCGATGATGCTCTTGCCGACATGCACGGCTTCGTGGACGGCTTCATCGAGGCTGGCGAAGCTTTCCTCGCCGTCCGCATGGAACGGTACCGCGTGGCCGGGTAACGCGGGATTCGCGCCGGGATGGCATACGTAGCCGGTGTAGGTATAGCGCGTGTCGCTGCCGGGCACGGCAGCCGGCACGACATGGACCTCGAAGCCTTCGTAATCGACGTGTTCCGTCGGTATCGACAGTTCGGTCATGGCGATCTCCGTGTACCGCACGCAGGGGTGGCGCGCGCGGCATCGAGTACGCGGCGGCGGTTGTGTCGCCGTGTTGATCGAATTCTAGGTGATCGAGCGGCTGGCCGGGAGGCTTCCGGCGCGGTGCGGCGCGATGACGGGCTGCTGCCCGTGCCGGTGGCTCGGATGCCGCGCGAGAGCCCGGCGCGAACGCACGTGCCGTTTCGACGAACGGGTTCGCGCGCGGCGCTGCATCATTGTTTGCAGCGGGCGTCCTTGCGCTGCACGACGATGATCACCGGGTATTTCTGGCCGTGGTCGAGCTCCACGCGTGCCACGACGGTGAGCGTCGCCGGATCGGAATCGTCGTACACGCTCACCTGTTCGTTGCGCAGGTAGGTCACGCCGGTGCAGTTCGACGTGCGTCCGTCGTCTCCCACCTTGCACTGGAGGTCGTTGTCTTTCAGGTAGTTGTACGGCGACGGGCTCGCGAGGTATTCGCTCAGGCCGCGCGGCGAGCCGCCGACGCCGGACACGTATGCGATCGCGCACGACGCTTGCGCGTCGCTGCCGGACGCGGTGTCGGCTGCCGCGTGCGTGCTGACGGCCGCGAGCAAGGCGACGAGCGACGAGACGATGAGGGGCTTCATGACGTGGGTTTCCCGTTTCGCGAATCGGAGCGCCGGATTGTAACGGCATCCGGCGGGACGCGTCGGAACGTGGGGGAAAGCCGTGCGAGAACCAACAAAAAACCCCGTCATTCGCTGAATGGACGGGGTTTGGCAAACTTCCTGGCGGAAGCGGTGAGATTCGAACTCACGGACAGTTTCCCGTCGCCGGTTTTCAAGACCGGTGCCTTAAACCGCTCGGCCACGCTTCCACACGAGGCGGCATTGTAACCGAAATGCCGCGATCTTCATGCCCTCAATCGTCGCGCAGGAACAATTCCTGCAGGTCGTTGAGGAAACGCTGGCCGAGCGGCGTCGGCGCGATCTGCGCGAAATCGCGTGCGATCAGTCCGCGCCGTTCCGCTTCCTGCAGTGCCGGCTCGATCGTGCTCATCGGCAGGCCGGTGCGCTCGGCGAAGCTGTGCACGGGGAAGCCCTCGACGAGCCGCAGCGTGTTCAGCATGAACTCGAACGGCAGGTCGCGCGCGCCGACTTCACGCTCTTCCTGCACGGCCGTGCCGGCCATCGCCTGCTCGATGAAGGTCGCCGGATGCTTGTAGCGTGCCTGCCGCAGGATCCGGTTCGGGAACGACAGCTTCGTGTGCGCACCCGCACCGATCCCGAGATAGTCGCCGAAACGCCAGTAGTTCAGGTTGTGCTTGCACTGATGATTCGGCTTCGCATACGCGGACACTTCGTAGCGCCCGTAACCGGCCTCGGCCGTACGTGCGTGAATCCATTCCTGCATGTCGGCCGACGCGTCGTCATCGGGGACGACCGGCGGGAACTTCGCGAACAGGGTATTCGGCTCGAGCGTCAGGTGATACAGCGACAGATGCGGCGGCGCGTACGACAGTGCGGTTTCGATGTCGGTACGGCATTCGTCGAGCGTCTGGTTCGGCAGCGCGAACATCAGGTCGAGGTTGAAGTTGTCGAAGTTCTTCGCGGCGATCTCGACGGCCGCGCGCGCCTGCGCGGTGTCGTGAATCCGGCCGAGCGCCTTCAGGTGCGTTTCGTTGAAGCTCTGGATGCCGACCGACAGGCGGTTCACGCCGCTCGCGCGGAACTGCGCGAACTTCGCGGCCTCGAACGTGCCCGGATTCGCCTCGAGCGTGATCTCGGCATCGGCGTCGAGCGGCAGCAGCGCGCGCACGTCGGACAGCATCCGGTCGAGGCCGGCGGCCGACAGCAGGCTCGGCGTGCCGCCGCCGATGAACACCGTATGCACCTGCCGGCCCCACACGAGCGGCAGCGCCTGCTCGAGATCGGCGCGCAGCGCGTCGAGATACTCGGTTTCCGGAAACCGTTCGCCTTTCCACTCGTGCGAGTTGAAATCGCAGTACGGGCACTTGCGCACGCACCACGGGAAATGCACGTACAGCGCGAGCGGCGGCAGCGACGTGAGCCGCACCTGGCCGGGCGACGTGAAGGTCGCCACGACGCGTGCGCCGGTTTCCGCGGCCTGGCTCATGCAACCTCCCGCAGCGAAGGGGTATCGGGCATGCTCATGCCTCCTCCGCGAGCCGCGCCAGCAGCGCCTTCAGCGCCAGCGCGCGGTGGCTGTGCGTGTTCTTCACGGCCGGTTCGAGTTCGGCGGCCGTCGCGCCGAGCGAAGGCAGATAGAAATACGGGTCATAGCCGAATCCGTGCTCGCCGCGCGGGGTATCGACGATCTCGCCCGCCCAGCGCCCTTCGGCGAACAGCGGCTCGGGGTCGTCGGCATGGCGCACGAGCGCGAGCACGCAGCAGTAGTATGCGCGCCGGTCGTCGACGCCGCGCAGCTGCTCGACGAGATACGCGTTGTTCGCCGCATCGCCCTTGTCGCGGCCCGCGCGCTGCGCATAGCGCGCCGAATAGACGCCCGGCGCGCCGCGCAGCACGCGCACGCACAGGCCCGAATCGTCGGCGATCGCCGGCAGCCCGGTGAGCCGCGACGCGTGACGCGCCTTCGTCAGCGCGTTCTCGATGAAGGTGCCGAACGGCTCGTCCGCCTCGGGCACCGCGAGGTCGCCCTGCGGGACGATCTCGATGCCGACCGTCGAGAACAGCGCGGTGAATTCGCGCAGCTTGCCGGCGTTGTTCGACGCGAGGACGATGCGCGACAGCGGCGCGATGGTGTGGTCGTCCGGCATGTCAGGCGCCCAGCACGTCTTTCTGAAGCTGCACGAGTTCGGCGATCCCGCCTTGCGCGAGGTCGAGCAGCGCGTTCATCTCGGCGCGCGAGAACGGCACGCCTTCGGCAGTGCCCTGGACTTCGACGAAGCCGCCGGCGCCCGTCATCACGACGTTCATGTCGGTATCGCAGCGCGAATCTTCCGCGTAATCGAGGTCGAGCACGGGCGCGCCCTCGTACACGCCGACCGAGATCGCGGCGACGTGGTCGGTGATCGGCGAGCGCGTGAGCTTGCCGGCCGCGATCAGCGTCGACACGGCGTCGTGTGCGGCGACGAATGCGCCGGTGATGCTCGCCGTGCGCGTGCCGCCGTCGGCCTGGATCACGTCGCAGTCGATGTGGATCGTGCGCGGGCCGAGCGCCTCGAGGTCGAACACGGCGCGCAGCGCGCGGCCGATCAGGCGCTGAATTTCCTGCGTGCGGCCGGTCTGCTTGCCGCGTGCGGCTTCGCGGTCGCTGCGCGTGTGCGTCGCGCGCGGCAGCATGCCGTATTCGGCGGTCAGCCAGCCTTGCCCGCGGTCGCGCAGGAAATCGGGCACGCGTTCGGAGACGCTCGCGGTGCAGAGCACCTTGGTGTCGCCGAATTCGACCAGCACCGAGCCTTCGGCGTGTTTCGTGTAGTGGCGCGTGAGGGCGACCTTGCGCAGTTCGTCGGCGCGGCGGCCGCTCGGGCGGGAAACGGAGGACGTCATGTGGGAATCGCGGAACGAGAGGAAACCCCGATTTTAGCGCCGAACGGCGGGCTTGCCCGGCGGGGTGGTTCCCAAAAATGGGATAATGCGCGCTTCCCGCCCCGCGCTTTCCGATGCGCCGGGCGCCTCGACATATCCCCGCCCGCGAGGGCACCCAGACGGCGAGACGAACCATGATCTACAGCATGACGGGCTACGCGAGCGCGACGCGCGAACTCGCGACGGCCACCGGTAACGGCGGCACCAGCGTGTCGGTCGAACTGCGCACCGTGAACTCGCGCTTCCTCGACCTGAATTTCCGGATGCCGGACGACGTGCGCGCGTGCGAACCCGCGCTGCGCGAAATGCTGATGAACAAGCTGTCGCGCGGCAAGGTCGACATCCGCATCAACCTGCAGCGCGGCGAGCAGAGCATCGGCGCCGGCGCGCTGAACCAGTCGGCGCTCGGCCAGCTCGCCGAACTCGAGCGCTCGGTGCTGGACACGTTCCCGGGCGTCGGCCGCCTGCGCGCGGGCGAGATCCTGCGCTGGCCCGGCGTGATCGCCGAAAGCGGCGTGTCGGCGGAAGCGATCCGCGACGCGGTGCTCGCGTGCGGCAAGGAAGCGATCGGCGAACTCGTCGTCGTGCGTTCGCGCGAAGGCGCGCAACTGGCGACGATGCTGCTGTCGAACGTCACCGAGATGGAAGCGATCGTCGCGCGCATCACGCCGCTCGTGCCGGAGCTGATCGCGAAGCATCAGCAGAAGATCGTCGAACGGCTGCAGGAAGCGCTCGGCATCGCGGCGCCCGAAGGCAGCGCGACGATCGTCACGCGCGAGGAAGCCGCGGAGCGCATTCGTCAGGAAGTGACGATGTACGGGATCCGGATCGACATCGCGGAAGAGCTGTCGCGTCTCACCGCGCACCTGAACGAAACGCGTCATGTGATCGAGAAGGGCGGCCGCGTCGGCAAGCGTCTCGACTTCATGATGCAGGAACTGAATCGAGAAGCAAACACGCTCGGCTCGAAGGCGGCGGCGAAGGAACTGGCCGACGCATCGATGGCGCTCAAGCTGTTGATCGAGCAGATGCGCGAGCAAGTGCAAAACCTGGAGTAACAGAGATGAAACGACCCCCACGCTCACTATGTTCGCTGCCCCCCGAGGGGGCGGCCAGCCTCCTTGGGGCTGCCCGGCGGAGGCAGTCATGACCGATTCCCATCGCGACGTCCACGCGTCGCATTCGCTGCACGGCGGCGTCTATCCCGGCAACCTGTTCATGGTCGTCGCGCCGTCGGGCGCCGGCAAGTCGACGCTCGTGAACGCGCTGCTGTCGAAGGACAACGACATCTGCCTGTCGATCTCGTACACGACGCGCAAGCCGCGCCCGGGCGAGCAGGACGGCCGGCACTATCACTTCACGACGGTCGAGGATTTCCGCGCGCGTCACGCGGCGCACGAATTCCTCGAGAGCGCGGAAGTGCACGGCAACTACTACGGCACGTCGCGCGTCTGGATCGAAGAGCAGATGAAGAACGGCCACGACGTGCTGCTCGAGATCGACTGGCAGGGCGCGCTGCAGGTGAAGAAGCAGTTCCGCAACGCGGTCGGCATCTTCATCCTGCCGCCGTCGCTCGACGCGCTCGAGGAGCGCCTGAAGAAGCGCGGCCAGGACGAGCCGAACGTGATCACGCGCCGACTGCTCGCCGCCGGCAGCGAGATCGCGCACGCGTCGGAAGCGGAATACGTGGTGATCAACGAGAATTTCGAGCGTGCGCTCGCGGAGCTCGAATGCATCGTCGCCGCCACGCGCCTGCGCTTTGCTTCGCAGTACGCGCGACACACGGAGCTGTTCATCGAGCTCGGCATCCATCTGCCCCACGCGGAATGACGCGGGGGACGAGGGACATAAGGTAGAATAAGGACTATATTCAGAAGGAATTACCAACATGGCTCGCATTACCGTCGAAGACTGCCTGAAGCAAATCCCGAACCGCTTCGAACTGGCGCTCGCCGCCACCTATCGCGCGCGGCAGCTCGCGCAAGGCCATACGCCGAAGATCGAAAGCCGCGACAAGCCGACCGTCGTCGCGCTGCGCGAAATCGCTGCCGGCCAGGTCGGCGTCGAGATGCTGAAGAAGGTGCCGGTGTAACGCGCATCCGGCCCGTTCCAGCCATGTAATCCACGCGCGCAACGACTCGACCTGGAGGCGAATATGAGCACCACCCCATCGTCCGCCTCCGCGGATTCGACCACCGAAGCCACGGCCCAGTCGCCTGCGCGCCAGTACATCGACGCGGTCCTCGAACAGTCCTTCCGGCATCTGTTCGGGCCGACCGCCACACCGGAGCAGCCGCGCAAGCACGGCGTCGTTTCGATTGCGAAACTGACGGCCGTGCTGGCCGAGTATCTCGCTCCGGAGGAAATCAAAGAGGTCAAGGCGGCGTTCCACTTCAGCGACGAAGCCCACCTCGGTCAATATCGCCAGAGCGGCGAACCCTACATCACCCATCCCGTCGCCGTCGCGGAAATCTGTGCCGGCTGGAAGCTCGACGCACAGGCCGTCATGGCAGCGCTCCTGCACGACGTGATGGAAGACCAGGGCGTGACCAAGAGCGAGCTGGCCGAACGGTTCGGCCCGAAGGTCGCCGAACTGGTCGACGGCCTGTCGAAGCTCGACAAGATGGAGTTCCGCAGCCGCGAGGAAGCGCAGGCGGAAAACTTCCGCAAGATGCTGCTCGCGATGGCACGCGACGTGCGCGTCATTCTCGTCAAGCTCGCCGACCGCCTGCACAACATGCGCACGCTCGGCGCGGTGCCGATGGAAAAGCGCCGCCGCGTCGCGCGCGAGACGCTCGATATCTACGCGCCGATCGCGCACCGCCTCGGGTTGAACAACACGTATCGCGAGCTGCAGGACATGAGCTTCGCGAACTTCAACCCGCATCGCTACGCGACGCTCGAGAAGGCCGTCAAGGCGGCGCGCGGCAACCGCCGCGAAGTGATCAGCAAGATTCTCGAGGCCGCGCAGCGCGCGATGGCCGACGCGAAGATCGACGCCGAGATCACCGGCCGCGAAAAGACCATCTACAGCGTGTACCGCAAGATGCGCGACAAGCAGTTGTCGTTCTCGCAGGTGCTCGACGTGTACGGTTTTCGCGTCGTCGTCGACAGCCCGCTCGACTGCTACACGTGCATCGGCGCGCTGCACGCGCTGTACAAGCCCGTGCCCGGCAAGTTCAAGGACTACATCGCGATCCCGAAGATCAACGGCTATCAGTCGCTGCACACGACGCTCGTCGGTCCGTTCGGCGCACCGATCGAGTTCCAGGTGCGCACGCGCAAGATGCATGAGATTGCCGAGGCGGGGGTCGCCGCGCACTGGCTGTACAAGAACGGCAGCGCCGATCTCAGTGACGTGCAGAAGCGCGCCCACCAGTGGCTGAAGTCGTTGCTCGACATCCAGAGCGAAGCCGGCGATTCGAGCGAATTCCTCGAGCACGTGAAGATCGACCTGTTCCCCGATGCGGTCTACGTGTTCACGCCGAAGTCGAAGATCATGGCGCTGCCGCGCGGCGCGACGGCGCTCGATTTCGCGTATTCGATCCACAGCGATCTCGGCAACCAGTGCGTGGCCGTGAAGATCAACAACGAACTGCTGCCGCTGCGCACCGAGCTGAAGAGCGGCGACATCGTCGAGGTGATCACCGCGCCGTATTCGAAGCCGAACCCCGCATGGCTCGGTTTCGTGCGTACCGGCAAGGCGCGTTCGGCGATCCGTCACTACCTGAAGACGATGCGCCTGAACGAGTCGGTGCAGCTTGGCGAGCGGCTGGTCGACCAGAGCCTGAAAGGCTATGGTCTCGCGCTGGCCGATGTCGAGCCGGAGGTGTGGGAGAAGCTCGTGCAGTGGACGGGCAACAAGAGCCGTCAGGAAATCTTCGCGGACATCGGCCTCGGCCGTCGCGTTGCCGCGGTGATGGCCAAGCGCATCGAGGTGCTGATGAGCGGCCGCGACGCGGACGACGATCTGCCGAAGTCCGAGCGGCATCCCGCGCATCATGCGCCGCCGGTCGTGATTACCGGCACCGAAGGGATGTCCGTGCAGTTGTCCGCGTGCTGCCGGCCGATTCCGGGCGACGCGATCATGGGCTACATCGGCATCGGCCTGGGGATGGCGATTCATACGACCGATTGCCGCGTGGCGCAGCGGATTCACCGCCGCGATCCGGGCCGCTGGATCGACGTCGAATGGGCGCCGCAGCCGGGCCGCCTGTTCGATGTCGCGGTGAAGGCGCTCGTGAAGAACACCAAGGGTATCTTTGCGCGCGTGGCGGCGGACATCACGTCGGCCGACGCGAACATCGTGCATATCGCGATGGACGAGGATCTGACGCACGAATCGACGGTACTGCGCTTCGTGATCCAGGTCAGCGACCGCGTGCATCTCGCGAACGTGATGCGGCGCGTGCGGACCAATCCGGACGTGATGCGGATCATGCGCGAGCGTTCGACCGACGACGGCGCGCATGCGCGCCATGACGGCGGCATGCGGATCGAGCGCGAGCGGCAGGATTATTGACGCTTGCCAGCACAAGCGGGCGATTGATCGACGGCGGCCAATATGGCCGCCGTTTTCATTTGTGCGGTACGAAGAGCGAACGTGCGGCGTGGCTGGACAAGGGCGCCTGTAACCGGGCCGTGTCGTGAGCAAGGGAAGAGGGGCGGGCGGAAAAGAAAAAGGGCTTTCCCGGAGGAAAGCCCTTTTAAGGTGGCGCGGCTGGCAGGATTCGAACCCACGACCCCTTGGTTCGTAGCCAAGTACTCTATCCAACTGAGCTACAGCCGCACGCAAAACGGTACTGCTTGACTGTCGGAACCTTCTGCGATGGGAAGGCCCCCAAAAAAGTGGCGCGGCTGGCAGGATTCGAACCCACGACCCCTTGGTTCGTAGCCAAGTACTCTATCCAACTGAGCTACAGCCGCACGCAAAACAAAACTTCTACTGCTTCGAACTGAAAGGGCCTTCGGTTCGGAAGGCCCTCGAAAAAGTGGCGCGGCTGGCAGGATTCGAACCCACGACCCCTTGGTTCGTAGCCAAGTACTCTATCCAACTGAGCTACAGCCGCACGCAGAAGCGAAATTATAGCAGGGTTGTATAAAAAGGGAAGCCTTATTCGCGAATTGTTCTGCGCGGCCTTGCCGGGGCCCCCATCGTGTACCCTTGGAGCATCAGTCATCCACGTTGAATCTGCATCATGAACAAGGCGTTTGTCAAAGAGTCGGACGGCGACGACGACGATCTCGACCAGGCCCAGCCCGCGATCCCGGCGGGCGCGAAGAACTACATCACGCCGGCCGGCCACAAGCGGCTGAGGGACGAACTGCTGCACCTGATCGACGTCGAGCGTCCCGAGGTCGTGCGGCTCGTGTCCTGGGCCGCATCGAACGGCGACCGGTCGGAAAACGGCGACTACATCTACGGCAAGCGACGGCTTCGCGAGATCGATCGCCGCATCCGCTTCCTGACGAAGCGGCTCGATCTTGCCGAAGTCGTCGATGCGAGCCGGCAGGAGAATGTCGACCAGGTGTTTTTCGGTGCAACGGTCGATTACGAGACGCCGGACGGCCAGGATCATACGATCACGATCGTCGGGATCGACGAGGTCGATCTGGATCGCGGCTGCGTCAGCTGGATTTCCCCGGTTGCGCGTGCGCTGATCAAGGCGAAGATCGGCGATACCGTCATGCTGATGACGCCGGCCGGCCCGCAGCCGATCGACGTGCTCGACGTTCGCTACCCGCCGCGGGACAACGCCTGACCCGATGCAGTCCGGCAAAGAAAAAGCGCCCCGACGGGGCGCTTCGTCATCCGGCATGCAGCGGATGTGCCGGTCGCTCAGAAGCGATGGCGCATGCCGGCCGTGACCGCGATCTGCTTGTTGGTCGATGACGCGGCGCCCAGACCGTTGATGTTGGCGCCGAGGTCGAGGCCGTCGTTGTTGACCTTCTGGAACTCGCCCTGCAGGTAGACGTCGGTGCGCTTCGACAGCGCATAGTCGGCTTGCAGGTTGAACTGGTGCCAGGTCGGCTTGTCGCCGGCCAGGCGGCCCTGCGTGTACGTGTAGGAGCCGGCAAGCGACAGCGCCGGTGTCAGCGCGTAGCGGCCGTTGAGTTCGTAGTTGCTGAAGCGCGCGGTTCCGCCGAGGCCCGTGATGCCACCGGACACGCCGGACTGCCCTGCGCTGATTGCGCGGATGCCGGTGAGGCGCGTCTGCGTGAACACGAAGCCGACCGTGGCCGGGCCGAACCCGTAGTTCAGGCCGGCGCCCCAGGTGCGTTGCACGCGCGAGGCGAAGGTCCAGTCGCCGGTCACTGCGCCCGGGTCGGTCGCGGCCTGCGCGAGCGCGTTCACATCGCTGTTCAACTGCAAGTAGGCCGCGGCGAAGTTGAAGCCCAGGTAGCTGTACGACACGCCGCCGCTATAGGCGCGGTTGTTCGCGAAAGACGTCGAGTTCGAGAACCCGTACAACGCACCGAACTTGAGTCCGCCGTAGTTCGCGCTCTGATATTTGACCGAGTTGTTGATCCGGAACGAGTTGTTCAGGTTGTCGTTGTCGAACGGGTGAGCGAACTGCGTGCCGCCGTACTGGGTGCCGGTCAGCGACAGCGGCCCGAGATAGTCGACGACGCTGTCGTACTGCCGGCCCAGCGTCAGCGAACCGTAGCTGTTGTGTGCGAGACCGACAAACGCTTGCCGGCCGAATTCGCGGCCGTTCTGCTTCAGCGCGCCGTTATTGATGCCGAAACCATTTTCCAGCGTGAAGATCGCTTTCATGCCGCCGCCGAGATCTTCGGTGCCGCGCAAGCCCCAGCGGCTGCCGTTGACCGAACCGCTCGTTTCCTGCCAGGCGCTGTGGCCGTGCTGATTGTTCGTGTAGGTGATGCCGGCGTCGATCAGGCCATAGAGCGTCACGCTGCTCTGGGCATGGGCTGCCGTAACGAATACACCCGACAACGCGGTGACGATCAGAGTTTTTTTCATGGATCTGTCTCCAAACAGGATGATGTCGATCGAACCTGCTGCGGACTGGCATGTTGTGCTTGACGCTGCGGCCGGTCCGGCAGAGCGGCGGTGCGCTTTTCAAAAAGCCATCTGCAGTGTAAGGAGTGCGTGGAGCGGGGATGGGGCGCGCTTTAAGCAATAATGTATTTTGGAATCCGCAAAGATCTAGGGGGAAGCGCAAACGGTTGTCCAGCAAGGGTTTGCGGCGATGCAGCGAAAGAAAATGGCGCTCAGGACTGCGTAACGGACGTTGCGCGATCGCGACAGGTAATCACCAGCAGGCGACGGCGGTCATAGCGCGATTATTGACACATCGGCAATAGAGGTTTGTGTGGAGCATGGATAATGAAAGGTTGTTCTCTCGCTATACTGCGATCTCTGCTTTCCGAAGCAGACTTTTTCGTTGACGGAAAAGATCTCCAAACCTTTGTCGGCGCGACTTCCCAGTCGCGCTTTTTTTTTGCCCCGCCGCTGCGCGCTACTGCGTGTACGAGCGCCGCTTGCGCTTGGCCGCAGGCGCGGCCTCCTTGGCTTCGTTCGGGGGCGGCGTGTATGTCCAGTCTTCCATCACGTAGTGACGGGCATCGAGGGGCGATGCAAGCAGGTTCTGCCAGTGATCGCCGTGCCAGGTCGTATCGAACTCGGTGTCGCACGGCGCTTCGCGCGCGGACTCTGCCAGGGCGCGGGACTTGCGGCGTACGCGCCCAAGCCGGCTCGCGAAGCGCTTGATTCCGTCCAGCCACATGACCTTCTCCTTCCTTCCGGCGTTGGATGAGCATCGCAATGTCCCCGCATTTCTGCAACCCGGAAAAAACCCGAGGATTTTACCGAGGCGATTTGTCCCCGGTAGAAATTTCGTGGCCGAGATTATCGGAGCTCCCACCCCGGTAATGTTGACAGGTTTTTGACTCGAATCAATTAATAAAAGGCGATGGTGTACCGATTCCAATGCCATTAGCACTATTTTGATAAAACGATCATCAAAAATTTTCTTGACGCACCCGGATTGTCCAATTTATAAAGTCAGCACTCCGTCCTCGGGCGGCGTGCTGGTGCTGGTGCAGTTGCTGGCGCGATGTTTCGGGATTTCGGGAAACGGCTATAAAAATAGCTTCTTTGATCTAATCGAGTGGGGAACGAAGACATGGATACCGGTATCGTGAAATGGTTTAACGATGCTAAAGGTTTCGGCTTTATTACGTCGGACAATGGTGGTGAAGATTTGTTTGCGCACTTTTCCGAAATCAAGATGGACGGCTTCAAGACGCTGAAGGAAAACCAGCGTGTTTCGTTCGACGTGAAAGTCGGGCCGAAAGGCAAGCAGGCAGCGAATATCCAGGCCGTCTGACGCGCCACGCATTGCCGATCACGTCCGGCCCCCGCATGGCGGGGGCTTTTCATTTTCCGGGGACGGAACAATACGGTTCGGGCTGGCCGCGAACAGGGATGCCGGTGCATACTCACGGAAGCATCGTTTCCCAGTCTTTTCATGTCCGATTTCCCCTGTCCGTCCGATCCGGCCAGCGAACAGCCGCTCGTTTTCGTCGACCTTGAAACCACCGGCGGCTCGCCCGCCGAACACCGCATCACCGAAATCGGCGTGGTCGAAATCGGCCCGCTCGGCGTGTCGACGTGGACGACGCTCGTCAACCCGGGGCAGTCGATTCCGCCGTTCATCCAGCAACTGACGGGTATTTCGGACGAGATGGTGCGCGACGCGCCTTCGTTCGCATCGCTGGCGCCGGCCTTGTTCGAGCGGCTCGACGGCAAGCTTTTCGTCGCGCACAACGCGAGCTTCGACCGCGGTTTCCTGCGGGCCGAATTCGAGCGCGCAGGTTTCGCGTTCAATCCCGACGTGCTGTGTACGGTGCGGCTGTCGCGTGCGCTGTTCCCGCGTGAAGCGCGGCACGGGCTCGACGCGTTGATCGAGCGCCACGGCCTCGTGCCGGCTGCGCGCCACCGGGCACTGGCGGATGCCGACCTCCTGTGGCAGTTCTGGCGCCAGTTGCACGACATCGTGCCGCTCGAGCGGCTGCGCGACCAGATCGCGCGCACGACGCGCCACTTCCGTCTGGGCGGCGACCTGACCGAAGCCTGGCTCGATACCGCGCCGGCCGGGTGCGGGGCGTACGCACTGTTCGGGGAGGGCGACGCGCCACTGTACGTCGGCCGCAGCGTACGCGTGCGGCAGCGGCTGCGCGCGTTGTTGACGGGAGAGCGTCGGTCGTCGAAGGAAATGCGGCTTGCGCAGCAGGTACGGCGCGTTGAATGGCGCGAGACGGGTAATGAACTGGGGGCGATGCTCGCAGAAGCGCAATGGATCGCCGGGCTGCGTCCGTCGTACAACCGGCGCCCTGCGGCCGACACCGCCCGTACCGGCAATGCACCCTGGCCGTTCGAAGGCGCCGTTGCGTTCGAGGCAAGCGGCGAGCGCCGCCTGTTTCATGTGATCGATGGCTGGCGCTATCTCGGCGTCGCGGAATCGCTCGACGCGGCCGCGCGGCTCGCGGCCGACGGGGCAGCCGGCGCATTCGAACCCTTCACCCACCGCCTGCTGCAGACGCATCTCGCGCGCGGCCTGCAACTGATTCCGCTCGCCGCACTCACGCCTGCGGGCCAAGCGGGTTGACCCGGCGCGACCGCCGTATCAGCCGATCGCGCTTGCGCCGCCGGCCGAGCAGATGTGCGACAACGCGGTGTCGAGCGCTTGCGTCTGCGTGGAGTCGTAGCGCGTGAGCGTCTTCCAGTTCGCGATGCTGCGGGCGAGTCGCGCCTGACAATCAGGCGCATCGCGCAGCGGTGCAACCTGCGTGAGCCCCGTGAGCATTTTCTGCGTCAGCCGGTCGAGCGCCGGGCGCGTGCTGGTCGCGAGATCGGGAGGCGTGCCTTCGGGCGGCCGCGTCGTGCGCCAGGTTGCGAACAGGGCGTTCTGCACATCCTTGCTCGCCGCGATCTGATCCTCGAAGAACGTCCGCGCGAACGCGGGATCGACGCCGGCCTGTGCCGCGCGCTTCCCGACCGATTCGAGCAGCGCCGCTTCGCGCGGGCGGTCCTCGATTGCCTTGTGATTCGCCCATTTCCATCGGGCCACCGGCTCAGCGAGCGCGAGGCGCTGCGACGCGAGTGCGACGATGTTGGTGAGGGCGGTGTCGTCGCCGTCTGCAACGGCGATGCGCGGGGACGAAAAGAGGGCGACGCCGAGCGCGGCGACAGCGACGCTGGCACGAATGGCTTGCTTCATCGGAACGATCGGGAGAGCCGGGTGGGCCGGACGTGGAAAACCAGAAGGATAGACGAAGACAGGCGCGCGGCGTAGCGACGCGACAGAGGAATCAGCAGGCGAGCTGATCCAGCACCGTCAGGCTGTTGCGGCCCGGGTGCGAGGCGAGTTGCGCGCGATGCGCAATGATGAACCGCACGATAGCGATGATCGACACGTGGCGGTTACAGAACCGAACAGGCGTTCACTTCGGCGAGTACAGCTTGTGCTGCTCGTCGAAGAATGCCCGTACGTGGTCGGGCAATTCGGCGAGGAATTCCACGCCGACGGGTTCCGGATCCGGGCTCATCACTTGCTCCGGCGGTGGCATGCGAGTTGGTCTTTCGTCCATGGTCATTTCTCCAGCAGGTTCGATGATTATCATCCTCGCGCTTGGATTTATGCCAGTGGCGAATCGTTAGATTTTGTCTCTGTTGTATTAACGGCACATGCGCTCGGACGCGCGCTGCGATGCCGACTATCGAGTCGTGCGGAATCGGCAACAATCGGGCCGCTTGTTATACTTGCGCGCACTTTTTCCTGCACCGCGATGAAACGAACGATGCGATGGATCGGCCTCGTATGGCTGGCGCTGGTACTGAACGTACTGTCGCCCGTCGTCGGCTATGCGCGTCTCGCCTCGACCGGCTCCGGCGAGCTCACGCTCGAGTTGTGCAGTGCAGCGGGCGCCCGCCAGATCGTGCTCGCGCAGGCCGGCGGCGATCACGATGCGCCGTCGTTCGACCATGCCGGCGTGCCGCACTGCATGTACTGCCCCGGCTTCGCGGCGAACGTGGCGCTCGGTACGAGCCTGCCCGCGCTGCCGGGTTTCGTGCGGACGTTCGCCTACCGCGCGGCAGCACCCGTCATTCCCGATTGCCCCCGCAAGGGTATCCGTCTCGCGCAGCCCCGCGCGCCGCCTGAAAACGCTCCGATCTGATTGATGTCGTCCGCGCGCCCCGGTGGCGCGCGTGCCGCTCGCGGCCGGGCCGCGTGCCGCGCCGTCCGTGCGTGGTGCGCGCGCTCGTGTCCGGCGGCGTTCGATCACGTTTTCAGGAATCCCCTCATGTCCTCCTCCTTCGCCGCGCGGCCGTCGCGCGGGCGGCTCGCGCTCGCATGCGCGGCCGCTTTCGCGTAGCCTGTCGCCCATGCGGCTTCAACTGACGATACGCGTGTCGACACTGCCCGCCGTGGTGTCGAGCGTCCCGCCGATCCCGTCGCGCCGGCATCCACCGCTGCAGCCGTTTCGCCGGTGCCGATCGGCAGTACGCTGACCACGGTCAGCGTGACCGCGCAGCGGCAACCGGTCGATCCGGATATGCCGGCCGTCGTCACATCGATCACGCGCGAGCAGATCGAATCGCATACCAACGTCACCACCGAGGACGCGCTCAAGTACGCACCGAACCTGATGGTCCGCAAGCGCTATATCGGCGACCGCAACAGCGTGTTCGCCGGTCGCGACTTCAACGAACTGCAGAGCGCGCGCGGGCTCGTCTATGCCGACGGCGTGCTGCTGTCGAACCTGCTCGGCTCGAGCTACGCGTACCCGCCGCGCTGGTCGCTGATCCCGCCTGACGATATCGCGCGCGTTGACGTGCTCTATGGCCCTTTTTCCGCGCTGTACCCGGGCAACTCGATCGGCTCGACCGTGCTGCTCACGACGCGCCGGCCGGAAAAGCTCGAGGCGTCGCTGTCGACGCAGTTCTTTACGCAGCGCTACCACGACGGCTACGGATTCGCGGACAACCTCGGCGGCAATCACCAGACCGCGCGGATCGCGAACCGCGTCGGGCGGTTCTGGTTCGCGCTGTCGCTCGACCGGCTCGAGAACAACGGTCAGCCGATGCAATATGCGAGCCCCAATTCGGCGTACAACCCGAAGCTCGGCGCCGCCGTGCCCGTGAGCGGCGCCGCGACCGACATCGGGCCCAACGGCAAGCCGCGGACGATCGTCGGCGCGCAGACGATCGAGCGGACCGAACAGCTCAACGAGACGATCCGGATGGGCTACGCGTTCACCGACCGAATCGATGCGACGCTCACGCTCGGGCATTGGGAGAACCATTATCGGCAGCACGGCGAAACCTTCCTGCGCGATGCGGCCGGCAATCCGGTCTACGGCGGCAACGTGTCGATCGGTGGCCAGAGCATGACCGTTGCGCCGAATGCGTTCGCGCCGCAGCGCGGCGACCAGGAGAACTGGCTGTACGCGCTCGGGCTGAACGGCCGGCTCGATTCAGGCTGGCGCCTGTCGGGTGTCGTGTCCGCGTACGACGTGTCGCGTGACGTGCAGCGCTCGGCGTCGACCGTGCAGGGCGGTGCAGGCACGCTGTTCCAGGGAGACGGCACCGGCTGGCGCACGCTCGACCTGAAGGCCGAGGCGCCGGAAGTGAAGGGCCACACGTTCACGTTCGGCTACCACTACGACAACTACTTCCTGCGCAACGTCACGTACAACACGGCCGACTGGCTGGCCGGGCCGACCACGTCGCTCGCGAGCACCTATCGGGGCGACACGCGCACGCAGGCGCTGTTCGGGCAGGATGCGTGGCGCTTCGCACCGGGCTGGCTCGCGACGCTGGGGCTGCGCTACGAACGCTGGGATGCGTACGGCGGCGCGCTCGGCAACGCGAGCGGCACGCTCGGTTATGCGGATCGCAGCGCGAATGCGTTGTCGCCGAAAGTCGCGTTGCAATGGGATGCGACCGACGTCTGGCGCTTCCGGCTGTCGTTCGCGACGGGCACGCGTTACCCGACGGTCGGCGAACTGTTCCAGGGCACGATCTCGAACAACGCAATCGTCAACAACAACCCGAACCTGCGGCCGGAAAAGGCGATTGACTGGGACTTCACGGCCGAGCGTGACGTGGGTGTCGGCGTCGTGCGTGCCAGCGTGTTCCAGAGCGATCTGCGCGATTCGATCTACAGCCAGACGACGGTGTCGGGTGCGACGACGGTGACCAACATCTCGAACGTCGATCGCGTGCGCGTGCGCGGTGTCGAACTCGCGTTCAGCGGCGAGAACGTCGGGCTGCGCGGCCTCAGTCTCGACGCGAACGTGTCGGCGACCAACGCGCAGATCCTCGCCGATGCCGCGAATCCCGCGTACGTCGGGTCGCGCTTTCCGCGTATTCCGCGCATGCGTGCAAACCTGCTCACGTCGTATCGCCTCGACGAACACTGGCTCGCGAGCGTCGGCGTGCGCTATTCGGGCCGCCAGTTCAACACGCTCGACAACAGCGACGTGAACCCGGACGTCTACGGCGGGACGAGCTCGTTCACGATCGTCGACCTGAAGGCGCGCTACCGCTTCGACCGTCACTGGACCGCGTCGGTCGGCATCGACAACCTGACGGACCGCCGCTACTACGTGTTTCACCCGTATCCGGGCCGTACTTTCTACGGAGAACTGAAATGGTCACTGTGAAATCGCTCGCGGCAGGCGGCGCGCTGTGGTGCGCGTTGCTGTCGACTGCCGGGGCGCACGACGCCCACGTCCTGCCGAAGGCCGCCGATTCGCGCGCCGCGCACATGAGCATGCAGGAAGTGCCCGCGCAGCAGAAGCAGCCGCTCGCGACGGGGGCGGCATTCGACACGCATCACCGGCTGTGGGCCGCGTGGGTCGAAGGCGCGCATGTCGTCGTCGCGCAGTCCGACGACGCGGGCCGCACGCTGTCCGCGCCCGCCTCCGTCAACGCGATGCCGGAGGCGATCTACACGGGCGCCGAGAATCGTCCGAAGATCGCTACGAGTCCGGACGTGCAGCTCGCGATGGTCGCAATGGATGTGTACGACGACAACGGCGTGGCGATCTCCCGGGCACTCGCGCAGATGCATCTGCCGCAGGTCGCGCAGTACGCGAACGCCGAGCCGATGCCCGAGCGGCTGAGCGCGGCGCTCGATGCGGGATGGAGAGGGGAGATGCCGCGCACCGTATGGATCGGGCGCGATGGCGCACGCGAAGCGCGCAGCGGATTGCTGACGGCTGACGTGCTCGACGACGGGTTGCAGCGCGCCAGGCGCTGAACGGGCCGGTGGCGCGCGGCGAACGGGCCGCGCGCCGGCCTGATGCGAAAACGCGCCCGAAGGCGCGTGGAGAGAAGCGTCAGGCCGCTCGCTTGAATAGCCGGATCACGAACAGCAGGATCACCGCACCGACGACCGCGACGATCACCGATCCGATGAAACCGCTGCCGATGCTGATGCCGAGCAGCCCGGCGAGCCAGCCGCCGATCACTGCGCCGACGATCCCGACGATGATGTCGACAATCAGCCCGAAGCCGCCGCCCTTGACGAGCAAGCCGGCAAGCCAGCCGGCGATCGCGCCGATGATGAGCCACATAATCAAGCCATGAGTCATGGTGGTCCTCTCCTTGTGTTGTGTCGAATGACCGGACGTCGGCTGTCGCCGCAAGCTGAATGAAGGCGGCATTGCGACCCGCCGCGCCGCCCACGCAATGTAACGCGATAGACGGGTCGGAATCGTTAAGTAATGTTATGCACCCTTAACCGGATTTTCCAGGGAATTCGTCTGCATACGGCGAGGCTGGCGCACGGGCGATGCGCGGCGAAATGAATCTGTAAGGAATGACTGCCGGTGAAGCCGGTCGGCCGTGAGCGTCATCGTCCGAGCGTCGAAGCCAGCATGCCCGCAGAGGGCAATCCGTCGCTTGCGTCGGCAATCAGCCGTGCGACGGTCGCGGTGTCGCCGATCGCCTCGATCGACAGCAGTGCGAAGCGGGCGAGAAAGAGCGATGCATCGGCTTCACCGATCCGCGTCATCGTGCGGCACAGGTCGGTGTAGAGGGTGTCGCGTTCGGTATCCGTCATCATGCGGTCTCCTGAGGATCGGTCGATGCGCAAGGGTGGAGTGCGCGTTCGAGTGCGGCGGCCACGTCGCCGGCGCGCGCGTCGTGCCAGCGGCCGAGTACGTGACCGTCCGGACGCACGAGATAGACGGTGCCGTCGCGCGCGCCGTACATGTCGAACAGCCGGCCGTCGACGTCATGGCCGCCGCAGGCCGGTTGCCGTGGCGCCGCATGCCGTGCGAGCGTGACGAGCGCGAACGGCATCCGCGCAGCCTGCAGGCGCCGTTCGAGATCGGCCAGCGTCGCCTCGGGCACGCCGTCGGCAGTGAAGCAGAATGCGGTGAAGCGCGGAGCGACGAGGTCGGTCAGGTGGCCGCGGCGCACGTCGCTGCCGTGTGCCGTGTACAGCATCAGCGGGCATTCGGCGAGCACCGTGCCGGGCGCGGGGCCGGCCGAAAACGTGTCGCGTTCGGCTGCGTTGAGCGGCGACGTCGCATACGCGATGGCCGTCGTCTGGCGCGGATTGATCAGCGAGCGCAGCGTGGGATGCCGGACCGCGAGCGACAGCACGGCCTTGCGCATCAGTTCGAACGCGAACGACGGCGGCGCCATGAACTCGGTGCTCTTGGTGCCGTAGCGGAGGTTCTCGTGCGTCGCGAACACGCGTTCGTCCGAGTAGCTGTCGAGCAACGTGTCCGATGCGAGTCCGCGCGTCACGTACGCGAGTTTCCATGCCAGGTTGTCGGCATCGTCGATGCCCGAGTTCGCGCCGCGCACGCCGAAGATCGGCACGAGGTGCGCAGCGTCGCCGCAGAACAGCACGCGACCGTGTCGATAGCGTTCGAGTGTCAGTGCGTTCGCCTTGTAGATCGTGATCCAGATCGGCGACCAGTCGCCGCGCTCGCCCATCATGTCGAGCAGGTTCTGCACGCGCGGGATCACGTTCTCCGGTTTCACGGCGGCTTCGGCATCCTCATCGTCGCGCAACTGATAGTCGATCCGCCACACGTTGTCGGGCTGCTTGTGAACGAGCACCGTCGAGCCCGGGTTCGACGACGGGTCGAAGTACGCCAGTCGTTCGGTCGGCCGGTCGCTGTCGAGCGCGATGTCGACGATCACGTAGCGGCCCTCGTAGCTCGTGCCGCGGAGCGACAGGCCGAGCGCGTCGCGCATCGTGCTGCGCCCGCCGTCGCACGCGACGACCCGGTCGGCGTCGAGTGCGTAGCCGCCAAGCGGCGTGTCGACGTCGAGTCGCACGCCGTCCGGTTGCCGGGTCACGCCGGTGACTCTCGTCTGCCAGCGGATCTCGATGAGTTCGCGGCGGCGCAGCGCGGCGTCGAGCAGGAACTGCTCGATGTGATACTGCGCGAGATTCACCATCGGCGGCAGCTTCTGGTTTTCGTCCTGCGGCATCGTGAAATGCAGCACTTCGTCGCGACGGTAGAAGCTGCGCCCGCCGGTCCACGGCAGCCCCTTGCGCAGGAAGTCGTCGAGCGCACCGAGCCGCTCGATGATCTCGAGGCTGCGCCGCGAGATGCAGATGGCGCGGCTGCCGTGGCAGACTGCGTCGTCGGCCTCGATCAGCACGCTGCGGATGCCGTGGTTCGCAAGGCCGAGCGCGACGGCCAGGCCGACGGGGCCGCCACCGACGATCGCAACGCGATGCCGGTGCGTATCGATACCGTCGTCGCAGGCCGGCAGATGCGCGGGATGGCGCTCGGCGACGAACGGGTAGGGCTTGAAGTCGATATCCATCGTTGGCTTCCAGGGTTGTCCGGCTCGACGTGCGCGCATCGACGCAAAGATGCGCGCAACAGGTCGGGACAGTATGGAAGCCGGTCGTGCGTCGGTTGTCCCCAAATCGGGTACAGCGAGGGGCTCAACGCAGGCCGCGACGTTTCACGGCTGCATGCACAGCGCAAACAGCTCGCGCTGGCTCGAGATGCCGAGACGCCGGTACGCGCGCTTCTGGTAGGTGACGACACTCGATGCCTTCACGCCGATCGTCTCGCCGATCTCGTGCGCGGTCTGGCCGTCGAGTACGCCGCGCAGCACGTCGAGCTCGCGCTTGGACAAATCGGGGCATGCATGGCGCAGTCGCGCGAGCATCCGTTGCGGGATACCGATCTGCGCGGCACCGGCGAGCGCGTAGTGATGCCTTGCGGCCTGCGCGATCAGCGGCGCGAGCGCTTCGATCGCGGCGATCTCGCGCGGCTGGAATGCGCCGCTGCGATGCGCGCGGTACAGGTTGATCGACAGCCACGTCGCATCGCCGGGCTGCATCAGCAGCGCCAGCCGGTCGGAAACGTCGGGGCCGCGGTAGCACGCGGCACGATACGCTTCGTGATCGATCTCGTCGCCGGCCTGCTGGTGCAGCAGCAGATCGTGGCGGCGTGTGCCGCGATGGGCGGTCGACACGATCTGCTGGTTGCCGTCGAGTGCGTAGAAATGTCGTGCGTAGGTGTCGGCGAGATCGCGCAGGTAGCGGCCTCCGCGATGATCGGCGACCGACATCGTGCGCGGGCGATTGCCGAACTCGTACGCGAAGATCGTGCACTGCGTGATGGACAGCGCGTCGTCGAACAGCTTCAGGATTTCGGCCGCGAATGCGTTCGGCTCGTTGCCGCCGATCGCGGCGACGAGGCGCGTTGCGCGGGACACGTCCAGCTGCGCGGCGAGATTCGCTCGCTCGAGACGCCAGGTGCGCATGAAGAAGGGGGCGAGGGTGGAGTGTCCGGCGATTGTAGTCGTCGGCGCGTGATACGGGAGTCCGGGGATGCCCGCAAGCGGACTGGGTGAGGCGAGAGGGCGGGCGCACGATTTCGGCGCCGGAAAAGAGAAAAGGCCTGACAAGCGATGCTTGTCAGGCCTTTATGTCTTGGTGCCGGAGATAGGAGTCGAACCTACGACCTTCGCATTACGAATGCGCTGCTCTACCAACTGAGCTACACCGGCAGCAGAGAAATGAAATTATATGGTGATTTCCGGGATCTTGGCAATAGGTTTTGCGAAATTTTTTTCAGCTTGCTGCTGCTGCTTCGCGAAACCATCGATCCGGCGGACTTCCCGCTTTCACTTCACTGTGATGCGACCGGTCAGGGCCACATCAAGAGGCGCGATTGTACTTGCGCATCGCACCTCCGTCTAGTGCTGCAGTGCAATTATTTTGCTTCGTCGTGATAGCCGGTCACGCGCTCGACTTCGTTCTTCGAGCCAAGGAACACGGGCACGCGCTGGTGCAGGCCCGTCGGCTGGACTTCCATGATGCGTTGCGTGCCCGTCGTCGCGGCGCCGCCCGCTTGTTCGACGATGAACGACATCGGGTTCGCTTCGTACATCAGGCGCAGCTTGCCCGGACGATCGGGCGTGCGCTTGTCGGCCGGGTACATGAAGATCCCGCCGCGGTTCAGGATCCGGTGCACGTCGGCGACCATCGAGGCGATCCAGCGCATGTTGAAGTTGTCGCCGCGCGGGCCGTCCTTGCCGGCGTTCAGTTCGTCGACGTAGCGCTTGACCGGGTCGTACCAGTGGCGCGCGTTCGATGCGTTGATCGCGTATTCGCGCGTGTCGGCCGGGATCTGCATGTTGCTCTGCGTGAGCACCCACGAGCCGACTTCGCGGTCGAGCGTGAAGCAGTTCACGCCGTTGCCGGTCGTCAGCACGAACACCGTCTGCGGGCCGTACACGGCGTAGCCGGCCGCGACCTGCTGCGTGCCCGGCTGCAGGAACGATTCCTCGGTTGCCTGCTTGCCGTCCGGGCAGCGCAGCACCGAGAAGATCGTGCCGATCGACACGTTCACGTCGATGTTCGACGAACCGTCGAGCGGATCGAACACGAGCAGGTATTCGCCGCGCGGGTAGTTCGCCGGGATCGGGAAGAAGGTTTCCATTTCTTCCGATGCCATCGCGGCGAGGTTGCCGCCCCATTCGTTCGCGTCGAGCAGGATCTCGTTCGACAGGATGTCGAGCTTCTTCTGCACTTCGCCCTGGACGTTCTCGCTGCCGGCGGTGCCGAGCGCCTCGCCGAGCGCGCCCTTCGACACGTTGTAGCTGATCGCCTTGCACGCGCGTGCGACGACTTCGATCAGCAGGCGCAGGTCGGCGGGGAGGTTGTTGGTCTCACGTTGCTGTTCGATCAGGAACTTCGACAGCGTGGTGCGGCGGGCAATGGACATGACAGACTCCAGAAGGCCAAAGAATCCTTGAATGGCCGCAATTTTACCCGCCGCGCCTCCCGTGCCGCCGGCTTTTTTCGTCCGGTTACATGGCCGGGCGGCCGGATCGGCCCGGTTTCCGGCAGCGACGATGCACGGGACGCGCCATGCAGCGGCGGCAAGCGGCGCGGTCAGACCCCGCGACTACGTCCGGGGCCGGCAGTATTCATGCAGTAAAAAAGCCGGTGCCGCCATGGGCGGCACCGGCTGTTTCGCGTGTGAGCGATGCGGAGAATTGCGTTACGCGAGCGCCTTCTCGACGATCTCGCGCACGTCGCGCGATTTCGCGCCTGCCGCGACCTGCTCGAGCGCTTCGCGCATGCGGTCGCGCAACGCGGGCGTGAAGCGGCGCCACAGTTCGAGCGAGCGGGCGAGGCGCGCTGCGACCTGCGGGTTGATCGCGTCGAGCGCGAGCACCTGTTCGGCCCAGAATGCATAACCCGAGCCGTCCGCCGCGTGGAATTGCGCGGGGTTGGCCGCGCAGAAGCTGAAGATCAGCGAACGTGCGCGATTCGGATTCTTCAGGTTGAACGCGGGGTGCGCGAGCAGCTTGCGAACCTTCGCGAGCGTCGGCTGCGCGGGCGTACCGCGTTGCGCGGCCTGCATCGCGAACCATTTGTCGATCACGAGTGCTTCCTTCTCGAAGCGGCGGTAGAAATCGTCGAGCGCGTGCTCGGCCGGTTCGTTCGCGCCGGCGGCCGCGGCGGACAGCAGCGCGCCGAGTGCGGCCGCGCGATCGGTCATGTTGTTCGCCGCGTCGTATTGCGCGGTCGCGAGGCGCACGGCATCGGCCGGATCCTCGAGTTCGGCGAGATACGCGAGCGCGAGGTTCTTCAGCGCGCGGCGGCCGGAGGCCTCGGGCGTCGGTTCGTAGGCGCCGGGCGTCTGGTGCTGCTCGTATGCGGCGAGCCATTCGGCGCGCAGCGCGGTGGCGAGCTGGCGGCGCACGAACTGGCGCGCGCGATGCACGGCGGCCGGATCGGCTTCCGCCATCTGGTCGGCGAGGTAGGTTTCCGACGGCAGCGTCAGCGCGAGTTCGCGGAACGCGGGCGACAGCGTCGCGTCGGTCAGCACGCGGCGGAAGGCGGCAACGAAGTTCTCGCCGAGCGTGAGCGGCTCGTTCGCGGCGGCGCGCGCGGCGAGCGTCAGCAGCGCGCGCGTCGCGAGGCGCTGGCCGGCTTCCCAGCGGTTGAACGGATCGCTGTCGTGCGCGAGCAGGAATGCGAGGTCGTCGTCGCTGTAGTCGTACTCGACGATCACCGGCGACGAGAAGTTGCGCAGCAGCGACGGCAGCGGTTGTTCCGGCACGTCGACGAACGTGAAGGTCTGTTCGGTGTCGGTGAAGTCGAGCACGCGCGTCGTGCCCGCCGCGGCGGCTTCGCCGTCGAGGCGCAGCGGCAGGTCGCGGCCGTCGCGGCCGATCAGGCCGATCGCGAACGGGATCAGCAGCGGCCCTTGCTGCGTTTCGCGCGCGGCCGGCGACGCGTCGCCGTAGCCCTGCGCGAGCGTGACGGTATAGCGGCGCGCGGCCGCGTCGTACGCGGTGCGCACCGACACGCGCGGCGTGCCGGCCTGGCTGTACCAGCGCTCGAACTGCGCGAGGTCACGCCCGTTCGCGTCGGCCATCGCATGGCGGAAGTCGTCGCAGGTCACGGCGTGCCCGTCGTGGCGCTTGAAATACAGGTCCATCCCCTTGCGGAAGCCGTCGCGGCCGAACAGCGTCTGGTACATCCGCACGACTTCCGAGCCTTTCTCGTAGACGGTCATCGTGTAGAAGTTGTTGATCTCGACGTAGCTCTCCGGGCGCACCGGGTGCGCCATCGGGCCTGCATCCTCGGCGAATTGCAGCTGGCGCAGCACGCGCACGTCCTCGATGCGCTTGACCGCGCGGGCCGCCGATTCGACGGCGTCGCCCGCGGCCATGTCGGCCGAGAATTCCTGATCGCGGAACACCGTCAGGCCTTCCTTCAGGCTCAGCTGGAACCAGTCGCGGCAGGTCACGCGGTTGCCGGTCCAGTTGTGGAAGTACTCGTGGCCGACTACCGATTCGATGTTCGCGAAGTCGGTGTCGGTCGCGGTCTCGGGGTTCGCCAGCACGTACTTCGTGTTGAAGATGTTGAGCCCCTTGTTTTCCATCGCGCCCATGTTGAAGTCGCCGACCGCGACGATCATGAAGCGGTCGAGATCGAGCTCGAGGCCGAAGCGCTTCTCGTCCCAGCGGATCGAATGGATCAGCGAATCCATCGCGTGACGCGTCTTGTCGAGATCGGCCGGCTCGACCCACACCTGCAGCAGCTTTTCCTTGCCCGAGCCGGTCGTGATCTTCTCCTCGATCGCGACGAGCTTGCCGGCGACCAGTGCGAACAGGTAGCTCGGCTTGCGGAACGGGTCTTCCCACCTCGCGAAGTGGCGGCCGTCGGGCAGGTCGCCGGCATCGACGAGGTTGCCGTTCGACAGCAGCACCGGGTAGGCGGCCTTGTCGGCGCGCAGCGTCACCGTGTACGACGCCATGACGTCCGGGCGATCGAGGAAGTAGGTGATGCGGCGAAAGCCTTCGGCTTCGCACTGCGTGAAGAAGTTGCCGCTCGATACATAGAGACCCGACAGCGTCGTATTCTGGTCGGGCGCGCATGCGCTTTCGAGCGTCAGCTCGAATGCATCGGGGACGTTCTCGACGGTCAGCCCGTGCTCGTGCGCGCGCACGGCGCCATGCGGCGCGCCGTCCAGCCGTGCGCCGACGAATTCGAGCGCTTCGCCCATCAGCTCCAGGTGCGGCGTGGGCGCGGCGTCCGGGTTGCGGCGCACGCGCATCGTATTCCTGACGATCGTACGGGCCGGCGCGAGATCGAATTCGAGCGCAACGGCATCGATGAGAAAGGCCGGCGGCGTGTAGTCGGCGCGGCGGATCACGGTGGAGGAAGCGTTGTCGGACATGGTCGTCGATATCGGTGGAGTGGGGGACGGGCCCGTGGCACGGGCCGGGCGAACCGGGCCATTGTACAAAGGCTTGCGGCTGCGTGCCGGGCGAACTTTTTACCGGTTCCGGGAGTCCGCGTATTATCGGCATCCCGTTACGGTTCGCGCGGTGCGACGAACGGGTGACGGATCGAAGAGGATCAACATGAAACGCGAATGGATTCAACGCGGTGCGGGCTGGGCGGCGGTGCTGTGCGTGGCGCTGCTGACCGGCTGCACCAGCTACGTGACGACCCAGGTCACGGCCTTCTCCGACTGGAGCGGCAGCGACGCGACACGCACCTATGCGTTCACCCGCACCGACGCGCAGAAGAACAGCATCGAGCAGTCGACCTACGAACCGATCGTCGCGAACGAGCTGTCCACGTATGCGTTCCGGCAGGTGCCGCAGGCGCAGGCGCGGTATCTCGTCGGGCTGACCTATGCGGTCGGCAGCGATCTCGTGACGGTGCCGCAGCCCGTTTATTACGATCCGTGGTTCGTCGGGCCGGGGCCGTACTGGCGGCGCGGGCCGTGGGGCCCGTGGGGGCCCTGGGGGCCGATGCCGGCCGGTTATGTCGCGCAGACGTACCAGGTGTTCGACTACACGCTCGGCATCCGCATCACCGAGCGCGCGACGGGCAAGGAGGTCTACAACGTGTCCGCGCGCACGACCGGCGACAACGGCACGCTTCTGTACGCGATGCCGTTCCTTGCGCGCAGCGCGCTCGCCGATTTCCCGCTGTCGAACGGCGCGGTCCGCTCGGTCCGGCTGCCGGTCGACAAGCGCGGCGGCCCGGCGGCACCGGCCGCCAACGAGCGCGCGGTGCCGGCTGCGCCCGCTTCGGGCGCAGCCGCCGCCAAGTAACGCGGCATCAGCCTCGGCGCGGCCGTCCGGCCGCGCCTGCCGTTTTCTTCCCCGTCAGACCCCGACGCCCAGCAGCGCCAGCGCGCCGAGCACGACGAACAGCACGGCCGCGATGCCGTGCACGAGCTTCGTCGGCAGGCGGTGCGCGAAACGGTCGCCGAGCAGGATCGCGGGCACGTTCGCGAGCATCATCCCGAACGTCGTGCCGGCCACGACACCGATGTAGTCCTGGAAGCGCGCGGCCAGCGCGACGGTCGCGATCTGCGTCTTGTCGCCCATTTCCGCGAGGAAGAACGCGACGAGGGTCGCACCGAACACGCCGAGCCGCGAGCGGTTGGCATTGGCCTCGTCGGCGTCGAGCTTGTCCGGCACGAGGATCCACAACCCCATCGCGATGAACGAGAACGCGAGCGCCCAGCGCATGATCGACGGCGTGACCAGCGCGCCGAGCCATTCGCCGAGCGCGCCGGCGAAACCGTGGTTCACGAGCGTCGCGACGAGCACGCCGAGAATGATCGGCACCGGTTTGCGATAGCGCGCGGCCAGGACGAGGGAAAGCAACTGGGTCTTGTCGCCGATTTCAGCGAGGGCGACGGCGCCGGTGGAGATCAGGAAGGCTTGAGACACGTATGGGGTTCCACGGGCCGGTGTTGTGCGTGCGAGCGACGATCCACGGCGCGCCGGGCCCTGATGCGGCGCACTGTGAACCATCGGTCTCGCCAGGCCTAGGTGGCTGCGCCCGCCATGGCCGCAAGGCCAAGTCTGTTGACGGACGCCTCCGTCACGATGCGCGCCGGGGGCGCGGGACATCGAGCGGAGCGGCTACTCCCCAATGAGCGGCGAATTCTAGCACGGCGTGTCGCGCGCGGGAATGCGGTCGAGCGGTGCGGTGCCTGGTGTCGGGGCGGGAATTGGCGTTCGGCAAGCTCCGGCCGTACAGCAGGCCCGGCAGGCGGGTAGCGGCCGCAGGCAGACGCGGCGGCGAACGCCCGCGCCTGCCGTGACACCCCCCGGAACGCCGTTACGCGGCGGGGCGGCGCGCCGCCCCGCGCTCGTGGACGAGTTCGCCGGCCGCATAGGTGCGGTACACCGCGCGGTCGTCGCCGAGCAGCGCGAACGCGAACAGCAGTTCCTCGAGCGAATCCGCGCGCTTCGTGCGGCGCGCGAGCAGCGGCGTGGCCTGCGGATCGAGCACGACGAAGTCGGCCTCGGTGCGCGGCTTGAGCGTGCCGACCGTGTCGGCGAGGTCGAGCGCCTGCGCGGCGCCGGCCGTCGCGAGCCAGAACATCCGGGTCGCGGTCAGGTGGTGGCCCGACAGCCGCGCGACCTTGTGCGCTTCGTTCATCGTCTGCAGCATCGAGAACGACGTGCCGCCGCCGACGTCGGTCGCGAGCGTGACGGGCACGTCGTGTTCACCGGCCTTGTCGAAATCGAACAGCCCGCTGCCGAGGAAGAAGTTCGACGTCGGGCAGTGCGCGACGACGGTGCGCGTCTCGGCCATCCGGCGGCGGTCCTCGTCGTCGAGGTGGATGCAGTGGCCGTACACCGCGCGCGGGCGCAGCAGCCCGTAGCGGTCGTAGATGTCGAGATAGCTGCGATGGCCGGGGAACAGCTCGGCCACCCATTTCACCTCGTCGACGTTCTCCGCGACGTGGCTCTGTACGAACACGTCCGGATGGCGGCGCGCGAGTTCGCTGCACGCCTCGAGCTGCGCTTCGGTCGACGTCGGCGCGAAACGCGGCGTGAGCGCGTACATCTGGCGGCCCTTGCCGTGCCAGCGGCCGATCAGCTCGGCGCTGTCGTCATAACCGGATTGCGCGGTATCGCGCAGGAATTCGGGGCAGTTGCGATCCATCAGCACCTTGCCCGCGATCATCCGCAGGTCGCGCGCGTCGCTCGCCGCGAACAGCGCATCGGCCGACTGCTTGTGCACCGTGCAGTAGACGAGCGCGCTCGTCGTGCCGCAGGCGAGCAGTTCGTCGACGAAGAAGTCGGCCACCTCGCGCGCATGCTCGGGATCGCCGAACTGGCGCTCGGTCGGGAACGTGTACTTGTCCAGCCACGGCAGCAGGCCCGGCGCCGGCGACGCGATCATGTCCGTCTGCGGATAGTGGATGTGCGTGTCGATGAAGCCGGGCACGATCAGCTTGTCGCGCAGGTCGTGGACGATCGCGTCGCGCGCGAGCGTCGCGGCGAGCTGCGCGTACGGGCCGGCCGCGACGACTTTGCCGTCGTCGACGATCAGGAGGCCGTCGGTCTCGTAGTTCGCGGCCTGGCTCGATTGCGCCGGGTCGCCGTTGAAAGTCAGCAGCTGGGAACGGAAAGCGGTTTGCGTCATGACGAATGGTCCTGCATCAAGGTAAGGCGAACAGAAGAAAGCGATCGACGCCGGAGGGCGGCGGGACGGCGTTTCGCGAGCGGTAGCGGCATGCTGCGTGCGGCACGACCGGAGGCGATTGCGCGGGCGAACGTGGCGGCCGAAGCCGCCGGCGAGTGGTTGCCGGCGGGCCTCGCAGCCGCTGCGTTCGCGACCGGAGCGGCGGCGAACGCAGCGGCGAACCGCGACGGCAAGCACGGGCGGGCGACGACGAATGGCGCGCTCGCCGCGCAGGCACGCACGCGACCGTTCCGGCGCGATGCCGGGCCGGTGGTTGCGAAGCGGATGCCGTTGCCGTGTTTCATCTGTCTGGCGTTCCTCGATACGGGCCGTCAGGCGGCCTGCCAGTACGCGTCGAGGCGCGCGTACAGTGCGTCGCGTTGCGCCGGTTCGATGAACGATGCCTCGAAGCCGTTGCGGATCACCGCATGGACTTCGGCATCCGTGAGTTGCAGCCCTTCGGCCGTCGCGAAGTAGTTTTCATTGACGTAGCCGCCGAAATAGGCCGGATCGTCGGAGTTGATCGTCACCGCGACGCCGCGATCGAGCAGCGCCTTCAGCGTGTGTTTCGCCATGTCGTCGAACACGCACAGCTTGAGGTTCGACAGCGGGCAGACGGTCAGTGCCGTGCGCGTCCTGGCGAGACGCTCGACCAGGGCCGCGTCCTCGATGCTGCGCACGCCGTGGTCGATCCGGTCGACCTTCAGCACGTCGAGCGCCTCGTAGATGTACGCGGGCGGGCCTTCCTCGCCCGCATGTGCGACGAGCTTCAGCCCGAGCGCGCGTGCCTTGTCGAACACGCGCGCGAACTTCGTCGGCGGATGGCCGAGTTCGGACGAGTCGAGGCCCACGCCGATCAGGCGATGACGATAGCGCTCGAACAGCGGCAGCGCGGATTCGAACGTCGCGAGCGCGTCCTCTTCGGACAGGTGGCGCAGGAAGCACAGAATCAGCTTGCTCGACAGCCCGCGCCGCTCGTAATCGGCGAGTGCGCGCTCGATGCCCGCGACTACCGTCTCGATCGGCACGCCGCGTTCGGTGTGCGTTTGCGGATCGAAGAACAGTTCGGTGTGGACGACGTTGTCGGCGAGCGCGCGTTCGCAGTACGCGGCCGTCATGTCGTAGAAATCCTGCTCGGTCAGCAGTACGCTCGCGCCGGCGTAATAGATGTCGAGGAACGACTGCAGGTCGGTGAACGCGTAGGCGGCGCGCAGCGCGTCGATCGAGTCGTACGCGAGCTTCACGCCGTTGCGCTGCGCGAGCGCGAAGATCAGCTCGGGCTCGAGCGAGCCTTCGATGTGGATGTGCAGCTCCGCTTTCGGCGCGCGGGCAATCTTGTCCTTGAATGTCGGGGTCATGGCGTCGTTCTTGGTCGGTCAGTAGGTAGGGGAAGCCTGCGCGGCCGCGTTCGCTTCGACGGCCTGCAGCAATTGCGCAGCCACCGAGATCGCGATCACTTCGGGCGCCTTGTCGATGATGCCTTCGACACCGATCGGGCAGCGCATCCGCGCGACCTGGGCCGGGTCGATGCCGATCGCCGCGAGGCGATGATCGAACTGCACGCGTTTGGCGTGCGAGCCGGTCATCCCGAAGTATGCATAGTCGCCGCGTCGCAGGATGCGCTCGGCCAGCACGAAATCGAGTGCGTGGTCGTGCGTCATCACGACGAAGTAGGACTGCGGCGGCGCCGTGTCGACGGCGTCGGCCGGGGCAGCGGCCGCCTCGATCGCGAGGTTGCCGATGCCGGCGAGTGCGTCGGCCGGCGGGAACACCGCATCGGGCCCGTCGATCCAGCGCACCTGGCACGGCAGCGTCGCCAGCACCTTCACGAGCGCGGTGCCGATGTGCCCGGCGCCGAACAGCACGACGGGGAACGCATACGGCGCGATCGTCTCGGTCATCAGCGACACGCCGCCGGTTTCCCACAGCAGGCAGTCGGCACGCGCGGCTTCCGATTCGGGCTCGCTCAACAGCGGCGCGCCCGGCGAGGGGCCGAATGATACGCTACGCACGGTCGCGGCGCCGGCCGCGACACGCTTCGCGAGCGACATGATCCAGCCGAGATCGCCGACGTCGAGCCGCTCGAACGCGAGCACCACGGCGCCGCCGCAGCACTGGCCGAGACTCGGGCCGAGCGCGAGCCGTTCGAGCCGGCGCGCGTGCGGCACGTGCGCGCCGTCCTTCAGCAGATGCCGCGCGATCTCGATCGCCTTCCATTCCAGATGACCGCCGCCGATCGTATGGCGGGCCGTGTCGCGCGTGACGAGCATCTTGGTGCCGGCTTCGCGCGGCGCGGAGCCGTCGGTGTGCGCGACCGTCACGAGCACGGCGGCTTCGCCGTGCGCGAGCAGTTGCTGCAGATCGCCGAGCCAGGCTTCCATCAGCACACCCCTTGCGAAACGACGCGGCGCGACACGCGGCGCGGGCTGGCGAGCGTGGCGGCTACGATGACGGACGGGAACGGAGCGGGCCGGCCGCACGGCGAATGCGGTGCGGCGGCGCGGCGACGGTGCGCGCGGACGGCACCGCCGGATGCGCGGACGCCATGAGGGTGACGGATGCGGATGGTTTGCGTTGTCATGATGAATCCAGTCGACATTGCGGATCGGGCGCGCGTTACGCAGGGGTGGGGAGACCGCCTGGCCTCGCGCACGTAGATCGCCATCCAGTCCCGAAGATAGCACCGCACGGCGGCGGGAACATCGCGGGGCGGTGATCCGGGCTATCAGGAGGCGATCATGTCGATCATAGGCCCGCCGCCCGGGATCGGGGCGCCGATGCGTGCACATCGGGCCAAAACGCAGGCGTGGCGGGGCTGGGCGCGGAAGTCGCGCGATGCGCGTTCGCCAGGCTATCCGGGCGGCGGCGAGGTAGGTGTTTACGCGGGGCCGCCCGGGGACGGCCGGTCAGGGGCGACCGGCCGGGCCGGTTCGGCGAGTGCTCCGGTGCCGGGCTTGCCGGCCGGCGGCGTGCGGCCCGGGTGAGCGGGCCGCACGCAGGCCGGTGCGAAACCGGCCGGTCAGGCCGCGAGCTTGCGGCGATGGCGCCAGAGGCTCGCGACGACGGCAACCAGGATCGCGGCGAAGCCGATCAGCGCCCAGCCGGGCAGCAGGATGCCGAAGATCGGCGGGTAGACGGTCTCGCACAGCCCGGCGACCTTGAACATGCCGGGGAACCACTGCGCGGGCGGCAGGCTGTCGACGATCGGCTGCAGCGTGTCGAAGCCGCAGCTGAAGCCCGGATTCATCTGGATCGACAGATGGCGGGCGGCCGTGCCGACGCCGCCGGCCGCGGCGATCGCGATCAGCAGCTCGAGCACCCAGATGACGCGCCAGTTGCGGATCCCGGCGGCCAGGAACGCGAAGATCCCGATCGCGCAGAAGAAGTAGCGCTGGATGATGCACAGCGGGCAGGGATCTTCGTTCTTCACGTACTGCAGGTAGAGCGCACCGGCCAGCAGGGCGATGCACACCCAGCCGAGCAGCATCAGCAGGCGGCGTTCGCGGCGGATTGCGAGCGTGTAGTCGTTCATGTCGGCGGGGTTCCTCGTGGGGTCGGTCCGGAAAACAATCGCGCGATTTTAGCGCGAACGGTCTGGCACGAAACTGACAGCGCGCGTGCGGCAACCTGCCGCACCGCGCGCCCTGTCCGCTGGCGCTCGGCTGGCTGCGTTCAGCGGATCGTATTGAGCACGGCCTCGACGGCCTGGCCGATCGCGAGCAGCGCGTCGTCGCGATGCGGTGCGGCCGCGAGCATCAGGCCGACCGGCGCCGCGTCGCGCGGATGGCACGGCAGCGACAGCGCGCACGCGTCGAGGAAGTTGAACGCGCTCGGGTTGCGCAGGATCAGCGCGTTGGTGCGCGTGAACGCGGCGTCGTCCGTTTCGAGGTCGGCGATGCGCGGCGGCACGACCGGCACCGTCGGCGCGACGAGCGCATCGAAGCGCGCCCAGACCGTGTGCGCGGCTTCGTCGAGCATCGCGGTGCGCGCGGCGAGCAGGTCGAGATAGTCGGCCGCGCTCGCGGGTTCGCCCTTCAGGATCCGCGTGAGCACGCGCGGATCGTACTGGTCGCGGTGCCGAGCGAGCAGCGGGCGATGCCATGCGTAGGCCTCGATCGGCGAGAAGCCGAAGCGGTTGACGTCCGGCAGCCGGTCGAGCGCCGGGAAGCGCACTTCCGTGACGATCGCGCCGGCGGCTTCGAGATGCTTGAGCGCGGCGTCGAGCGCGGCCGCGACGTCGGCATCGACACCGTCCGTCACGTAGTTCGTCAGCACGCCGAGCCGTACGCCCTCGAGCGGCCGGGCGGCCGGCACGTGCGGTTCGAGGCCCGCGAGCATCCGGTCGACGAGCGCGCAGCAGGCGACCGTCAGGCCGATCGGGCCGAACGAGTCGAGCGTCGTCGACAGCGGGACGCCGCCTTGTGTCGGGATCCGGCTCGCGGTCGGCTTGAATCCCGTCAGCCCGCACAGCGCCGCCGGAATGCGGATCGAGCCGCCCGTGTCGGTGCCGAGCGCGACGGCGGCCATCCCGTCGGCGACGGACGCGGCCGCGCCGGACGACGAGCCGCCGGAAATCCGTGCGTCGCCCGGCACGTCGCGGTGGTACGGCGAGCGCGGGTGGCCGAAGTGCGGATTCAGCCCGAGCCCCGAGAACGCGAACTCGCTCATGTTGGTGCGGCCGACCAGCACCGCGCCCGCCCGCTTGAGCCGGGCGACGGCGACCGCATCGGTGCGCGCAGCCGGCGCGCCGTCGAGCACGCGCGAACCCGCGCGCGTCACCTGGCCCGCGACGTCGAACAGGTCCTTGACCGACACGGGAATGCCCGCGAGCGGCGACAGCACGGTGCCCGCGGCGCGCAGCCGGTCGTGCGCGTCGGCGGCGGCACGCGCGTTGTCGGCATCGACTTCGGTGAAGACGACCGCACCCTGGCCCGACGGATCGGCGATCCGGTCGAGCGCGGTGTCGACGAGCGCGCGGCTCGTGGTCCGGCCGGCGGCAAGGTCGGCAGCGAGCTGGGCGAGCGGGGGAAAGGGCGTGAAAGTGGTCATGGCGGCTCAGGGGCGAAGATGTTGAAGAAGCGTGGAGCGGAACGAGTCGATATGGTTTTCGACGGCCGCGCGTGCGCCGGCGGCGTCGCGCGCGGACAGCCGGTCGAACAGTTCGCGATGCTCGTGCTGGACGTCGGCGAGATGGTGGGGTTCGGACAGCGTGACGAACCAGAAGCGCAGCGAGCGTTCGTGCAGCGCGCGCAGGATCTCGGCGAGAACCGCATTGCGCGCGGCCGCGGCGATCGCCTGGTGGAACGCGCGGTCGAGTTCCATCATGCCCTCGACGTCGTGCGTGTCGACGCATGCCTGTCCTTCGTCGAGCAGCGCGGCCAGGCGCGCGAGATCGTCGGGCGCCGCATGGCGCGCGGCGAGTTCCGCGCAGTGCGCTTCGTTGATGCGCCGCACGTCGATCACCGCGACGATGTCGTCGAGCGACAGCGGCTGCACCATCAATCCCTTGCGCGGCATCACGGACAGCAGCCCTTCGAGCACGAGCCGATGCACGGCCTGGTGCACCGGCGTGCGGCCGATCCCGGTGCGGGCGACGAGGTCGGCTTCGTTGAGTGCGGCACCGGGCTTCAGGCGCATCGTGATGATGTCGCGCTGGATCAGTGCGTACGCGCGGTCGGCGAGGCTGGCCGCCGGTGCGGCGGGGCGGTCGCGGGTGACGTCGGTCAGGGCATTCATGCGGGGTGCGGCGCGGCGGCGGGGCGGGGCGCGATCATGGCGCGGGCGATCGGGAAGCGTGGACGATGGCTGGATATTATTGTGATATATCACTGGTGTCCAGTACCGGCGGCGGTGCACCGGCTTGCCGGCGCGAGGGGCGGGGGCGCTTGCCGGCGCAGTTTGCCGCCGACTTGCAACAATATCGACAGGATGTTGCAGGTTTGCCGCGCGATCGTGCGCTGACGCATAATGAATCCTCGTTTATCCATACGCGTGAGCGACGTACCAGACCATCGTCATGAGCGAAAACACGCCTTCCCCGGCCGGTCTGCCCGGCACCTCCTCCGTTTCTTCCGATTCCCCCCGTACCGATCCGGCGAAAGCGCCCGATGCGCCGGCAGCCCAGGCCGCCGCGCAGAACGTCGCCGCGGACGGCGCGTCGCCGGTCACTGCGGCGTCCGAGCCGGGTGCGCCCGGTGCAACGGGCACCGCCATCGATGGCGCTGCTGCCACGCCGCCGAAGCATGGCGCGCCGCCGCCGGGGTTCGGCGCGCAGCCCGACTTCGACACGCCGCGCCCGCCGCCGGCGAGCGCGCAGAATGCGCCGCCGGCCTACCTGAAGCAGAGCGACACGCCGTGGTCGGTGTTCGGCCGGATCGTGGCCGCGCGCGCGCGCCGGCTGTTCGACCGCGCCGGCCAGCGCATCACGCAGCGCACGCTGCGCATCGGCGTGTCGGCGCGGATCTTCCATCCGGAACCGGGTGCGAAGGGGCTGCGGGGCAAGACGCTGCAGTATCTCGAGGAATCGATCGCGCACTGGGTGATGTCGCGCGACGTGCTCGTGTTCATGATTCCGACCGTCGGCCACCAGGGCATGATTCACCCGAGCAACATCCGCCTGCGCGACTACGCGAAGCATCTCGACGGGCTGCTGCTGCAGGGCGGCGCCGATGTATCGCCGCAAACCTACGCCGCGTCCGACGCCCGCCCCGAATGGCCGGGCGATCGCGTGCGCGACATGTACGAACTCGAGCTGCTGCACGAGTTCGTCGAATCCGGCAAACCCGTCCTCGGCGTGTGCCGCGGCTGCCAGTTGATCAACGTCGCGTTCGGCGGCTCGCTGTACCAGGACATCGCCACCGACGTGCCCACCGCGAATGCGCACGTGAGCGAGCATTACGACCAGCATCGACACGCGATCCGCTTTCCCGATTCGTCGACGCTCGCGAGCATGTTCCCCGGGCGCAGCGAGGCGATCGTCAACTCGATTCACCATCAGGCGATCCGCGATCTCGGCCGCGATCTGAACATCGAGGCCGTGTCGGCGGGCGACGGGATCATCGAGGGCATTCGTCATCGGCGTTCGCCGTTCGTCGTCGGCGTGCAGTGGCACCCCGAGTTCCATCGCGCCGGCGGCTCGGAGCTGCTCGACTGCACGCCGCTGCTCGATGCGTTCCTGCGCGCGGCGCGCGAAACCCGCCTGTAGCCAGCCACTTTTTTCGCGTCGTACGAAGGCCGGCCGCATCCCGATAAATTCGAGATGCGGCCATTTCGTTTTGAACGATAATCGCGAGTTCCGATTCGTTCGCCGGAGTCCGACGTTGGTTTTCCGAAATTTTTCCCCTGCACGATGCGCAACGTGGATCGTTGCGCTGGCTGCCTGCACGCAAGCAGGCACGGCCTGGTCCGCCGACGCGACCGCGCCGGCCGCCGGTACGCGCCCGGCGGTCACGAGCCTGCGCGGCGACGCGGCGGCGTCCGCCACGGTGGCGACGGATGCATCCGCGCAAGGCAACGTCGCCGAGCTGACGCAGATGCTGCACGATGGCCGGATCGTCGAAATGCGCACGACGTACAACGGCAGCTACGGTGCGAGCCTGATGTTCGATCCGCGCGAGATGACGTACTACGTCGCGCTGTTCCAGGACAAGCACCTGTGGCGTGTGATCCGGTCGCAGGAGAAGCGCCGCGCGGAGATGGTGTACGCGAACTTCGTTCAGCAGACCGTACAACTCGCCGATATCGAGATCCGTCGTACCGAGCTGGAGGCGCAGAAAGCGTTTCTCGAGCGCGTGATCGCGCTGCAGGCGAACCGCGCGCAGCAGTTGCAGGCCGACCTGAGCGTTGCGCGTAGCCAGCAGGCCGAAGTCGCGCAACGGCAGCGTTCGGCGCAGGAGCAGGCACAGGCGCTGCAGGTCGAGAAGCGGGCCGCGCAGATGCAGTTGCGTGATCTGCAGGAGCAGGTGCGGCAACTCGAGAAGCAGACCGAGACGGGGCTGCCGGCACACAAGTAACGATTCGTCAGACGGACGGAGAGAGACGGGCAAAACCCGGCGAAGCGCGCTTCGCCGGGTTTTTTTCATGGTGCGGCCGTCAGCGTGCGAACGCGTCCGGCGTATCGGTCAGGCGGCGGTGGGACAGTTGTGCCGTCCAGTCGAAACCGGCGGCGGGCGTGTGCGATGGGCGCTCGGGTTGGGTAGCGCGCAGCGCGCTTGCCATTGCGATCAGCGTGAGCGGATCGTCGAGCGTGTCGCGTGGTTCGGCGATTGCGGGCGACGCGGGGGCGAACTGATCATGTGCGCGTGGGGCAACCGTGCTGCTCCGGACCGGTGGGCGCGCGGCCAGCCGCGACGCGGCCGCGGGCCGGGCCGGTGCTGCCGTCGCGCCGCGTTTGTCGTTCGAACGGGGTGACGATGCAATGGCCGCGGGCGGCACGTTGGACGTTGCGTCGGGACGAAGCGGTGCCGGACGACGCGTGACGTGGTGCATGACCTGCGGCGCTTCGGCCGTTGTCGCGACAGGCGCGGCCATCGTGTGCTGCGGTGGCGTGCTCGTCGACGTACCCGGCTGTACCGTCGCGACCTGCACGGTGCCGGACCACGACGTAGCGTGATCCGGCACGCTGCCGGCCGCTTGAATCGCGTATGTGGGCCCGAAGCCCGCAGGCGGTTCATATGCGGCGATCAGCCAGCCGATGATGCCGAGCGCGCCGATGCTCCAGCAGATCGCATACCGCGCACGCCGGTCGTGAGAGCGGCGGATGCGCGTGCCGGCAATGGCAGCCGGCACGACCGGCGCGCCAGCCGAAACCGGCATCGATAACGCCACGGACCGCGGCTGCCAGCGGCATGCGCTGTGCGGCCGGTCGACGTCGATGCAGGATGTCGTCAGCGTGGCGAGACAGTGCCTGTCGGGCCGTGCACCGGGCGCGCCGCGAAAGGTCCATTCGCGGCCGAACGACGGAGCGATATCGAGCGGCTTGACGCGAGGGCGGGCGAGTGCACTTTCGACGGGGACGAGTGGCGATGGGGTCATGAGGGCGGTACGCCGTGCGACACGGGCAACCTTGCCGGCCGCGGCGCGGAAATGTCGTCGCAAATCGTGACATTGTGGTCAGGTGGCGAGAGCAGGTCGATCAGATCAATCCGATTTTTGCTCCCGATTTTGGGCGACTCGTACGAGAAGAGTGCCGCGACGGCAATGGCAACGGTCGCGGCGGCACAAGGCAAATGTCGGGTTGGCGTGGCATGATGCGCGAACCATGCCGGTGCGCGCGTCGTCGCGCGGCGCGCCGCCGGCGGGCAGCGATGCCCGTGCGCGCCGGCCCGGCGCCGCGTGCGTCGTCGGATCCATGCGGCGCGGATTCGCGCCATCCGAGCTGAGCGAGAAAAACATGTCCACAGCGTCACACGCCATCACGCAGGAATCGAAATTCCGCACCGTGTTCCGCGTCGTCAGCGGCAACTTCCTGGAAATGTACGACTTCATGGTCTACGGCTATTACGCGTCGGCCATCGCGAAAACCTACTTTCCGAGCGGCAACGCATTCGCGTCGCTGATGCTGTCGCTGTCGGTGTTCGGCGCGGGCTTCCTGATGCGCCCGGTCGGCGCGATCGTGCTCGGTGCGTACATCGATCACCACGGCCGGCGCAAGGGGCTGATCCTGACACTCGGGCTGATGGCGCTCGGCACGCTCACGGTGGCCGCGATACCCGGCTACGCGACGATCGGCGTGCTCGCGCCGGTGCTCGTGCTGCTCGGCCGGCTGCTGCAGGGCTTTTCGGCGGGCGTCGAACTCGGCGGCGTGTCGGTCTACCTGTCGGAGATCGCGACGAAGGGCCACAAGGGGTTCTATACGTCGTGGCAGTCGGGCAGCCAGCAGGTGGCCGTGGTGTTCGCCGCGTTCGTCGGCGTGCTGCTCAACCGTGCGCTGCCGGTCGAGGAGATGACCGCGTGGGGTTGGCGCATTCCGTTCCTGATCGGCTGCCTGATCGTGCCGTTCCTGTTCCTGATCCGGCGTTCGCTGAAGGAGACCGACGAGTTCCTCGCGAAGCGTCATCGTCCGACGATGGGCGAGATCATGCGTTCGATGCTCGACAACTGGGGCGTCGTGGTGGCGGGCATGGGGATGGTGATCATGACGACGGTGTCGTTCTACATGATTACCGCCTATACGCCGACGTTCGGCAAGGAAGTGCTACACCTGTCGTCGCTCGACGCGCTCGTCGTGACCGTCTGCGTGGGGATTTCCAATCTCGTGTGGCTGCCGCTGTCCGGTGCGTTGTCCGACCGCATCGGTCGCCGCCCGGTGCTGATTGCGTTTACCGTGCTGACGCTACTGTCGGCTTACCCGGCCGTGCTGTGGCTCGTCGGCGATCCGTCGTTCCTGCGGCTGCTCGCGGTCGAGCTGTGGCTGTCATTCCTGTATGCGTCGTATAACGGCGCAATGGTCGTCGCGCTGACCGAAGTGATGCCGGCCGACGTGCGCACGGCCGGTTTCTCGCTGGCATACAGCCTGGCGACGACGATCGGCGGCTTCACGCCCGCGATCTCGACGCTGCTGATTCATCAGACCGGCAACAAGGCCGCGCCGGGGCTGTGGCTGAGCGTTGCCGCGATTTGCGGGCTGATCGCGACACTCGTGCTGTATCGCACGCCCGAGGCTCGCAACCAGTACAAGGCGGCCTGACGGGCAAGCGCCTGTCGCGCGGCGCCGGCCGCGCGCGTCGCATGGACAAAGGGAGCCCGGGTGAACGGCGCTCCCTTTTTTCGTCCGCGTTCAGGCTTCGCGCAGCATGCCGGCGACTGCTGTCGCCACGTCGAGCCATTGCCCCGGTGCGGGCTGGCGGGCGAGCCTGGCCTGCGGATACCACGGGCAGTCGTCGCCGGTGAACCACCGCCAGTCGGGCGCGAACGGCAGCATGACCCACAGTGGCTTGCCGAGCGCGCCGGCGAGGTGCGCGACCGCGGTATCGATCGTGACGACGCCGTCGAGCCGTTCGATCAGCGCGGCCGTGTCGGCAAAGTCGTTCAACCGGCCGTCGAACCGGTGCACGCGCGGATGCGCGTCGACGCGCGCGCGTTCGTCCTCGTCGAGTGCGGGTTGCAGCACGATCCAGTCGATATCCGGCAGCGCGAGCAGCGGCGCGAGCGCGTCGAACGGCATCGAGCGGTTTTCCTGCGCCTGCCGGCGCCCCGACCATGCAAGGCCGAACTTGCGCTTCGACTGCCCGCCGAGCGAGCCGCGAAAGCGCCTGCCGGCGCCGTCGGGGGCGTCGAGGTAGCGCGAGCCCGCGACGATGTCCTCCGCCTGAAGCCCGAGCAGGAACGGCAAGCTCATCAGCGTGCAGGCGACATCCGCGGCAGGCGGTTTCGCGGTGCCCTGTGCGACGAGGGTCACGCGCCAGCGCGCGGCCGCCGGCGCCAGCAGCGTAACGAGTTCCGGCTGGACTTCGAGCACGACGCGCGCGCAGCGCGCGCGGGCGAGCGGCACGAAGCGGACGAACTGCAGCGTGTCGCCGAAGCCCTGTTCCGCGCGGATCAGCAGCGTACGCGACGCAATCGGTTCGCCTTGCCAGCGCGGCAGCGTGCCGAGCGGCGTCGCGCCCGGCGTGTCGTGGCGCGCTTCATAGGCGGGCAGGCCGCGCGTGAAGTCGCCGAGCGTCAGCAGCGTGACCGCGCGGTGCAGCCGTGCCAGCGTGAGATCGGGGGCGACACGCAGCGCCTGGTCGAACGCGCGCAGCGCCATCTCGTGCGCACCGAGCGCGTGATGTGCGTTGCCGAGGTTCAGCCAGGCCAGGCTGAACGACGGATCGAGACCGACCGCTCGCTCGTAGAAGGGCAGCGCGTCGCGGTGGCGCGCCTGCGCGCTCAGTGCGTTCGCGAGCCCGAACAGCGCGAGCGGAAACGGCGGATGCAGCGCGAGCGCGGCTTCGAACGCGGCGGCCGCCTCGGCATGCCGGCCGACCGCGTCGAACGTGTTGCCGAGATTGAAGTGCGCGGCGACGAAGCGCGGCTGCGCGGCGATCGCGGCCTGGAAGTGCGCGATCGCATCGTCGGCGCGGCCCATCGCGTTCAGCGCCATCGCGAGGTTGTTGTGCGCCCCCGCATGCCCCGGCCGCAACTCGAGCGCGCGATGGAACGCGGCGAGCGCGTCGTCGTGGCGGCCGAGCGCGTTCAGCGCGTTGCCGAGATTGTTGTGGATCGATGCATCGTCGGGCGTGAGCCGCAGCGCGCGGCCGAATGCGTCGATCGCATCGTCGTGGCGCTGCAGCGCCGCATACGCGTTGCCGAGGTTGTAGTGCGCGAGCGGAAATTCGGGCGCGAGCGTCAGCGCGTTGCGAAAGCGGTCGACCGCTTCGTCGAGCCGGCCGAGCGCCTTCAGCGCGTTGCCGAGATTGAGCTGCAGCGCGGCATCGTCCGGACGCAGCGCGACGGCGCGGCCGACGAGGTCGGCCGCCTCGGCGTGCTGGCCCTGCTGGTGCCGCAGCACGCCGAACAGATGCAGCGCGTCGGCGTTGGCGGGATCGGAGGCGAGCGCGTTGCGATAGCCGTGCTCGGCCTCGGCGAGGCGGCCCGCGCGGTGTGCGGCATACGCTCGGTCGAATGCGGTATCCATGACGCGAAAACTGACGGAAAGGGCGTATTTTCCCACACCGCGCGGCGCCGCCGCGCGTCGGCCGATCGGCATATGGCCCCGTCACGTGGAGCGGCGTAGACTTGCAGGATCGCGTGTCATCGAGGTTCTCATGGCTGACACACTGCCCGATATCCGGCCCGTGCTGATCGTCGGTGCGGGGCCGACCGGCCTTGCCGCGGCGATGAGCCTCGCGCGAGCCCGCGTGCCGGTGCGCATCATCGATCGGCTTGCCGCGCCCGCGCCGCATTCGCGCGCGATCGGCATCCAGGCGCGCACGCTCGAACTGCTGGAGCAGCATCGCGCGGTCGAACCGTTTCTCGCGCTCGGCCATCGTGCGCATGCAGCCGCGCTCCATGCCGACGGCCGCGTGATCGCGCGGCTCGATTTCGATCCGCTGCACACGCGCTATCCGTACCTGCTGTTTCTCGACCAGACCGTCACCGAGCGCCTGCTCGCCGAGCATCTGGCCCGGCTCGGCGTGACGGTCGAGCGCGGCGCGACGCTGACCGCATGCGATGCGGGCGGCGCGTCGCTCGACGTGACGATCCGCCGCGCCGACGGTCGTGACGAATCGTTCGCGCCGTCGTACCTGATCGCCGCCGACGGCGCGCACAGCACGGTCAGGCATCTGCTCGGCCTGGGCTTCACCGGGCAGGCGTTCGAGCAGACGTTCCTGCTCGCCGATTTCGCGGCGATACCCGACTGGTCGGACGAAGAGATCCACCTGTTCGCGACGCCCGAAGGCATGGCCGGCCTGTTTCCGATGGGCGGCGGCCGTTACCGGCTCGTGGCCGACCGGCCGCCCGGCAGCGACGCGTCGTCCGATGCGCCGGTCCCGTCGCTCGCGGAATGCGACGCGATCGTGCGTGCCCGTGCCGGCGCGTCGATCTCGCCGAGCGATCTCGCGTGGTCGTCCTATTTTCATCTGCACAGCCGGATGGTCGACCGGCTGCGTCACGGCCGCGTGTTCTTCGCGGGCGACGCCGCGCACGTCCACAGCCCGGCCGGGGCGCAGGGCATGAACACCGGCATCCAGGAAGCGTTCAATCTTGGCTGGAAGCTCGCGCGCGTGCTCGGCGCGGGCACGCCCGAACGGCTTCTCGACACGTATCACGCGGAACGTCATCCGATCGAGCGCGACGTGTTGCGGCAGACCGGTTTCGTCACGCAGGTCGTCGAAGCCGAGCGCGGCGCGATGAAGCTGCTGCGCGATCATGTCGTGCCGCTGCTGGCGTCGTTCGGGCCGATGCGCGACGCCGTGCGGCGTACGGTCAGCGAACTCGGCGTGCAGTACCGGAAGAGCCCGCTCACGCTGGAGCGCGTGCTCGACGGCGGGCCGCGCGCGGGTGAGCGGGCACCCGATGCGTACGTGCGCGTGGTCGACGGGCCGCTCGGTCAGGCGCCCGGCACGGCGCGGCTATACGACCTGCACGATCCGGCGAGCTTCACGTTGCTGCTGCTGGAAGAACCGCCGGATGCCGACGCCGGCGCGTTGCCGCCGATACCGGCCGATGCGCAGGTGCTTGCGCAGGGGCTCGAACGGATCATGCCGGACGCGGTGCGCGTCTGGCGCGTCACCGATGCCGAAGGCGGGGATGCCGGGCTTGCGCAGGAATACGGCCGCTCGCGGCCGTCGTTTTACCTGCTCCGGCCCGACGGTTACGTGGCCGCGCGCGGGCGCACGGCGACCGACGCGAACGCGTTGCTGCGCCACTGCGAAAGCTGGTTCGCGGGCATGTCGCGGCCCGCGTAGCGGGGCGGTCAGGCCTTTGCCGCGGCAGGCACGAGGGACGCGCGGTGCGCGGCGATCGCGTCGCGCACGATCGGTGCTGCACGTTGCGCGGCCTCGCATGACGGATCGTCGAGCGCCGCGAGAAGCGCGCGGCGCATCCGCGGCTCCCAGAAGCGCCGGATATGGTCGGCGATGCCGGCCAGCGCTTCGTCGCGATCGGGCATCGATTCGAAGAATGCGCCGATCTGGTTGGCCATGTCGATCAGGTGTCCGTTGTCCATCGCTTCCTCACTTGCCCGTGGTCTCGCCGGCGGTCGCGGCCGCACGGCGCTCGAGCAGATCGAGCTGCTCGGCGTTGAAGCGTGCGTAGGCTTTCTGCCAGTCGGACGGCTGCGCGACGGGCAGCACCTGGACGGCCGTCACCTTGTACTCGGGGCAGTTCGTCGCCCAGTCCGAGCTGTCCGTCGTGATCACGTTCGCACCCGATTCGGGGAAGTGGAACGTCGTATAGACGACGCCCGGCTGCATGCGTTCGGTCACGAGCGCGCGCAGCACCGTCTGCCCCGCGCGCGACTCGATGCCGACCCAGTCGCCGCTGCGGATCCCGCGATCCTGCGCGTCGTGCGGATGGATCTCGAGGCGATCCTCCTCGTGCCAGCGGACGTTCTCGGTGCGGCGCGTCTGCGCGCCGACGTTGTATTGCGACAGGATGCGACCCGTCGTCAGGATCAGCGGATAACGTTGCGTGACCTTCTCCGGCGACGCGATGAACTGCGTGATCACGAACTTGCCCTTGCCGCGCACGAATGCGTCGATGTGCATCGTCGGCGTGCCTTCCGGTGCGTGCTCGTTGCACGGCCACTGGATGCTGCCGAGCGCGTCGAGCTTCGCGTACGACACGCCCGAGAACGTCGGCGTGAGTCGCGCGATCTCGTCCATGATTTCCGACGGATGCGCATAGTCCATCTCGTAGCCGAGCGCGCGCGACAGCATCAGGGTGACTTCCCAGTCGGCGTAGCCCGCGAGCGGCGGCATCACCTTGCGCACGCGCGAGATGCGGCGTTCCGCGTTCGTGAACGTGCCGTCCTTCTCGAGGAACGACGAGCCGGGCAGCAGCACGTGCGCGTATTTCGCGGTCTCGTTCAGGAAGATGTCCTGCACGACGATGCACTCCATGGCCGACAGTGCGGCGGCGACGTGCTGCGTATTCGGGTCCGACTGGACGATGTCCTCGCCCTGGCAGTAGAGCCCCTTGAAGCTGCCGTCGAGCGCCGCGTCGAACATGTTCGGGATGCGCAGCCCCGGTTCGGGTTGCAGCGTGGCCGACCACGCCTGTTCGAACTGCGTGCGCACGATCGTGTCGCTGATGTGCCGGTAGCCGGGCAGCTCGTGCGGGAACGAGCCCATGTCGCACGAACCCTGCACGTTGTTCTGGCCGCGCAGCGGATTGACGCCGACGCCTTCGCGGCCGACGTTGCCGGTCGCCATCGCGAGGTTCGCGATGCCCATCACCGTCGTCGAGCCCTGCGCGTGCTCGGTCACGCCCAGCCCGTAGTAGATCGCGGCATTGCCGCCCGTCGCATAGAGGCGCGCGGCTTCACGGACCCGTTCCGCCGGCACGCCCGTCACGTCGGCGGTCGCCTCGGGAGAGTTGTCGGCACGCGATACGAATTCGCGCCACTGTTCGAATGCGCGCGTCTCGCAGCGCTCGGCGACGAACGCGTCGTCGACGAGCCCCTCGGTGACGATCACGTGCGCGAGTGCGTTGACGATCGCGACGTTGGTGCCGGGGCGCAGCTGCAGATGGTGGGTGGCCTTCACGTGCGGGCCGTCGACGACGTCGATGCGGCGCGGGTCGATCACGATCAGCTTCGCACCCGCGCGCACGCGCCGCTTCAGCCGCGAGCCGAACACCGGGTGCCCGTCGGTCGGGTTCGCGCCCATCACGACGATCACGTCGGCCTGATCGACCGACGCGAACGTCTGCGTGCCGGCCGATTCGCCGAGCGTCGTCTTGAGGCCGTAGCCCGTCGGCGAGTGGCACACGCGTGCGCAGGTGTCGACGTTATTGTTGCCGAATGCGGCGCGCACCAGTTTCTGCACGAGGTAGGTTTCCTCGTTCGTGCAGCGCGACGACGTGATGCCGCCGATCGAGTCGCGGCCGTACTTCTGCTGCAGCTTGCGGAATTGCGTTGCCGCGTAGGTGAGTGCTTCGTCCCAGCTGACTTCGCGCCACGGGTCGGTGATCTTCTCGCGGATCATCGGCTTCGTGATGCGGTCCTTGTGCGTCGCGTAGCCCCATGCGAAGCGTCCCTTCACGCACGCATGGCCTTCGTTGGCGAGGCCGTTCTTGTGCGGCGTCATGCGCACGACCTGCGTGCCCTTCATCTCGGCCTTGAACGAGCAGCCGACGCCGCAGTACGCGCAGGTCGTGACGACGGAGTGTTCCGCCTGCCCGAGTTGCACGACCGTTTTTTCCTGCAGCGTGGCGGTCGGGCAGGCGGCGACGCATGCGCCGCACGATACGCATTCCGACGCCATGAACGATTCGCTTTCGCCGGCGGCGACGCGCGATTCGAAGCCGCGTGCAGCGATCGTCAGCGCGAACGTGCCTTGCGTTTCCTCGCAGGCGCGCACGCAGCGGTTGCAGACGATGCACTTCGACGGGTCGTACGTGAAGTACGGGTTCGACTCGTCCTTGCGGTCTTTCAGGTGATTCGCGCCGTCGAAGCCGTAGCGCACTTCGCGCAGCCCGACGACGCCCGCCATGTCCTGCAACTCGCAGTCGCCGTTGGCGGGGCAGGTGAGGCAGTCGAGCGGATGGTCGGAGATGTACAGCTCCATCACGTTGCGACGCAGCGACTGCAGCCGGTCCGACTGCGTGCGCACCTTCATGCCCGCTTCGGCCGGCGTCGTGCACGAGGCGGGATAACCGCGCCGGCCTTCGATCTCGACGAGGCACAGCCGGCACGAGCCGAACGGTTCGAGCGAATCGGTCGCGCAGAGCTTCGGGACGTTGACGCCGGCTTCGATCGCCGCGCGCATCACCGACGTGCCGGCCGGCACGGTGACCGGCTGGCCGTCGATTTCGAGCGTGACGTCGGTATCGGCATGCCGTTGCGGCGTGCCGTAGTCGGTATCGTCGAACGGGTCGCGGGCACGCGCTTGCGCGGCGCTCTTGCACGCGCATTGGCCCGAGCCGCAGCCGCCTTGGCGGACGTTGTTCGTGTCGAGGGACATGCAGGGCTCCTTCTGGGTCAGGCCGCAGCCTTGACCGGACCCGACGCGGCGTCCTTGCCGGCGGCGAGCCCGAAATCTTCGGGGAAATGGTCGAGCGCGGACAGCACCGGATAGGGTGTCATGCCGCCCATTGCGCACAGCGAACCGGCCAGCATCGTGTCGCACAGGTCGCGCAGCAGCGTGACCTGCCGCTCCGACGTGTCGCCGTGGCGGATGCGCGCGATCGTCTCGACGCCACGTGTCGAACCGATCCGGCACGGCGTGCACTTGCCGCACGACTCGATCGCGCAGAACTTCATCGCGTATTCGGCCAGCTCGGCGAGGTTCGACGTATCGTCGTGGAGCACGATGCCGCCGTGCCCGACGACCGCGCCGATCGCCGTGTACGCTTCGTAGTCGAGCGGCACGTCCCACTGGTGGTCGGGCAGGTAGGTGCCGAGCGGGCCGCCGACCTGGGCGGCGCGCGCGGGCCGGCCGCTTGCCGTGCCGCCGCCGAAATCGAACAGCAGCTCGCGCAGCGTGACGCCGAACGCGAGCTCGACGAGGCCGCCGTGGCGGATGTTGCCCGCGAGCTGGAACGGCAGCGTGCCGCGTGAGCGGCCCATCCCGTAGTCGCGATAGAACGCGGCGCCGCGCGCGAAGATCACGGGCGCCGTCGCGAGCGTGATCACGTTGTTGATGACGGTCGGCTGGCCGTACAGGCCCGCGAGCGCGGGCAGCGGCGGTTTCGCCCGCACGACGCCGCGCTTGCCTTCGAGCGATTCGAGCAGTGCCGTTTCCTCGCCGCACACGTACGAGCCCGCGCCTTTCGCGACGTGCAGTTCGAACGCATGCGCGGAGCCGAGCACGTGCTCGCCGAGCCAGCCGGCTTCGCGTGCACGGACGATCGCGGCTTCGAGCGTGGCGATTGCATGCGGGTATTCGCTGCGCACGTAGATGTAGCCGACCGTCGCGCCGGTCGCGACGCCCGCGATGATCATCCCTTCGATCAGGCAGTACGGATCGCACTCCATCAGCAGGCGGTCGGAGAAGGTGCCCGAATCCCCTTCGTCTGCATTGCAGACGACGTATTTCTGCGTGGCGCTGGCTTGCCGGACCGTGCGCCATTTGATGCCGGCCGGGAACGCGGCACCGCCGCGGCCGCGCAACCCCGATTCGATCAGCGTTTCACACGCGGCGTCGCCGTCGAGCGCGAGCGCGTTCTTCAGGCCGGCGAGGCCTTCGTATTGCAGGTAGTCGTCGATCGACAGCGGATCGGTCAGGCCGATGCGGGCGAACGTGAGGCGTTGCTGGCGCGCGAGATAGGGCAATGCGTCGACGAGGCCCACACCGCTCGGATGCGTGCCGCCGTCGAGCCAGTTTGCGTCGAACAGGGCCGGCACGTCGGCGGCCGACAGGTTCGCATAACCGACGCGGCCGGCGGCCGTGCCGACCTCGACGAGCGGCTCGAGCCACAGCAGCCCGCGCGAACCGTTGCGGACCAGCTCGACGGCGACGCCGCGCCGCTGCGCTTCCGCCGTGATGGCGGCGGCGAGCGCGTCGGCGCCGAGTGCCAGTGCGGACGAATCGCGCGGAACGTAGATGCGGGTCGTCATGCGGCCTCCGGGGTATGGGCGACCGCCTCGGCAAGCAGCGCGTCGAATTTCTCCGGCGTGACCTTCGCGTGCAGCACGCCGTTGACCGTCAGCGACGGCGATTGCGCACACAGTCCGAGGCAGTAGACCGATTCGAGCGCGACGTCTCCGGGCGCATGCGCGTTCGCGACATCGCCGTGCGCCGCGTCGAACCGGCAACCCGTGCGGGCTTCCGCATGCGCGGCCAGCGCTTCGCAGCCCATGCTGCGGCACGCTTCGGCACGGCACATCTGGATCGTCACGCGGGCGGGCGGCGCGGTGCGGAAGTGGTGGTAGTAAGTCAGTACGCCGTGCACTTCCGCGCGCGACAGGTTGAGCGCCCTGGCGAGCGGCGCGACGCAGCCCGGCGGCACGTAGCCCGCGTCGTCCTGGATCGCGTGCAGGATCGCCACGAGCGACCGGCCGGCGCGCGCATGGCGCTCGACGAGCGCGTCGGGCGCTTCGGAATTCGGGGACATCGGTTGTGCTCCTCCAAAATCTCATATGCGCTCTAAATTCATATAGTGCGCACTTCGACTTCGTTCTGATTGATTTTGAACAACGATAAGCGGAAGATTTGGCGGTCGCAATAGGAAATCGGAGTGCATAATTGGTTCGAATCGAATGCGACGCGTATCTGACCGTACGCGACACGGAAGGCCGTGCGGCCAGCCTGTCGGATGTCGCGCCGTTGCTGGAACTCGTGGCCGACACGGGCAGCATCGCGCAGGCCGCGCACGCGAAAGGGCTGTCCTACCGGCACGCGTGGGGCATGCTGCGCGCGCTGGAGGCGTGCATCGGCGGGGAACTGATCGAAACCGCGCGCGGCAAGGGCTCGACGCTGTCGGCGCTCGGGCAGGCGGTCGTCGATGCGCAGCGCCTCGCGCGCAGCCGGCTCGACGGTAACCTGCGGACGCTGGCGGCCGAGGTGGCGAGCGACCTGAACCGGCGGCTCGCGCAGCGCGACGGCGCCGTGCGCATTCATGCGTCGCACGGCTACGCGGTCGCGACGCTCGTATCCGCGCTCGTCGATGCGCAGGCGGCTGTCGACATCAAGTATCGCGAGAGCGTCGAGGCCGTGCAGGCGCTTGCCCGCGGCGAGTGCGACCTGGCGGGCTTCCATCTGCCGCGCGGTGCGTTTCGTGCGCAGTGCGCGCAAATCTACCGGCCGTGGCTCGACGATACGCGCCATGTGCTGATCCACCTGACTCGGCGCCAGCAGGGGCTGTTCGTCCCACGCGGCAACCCGAAGCAGGTTCGCGGCCTCGCGGATCTCGCGCGCAATGACATCCGCTTCGTCAACCGCCAGCCGGGGTCGGGCACGCGCATGCTGCTGGACCTCGCGCTGCGCGCGATCGGCATTGATCCCGAGCGCATCGACGGCTACGCGTCGGCCGAGCTCACGCATTCGGCGATCGCGGCGTTCGTCGCGAGCGGGATGGCCGATCTCGGCTTCGGCGTCGAACCTGCCGCCCATCATTTCGGGCTCGATTTCATCCCGGTCGTCGACGAAGACTATTACTTCGCGTGCGAACGCGCGCGGCTCGACGCGCGGCCGCTTGCCGGCGTACTGGCGCTGCTGCGCGACACGCGCTTCGTCGAGCGCGTCGCGCATCTCGACGGCTACGATCCGGCTGCGTGCGGAACGTTGACGAGCATCTCGACGGGGCTGGCCGGCGGCGACGGCGCGAGCGTGCCGGGCGGCAATTCGCGGTAACGCGCGCGCGATCGAACCGCGCTGCAGCAGCGGGGGATTTGCGCTACGCTTACCGCTTGACCAACGTTCCAACAAGTACGCCGCTCAAGCGTCATCCCGCCATGAAATTTTCCGTTCCCCTCGCCGCGGCAGCGTTGACCGCGGGGCTGCTGGTCGCTGTTTCGCCGTTCGCGCTCGCGCAGAATTCCCCCGGTGTGCCTGGCGGTATCCTGAGCGAACAGTTTCGCCTGAACGAGCATCCGCAGATGCCGTTCGCAGCGTCGACGCCGTCGCAGAAATACCAGAGCGGCAAGAAGTCGGCCTTGCGCCGTAAGGGCGACCTGGGCGATCCGAACGGCTGCAACCTGAAGTGTCCGATGGATAGCCAGTAACCGGGCGGACGGAGTACGTCCGCAAGGGTCATGCGGCGCCGGTTCGCTTGACGGGCGTTGCGTCCACGTACTGGCCTGGCCGGTTGACCGGCGACTGCCGGAGTCCCGTGGGATTCCGGTTCTGTCCGAGCCCCGCGAAGTGTTGCCGCTTCGCGGGGCTTTTGCTTTCCGGCGAATCTTCATGCGATTCGATGTCGGGCGATGCCTGCATGCGCGCATCGTCGGCCTCGTGGGGGTTTAGGGTTAACCCGTAAATCAGGAAGGATGTCTTCCAGAAACCTGCCTTATTCTTAAGCATCCGCCTACATAAACTTCGGGTTGTCAGCGATGAACAAGGTGTTCACCGCGAACACAGACAAATCTGGAGGTAGGTCATCATGAAGTCGCTCGTTCAAGCTGTTGTCGTTGCTGCCGCTCTCGTTGCCCCGGTCGTGTCGTTTGCCCAGTCGGGTTCGACGATCACCCGCGCGCAGGTTCGCGCCGAACTGGTCCAGTTGCAGCAGGCAGGTTACAACTCCGCTCGCGGTGAAGATCCGCATTATCCGGAAGCGATCCAGGCCGCAACGGCGCGTGTTGCCGAGCAGCAGCGCAGCGCGATGGCGCAAGCGCAAGGCGCCGACGCCAGCGGTTACGGCGCACAGGCGCAGGGTGCGTCGGCGTCGGGTTCGCGTGCAATGGGCGTGCGCCCGGCCACCGCTGAAGAAATGAAGTCGCTGTATCGCGGCAGCTAAGCCGCACATCGCCCGGTGTGCGTGAGTGCTGGTGCGACGACGCGTCCGGCGCTGCGGCACTTGGGCCGGCCGCCGCCTGGCGCGATCGATGATTGTGCGGGCGCGGCAGGACATCCGTCACCTCCTGTCGCCGGAATACCGGTGGCATTCCGCCCGGCCCGCCCGTGGCTGGGCGCTTTTTCGGAAGGGGAAGGGTGCATGCGTTTCGGCGGCAACAAAAAACCCCGCAGACTTGCGTCATGCGGGGTTCGTGCGACGAGCGCGGAATTTGGTGGGGCGGCGGCAATCCTATTCGGGCCGCTTTCCCTTATCAGGCAATGATCTTCTCTCCCGTTCGGTGGGAAGAACCCCCAAAAGAACCCCCGAATAATATCCATTGGGCCGATATTCGTACCCCTGCGGGGTACGCAGAAGCGCGTATCTGTACAGAAAAAACGGTGTCCCATCTACAATGGTGCGCGACGGTTGCCAAGCATGAGCAACCTGTAGATCAACCGCACCTAGGTTAGCGCTCGAAAGCCCGATTCCCTTGCCGGGCCGGCGCGGTTGCCGCACAAGGGCTTGCGTGTGGGGCGCAATGGGCATTAAGGATGATCTGGCCGCGCGAAAGGCCGGCTTTATCAGTTTGCGTACGCTGTTGGAAACCATAAGTGCGCACGAGAAGGTGAGTCTGCAAGAGGCAGCCGACTGGTTTGCGGCGCAGTTGCGTGAAGCTAGTCGGTCGAATTCGGAGCGGAAGTGTCCCAACTGGTGCGAAATGCTACCGGGACACGGTATCGAAGTGCTGGCCGGACAGGATCGCAAAGCCGCTGCTTGGGCCGCGCTTCAGTTCGTCGTTAACAACGGCAAGTTGGGCAACGAATGGGAGGAAATGTCAGATGACATCCCCTTCTGATTACGACCGCATCGGATTCAAGGTAGCGGAGATTCTCCCGTTTCTGGAACAGTGCGGCGTCACGTTGCCGCGCGGCGATGCGGGCTCGGTGCCGGAAATCGGACCTGCCGAACGGAGTGCGCCAGATTGGGTGAAGCCGTTTATTTCACGTCGCAAATTCTCCCTCATACAAGCTGCTGCGTTTTTGGCCGGCGTTGATCTCGATACGCCGGGCTACTTCTCGGACGACGAACAGGCGGAAATTGGCCGATGGCGCGATACGCTTGCGGATGCAGTCGATGCCGGAGAAATCGAGGCGACAACGTGGAGCACCGACAGGGAGCGGGAGCAGGCGCTATCGCACGATTCGATCCGCTTATGGTGCCAAAGGTACGGCTACGACTGGCCTATTCCGGAGGTTGACCCGCAACCGGTAATCAGTGCTGAACTGCTAGCGGAGAATCGGCGATTGAACGCTGAGGTTGAGCGCCTGAAGGCGGAACTTACTGAAGCCAAGGAAGGCGATTCAATGGCGGATCACGAGTTTTGGCCGGAAGAGCTTGACGACTGCGTGAGCGTCTGGCGCGCCGCTGCGCAACGTTGGAAGCCAACCGACGGAAAGACGCCGAAGACTGTTGTCGAAGAAGTGATCGACGAATTGCATCCCGGCATCGAAGATGCCAAAAAGAAACGCTATTCGGCGGTATGCAATTGGGACAAGGATCGAAACAGAAAGGCGCGCACAAAGGAATAGGTGAACTGTTCCGGGCCTCGCTGGCAAAGGGCTAGGTCGATTCCGTACCCGTTTCAGTTCACCTGTTTTCCGTATGCGTCGCTCTGGCGGTATCCGGTTCAGGTGAACTGGTTTCACTATATTCGCCGCATCACAGTTCTTACGCTGCGAGCCATGTTCAACGACCTGCGAAGGTTTCCACATGGCCGCACATCATCACAACGCGCTGCCGTCCGGTAGCGTGCAATACGAACCCCAAGCGCTGCCGCTTGACGGCTTCACTCGTTGGGCCGACCTGAAGCGCATCGTTCCCTTGAGCCACGAGTCCGTGCGTCTGCGCGAACGGGCGGGTCGCTTTCCGAGGCGCGTGCAGCTCGGTTCCGCGCGGTGCGTTGGCTGGCCCAATCGCGAACTGCACCGCTGGCTCGCCGATCCGGCTGGCTATCGCGTCGAGGGGTGAGGCGATGGAAAAGAAAAACGCCCGCCAACCGAAGCCGACGAGCGCGAACCAACACCGCAACTTTAACGGAACGTCGAACCCGCGTCACTTGCGCGCGCTGGCCGTTCTCCAAAACCGTCCGATGCCGCGCGAAGAATTGGACGGTTTCGTTGGCTGTAGCAATTCGCCCGACCTCATCGCACACCTGCGCGCAATGGGCCTCACCTTGCCGTGCGTACGCGTCCCGTGCATCGACCGCGACGGATTCGAAGTGCGTCGCGGCATCTATCACCTCACGACGTCCGACCGACGCAAGGTTGCCCGTTGGCTGAAATCGCGGGAGGTCGTATGAGCGCGATTGCATGGAGCCATTACGCGACCGGCAACTATCGCGTGCGTTGCCTTGTTTGCGGGCGTGGCGCACGCGATAAGACGCTCGGGTTGACCATCGCAGCAAGCGGGGCGGGTGTCGCGCACTGTTTCCGCTGCGACTTCACGGAAACGTACCGCCCCGAACGCGGCGTGAGCGGCCGGGCGTATGGCAGGGAGCGCATGCCGATTGTTACGCCGTCCGAGAAGTATCACGCCCTGTCTGATTATGGGCGCGACCTTTGGAACGCGTGTCGCGCCGTTTCCTGCGAAGCGCTGGCCTATCTCAACGCTCGGCACTGCCGCATTCCGCCGGCCGATGGCGATTTGCGCTGGCATCCGTCGCTGAAGCATCCGAACGGCTATGCCGGCCCGGCGCTCGTCGGGCTCGTGACGCACGCGGTAACGCGCGAATCGATGACCTTGCACAAAACATGGATTCGGACCGATGGCCGCAAGGCTGAGGTTGACCCGCCGCGCCTGCTGCTCGGCAGGCATCGCAAGGCGGGCGGCGTCATTCGCTTGTGGCCCGACGAGGCCGTAACGAGCGGGCTCGGCGTCGCGGAAGGCATCGAAACCGCGCTTTCGCTCGCGCACGGCGATGTGCCGGTTTGGGCATGCATCGATGCGGGCAACCTGAAGGCGCTGCCGGTGCTGGCCGGAATTGAATCGCTGATCGTTGCTGTGGACGATGACCTGGCGGGCAAGGCCGCTGCCGATGCATGTGCGCAACGTTGGGCCGATGCGGGCCGTGAAGTCGTGGAGGTGGTCTATGGGGGGTGACCTGAATGACCTTGCAATGAGCAGTGGCGAACAGGGCATTCAACTCGCCATTGCGAACGGCAAGCGCGTCACGAAAAGCGAGCCGGTGCCCGATGGCACGATGGTCGAGTCGTGTGTTTCGGCCGTACGCGATACCAGCAGCGCCCGCAAATTCTCACGCGCGACGATGCATCAACTTCTCGACTTGCTGGCGGAAGACCCGGCGCTTTGCGGACTGGTTCGCTACGACGAAATGAAGCGTCGCGTCGTCATCGCGAGCGCGCGCCCTTGGGAGGTCGCGCCGTCGCCGTACTGGACCGATGCGGACACAACGAACCTGCGCGCGTATATCGAACGCCGCTACATGTTGACGGCGGCGAAGGAGCACGCGGCGGACGCGGTACACACGCACGCCGAACGCAATCGCTTTCATCCGCTGCGCGAATGGCTCGACGTGGTCAAATGGGACGGCGTGAAGCGCCTTGACGCTTGGCTTGCGACCTACTGCGGCGCGGACGATACGCCCTATGTGCGCGAGGTCGGGCGGCGCTTCCTGATTTCGGCGGTTGCGCGCGTATTGCGTCCCGGCTGCAAGGCCGATCACATGTTGGTGCTGGAGGGGCAACAGGGCATCGGCAAGTCGCGCACGGTGCGGGTGCTGGCGGGTGATGAATTTTATTCCGACGCCGTGCCGGACATGGACGATGTACGCCAGACGGGCGAGACGGTCGCAGGCGTATGGCTGCTCGAAAACAGCGAAATCGTTGGCCTTCGTAAACATGAGGCGGACGCCGTGAAAGCGTTCCTCAGTCGAAGCGAGGACGCATTCCGTCCGGCCTACGGGCGCGAGCAGGTCTATCAGCCGCGCCAGTTCGTGATGGTCGGCACGTGCAATCGCGACGGCGATGGAACCTACCTGCGCGATGAAACGGGCGGGCGGCGCTTCTGGCCCGTAACGGTCAGAGCGTGTGACATCGCCGCGTTGACGGCAGACCGCACGCAACTATGGGCCGAGGCGGTCGCGGCGTTCCGCGATGGTGAGGTGTGGTGGATTGAAGATGACGCCATGCGAGCGCTGGCTGCGCAAGAGGTGAGCGCGCGCACGGTGCAAAACCCGTGGATTGCCCATGTCGCGGCGTATCTCGGGAACAACCCCGGCATTGTGAACGTAAAGACGGGCGACATTTTCTGGACCGTGACCGAGCGCTCGAGCACCAGTCGCGATACAACCGACATGCGCCACATCGCGAATGCCCTGCGTGAACTCGGTTACGTGTCGCACAGGTTGAACACTGGCATCGTATGGAACAAGGGTGAACTCAGTGAACCCACCGCGTGAATCCATTCCGAAGAGTGGGTTCACCGCTGAAACCCGCTACGGCTAAGGCTTGTCGAGATACGGTGAACCCAGTGAACCCATATTTCTATAGCAAGACAGAGGAAAAAGGTGCGTGAGATGGGCGCGCGCGTGGCGCGTATAGGGAAAGACGCTACACAGGCTTCACGGGGTACACGTGGCGACATGTAACACGCGGCTTTCATGAGGTGGCGAAATGCTCGATGCACTGGCAAGCGGCAAGCTGTACGGCAAGCCGGGCGAACGGACCGGCCCGAGCGGTCGGCCCTTCGTCACGGCAAAAATGCGCGTATCCGTTGGCGACGGTGACGCGCTTTTCGTGAACGTGATTGCATTCGCGAACGACGCGAGGGCCGTTTTGTTGGCGCTCGATGACGGCGATTCCGTCGCGCTGGCCGGCACGCTGACGCCGAAGGTTTGGACCGACCGAAACGGCGACGCTAAACCGGCGCTCGACATGGTCGCGCACGCGGTGCTGACCGCTTACCACGTGAAGCGCAAGCGCGCCGCTATGCAAGGTTCGAACGAAGGCGACGAGCACCGGGGCGGACGCCCGTCTGTGGATCGTTCCCGACAAGCAGCGGCGTTCTACAGCGGCGAAGCGTCGGACATGCAGGACGATTTGTAGGCGCGGGGCATCCCGCACTGTGAGGCTGTTTTACTTCAGTAAATAGGAGTGCGAAATCAGGGAAGTGTCTGTTCCGAAAAGGCTTCTGGAGCGGCTGAATTTTGATGCCGCGCATGGCAGTTACAGCATGCTCGTTTGGCCCGGTCCGGGCGGCCGGACGCCATACCAAGTCGTAAAGCCCGGCCCGGTGAAGTACCGGGTCGAAATTCGTCCCGCAGGTTACATCGTCGTAATCCCGCGCTAACGCGCCTTTTGGAGAATGTCATGAAAAAACCTCTGCCCGAGCGTATGGAAATCCTCGAAGCGCTCGTCGCCGACACCGGCCTCGCCGACGAACTCACGGCGAAACAACGAGCGAAGCTCGATGCGCGCCGCGCCGAACTGGCGCATGAACTGAAGGCGGTGCCGAATCCCGAACGCGAGCTTTCCGCTTCGGTGAAGGAAGCGACGCGGACGGAAGCCGATTTCATCAAAGCCGAAATTGCTTACCGCGACGCCGAACGCGCGATGGTGGACGCGCGTACACGACACGTTGTTATGTCGCAGATGCACGAGGGGAAGCGGCAGCGCATCTTGACCGAACTCGAACGCACCGCGCCGCCGGAAGTCGGCGAGGCGCTCGACGCATTGTCGAGCGCCGATGATTTGTTGCGCGCTGCAGTTCGGACGGACGTATTCACGGAGAAAAACTGGCTCGGCGTTCCCGTCGGCAACGTTACGACGAACGTGCCCCAAATCAAGGCGGCTCGCGCGAAAATCGCCGAGGCACAACGCGACGTTCGCGCGCTTGTTCATGACGGGTCAGTTCCAAGCGAGGAACTGGTATCGCGGGCGCGGATGCTCGTAGATGCGGCGCTGGAACCGCTGTTCAGCTTCGTGTCGCGTCAGAAGTGGGAGACCCGCCGTTCGCGGCCGCATGGCGACCTGTTGACCGAAGTCGCTGGCTATGGGGACTAGCTGCGGGCTAGCGGCGTGCATCGGCGGCGCGTGTGTCCCGTGCGCCGCCTGCCGTTCGCTAACTCGCTGATTTCATAGCAGAACGCAAAATTGCGTTTCGCGCATTCGTTGCTGATTCAACAGGTTGATTTCAAAGCAAAGCTCAAAATTGAGTCGGACGAAGCCGGGCATTAGCGCATACCGCGACCGCCGCCGGTAAGTCGCATTGTCGAGGCTTCGATGCGCTGCGCGTGTTCAAGCGCAATTGGCGAACGTCCGACGGCGGAGCCGCCGGCATCTCCGCATTATGCTGGCTGAAGTGCGATGCCCGACCGAAACGCGGCCGTTGCGACTTGATAGCGCGCGACGGCTCGAACGCTGCCGAGACCGGCCGACGCGCGCGCCGCAGGGGTGATGACGAGCCGGCAATCGGGCGTGATGTTCGTTCGGGCTGGCCGGATTCGCGGCGATGTGCGCGGCGACTGCGCGCGCCACGAAGCGGGCCGATTGCCGGCGCTCTGAGCGGTCGGCGGGCGTGCCGATGGTCGACCTTGCCCGCCGTCGCGCGGGCCGCGTGGGCGGGCTTCGCGGGGCGTCCGCGCGGCATCGTGACGCCCCCCGGGGGGCTTCCGATCCCGAAGGGCGCGCCGCCGGTGATCGTCGCGCAACGCGAATTTTTGCAACGTCAGGACCAAAACCATTTTTCGGGAGCGAATCATGCCGCGAAAATCGAACGCCGCGAAGGCGCTTTCGGGTACGTTGCGTGCCGACCGGCTTAAGGGTATCGCGGCTGATCAATTGACCGTCGCGCCGCCGCCGCCGGACGGCATGTCATCGCGTGCGGCTGCGGAATGGGACCGCGTCGCGCCGCTCGTCGTGAGCTTGGGTCTGTTGAGCGCTTCCGACCTACGCGCGCTCGAACTGCTTGCCGAAACATTGGCAACGGAGGCGCAGTTACGCGAGACGCTGGACCGTGAAGGGTTGACGATTGCGACCGGGACGGGCGGAAGCAAGGCACATCCGGCGCTGCGCGCGCTGAGCGATGCGCGCGCCCAAGCGGCCCGTTTGCTCGATGCGTTCGGCCTGAGTCCGCGCGGACGGCAAGCTATCGACGCGCCGCCGCCGTTGCCGGCCGATAATCCATACACGGCCTTCGTTAAGCCGGCGCGCGGGCAGGAACGATAGTGCGCGGCTACCGCGTCGCAGCGTCAAACGGGATGACTTCGGCGCCTGCCTTGAGTCGGTCGAGATAGTCCGCCCATTTCTGCATCATTTCGCGGCGCTGGGGCAGGTGCGCCGTGCGGTTGTACGCCCGCCCGAGCGGGTCTTTCACTGCGTGCGCGAGTTGGGCCTCGATGATAGCCGCCGGCATGCTCAGGACTTCATCAAGAATCGTGCGAGCCATTGCCCGGAAGCCATGGCCGGTCATCGTGTCGCCGTCGAATCCGAGTCGACGCAGTGCGCCGTTGATGGTGTTATCGGACATCGGCCGCTCCTTCGTGCGCACGCTTGGAAAGAGCAGTCGGCCGTTGCCGGTGAGCGCGTGTAGTTCCCGCAGGATAGTGATGGCTTGAGTCGATAGCGGGACGATATGCGCGCCGCCGGCAACCTTGCCTTGCTTCGTGCGCTTCATGCGGTCACCGGGTATTTCCCAGATACCGGCGTCTAGGTCGAACTCGACCCATTCGGCGGCGCGTAGCTCGCCGGGGCGCTGGAAAAGCAGAGGCGCGAGCCGCAAGGCGCACCACACGGGAAGCGTCCCTTGGTAGCCGTCTATCGCGCGCAAAAGCCCGGCAACCTGCCTCGGATCGGTAATCGCCGCCATGTGTGTCGATTGCACCGGCGGAAGTGCGCCCCGTAGATCAGCCGTAACGTCGCGCTCGGCGCGTCCGGTTGCCACGGCATAGCGGACTACTTGGCTGACGTTCGCGTGCAGGCGGTGCGCAGTTTCGAGCGCGCCGCGCTTCTCTACTCGCCGCAGCACGTCGAGCACATCCGGCGGCGTGAGACGGGCAACGGGCTTGCCGCCGATCCACGGGAAGGCGTCTACCTCAAGGCGGCGTAGAATGCGTGCCGCGTGACCGTCCGACCAAGTGGGAGCGTACTTGGCGTGCCACTCGCGCGCGACCGCCTCAAAGGAATTCTCGGCATTGAGGCGCTGCGTGCGCTTCTCGGCTTTTTTTGCGTCGCCGGGATCAATCCCCGCCGTCAGCTTGTCTTTGGCTTCGTCGCGTCGCTTACGCGCTTCGTTGAGCGGGATGGCCGGGTAGGTGCCGAGCGCTAAGCTTTTCTCTTTGCCGGCGAATCGGTACTTGAGCACCCAGCGCTTGCCCCCGGTCGGTTTGATGAGCAGGAATAGTCCGCCGCCGTCGAATAACTTCTGTTGCTTGTCCGTGGGCTTGGCATTACGGATCGCTACATCGGTCAGGGCCATATCCGCTCCCGTGCTGGGGGTTCCGGGTTGGGGGTTTCGCAGAGAACCCCCGAAAGAACCCCCGACGGCGTGTGGCTGTCGTTGGGGGTTCTTTGCGGTAGTGTGCAACAAAAAACCCCGCAGAGCCAAGCCTAGCGGGGTTTTCTTGTCAAACGTTGGAAACGTTTGGCGGGTATTTGGTGGAGGCGGCGGGAATCGAACCCGCGTCCAGAAGCGCTCCACGACTAGTTCTACATGTTTAGTTCAGTCATTTGATTTAACCGCAGCGACGCGGACGAACACGCTGCACTACGGCGATTCGCTAGGTTTTCGACCCTGGCGTCGCGACGCCGACAGGGCTTAACTGACGTAAATGACCTCTGGCGGTATTGCTACCGGTCTTGCGACACTAGCCCGTCAGTGAACTAGGCAGAGGACGGCGGCCCTTAGGCTGCCAGTGCGAACGTATCGTCGTTTGCAGTTACGATTTTCCCATTGATTAACGAGGTGACGGGTCCTCGACATGCCCTAGCCGCTTCACAACCCCTGTCGAAACCAGGTCGCCCCCGCGGATAAGATCGACCATTATAGCCCAACATCGCGCAGCAGTTCGCGCAGTTGTAGTGTCGTGTCGACGAGATGTTGCGCTTGCCAGTCGGCCGGTGCGGCGCCGTCGCCGCAGTAGCCGTACGCGGCCGCGATCGTCGCCATGCCGGCGGCGCTGCCGGCCTGAATGTCGCGCAGATCGTCGCCGACGTAGACGATGCGTGCGGGCGCGAGCGTCAACTGGTCGGCCGCATGCAGCAGCGGGCCCGGATGCGGCTTCGGGTGCGGCGTTGTGTCGCCCCCGACGACGCAGGCCGCGCGTGGCGCGAGACCGAGCAACTCGACGAGCGGCGCCGTGAGCCGCATCACCTTGTTCGTGACGATCCCCCAGCGCACACCGCGTGCATCGAGTTCGTCGAGCACGTCGCCGATGCCGGGGAACAGCGTCGTATGCACACACAGATCCGTCGCGTAGTTGGCCAGGAACTCGTCGCGCATCGCTTCGTAACCGGGCGTGTGCGGATCGATGCCGAAAGCGCCGCCGAGCAGGCCTCGCGCGCCGGCCGAGGCCAGCGGCCGCAGCGCGTCGAGCGGTGTTTCGGGCAGGTCGCGCACGCGTTGCATCTTGTTGACGGCCGCCGCGAGATCGGGGGCCGTGTCGGCGAGCGTGCCGTCCAGGTCGAACAGCACGGCATCGCAGTGCAGCAGGCGCGGTTCGTCGCGTGCAGCCCGCGCGGTCGAGAGGGGAGTCGTCATGCAGGGTGGAGGGTCATGCGCCGCGGCGGCACGCGACGAGGTAGTTGATGTCGGTGTCGTTCGACAGCGCGAAGCGCTTGCCGATCGGGTGATACGTGATGCCCTTGATCTCCACGATGTGCAGATCCGTCGCACGCACGAAGCCGGCCAGTTCCGACGGGCGGATGAAGCGCGCGTAGTCGTGCGTGCCCTTCGGCAGCATTTGCGCGATGTACTCCGCGCCGATCACGGCGAACAGGTAGGCCTTCAGGTTGCGGTTCAGCGTCGAGAAGAACACCCAGCCACCCGGCTTCACGAGCGTCGCGCACGCGGCGACGACATCGCCGGGAGACGGCACGTGCTCGAGCATCTCCATGCACGTGACGACATCATAGGTGCCCGGTTCACGCGCGGCGATCGCTTCCGCTGCGATGGCTTCATAGTCGACAGTGATGCCGCTTTCGAGGCTGTGCAGGTCGGCGACGCCGAGCGCTTCGGTCGACAGGTCGATACCTTTCACCTGTGCGCCGAGTCCGGCCATCGATTCGGACAGGATGCCGCCGCCGCAGCCGACGTCGAGTGCACGCTTGCCGGCGAGGTGCGCATGCGCATCGATCCAGCCGAGGCGGACCGGGTTCAGGTCGTGCAGCGGCTTGAATTCGGCGTTCGGATCCCACCACCGATGGGCGAGGTCGCTGAATTTCTGGAGTTCGTGCGGATCGGCGTTGGTCATGTCGGCAAACGGGCTACGAGAGGAGGGCGGTACTGCGATTCGTCAGCCCCGAGTATATAAGAAGCGGACGAGCGGCGAAGCGGCAGGCGCCTGGACGGGCGTCAAAGAAAAAGCCCCGCCGGGGCGGGGCTTTGAAGCAGTCGAAAACCGCGGCTTAGTTTGCCGGAACGGTCGTCTTCTGGACTTCTTGCGTACCAACCACTTCGACTTCCACGCGGCGATCCGGTGCGAGGCAGGCGATGAGTTGCTTGCGGTTCTTCTGGTTGCAGCCCGTCGTGACCGGGTTGCGCTTGCCCTTGCCTTCCGTGTAGATCTTGTTGGCCGGCACACCCTTGCTGACCAGGTACGACTTCACGGCTTGCGCACGGCGCAGCGACAGACGGTCGTTGTACTTGTCCGAACCGATGCGGTCCGTGTAGCCCGTTGCGACGACCACTTCCGTGTTCATGCCTTCGATCTTCGAAGCCAGTTCGTCCAGCTTTTGCTTGCCCAGCGGCTTGAGCGTTGCCTTGTCGAAGTCGAACAGTGCGTCAGCTTGATACGTGATCTTCTGGCTCGAGATAGCCGGAGCGACCGGAGCGACCGGCGGCTGCGGTGCCTGGGCGACCAGTGCGCCATCGCACTTCGCGTTGGCGGTGGCCGGCGTCCAGAACGCATCACGCCAGCAGAGCTCGTTCGTGCCGTTCATCCACACCCATTCGCCCGTGCCGTTCACCCAGTTGTCATTGACGGCTTGACGCGACGCCGGCACCGACTGTGCCGAAGCGGATGCAGCCATAACTGCGGTAGCTGCAATGAACGCGAGCTTTGAAAGTTTATTCATATTTCTCCTCTCGAAATTGAGATTACCGCAGGTTTACTGCGAGCCTGTTGACGGTGACAAGTCATACATTGCTCGAAGTATAACATTGGTGCGGCACAAAAAACGCGGCACCGCTCTGTGTAGACTTCGAGCAGCGTCTAACTTTCAGTGCGTTGGCATTTTGCCATATCGTTCCCTTCCTACGAAAAAAAATCCTCCCCACCCTAAGATCGCTTCAACTTTGTGGTGCATGCGCAACACCGCCCTGCCGCAACTTTTAGAGATTGTCAAGAGTGTGTCGGCGAAATTGCGCGAATGTGCGTGGTTGTTTACTCGTGCGCATGAAACAAGTGTGACGGGATCGCCGGCGGCGTCGAGTCGCGTGCGATTTCGGTCGAATCGACGTGGCCGCGATTTTCGCTATTTATATATAGAGGGGGCGGCGAATTGGCGGCTGATGGGCGCATGTTAGAATCTCGCGTTGCGTTGCGCATGCAGCGCCCACGCGAAAGGCGTTCGCCGTCTTCGCTCCGAAACGATACGGATACATGGATCAATTCGCCAAAGAGACCCTGCCCACCTCCCTAGAGGAGGAAATGCGCCGTTCGTATCTCGATTACGCGATGAGCGTGATCGTCGGACGTGCCCTCCCGGATGTCCGCGATGGCCTGAAGCCCGTGCACCGGCGCGTGTTGTTCGCGATGCACGAACTGAACAACGACTGGAACCGCGCGTACAAGAAGTCTGCGCGTATCGTCGGTGACGTGATCGGTAAGTACCATCCTCACGGCGACACCGCGGTGTACGACACGATCGTGCGGATGGCGCAGGACTTCTCGCTGCGCTACATGCTGATCGACGGGCAGGGCAACTTCGGCTCGATCGACGGCGACAATGCCGCGGCGATGCGTTACACCGAAATTCGCATGGCGAAGATCGGTCACGAGCTGCTCGCCGACATCGACAAGGAAACGGTCGATTTCGAGCCGAACTACGACGGCAACGAAATGCAGCCGTCGGTCCTGCCGTCGCGCATCCCGAACCTGCTGATCAACGGCTCGTCGGGCATCGCGGTCGGCATGGCGACCAACATCCCGCCGCACAACCTGAACGAAGTCGTCGACGCGTGCCAGCATCTGCTGGGTAACCCGGAAGCGACGATCGACGAGCTGATCGAGATCATCCCGGCGCCGGATTTCCCGACGGCCGGCATCATCTACGGCGTCGCCGGCGTGCGCGACGGCTACCGCACCGGGCGCGGTCGCGTCGTGATGCGCGCGGCCACGCACTTCGAGGAGATCGACCGCGGCCAGCGGATGGCGATCATCGTCGACGAGCTGCCGTACCAGGTGAACAAACGCTCGCTGCTCGAGCGGATCGCCGAACTCGTCAACGAGAAGAAGCTCGAAGGCATCTCCGACATCCGCGACGAGTCTGACAAGAGCGGCATGCGCGTCGTGATCGAGCTCAAGCGCGGTGAAGTGCCGGAAGTGGTGCTGAACAACCTGTACAAGGCGACGCAGCTCCAGGATACGTTCGGCATGAACATGGTCGCGCTGGTCGACGGCCAGCCGAAGCTGCTGAACCTGAAGGAAATCCTGCAGTGCTTCCTGTCGCACCGACGCGAAGTGCTGACGCGCCGCACGATCTACGAACTGCGCAAGGCCCGTGAACGTGGCCATGTGCTTGAAGGTCTCGCGGTCGCGCTCGCCAACATCGACGAATTCATCGCGATCATCAAGGCAGCGCCGACGCCGCCGATCGCGAAGGCGGAGTTGATGGCGAAGCCGTGGGATTCGTCGCTCGTGCGCGAGATGCTCACGCGCGCCGAGAGCGAGAACGCAGCGGCCGGCGGCCGCTCCGCGTACCGCCCGGAAGGCCTGAACCCGGCGTTCGGCATGCAGAGCGACGGGCTGTACCGCCTGTCCGACACGCAGGCCCAGGAAATCCTGCAGATGCGCCTGCAGCGCCTGACCGGGCTCGAGCAGGACAAGATCATCGGCGAGTATCGCGAAGTGATGGCGCAGATCGCCGACCTGCTGGACATCCTCGCACGCCCCGAGCGGATCACGACGATGATCGGCGAGGAGCTGACCTCGGTGAAGGCCGAATTCGGCGACGCGCGCCGCTCGAAGATCGAGCTGAACGCGACCGAGCTGAACACCGAGGATCTGATCACGCCGCAGGACATGGTCGTCACGATGTCGCACGCGGGCTACGTGAAGTCGCAGCCGCTGTCCGAGTACCGCGCGCAGAAGCGCGGCGGCCGCGGCAAGCAGGCGACGCAGATGAAGGAAGACGACTGGATCGAAACGCTGTTCATCGCGAACACGCACGACTACATCCTGTGCTTCTCGAACCGCGGCCGCGTGTACTGGGTCAAGGTCTATGAAGTGCCGCAGGGTTCGCGCAACTCGCGCGGTCGCCCGATCGTCAACATGTTCCCGCTGCAGGAAGGCGAGAAGATCAACGTCGTGCTGCCGGTCAAGGAGTTCTCGGCCGACAAGTTCATCTTCATGGCGACGTCGCTCGGCACCGTGAAGAAGACGCCGCTCGAGGCATTCAGCCGTCCGATGAAGAAGGGCATCATCGCGGTCGGCCTCGACGAGGGCGACTACCTGATCGGCGCGTCGATCACCGACGGTGCGCACGACGTGATGCTGTTCTCCGATTCCGGCAAGGCCGTGCGCTTCGACGAGAACGACGTGCGTCCGATGGGGCGTGAAGCACGAGGCGTGCGCGGCATGCAGCTCGAGGACGGGCAGCAGGTCATCGCGATGCTGGTTGCCGGCAGCGAGGAGCAGACGGTGCTCACCGCGACCGAAAACGGCTACGGCAAGCGCACGCCGATCACCGAGTACACGCGTCACGGCCGCGGCACGAAGGGTATGATCGCGATCCAGACGTCGGAGCGTAACGGCAAGGTCGTGGCTGCCACGCTCGTCGACGCCGAAGATCAGATCATGCTGATCACGACGGCCGGCGTGTTGATTCGCACCCGTGTCTCGGAGATTCGCGAGATGGGGCGTGCCACGCAAGGTGTTACACTCATCAGTCTCGATGAGGGTACCAAGCTCTCCGGCCTGCAGCAGATCGCGGAGGCTGAAGAGGGCGATGGCGAGGCCGACGAGGCGTCGGACGGCGAAGCCTGAAGAACGGATGAGACTCTGGCCGCCGCGGGCGTGAAGCGCCGCGGCCGGCGAGCAACCATTCATATTTCCAAAAGGGAGTGATGATGCAAAAGCAATTCAAGCAACTGGTCCTGCTGGCTGCACTGGTGCCGACGTTCGCGATGGCGCAAGCGCTGTCGAATTCCGCACCGGCGCCTGCCGCGGCAGCTGCGCCGATCGACGCCGACAAGAAGGCTGCGATCAAGGATCTGCTCGACGCGATCGACGCGCCGAAGCTCGTGTCGGCAATCGGCAACAGCGCCGAAATGCAGGCCAAGCAACTCGTGCCGGCAATCCTGTCGGACGCGCTGTCGGAAAACAAGACGCTGAACGACAAGCAGAAGCAAGCTGCCGTTCCGACGCTGCAGAAGAACGCGGTGCCGAAGCTGGTCGACGGCGCAGGCAAGGTGTTCGGTACGCAACAGTTCCAGAACGACGCGATGTCGGCTCAGTACGACGCCTACGCGAAGTACTACAGCACGTCGGAGATCAAGGATCTGACGACGTTCTACAAGAGCCCGACGGGCCGCAAGTTCATCCAGGTTCAGGATCAGGTCGGTCGCGACGTGGTCAACGGCCTGATGCAGAAGTACATGCCGCAAGCGATCCAGGCAACGCGTACGCAGGCTGACAAGGAAGTCGCAGCAGTCAAGCCGGGCAAGTAAAGCCGTCCGGGCACGCCACCGGCCGTTCGGCCGGGTTTGGCGGGAGCCTGACGACAGTGCGATAATGGCCGTTTGCGCGCGAGCGCAAGCGGCCATTTCTTTTCTGGCGCGTTCTGCCGGCGGCGAGCCGGTCGCGTCCCTCCGAGGTTTTCACGATGCGCGTCTTTAATTTCTCCGCCGGCCCTGCGGCGATGCCCGAGGAAGTGCTGCGGCAAGCCGCCGACGAAATGCTCGACTGGCACGGCAGCGGTATGAGCGTGATGGAGATGAGCCATCGCGGCAAGGAGTTCATGTCGATCCACGAGGCCGCGCTGACCGACCTGCGCGACCTGCTCGGCGTGCCGGCAAGCCACCGGATCCTGTTCCTGCAGGGCGGCGGTATCGCCGAAAACGCGATCGTGCCGATGAACCTGCTCGGCTCGCGCAAGACGGCCGACTTCGTCGTGACGGGCTCGTGGTCGCAGAAATCGTTCAGCGAAGCGAAGAAATACGGCACGCCGCATCTCGCCGCAACCGGCAAGACGGAAAACGGCTTCACGCGTGCGCCCGCGCGCGCCGAATGGCAACTGTCGGACGATCCGGCCTACGTGCATCTGTGCACCAACGAGACGATCGACGGCGTCGAGACGTTCGAGATTCCCGATCTCGGCGACGTGCCGCTGGTCGCGGATGTCTCGTCGCACATCCTGTCGCGTCCGATGGACGTCGCGAAGTACGGTGTGCTGTTCGGCGGTGCGCAGAAGAACATCGGGATGGCCGGTGTGACGCTCGTGATCGTGCGCGAGGACCTGCTCGACCGCTCGCTGTCGATCTGCCCGTCCGCGTTCGAATGGAAGACCATCGCCGCGAACAACTCGCTGTACAACACGCCGCCCACCTACGCGATCTACATCGCGGGTCTGGTATTCCAGTGGCTGAAGCGGCAGGGCGGTCTCGAGGCGATCGAGGCCCGCAATATCGAAAAGGCGAAGCTGCTCTACGACACGATCGATGCGAGCAGTTTCTATCTGAACAAGGTCGAGCCGGCAGCACGTTCGCGAATGAACGTGCCGTTTTTCCTGGCCGACGAAACGCGCAACGAAGACTTCCTTGCCGGCGCAAAGGCGCGCGGGCTGCTGCAGCTGAAGGGCCACAAGTCCGTCGGCGGTATGCGGGCGTCGATCTACAACGCGGTGCCGCTCGAGGGCGTGAAAGCGCTCGTCGAGTACATGAAGGACTTCGAGCAGCGCGGCGCCTGACGGCGGCGCTGTTCAAACAGCACGGCAAAACGCATGGACGACGAACTGAATTCCCGCCTGAAACCGCTGCGCGATCGCATCGACGCGATCGATGCGCAGCTGATCGCGCTCCTGAACCAGCGCGCCGCGGTGGCGCTGGAGGTGGGCGAGGTCAAGAAGCATTTCAACGCGCCGGTGTTCCGGCCGGAGCGCGAGCTGCAGGTGATCGCGCGGTTGCAGGATATGAGCGCGGGGCCGCTCGCGAGCGAGCACATCAGCGCCATCTGGCGCGAGATCATGGCCGCGAGCCGCGCGCTCGAGCAGACGATCCACGTCGCGTTCCTCGGGCCGGTCGGCACGTACAGCGAGCAGGCGATGCTCGAGTATTTCGGCCAGTCGATCGAAGGGCTGCCGTGCCCGTCGATCGACGAAGTATTCCGCTCGGTCGAGGCCGGGGCTGCTGCGTACGGCATCGCGCCGGTCGAGAATTCGACCGAAGGCGCCGTGTCGCGCACGCTCGACCTGCTGCTGCAGACGCAACTGCTGATCAGCGGTGAGCTCGCGCTGCCGATCCATCACAACCTGCTGACGCAGGGCGGCACGCTCGACGGCGTGAAGCGCGTCTGCGCGCATGCGCAGGCGCTTGCGCAATGCCAGCAGTGGCTCGCGGCGAATGCGCCGCAGCTCGAGCGGCAGGCCGTGGCGAGCAATGCGGAGGCCGCGCGTCTCGCGGCGGCCGATCCGACCGTCGCGGCGATCGCGGGCGACCGTGCGGCCGCGCACTACGGATTGCAGATCGCGTTCTCGCTGATCCAGGACGATCCGCATAACCGCACGCGCTTCGTCATCGTCGGCAAGCAGCCGGCCGGGCAAAGCGGTCACGACCAGACGTCGCTGATCGTGTCGGTGAAGAACGAGCCGGGCGCCGTGTTCAAGCTGCTCGAGCCGCTCGCGCGGCACGGCGTGTCGATGACGCGCTTCGAATCGCGCCCGGCGCGCGTCGGCACGTGGGAGTACTACTTCTACATCGATATCGAAGGGCACCGGGACGATGCGGCGGTGGCGGCCGCGCTCGCGGAACTCGGCCAGAAGGCTGCGTTCCTGAAGATACTCGGTTCGTATCCGCGCGCACGTTGATGCGCGGCGGCCCGTCGCCTGCTCGGGCAGGCGTTGCGGCGAGGCGGGCAGGGCAGGCCGGTTGGCGCTGCCGAAGGCGGGTTCGGCCCGCGTCCGGCACAGGTTGCGCCGGGTGCGGGCCCGTTGCCCGGAATCTGGAATTCCGCATGCGGGGCGTCGTTCCGCGCGCGTAACTTGGCTCTTGTCGTGTCAGGCTTTGCATTCAACAAACTGGTCATTTTCGGCGTCGGCCTGATCGGCGGATCGCTGGCCCGCGCGCTGCGCGAACGCGCGCCGGGCGGTGCGGGCGAGGTCGTCGGCGTGGGCCGTTCGCGTGCGTCGGTCGAGCGCGCGCTCGCGCTCGGTGTGATCGATCGCGCGGCGGCACTCGACGATGACGCGCAATTGCGCGACGCGCTGGCCGGCGCCGATCTCGTGCTGCTGGCGGCACCCGTTGCGCAAACGGGCCCGTTGCTCAAGCGCATCGCGCCGTGGCTTGAAGCGGCGACGATCGTCACCGATGCGGGCAGCACCAAGTCCGATGTCGTCGCGGCCGCGCGCGACGCGCTCGGCGCACGCATCGCGCAGTTCGTGCCGGGGCATCCGATTGCCGGTCGCGAGTCGAGCGGCGTCGAGGCCTCGTTGCCGGATCTGTACGTCGGTCGCAACGTGGTGCTGTGCCCGCTGCCGGAGAATGCGCCCGAATCCGTCGCGCGGATCGACGCGATGTGGCGCGCGACCGGTGCCGACGTGCGCACGATGAGCACGGAGCAGCACGATCGCGTGTTTGCGTCGATCAGCCATTTGCCGCACGTGCTGTCGTTCGCGCTCGTCGAGCAGATCCTCGGCGAGGCCGACGCGGAACTCAAATTCTCGTACGCGGCGGGTGGTTTCCGCGATTTCACGCGCATCGCGGCGTCGAGCCCGGAGATGTGGCGCGACGTGTGCGTTGCGAATCGCGCGGCGCTGCTCGACGAGCTCGACGGCTATACGCGCGTGCTCACGCGGCTGCGCGCGGCGATCGACGCCGGCGACGGCGCGGCGCTCGAAGCCGTGTTCACGCGTTCGCGCGCCGCGCGCAAGGCATGGCAGGAGCGCGGCGGCGCGCCTGCTGCCGAACCGGTCAAGAAATAACAGGACGATTCCCATGGACTATCTCGATCTCGGCCCGTACTCCAGCGCATCGGGCACCGTGCGCCTGCCCGGCTCGAAGAGCATTTCGAACCGCGTGCTGCTGCTCGCGGCGCTGGCCGAAGGCGAAACGACGATCACCAACCTGCTCGACTCCGACGACACGCGCGTGATGCTCGACGCACTCGGCAAGCTCGGCGTGAAGCTCGCGCGCGACGGCGATACCTGTGTCGTCACGGGCACGCGCGGCGCATTCACCGCGAAGACGGCCGACCTGTTCCTCGGCAACGCGGGCACGGCCGTGCGGCCGCTGACCGCCGCGCTCGCGGTGAATGGCGGCGACTATCGCGTGCACGGCGTGCCGCGCATGCACGAGCGGCCGATCGGCGATCTCGTCGACGGCCTGCGCCAGATCGGCGCGCAGATCGACTACGAGCTGAACGAAGGCTTCCCGCCGCTGCGGATCAAACCCGCGACGATCTCGGTCGATGCGCCGATCCGCGTGCGCGGCGACGTATCGAGCCAGTTCCTCACGGCGCTCCTGATGACGCTGCCGCTCGTGAAGGCGAAAGATGGCCGGATCGTCGTCGAGATCGACGGCGAGCTGATCTCGAAGCCGTACATCGACATCACGATCCGGCTGATGGAGCGCTTCGGCGTGACCGTCGAGCGCGACGGCTGGCAGCGCTTCGTCGTGCCGGCCGGGGTTCGCTACAAATCGCCGGGGCAGATCATGGTCGAGGGCGACGCATCGTCGGCGTCGTATTTCCTCGCGGCTGGCGCGCTCGGCGGCGGGCCGCTGCGTGTCGAGGGCGTGGGGCGCGCGAGCATCCAGGGCGACGTCGGCTTCGCGAACGCGCTGATGCAGATGGGCGCGAACGTGACGATGGGCGACGACTGGATCGAAGTGCGCGGCATCGGCCACGACCACGGCAAGCTCGAGCCGATCGACATGGATTTCAACCTGATTCCCGATGCGGCGATGACGATCGCGGTCGCGGCGCTGTTCGCCGCCGGCCCGAGCACGCTGCGCAACATCGCAAGCTGGCGCGTGAAGGAAACCGACCGCATCGCGGCGATGGCGGCCGAACTGCGCAAGGTCGGCGCGATCGTCGAGGAAGGCCCTGACTATCTCGTCGTCACGCCGCCGGAAAAGCTCACGCCGAACGCGGCGATCGACACGTACGACGATCACCGGATGGCGATGTGCTTCTCGCTCGTCAGCCTGGGCGGTGTGCCCGTGCGGATCAACGATCCGAAGTGCGTCGGCAAGACGTTCCCCGACTATTTCGACCGCTTCGCCGCGCTCGCCAAAGCCTGACCCGACTGTTCCGATGAAATCGACCCGACCCTTTCACCCGACTCCCGTCATCACGATCGACGGTCCCACTGCTTCCGGCAAGGGCACCGTCGCCGCGCTCGTCGCCGCGCATCTTGGCTTCCACCTGCTCGACAGCGGCGCGCTGTACCGCCTCGCCGCGCTCGCGAGCGTGCGCTACGGCATCGCGGCAGAGGACATCGACGCGCTGGTGAAGCTGATCGACGATCTCCACATCACGTTCCGGGAGGGCTGCGCGCAGCTCGACGGCGTCGATGTGTCGAACGACATCCGTGCCGAAGCGGTCGGCAACCGCGCATCGGCGATTGCCGTGCATGGGCCGGTGCGCACCGCGCTCGTCGCGCGTCAGCGCGCGTTCCGCAAGACGCCGGGCCTCGTTGCAGACGGGCGCGACATGGGCACCGTGATCTTCCCGGACGCCGTGTTGAAGGTGTTCCTGACGGCCAGCGCCGAGGCGCGCGCGACCAGACGGCATAAGCAATTGATGCAAAAAGGTTTTTCTGCTAATATAGATGACTTGCTCCGGGATCTTCGTGAACGTGATGCGCGCGACAGCAATCGCGCGGCCGCGCCGCTGAAGCCTGCGGCAGATGCCAAGCTGCTCGATACGTCGGCGCTTTCGGTCGATGAAGCGGTCGACCAGGTGCTGCAGTGGTACCGGGCGCTCGGCCAGCCCGCCTGAGAAGGCGGGTAGCAGTAGGTGTTCCGCGTCGCAAGCGCGGAGCGTGTTTCGAACCCTTAACCCCGTGTGGTCGTCGATCTGGCCCTTTCAGCCTGCCATTCCGGCCGGCGTGGCACAGCGATCCATGCACAATCAGATTTTTATGTCCGACCTGCAAACCTCCACCCCGAATACTGAATCTTTCGCGGCTCTGTTCGAAGAGTCGCTGACCCGCCAAGACATGCGCGCCGGCGAAGTGATTTCCGCCGAAGTCGTGCGCGTCGACCACAACTTCGTGGTCGTCAATGCAGGCCTGAAGTCCGAGGCTTACATTCCGATCGAGGAATTCCTGAACGATCAGGGCGAGGTTGAGGTGCAGTCGGGCGATTTCGTGTCCGTCGCGATCGACGCACTCGAAAACGGCTACGGCGACACGATCCTGTCGCGCGACAAGGCGAAGCGCCTTGCATCGTGGCTGTCGCTGGAAAAGGCTCTCGACAACAACGAACTCGTCACCGGCACGATCACCGGCAAGGTGAAGGGCGGCATGACCGTGATGGTCAACGGCATCCGTGCGTTCCTGCCGGGTTCGCTGGTCGACACGCGTCCGGTCAAGGACACGACCCCGTACGAAGGCAAGACGCTCGAGTTCCGCGTGATCAAGCTCGATCGCAAGCGTAACAACGTCGTGCTGTCGCGTCGTGCAGTGATCGAAGCAACCCAAGGCGAAGAGCGCGCGAAGCTGCTCGAGACGCTGAAGGAAGGCGCGATCGTCAACGGCGTGGTCAAGAACATCACCGACTACGGCGCGTTCGTCGACCTCGGCGGCATCGACGGCCTGCTGCACATCACCGACATCGCATGGCGTCGTGTGCGTCACCCGAGCGAAGTCCTGTCGGTTGGCCAGGAAGTCACCGCGAAGATCCTCAAGTTCGACCAAGAGAAGAACCGCGTCTCGCTGGGCATCAAGCAACTGGGCGACGATCCGTGGGAAGGCATCTCGCGCCGTTACCCGTCGGGCACGCGCCTGTTCGGCAAGGTCACGAACATCACCGACTACGGCGCATTCGTCGAAGTGGAATCGGGCATCGAAGGCCTCGTCCACGTGTCGGAAATGGACTGGACCAACAAGAACGTTGCTCCGTCGAAGGTTGTCCAGCTGGGCGACGAAGTCGAAGTCATGGTCCTCGAGATCGACGAAGACCGTCGTCGTATCAGCCTCGGCATGAAGCAGTGCAAGCCGAATCCGTGGGATGACTTCAGCCGCAACTTCAAGAAGGGCGACAAGATCACGGGCGCAATCAAGTCGATCACCGACTTCGGCGTGTTCATCGGTCTGCCGGGCGGCATCGACGGCCTGGTCCACCTGTCGGACCTGTCGTGGAGCGAAGCCGGCGAAGAAGCCGTTCGCAAGTACAAGAAGGGCGACGAAGTCGAAGCGATCGTGCTCGGTATCGACGTCGAGAAGGAGCGTATTTCGCTCGGCATCAAGCAGCTCGAAGGCGACCCGTTCAGCAACTACGTTGCAATGAACGACAAGGGCTCGATCGTTGACGGCGTCGTGAAGACGGTCGATGCGAAGGGTGCGGTCGTCACGCTGACGGGCGACATCGAAGGCTACCTGCGTGCGTCGGAAATCTCGCAGGATCGCGTCGAAGACGCACGCAACGTGCTGAAGGAAGGCGACAAGGTCAACGCGATGGTGATCAACATCGATCGCAAGTCGCGCGGCATCAACCTGTCGATCAAGGCGAAGGATTCGGCTGAACAACAGGAAGCGATCCGCGGCCTGCAGTCGGACACCAGCGCTGCTGCGACCGGTACGACCAACCTCGGCGCGCTGCTGAAGGCGAAGCTCGACGGCCAGAACCAGTAAGCCTCACGAGGTCTGCTGAAGTATGACCAAATCCGAGTTGGTCGCGCAGCTGGCATCGCGATTTCCGCAACTTGTCCTCAAGGATGCGGATTTCGCGGTGAAAACGATGCTCGATGCGATGTCTGACGCTCTGGCGAAAGGGCATCGTATCGAAATTCGGGGTTTCGGCAGCTTTGGCCTCAACCGTCGCCCGGCGCGCGTCGGACGCAACCCGAAGTCAGGGGAGAAAGTGCAGGTGCCCGAGAAGTTCGTGCCGCACTTCAAGCCTGGCAAGGAATTGCGGGAACGCGTCGACGGCCGCGCCGGTGAGCCGCTGAAGGCTGATGATCCGGACGACGAGCGTTGAGCGTCACCCGGATTGCCCGGAATCCATCCGGCGAAGGCTGAAAAGAAAAGCGCCCCTTGCGGGCGCTTTTTTCATTTCCGGCGATTGCGACGAAACGGGTGCGTGCAGGATGTGCGCAGCCGCGGAAACGCTTCCTTTACAATACGGGTCGATTCGGCGCGACGAAGGGGAGTCGCGCGCCGCGGCAAACCTCAACAAAGAGAGGGCTTCATGAAGTTTATCGTCTGGCTGATCCGGGTATTGGTGTTCGTACTGCTGCTGGTGCTTGCGCTGGCCAATACGCAAACCGCGACGCTGAATTTCGTGGCCGGCTATTCATGGCAGGCGCCGCTGATCCTGATCGGCCTCGCGTTCTTCGCCGTGGGGCTGCTGGCCGGCTTGCTGTCCGCGCTGCCTTCGATCTTCCGCCTGCGTCTCGAGAACGGGCGCCTGAAGCGCGATCTGCGCGCGGCACGCGAAACGCCGGCCGTCATCGACCAGCCGCCGATGCCGCCCGTCATTTAACACGGACGCCGCGCGATCATCGCGCGGTTTTCGTCTCTGCTTCGATATTTCGCATGGATCTGGATTTCTGGTGGTTGCTCGCGATTCCGGTCGCGTTCGCGCTCGGTTGGGCGGCGTCACGCTATGACCTTAAGAATCTCCTGTCGGAGAGTGCCAACCTGCCGCGCTCGTATTTCCGCGGCCTGAATTTTCTGTTGAACGAACAACCCGACAAGGCAATCGACGCGTTCATCGAGGTCGCCAAGCTGGATCCCGAGACGGTCGAGCTGCACTTCGCGCTCGGCAACCTGTTTCGCCGCCGCGGCGAAACCGACCGCGCGATTCGCGTGCACCAGAACCTGCTGAGCCGCACGGACCTGCCGGTCAACGAGCGCGACCACGCACTGTACGAACTCGGCCAGGATTTCCTGAAGGCCGGCCTGCTCGATCGCGCCGAGGAGGCGTTCCACAAACTCGCCGACGGCGATTACGCACTCGGCGCGCAGCGGGCGCTGCTGACGATCTACGAGATCGAGAAGGACTGGAACAAGTCGATCGATACGGCGAAGCGCATCGAGTCGATGAGCGACAAACCGCTCGGCGTCGAAATTGCGCAGTTTCACTGCGAACTTGCGCAGGATGCGCTGCAGCGCAAGAACGCGGCAGCGGCTGCCGAACAGTTGCGCCTCGCGTTGACCGTGAACCCGCAGAACGTTCGCGCGACGATCCTCTCCGGCGACGCCGCGGCGGCCGAGGGTAACCATGCGGCCGCGATCGAGCACTGGAAGCGCGTCGAGGCGCAGAATCCGGCGTATCTGCCGCTCGTCGCCGACAAGCTGATGAAGGCGTACGTCGCGCTCGGCAAGAACGCCGAGGGCGCCGAGCTGCTGATGGGCTATGTCGACCGCTATCCGTCGAACGACCTGCTCGACATCGCATACCAGCACATCGCGGGCTTGCGCGGCCAGGACGCGGCGCACACGCTCGCGCGCACGCAGATGGAGAAGTCGCCGAACCTGTCGGGGATGCTGCACCTGCTCGATGCGCAGATCGCGGCGGCCGACGAGCCGCGCCGTAAGGAACTTGAAATGATGCGTGCGCTGATCAAGCAGCGCACCAAGAATTTGCCACGGTATACGTGCCAGAATTGCGGTTTCCGGGCGCGCAATTTCTACTGGCAGTGTCCGGGCTGCAGCGGCTGGGAAACCTATGCGCCGCGTCGCGTCGATCCTGCGATGCCGGGCTGATCCCGGCACGCGGAGCCAACGCGCTGCGGTTGCCGCCGGGTTCGTCCCGGCGGCCAAGTTAGTCAATTACCGGGAAGTACCGGAACATCTATGAAAATCACCATCATCGGCACCGGCTATGTCGGTCTCGTCACGGGCGCCTGCCTGGCGGAGATCGGCCACGACGTATTCTGCCTCGACGTCGATCCGCGCAAGATCGACATCCTGAACAACGGCGGGATGCCGATTCACGAACCTGGGCTGCTGGACATCATCGCGCGCAACCGCGCAGCGGGGCGCCTGCGCTTCTCGACCGACATCGAGGCAAGCGTCGCGCACGGCGAGATCCAGTTCATCGCCGTCGGCACGCCGCCCGACGAGGACGGCTCGGCCGACCTGCAGTACGTGCTCGAAGCCGCGCGCAACATCGGCCGCCACATGACGGGCTTCAAGGTGATCGTCGACAAGTCGACGGTGCCGGTCGGTACCGCACAGCGCGTGCGCGGCGTGGTCGACGAAGCGCTTGCCGCCCGCGGGTTGGCAGGCAGCGTCGCGCATCGCTTCTCGGTCGTGTCGAACCCGGAGTTCCTGAAGGAAGGCGCCGCGGTCGAGGACTTCATGCGTCCGGACCGGATCATCATCGGCGTCGACGACGACGAGACGGGCACGATCGCGCGCGAGAAGATGAAGAAGCTCTACGCGCCGTTCAACCGAAACCATGAGCGCACGATCTACATGGACGTGCGTTCGGCGGAATTCGCGAAATATGCGGCGAATGCGATGCTTGCAACGCGTATCTCGTTCATGAACGAGATGTCGAATCTCGCCGACAAGGTCGGCGCCGACATCGAGGCCGTGCGCCGCGGGATCGGCTCCGATCCGCGCATCGGCTATCACTTCCTGTACGCCGGCGTCGGCTACGGCGGCTCGTGCTTCCCGAAGGACGTCCAGGCGCTGATTCGCACGGCCGGCGAGAACGGCCAGCCGTTGCGCATCCTGGAAGCCGTCGAGGCGGCCAACCATGCGCAGAAGGACGTGCTGATCGGCAAGATCGAGCAGCGCTTCGGTGCCGACCTGACCGGCCGCGAGTTCGCGGTCTGGGGCCTGGCGTTCAAGCCGAATACCGATGACATGCGCGAGGCGCCGAGCCGCCGCCTGATCGCCGCGCTGCTCGAACGCGGCGCGACCGTGCGTGCGTACGATCCGGTCGCGGTCGACGAGGCGCGGCGCGTGTTTGCGCTCGATTTCGGTACCGATCCGGACGCGCTGGCGCGGCTGCATCTCGTCGACACGCAGGACATCGCCGTGACGGGCGCGGACGCGCTCGTGATCGTGACCGAGTGGAAGGAATTCCGGAGCCCTGATTTCACGCGCCTGAAGGCTGAGCTGAAGGCGCCGGTGATCTTCGACGGGCGCAACCTGTACGAGCCGGATGCGATGGCCGAACTCGGCATCGACTACTACGCGATCGGCCGGCCGTATGTCGATCCCCAGTCGTCCTCCCGTGGCTGATCACACGATGAATACTCTCCGCGAGGTCGTTCCGGTGCCGCGTGCGCAACTCGCGCGCTCGCGCGTGCTTGTCGTCGGCGACGTGATGCTCGACCGTTACTGGTTCGGCAACGTCGACCGCATTTCGCCCGAGGCGCCCGTGCCGGTCGTGCACGTGCAGCGCCAGGAAGAGCGGCTCGGCGGTGCGGCCAACGTCGCGCGCAACGCCGTGACGCTCGGCGGCCAGGCCGGGTTGCTGTGCGTCGTCGGGTGCGACGAACCCGGCGAGCGCATCGTCGAACTGCTCGGCAGCAGCGGCGTGACGCCGCATCTCGAGCGCGACCCGGCGCTGCCGACCACGATCAAGCTGCGCGTGCTCGCGCGCCAGCAGCAACTGCTGCGCGTCGACTTCGAGGCCATGCCGACGCACGAGGTGCTGCTCGCGGGGCTCGCGCGCTTCGATGCGCTGCTGCCGCAGCACGACGTCGTGCTGATGTCGGATTACGCGAAAGGCGGCCTGACGCACGTCACGACGATGATCGAGAAGGCGCGCGCGGCCGGCAAGTCCGTCCTCGTCGACCCGAAGGGCGACGACTGGGCGCGCTATCGCGGTGCGTCGCTGATCACGCCGAATCGCGCGGAATTGCGCGAAGTGGTCGGGCAGTGGAAATCGGAAGACGATCTGCGCGCACGTGTCGCGAAGCTGCGCGCGGAACTCGACATCGACGCGCTGCTGCTCACGCGTTCGGAAGAAGGCATGACGCTGTTTTCCGCCACCGGCGAACTGCACGCACCGGCGCTCGCGCGCGAGGTGTTCGACGTGTCGGGCGCGGGCGATACCGTGATCGCGACGGTCGCGACGATGCTCGGCGCAGGCGTGCCGCTCGTCGACGCCGTCGTGCTCGCGAATCGCGCGGCAGGCATCGTGGTCGGCAAGCTCGGCACGGCCACGGTGGACTACGACGAACTGTTTCATTGAGCGCATGCGGCGGCGCGATGAGCGCGCCGCACGCATGGCTCGCACTTTTCAGGCAGGACGATCATGACCCTCATCGTCACCGGCGCAGCCGGTTTTATCGGCGCAAACATCGTCAAGGCGCTCAACGAGCGCGGCGAGACGCGCATCATCGCGGTCGACAACCTGACGCGCGCGGACAAGTTCCGGAATCTCGTCGATTGCGAGATCGACGACTATCTGGACAAGTCGGAATTCGTCGAACGTTTCGCGCGCGGCGATTTCGGCAAGGTGCGCGCGGTGTTCCACGAAGGTGCGTGCTCGGACACGATGGAAACCGACGGCCGCTACATGATGGACAACAACTTCCGCTACAGCCGCGCGTTGCTCGACACCTGCCTCGCACAGGGCACGCAGTTCCTGTACGCGTCGTCGGCGGCGACCTACGGCGGCTCGACGCGATTCGTCGAGGAGCGCGACGTCGAGGCGCCGCTGAATGTCTACGGCTATTCGAAGTTCCTGTTCGACCAGGTGGTCCGTCGTGTGCTGCCGACCGCGCAGAGCCAGATCGCTGGCTTCCGCTATTTCAACGTGTACGGCCCGCGCGAGACGCACAAGGGCCGCATGGCGTCGGTCGCGTTCCACAACTTCAACCAGTTCCGTGCGGAAGGCAAGGTGAAGCTGTTCGGCGAGTACAACGGCTATGCACCGGGCGAGCAGACGCGCGACTTCGTGTCGATCGAGGACGTGACCAAGGTGAACCTGTTCTTCTTCGATCATCCGGAGAAGTCGGGCATCTTCAACCTCGGAACCGGCCGTGCGCAGCCGTTCAACGATATCGCGTCGACGGTCGTGAATACGTTGCGCGCGCTCGACAACCTGCCGCCGCTGACGCTTGCACAGCAGGTCGAGCAAGGGCTGATCGAATACGTGCCGTTCCCCGATGCGCTGCGCGGCAAGTACCAGTGCTTCACGCAGGCCGACCAGACGAAACTGCGCGCGGCCGGTTACGACGCGCCGTTCCTGACCGTGCAGGAAGGCGTCGACCGCTACGTGCGTTGGCTATCCGGCCAGGTTTAAACGGAAGCGTTGCATCGATAGACTGGGTCTCACGGTCGGCAGCCGCCGGCCGTATTCATCGGAGATCCAGCACATGATCAGAAAATGGTTGGCCGCAGCGGCAATGCTCGGCACGATTGCCTCGGCCTGGGCGGCCGTCGACGTCAACACCGCCAACGAGGATGCGCTCGTCGGCATCAAGGGTATCGGCCCGGCGCGGGCAAAGGCGATTCTCGACGAACGAGGCGCACGCGGTCCGTTCAGGAATGCGGAGGATCTCGCCGCACGCGTGAAAGGCATGGGCGGCCATACCGTCGAGCGGCTTCAGCAGGAAGGCCTGACGATCGGTGCGGCCGGCACGGGTGCCGCGCAGCCGGCCACGGGCAAGCCGGCCGCCGGCAAGCCTGCGGCCGCACCTGCCCGCACCACCACGCAGAAGTAACGCGTCGCGCGCAGCCGACAACAAGCTCCTTCAGTCGCCGTCGTTGCGACGGCTTCCCGCGGCATGCCGCGGGTTTTTTGCGTGGGCACGGCGCATGCGGCGTCCACGCGTTGCACGGCATGCGTATTCCATCGCCGCAATGGGGTTGCCGGCGCGAGCAGCGGTGCTGGTTTACAATCGATCGATTGATCGGCCTCGTACTCACGGTATATCCATGGCTTACAAAACTATCGAAGACACGATCGGCAATACGCCGCTCGTCCAACTGGTCCGCTTGCCGGACGACGAGATTCGCGCGCGCAACAACGTGGTGCTCGCGAAGCTCGAAGGCAACAATCCGGCCGGTTCCGTGAAGGATCGCCCGGCGCTGTCGATGATCAGCAAGGCCGAGGCGCGCGGGCGCATCAAGCCGGGCGACACGCTGATCGAGGCGACCAGCGGCAACACCGGTATCGCACTCGCGATGGCAGCGGCGATCCGCGGCTACAAGATGGTGCTGATCATGCCGGAGGACCTGTCGGTCGAGCGCCGCCAGAGCATGGCCGCCTACGGTGCCGAAATCATCCTGACGCCGGTGAAGGGCGGGATGGAACTGGCACGTGATCTCGCGGACGAGATGCAGCGCGAAGGCAAGGGCGTGATCCTCGACCAGTTCGCGAACCCCGACAATCCGATTGCGCACTATGAAGCGACGGGCCCGGAAATCTGGCGCGATACCGAAGGGCGCGTCACGCACTTCGTGTCGGCAATGGGCACGACGGGCACGATCATGGGCACGTCGCGCTATCTGAAGGAGCAAAATCCGGTGATCGAGATCGTCGGTGCGCAGCCGGAAGACGGTTCGCGCATTCCGGGCATCCGCAAGTGGCCGGAAGCCTATATGCCGACGATCTTCGATCGCAGCCGTGTCGACCGCGTCGAGAGCGTGAGCCAGGCTGCGTCGGAAACCATGGCGCGCCGCCTCGCGGCCGTCGAAGGCATCTTCGCGGGCATTTCGTCGGGCGGCGCATGCGAAGTCGCGATGCGCATCGCGCGTCAGGTCGAGAATGCGACGATCGTGTTCATCGTCTGCGATCGCGGCGACCGCTACCTGTCGACGGGCGTGTTTCCTGCCTGAACGCGGGCAGATGCGCGCCGCGCGTGTACGAAAAGAAAGCGCCGCTTGTGCGGCGCTTTTTCATTGGGCGGGCGGTGCTTACTGCGACTGTGTATCGGTGGTATTCGGCTGAAGTGCGCCGCTCGCTTCCATCTGCGCCTTTACAGCCTCGCCAAGCTGGTACACGGTAAGCGCGTAGAAGAAGCTGCGGTTGTAGCGCGTCAGCACGTAGAAATTCTTGAGCCCGAGCATGTATTCGGTCGCGCGGCCCGGCGACGGCAGGTCGACCACCGTCACGGGCGTGCCGGCTTCGGTCGTGATGTTGACCGTCGGCTCGTTCAGCGTCATGCCCGCGCGCAGCAGTTGCGACAGTGCCCAGTGCGGTTCGGGCTGGCCGTCGGCGGCGGCCTGTGCGATCCCCAGGCTGCCCGTGTCGGGCGTGATCTGCCAGACCACCGGTCGGTCGGTTTCCCAGCCGTGCTGCTTCAGGTAGTTCGCGACGCTGCCGATCGCATCGACAGGACTGCTGCGCAGGTCGACATGGCCCGTGCCGTCGAAGTCGACCGCATATTCTCGGATGCTGCTCGGCAGGAACTGCGGAATCCCGATCGCGCCCGTATACGAACCGAGCACGGTGGTCGGGTCGAGCTGGTTGTCGCGGGTCCAGACCAGGAAATCCTCGAGGTTCTTGCGGAACGTCGCCTGGCGGCTGTCACGATTCGGCGTGTCCGGATAGTCGAACGTGAGCGTCGTCAGCGCGTCGAGCACGCGGAAATTGCCCATGTAGCGGCCGTAGATCGTCTCGACACCGATGATGCCGACGATCACCTCGGGCGGCACGCCGAATTGCTCGGATGCACGCTGCAGCGTTGCCTGGTTCGCCTTCCAGAATTTCACGCCCGCGTTGATGCGGATCGGCTCGATGAAGCGCGAGCGATAGACGCGCCAGTTCTTGACCGTCGGCGACGGGGCCGGTTTCACGAGCTTGACCGCTGTCGCCGAATAGCTGATGCGCGAGAACAGCGCATGCAGGCTCGCGGAGTCGAAGCCGTTGCGGCTGACCATCTCGTCGATGAACGCGTCGACCTTCGCGTTGTTCGCGTAACGCTGCGGAACGATTTCCTCTTCGAAGGTCTGGCCTTGCGGCGTCGGCTGTTGCGGCTGGGCCTGTGCGACGAGCGTGCCCGCGGGCTTCGCGGGTTGCGTCTGCGCGCCGGCGGGCGCGGTGCCGAGGGCCGCGACGACAGCGGCCGCGACGAGCGGAACGCGAACACGGAACAGCGCGGAGAGAAGGGCGGCAGGCTTGCTGGAATTCATGTCGAAGCGGGCGGACAGGGCGATTGGGTTCGGCGCAGTATACCCGACGGATCCGGCGCGCCGGGGCGTGGCAGGCCCCCGTTGTGGTAAGTTAGCGGCGAATTCGCGGCCGACGATGGACATCATTGATGGAGACCTGCGGCGCACCGTGCGCCGCGGATGACAGCTTATGGCAACCGCTTTCTATACGCACCCCGACTGCATGCTGCACGAGATGGGGGAATGGCATCCGGAATGTCCGGCCCGCCTGTCGGCGATCCAGGATCAACTGATCGCGAGCCGCATCGACGATCTGATCGTGCACGAAACCGCGCCATTCGCGAGCGAGGTGGCGCTGGGCCGGGTGCATACGCAGGCGCACATCGACTACATCCGGAGCATGACGCCGGTCGACGGCTACGTCGAGATCGATCCCGATACGCTGATGAACCGCGATACGTGGCGCGCGGCGCTGCGTGCGGCCGGCGCCGCGATCGCGGCGACCGACGCGGTGATCGAAGGCCGCTATGCGAATGCGTTCTGTGGCGTGCGTCCGCCCGGCCACCATGCGGAGCCTGCGCGTGCGATGGGTTTCTGCTTCTTCAACAACGTCGCGATCGCCGCGCGACATGCGCTCGACGTACACGGTCTGGAGCGTGTCGCGATCATCGATTTCGACGTGCATCACGGCAACGGCACCGAGGCGGCGTTCGCGAACGACGAGCGGGTGCTGATGTGCAGCTTCTTCCAGCATCCGCTGTACCCGTTCTCGGGCGTCGATCACCAGGCGCCGAACATGGTCAACCTGCCGATGCCCGCGCGCAGCAACGGGATGGCGATCCGCGAAGCCGTCGACATGTTCTGGCTGCCGCGCCTCGATGCGTTCAAGCCGCAGATGCTGTTCGTGTCCGCGGGTTTCGATGCGCATCGCGAGGACGACATCGGCAATCTCGGCCTCGTCGAAGCCGATTTCGAATGGTTGACCGCGCAGATCGTCGAGGTGGCGCGCCGGCATGCGCAGGGGCGCATCGTGAGCTGCCTCGAAGGCGGCTACAACCTGTCCGCGCTCGGGCGCAGCGTCGTCGCGCACCTGCGCGTACTGGCCGGCATCTGACGATCGCGTGACCGGCCGGGCCGGGCGCGCTCAGCGCGCCGGCACGCGCGCATGAATCCACGCGATCAGCGCGTCGATCACGCGATCGCGTTCGAGATCGTTCATCGTTTCGTGAAAGCCGCCTTCGTACAGCGTCAGCGTGCGATCGGGCGAGCCGACGCACGCACCGAACGCACGGCTGCCGTCGGGTTCGGTCAGCTTGTCCTCGGTGCCGTGATAGACGAGCACCGGAACGCGCAGCCCGCCGCGACCGCTTTCGATGCGTGCCATTGCGTCGAGAATCTCCGCGCCGGTGCGCGCGGGCACCGGGCCATGATGGACGAGCGGATCGGCGCGATTGGCTGCGACGATGGCCGGATCGCGCGACAGCAGCGCGGCATCGATCCTGATTGCGGGGAAGGTCGGCCATATGCGGCTGATGACGCGGCTCACAGCAAGCATCCAGCGCGGCACGTCACGTCCCGGCGCGAGCGCCGGACTCGACAGCACGAGGCCGGCCAGCGCGTGGCCGCGTGCCGGCGCGCGTTCGATCGCGTACAGCGCCGCGACCGCCCCGCCCATGCTGTGCCCCATCAGGAACAGCGGCGAATTGCCGCGTGCGGCTTCGGCGACCAGCGCATCCGCATCGTTCAGGTAGCCGTCGAAGCGCTCGACCCAGGCGCGCTTGCCGGGTGACTGGCCGTGCCCGCGCAGGTCGATCGCGAGCACCTCGATGCCGGCCGCATTCAGCCGGCCGGCGAGCGCGGCATAGCGACCCGCATGTTCGGCAAGGCCATGTACGAGCGCGATCGTCGCACGCGGCGGCTCGGTGCCGTCGCCAGCCGGCCAGCGGTACGACGCCAGTTCGAGCCCGTCGGCGGTACGCAGGCGGCCCATCGTCGGCGCGGGTGGGGACGATGGCGCCGGTCCGGCGGTGGCAGGTGCGGCGGCCGGCGTGGTGGTGGCGGTCATCTGGCGTGTCCCCTGTCGGTTGGTCGGTGTTCCGGATCATAGTCGCGGCATCGTCGTGGCGCGCCAGCGGCGTCCCTCTAATTTCGTGCGGTTATGAAAAGATCGAAATCGATTATTAAGGGGAATGAGGGGTTTGCGGTAAAATCGACGGTTATTCCAGATGCATCGGCGGCCGACTGGCGGGCCAACTCGCCGGCCGGCCGCCGTTTTGTTTACATGATCGAATTACGCAATCTTTCGCAGCGATTTCCCGGGCCGGGCGGCTGGGTCGAGGCGCTGCGCAACATCAACCTGACGATTTCGCAGGGCGAGGTGTTCGGCATCATCGGCCGAAGCGGCGCCGGCAAGAGCACGCTCGTGCGCACCATCAACCTGCTCACGCGGCCGACCGAAGGCAATGTCGTCGTCGGCGGGCTCGATCTCACGCTGCTGTCGGCTGGCGCGCTGCGCGAGGCGCGACGCGAGATCGGCATGATCTTCCAGCACTTCAACCTGCTGTCGTCGCGCACGGTGTTCGACAACGTCGCGCTGCCGCTCGAGCTGGCCGGCGCAAGCCGTGCCGACATCGAGGCCGCGGTGCTGCCGCTGCTCGACCTCGTCGGGCTGTCCGCGCAGAAGGATCGCTATCCGTCGCAGATCAGCGGCGGGCAGAAGCAGCGCGTCGGCATCGCACGCGCGCTCGCGAGCCAGCCGAAGGTGCTGCTGTCGGACGAAGCGACGTCCGCGCTCGATCCCGAGACCACGCGCTCGATCCTCGACCTGCTGAAGCGCATCAACCGCGAACTCGGCCTGACGATCGTGCTGATCACGCACCAGATGGAAGTGATCAAGCAGGTGTGCGATCGCGTCGCGGTGCTCGATGCGGGGCGCGTGGTCGAGGAAGGCCGCGTGATCGACGTGTTCCTGCAGCCGCATCACGAAGTGACACGCGCGCTGATCGGCGACGTGATCGCGCAGGAGTTGCCGCCCGCGCTGAAGGCGCGCGTGGCCGAGCGGCTGAAGACCGGCAGCGGGCATCTGCTGCGGCTGGCGTTTACGGGCTCGGGTGTCGACCAGCCGATCCTGTCGGAAACGATTCGTCGGTACGAACTCGATTTCAACATCCTGCATGGCCAGATCGACGAGATCCAGGGGCAGGCATTCGGTTCGCTCGCGGTGCTCGCGGGCGGCGAGCCGGGCAAGGTCGGGCAGGCGCTCGCGTTCCTGCGCGAACAAGGTGTAGTGGTAGAGGAGCTTTCGTATGTTGAGTGAGATGTTCGATATGTTCGTGCAGTCGTTCTGGGAGACGCTGATCATGGTCGGCATCTCCGGGGCGGTCGGCGCGCTCGTCGGCCTGCCGCTCGGCGTGCTGCTCTACCTGACCGACCGCCAGGGCGTGCTGCAGAACCTCGCGGTGAATCGTGTGCTCGGCGGCATCGTGAATGCCGTCCGCTCGACGCCGTTCATCATCCTGCTGGTCGCGGTGATTCCGTTTACGCGACTCGTCACGGGTTCGTCGATCGGCACGGCCGCGGCGGTCGTGCCGCTGACGCTCGCGGCCGCGCCGTTCATCGCGCGTCTCGTCGAGACGGCGCTGCGCGAAGTCGACCGCGGGCTGATCGAGGCCGCGCAATCGATGGGCGCGACCACGTCGCAGATCGTCTTCAAGGTGCTGTTGCCCGAATCGCTGCCGGGCGTCGTCGCGGGTCTGACGATCACGTTCGTGTCGCTGGTCGGCTATTCGGCGATGGCGGGCGCGATCGGCGGCGGCGGGCTCGGCGATCTCGGGATCCGCTATGGCTACCAGCGCTATCTGCCGGAAGTGATGTGGACGGTCGTCGCGATCCTGATCGTATTCGTGCAGATCGTGCAGTCGTTCGGCGACTGGCTCGTCCGCCGGCTGAGCCACAAATAAGACGAAATGGATCCGTTAGGAGAGAGACGATGCAACGACGCTTCATGCTGAAGTTCGCGGTGGCACTCGGCGCAGCCGCACTGTTTGCGGGTGCGCACGCACAGGCCGAAACCATCAAGGTGGGCGTGACGGGTGGGCCGCACGCGCAGATCATGGAGGCGGTGAAGAAGGTCGCGGCGAAGAGCGGCCTCGACATCCGCATCGTCGAATTCTCCGATTACGTGCAGCCGAACGCCGCGCTTGCGTCGGGCGACCTCGATGCGAACAGCTACCAGCACGACCCGTATCTGCAGGCGCAGGTGAAGGATCGCGGCTACAAGCTGATCAAGGTCGCGGATACCGTCACGTTCCCGATGGGCATCTATTCGAAGCGCGTGAAGTCGCTGGCCGAACTGAAGCCGGGCGCGCGCATCGCGGTTCCGAACGATCCGACCAACGGCGGCCGTGCGTTGCTGTTGCTGCAGAAGCAGGGCCTGTTGAAGCTGCGTGCGGACGCGGGGCTGAAGGCGACGCCGCTCGATATCGTCGACAATCCGCGCAAGCTGAAGATCGTCGAGCTTGATGCGGCGCAGATTCCGCGTTCGCTCGGCGACGTCGACGCGGCCGCGATCAATACCAACTACGCGATGGAAGCGGGGTTGAAACCGAAACAGGACGCGATCGCGATCGAAGGGCCGAGCGGCCCGTACGCGAACGTCCTGGCGATCCGCGAGGCGGACCGGAACAAGCCGTGGGTGGCGAAACTGATCGCGGCCTATCATTCGGCCGATGTGAAGCAGTTCATCGAAGGCAAGTTCGGCGGAGCGGTCATTGCCGCCTGGTAACGGGCGAACAACGGGACGCCCGGAGAGATTAGAGTCGATGATCGAAAACCCGGGCTTTGCGTCCGGGTTTTTTCTCTTTTAAAATAGAACGATCGTTCGCTATCATTGGCGCGTCGTCAAGAAGCGGTATCCTCGACAACCATGATGGTTGGGTCCGCTTGGCCGCGCAGTCATGAGGCCTCGCTATAGAATGGCCTCTGGTCGTATTCGTAACTTTGGAGCGTGTGCATGAAAATCCTGGTGCCAGTGAAAAGAGTGGTCGATTACAACGTGAAGGTCCGCGTGAAGTCGGACAACACGGGCGTCGACATCGCGAACGTGAAGATGTCGATGAACCCGTTCGACGAAATCGCGGTGGAAGAAGCGGTGCGCCTGAAGGAAGCGGGCGTCGCGACCGAAGTGATCGCGGTGTCGGTGGGCGTGACGCAAGCGCAGGAAACGCTGCGCACGGCTCTGGCGATCGGCGCGGATCGCGCGATCCTCGTCGAATCGAACGACAGCGTCGAGCCGCTGGCCGTCGCGAAGATCCTGAAGGCGCTGGTCGACAAGGAGCAGCCGCAACTGGTGATCCTCGGCAAGCAGGCAATCGACGACGATTCGAACCAAACGGGCCAGATGCTGGCCGCGCTGGCTGGTCTCCCGCAAGCGACGTTCGCATCGAAGGTGACGATCGCGGACGGCAAGGCAACGGTTGCACGCGAAGTCGACGGCGGCGCGGAAACGCTGTCGCTGACGCTGCCGGCGGTCGTGACGACCGACCTGCGCCTGAACGAGCCGCGTTACGTGACGCTGCCGAACATCATGAAGGCGAAGAAGAAGCCGCTGGAAACGGTGAAGCCGGAAGACCTCGGCGTGGACGTCGCGCCGCGTCTGAAGACGCTGAAGGTGGCCGAGCCGCCGAAGCGCGCAGCCGGCGTGAAGGTGCCGGACGTGAAGACGCTGGTCGAGAAGCTGAAGACCGAAGCCAAGGTGCTGTAAGAGGGAGCGGAAAGAAATGACGATTCTGGTGATTGCAGAACACGACAACGCGTCGATCAAGGCCGCGACGCTGAACACGGTGGCGGCGGCAGCGAAGATCGGTGGCGACATTCACGTGCTGGTCGCAGGCCACAATGCGCAAGGCGCAGCCGACGCGGCAGCAAAGATCGCGGGTGTATCGAAGGTGTTGCTGGCCGACGCGCCACAACTCGAAGCAGGTCTCGCGGAAAACGTCGAAGCGACCGCGCTGAACATCGCGAAGGACTACTCGCACATCCTCGCGCCGGCGACCGCGTACGGCAAGAACATCGCGCCGCGTATCGCCGCGAAGCTGGACGTCGCGCAGATTTCGGACATCACGGCGGTTGACAGTGCCGACACGTTCGAGCGCCCGATCTACGCGGGCAACGCGATCGCGACGGTGCAGTCGAGCGACCCGATCAAGGTCATCACGGTGCGTGCGACCGGTTTCGATCCGGTGGCAGCGGAAGGCGGCAGCGCGTCGGTCGAGAAGATCGAGGCGGCGGCCGATGCAGGCAAGTCGCAGTTCGTGAGCCGTGAAGTGACGAAGCTGGACCGTCCGGAACTTACCAGCGCGAAGATCATCGTGTCGGGCGGCCGTGGTCTGGGCAGCGGCGAGAACTACACGAAGGTGCTGGAGCCGCTGGCGGACAAGTTGAGCGCGGCACTCGGCGCATCGCGCGCGGCAGTCGACGCCGGCTACGTGCCGAACGACTACCAGGTCGGCCAGACCGGCAAGATCGTCGCACCGCAGCTGTACATCGCGGTCGGCATCTCGGGTGCGATCCAGCATCTGGCTGGTATGAAGGATTCGAAGGTGATCGTCGCGATCAACAAGGATCCGGAAGCGCCGATCTTCAGCGTGGCCGACTACGGCCTCGTCGGCGACCTGTTCGCGCTCGTGCCGGAGCTCGTGAACGAGCTCGGCTGACGCAGTGTGACGCTCAGGCGGTAAGCACACGAGAAGAGGGGCGCGACGAGCGCCCCTTTTTTTCGCCATCGACAGAAGAGAGAAGAGGGAGACACACCATGAGCTATAACGCCCCCGTCAAGGACATGCTGTTCGTGCTGAAGGAACTCGCGGGCATCGACGCCGTTGCGCAACTGCCGGGTTTCGAGGACGCCGGTTACGACACGGCGCAGGCCGTGCTCGACGAGTCCGCGAAATTCTGCGGCGAGGTGCTGGCGCCGCTGAACGTCGAAGGCGACCGCAATCCGAGCAGCTGGAAGGACGGTGTCGTGACCGCGACGCCGGGCTTCGGCGACGCGTTCCGCCAGTTCGTCGAAGGCGGCTGGCAGGGGCTGCAGCATCCGTCCGAATACGACGGCCAGGGGCTGCCGAAGCTGATCGCGACGCCGTGCATCGAGATGCTGAACGCGTCGAACCTGTCGTTCGCGCTGTGCCCGCTGCTGACCGACGGCGCGATCGAGGCGCTGCTGACGGCCGGCACCGACGAGCAGAAGCAGCGCTACGTGCCGAAGCTGATCTCGGGCGAATGGACCGGCACGATGAACCTGACCGAGCCGCAGGCGGGCTCGGATCTTGCGCTGGTACGCTCGCGCGCCGAACCGCAGGGCGACGGCACGTACAAGGTGTTCGGCACGAAGATCTTCATCACGTGGGGCGAGCACGACATGGCGGACAACATCGTCCACCTGGTGCTGGCACGCACGCCGAACGCGCCGGAAGGCGTGAAGGGCATTTCGCTGTTCATCGTGCCGAAGTTCCTGGTGAACGAGGACGGCTCGCTGGGCGAACGCAACGACGTGCACTGCGTGTCGATCGAGCACAAGCTCGGGATCAAGGCGAGCCCGACGGCGGTGCTGCAATATGGCGATAACGGCGGCGCGATCGGCTACCTGATCGGCGAAGAAAACCGCGGCCTCGAATACATGTTCATCATGATGAACGCGGCGCGCTTCGGCGTCGGGATGCAGGGGATCGGCGTGGCCGACCGCGCGTACCAGAAGGCCGCGGAATTCGCGAAGGAACGCGTGCAGAGCCGCCCGGTGGACGGGTCGGCCAAGCAGTCGGTGACGATCATCCATCACCCGGACGTGCGCCGGATGCTCGGCACGATGCGCGCGCTGACCGAAGGTGCGCGCTCGCTGGCGTACGTGGCCGCGGCGCACAGCGACATTGCCCACCGCCATTCGGACGAGGCGACGCGGGCGCGTCATCAGGCAATCTACGAATATCTGGTGCCGGTCGTGAAGGGCTGGAGCACGGAGATGGTGAACGACGTGGCGAGCCTGGGCGTGCAGGTGCACGGTGGGATGGGGTTCATCGAGGAAACCGGCGCGGCGCAGTATTACCGCGATGCGCGGATCCTGGCGATCTACGAAGGCACGACGGCGATCCAGGCGAACGACCTGGTGGGCCGCAAGACGCTGCGCGACGGCGGCGCGGTGGCGAAGGCGCTGATCGCCGAAATCGGCGAGACTGTCGCGGCGCTGGGCAAGCTGGACGGTGCGGCGGCCGCGTCGATGAAGGTGCAACTGGAGAAGGGCGCGAAGGCGCTGTCGTCGGTGGTGGATTACGTGCTGGCGAACGCGAAGCAGGATCCGAACGCGGTGTTCGCGGGCAGCGTGCCGTACCTGAAGCTGGCGGGCGTGGTGCTGTGCGGATGGCAGATGGCGCGTGCGCTGGTGGCCGCGCAGGCGAACCGCGCGAGCGACCCGGCGTTCTTCGGCGCGAAGATCGCGATCGCGCAGCTCTATGCGGAGCAGGTGCTGGTGCAGGCAGGCGCGCTCGAAGCGTCGATTGTCGGCACCAAGGGCAACGAGGGCGTGCTCGCGTTGACGGAAGACCAGTTCTGATTCTTCGCGGGACACTCGACGTCATGAAAAAGGCGCCCCTCGGGGCGCCTTTCTCTTTGATGCCGGCCAGCAGGCCCGCATTGCCGCGGGCGGCAGCGGCTTATGCGTAGGCCGGGCGCGTCTGGCCTGCCACGTCCTTCAGGTAACGGTGTACCGACAGGTCGTCAGCCTGGATCGCAGGCATCTTGCCCGAGATCAGGTCCGCGAGCAGTTGGCCCGAACCGCACGACATCGTCCAGCCGAGCGTGCCGTGGCCGGTGTTCAGGAACAGGTTCGACACCGGCGTGCGGCCGACGATCGGCGTGCCGTCCGGCGTCATCGGGCGCAGGCCCGTCCAGAACGTTGCCTTCGACGTATCACCGCCGCCCGGGAACAGGTCGTTCACGCACATTTCGAGCGTTTCGCGGCGCGCGGCGCGCAGCTTCTTGTCGAAGCCGACGATTTCCGCCATGCCGCCGACGCGGATGCGCTGGTCGAAACGCGTGATCGCGATCTTGTAGGTTTCGTCGAGCACGGTCGACACGGGCGCGGCCGCTTCGTTGACGATCGGCGCGGTGATCGAATAGCCCTTCAGCGGATAGACGGGGATCTTCATCAGGTTCGAGATGAAGCTGGTCGAGTACGAGCCGAGCGCGACGACGTACGCGTCCGCACGCACCGTCTCGCTGCCGCATTGCACGCCGGCGATCTTGCCGCCCGCGATCGCGAGCGCATCGATCGGCGTGTTGTAGCGGAACTTCACGCCGAGCGATTCCGCGAGTGCCGCGAGGCGCGTCGTGAACAGCTGGCAGTCGCCCGTTTCGTCGCCCGGCAGGCGCAGGCCGCCCGTCAGCTTGTGCGAAACGGCGGCGAGGGCCGGTTCGGCGTTCTTCAGGTCGGCCGGCGACAGCAGTTCGAACGGCACGTTCGCCTCCTGAAGGACGGCGATGTCCTTCGCTGCACCATCGAGTTGCTGCTGCGTGCGGAACAGTTGCAGCGTGCCGCCCGTGCGGCCTTCGTACTGGATGCCGGTATCGGCGCGCAGCGCCTGCAGGCAGTCGCGGCTGTATTCGGCGAGGCGAACCATGCGGCCCTTGTTGACTGCATAGCGCTCGGCTGTGCAGTTGCGCAGCATCTGGTACATCCACTGGAGCTGGAAGCGCGTGCCGTCGAGGCGGATCGCGAGCGGCGCGTGTTTCTCGAACATCCATTTGACGGCCTTCAGCGGCACGCCGGGGGCGGCCCACGGCGCGGCGTAGCCGGGGGAGATCTGGCCAGCGTTCGCGAAGCTCGTCTCGAGCGCCGGGCCGGCCTCCCGGTCGATCACCGTGACTTCATGACCGGCGCGCGCGAGGTAATACGCGCTTGCCACGCCCACCACACCGCTGCCCAGAATGACGACTCGCATAGCTGCTCCAGATGGAAGGGACCAGATCGAGGCCGGGCGCACCTGCGGCTCCGTGTAACCTCTAGCTGATCTAGTTTTTTGCGCTATGGTATTGTCGAATGTGTAGGTTTTGTTATCGTATTTTTCAGGTTTTCAGCATAAACAAATGAGAACGCAACGTCAGCCCGTACGCTCGCTCGACAAGCTCGACCGGCGCATCCTGAAACTGCTCCAGGACGACGGCCGGATGGCGATGAAGGACCTCGCGGAACAGGTCGGACTGACCGTCACGCCGTGCATCGAGCGTGTGCGGCGCATGGAGCGGGACGGCGTGATCACCGGTTATCACGCGCGTGTCGATCCCCACCAGCTGGATGCCGCGCTGCTGGTGTTCGTCGAGATCACGCTCGGCCACAAGGGCGGCAACATGTTCGAGCAATTCCGCCGGGAAGTGATGAAGATCGACGAGGTGCTCGAGTGTCATCTCGTGTCCGGCGATTTCGACTACCTGATCAAGGCGCGGATCGGCGAAATGGCCGATTACCGCAAGCTGCTCGGCGACATCCTGCTGCAGTTGCCCGGCGCCGTGCAGTCGAAGAGCTATGTCGTGATGGAAGAAATCAAGGAGACGCTGACGATCGCGGTGGGCGACTGACGTACCGGCGGCAGGCCGCCGGGCCCTTTATCCCGCCCTTGGCACGCTGCGCCCAATACTGTATAAATGTACAGTATTGGGCGCAGGCGAATGGGTGGGCATATGGACGATCGATCCGACAACGAATTTCCGATAGCGCCGCCCGTGCCCCGCAAGGGGCGCGGTGCGGTCGACAACCTGCAGGGGCGATACGAGATCGCCCAGCGTGAAGCGGTCGACGACGGCTGGACACACGAGTCGGACGATGCCGATTTCCCCGCGCCGCTGCGCACGCAGGTATTCGAGGAGCGGGCGAAGAGCATCCTGACGCACAACCAGTCGCCCGATATTCCATTCAGCGTATCGCTCAATCCGTATCGCGGTTGCGAGCACGGGTGCATCTACTGCTTTGCGCGTCCGACGCACAGTTATCTCGGCTTGTCGCCGGGGCTCGATTTCGAAAGCCGCATCTATGCGAAGGTCAATGCGGCCGAGTTGCTCGAGCGCGAGATTTCGCGCAAGCGCTACGTGCCGGAGCCGATCGCGCTCGGCGTCAACACCGACGCCTACCAGCCGGTCGAGCGCGACTTGCGCATCACGCGCAGCGTGATTCAGGTGATGCACGATCGCGGGTTGCCGTTCGCGGCGATCACGAAGTCGTCGCTGATCGAGCGCGATCTCGACTTGCTCGCGCCGATGGCCGAGCGCAAGCAGGTGATGGCGGCGGTCACGATCACGACGCTCGACGCCGATCTCGCGCGCACGCTCGAGCCGCGCGCGGCGACGCCGGCGCGACGGTTGCGTACGATTCGTGCGCTGAGCGAGGCGGGCGTGCCGGTCGGCGTGAGCATTGCGCCGGTGATTCCGTTCGTCACCGAGCCCGACATGGAGCGTGTGCTCGAGGCGTGCGCGGAAGCCGGCGCGACGCATGCGAGCTACATCATCCTGAGGCTGCCGTGGGAAGTCGCGCCGCTGTTCAAGAACTGGCTGGCCGCGCATTTTCCCGACCGCGCGGAGCGCGTGATGAACCGTGTGCGCGACATGCGCGGCGGGAAAGACTACGATTCGGATTTCTCGAAGCGGATGAAGGGCGAGGGAATCTGGGCCGACCTGCTGCGGCAGCGCTTCCGCCAGGCCGTCAAGCGGCTCGGGCTGAACGAGCGCACGAACGGCATTCTCGATCTGTCGCAGTTTCGCGGCACGCCTGCCGCCGCAGCGCCGGTGCCGCGTGTTGCTGTTCGTTCAGCCCGCACGCGATCGACGCAGGCGCGCGACGACATGCAATTGAACCTGTTCTGATCGGCGCGCCAAGCCGGTGCGTCGCGTTCGTTGCGCTTACTGCGAAATCTGCTTGGCTGCTTCGACCTGCGACTCGAAATACGTCTGGAACGACAGTGCGAGCGCGGTCATCAGCAGGAACGCGCCGATCAGCAGCGAGAAGATCACCACGAAGATCACGGTCCAGCCCGACTTGCTTTGCCTGCCCGTCTCCGCGTTGAATTGCGCGTCCCATTTTTCGTCGGGACGCAGCCCGTAGACGAGCGCGGCGAGGAAGGCGGCCAGCAGCGAGATTGCGCCGGGTACCGCAAGCCACCAGCCTAGGCCGGCGCTGCGCTGGGTCGCGGCGAGCAAGAGGAAGCCCGGGATGCCGACGATCGTCGCGAGCAGGTGCGCCCAGCCGTACACGTCGCGAAAGCCATACAGATAGAAGCGGTGCGCGCCGAGCGAACCGAACAGGAACGCGAGGGCGGCGGTGAGCGTCTTGGAGCGGAAGCGGCGGGACGGTGCGGTGCTGCTGGACATGGATGGCGGCGTATTGTCGTTGGCATGGGCGGCCGGCGGGCCGGCGCGGGCGCGCGGCCCGGCACGCATTCTACGATGCCCGGTCGGGGCCGGTCACCCCTGTACTGCGTCAAGGTGCCGCATAAGTCACGCGATAGATTGCGCCCGCGTAGTCGTCGCTGACGAGCAGCGAGCCGTCCGGCAGCGGCAGCACGTCGGCAGGGCGTCCCCATACCGTGCCGTCGGGCCGCAGCCAGCCCGTGACGAACGGAGTCTGGCGCGCGTGGCTGCCGTCTGCCGAGACCACAACACGCATCACGCGGTAGCCGACCTTCGTGCTGCGGTTCCACGAGCCGTGTTCGGCAATGAACACGTTGTTGCGATATGACGCCGGAAACATCGGCCCTGTATAGAAGCGCATGCCGAGGGCCGCGACGTGCGCACCGAGTTTCAATACGGGCGGCACGTAGCGGCGGCAAACGTCGGGGCTGCCGAATTCGGGGTCGGGCGTGTCGCCGCCATGGCAGTACGGGAAGCCGAAGTCGAGGCCGGCGCGCGGTGCGCGGTTCAGCTTGTCGTCGGGCACGTCGTCGCCCATCATGTCGCGCCCGTTGTCGGTAAACCACAGCTCGCCCGAATCGGGGTGCCATGCGAAGCCGACCGTATTGCGTATGCCGCGGGCGACAACCTCGTTCCCGCTGCCGTCCGCTTTCATGCGCGCGATGATCGCGTAGCGGCTGCGATCGGCGAGACAGACGTTGCACGGTGCGCCGGTCGGCACGTACAGCTTGCCGTCGGGGCCGAACGCGATGAATTTCCAGCCGTGATGGTGTTCGGTCGGCAGCGCGTCGGTGACGACGGCGGGTGCGGGCGGCGTGGCGAGCCGGTCGTCGATGCGATCGAGCCGCAGGATGCGCGATACGGCTGATATATAGAGTGCGCCGTCACGGTAGGCGACACCGACGGGCATGTCGAGCCCGGAAGCGATCACGTAGCGCGCGCTGATCCGGCCCTCGTGCATCACGAACGCGTGCACGCGGCCTTCCCGCGTGCCGACATACAGGATGCCGCGTGGCGACCACGCCATTTCGCGCGCGGTTGGTACCGCGTCGGCCAGCACTTCGACGTGGAAACCGGGCGGCACGACGAGTTCGCCCACCGGCAGCGGCGCGGCTGACGCCATTGCGGATACGAGGCAGGCAAGGCCGGCAAGCAGCGCCGCAAAACGATGCTGCGCGCGGCGCATCGAGGCGGCGCGAAGGGGTGGCATGACGGTGTGGAACGTCCCGGACACGACGATTCTATGCCCGGCGGACAGGCCGCCCGCGGATTTTTTGCGCGTAAGTGTTTGTTGTACCTCTGGTTTCCGGCTATAATCGCGTGTTTCAGTAGTTTCGAACCCGGTTTTCCCGAAGGACATCATATGGTTATCATCCGTCTGGCTCGTGGCGGCTCGAAGAAGCGCCCGTTCTACAACATCGTTGCTACCGATTCGCGCAACCGTCGTGACGGCCGCTTCATCGAGCGCGTCGGCTTCTACAACCCGGTCGCCACGAAGGGCGAATCGCTGCGTATCGCTCAGGATCGCCTGACGTACTGGCAAGGCGTTGGCGCGCAACTGTCGCCGACCGTCCAGCGTCTCGTGAAGGAAGCGCAAAAGGCGCAACCGGCTGCCTAACATGGCACGGTGTGCCGGTCGTGCCGGCTGTGAGGTGCATTGATGGCGGGTCACGATTCCGGTAATGCAAGGCGCGGGCGTGCGTCGTTTGGCGCATTCGTCCGCAAGCCGGTCGAGCGCGACGTTGTCGCGAACGCCGGTCAGGCTGCCGAGCAGGGCAGTCTCGAAGTGGCGCAAGCCTGGCCCGACGATGCCGTCGAGGTCGGGGCAGTTGTCGACGCCTATGGCCTGAAGGGTTGGGTCAAGGTGACGACGCATGCCGACGCCGGTCGCGGTGGCGACGCGCTGCTCAAGGCGCGCCGCTGGTGGCTGGAGCGCGGTGCGGAGCGGCTTTCCGTCCGCATCCTGCAGTCGAAGACGCACAGCGACACTGTCGTTGCGCAACCCGCGGGCGTGAGCGACCGCGATGCCGCGCTGGCCATGCGCGGTTTTCGCGTGTTCGTGCGCCGGGAAGATTTCCCGGCATTGGCCGCGGACGAATTCTATTGGGTCGACCTGATCGGTCTCGATGTCGTCAACGAGCAATCGGTGGCGCTCGGAAAGGTGAGCGGGATGATCGACAACGGCGTGCATTCGATCATGCGTGTCGAGTATCCGGCGACCGGCAAAGACGGTCAGCCGACCACCGACGAGCGGTTGATTCCGTTCGTCGGCGTATACGTCAAAACGGTGGATCAGGCGGCGCGTCGCATCGTCGTCGACTGGGAAGCCGATTACTGAAATGAACCAGGTTACCGAGAGCGCGGTGCAGTTCGACGTCGTCACGCTCTTTCCCGAGATGTTCCGTGCACTGACCGACTGGGGGATCACCAGCCGGGCCGTCAAGCAAGGGCGCTTCGGGTTGCGCACCTGGAACCCGCGTGATTTCACGACGGACAACTACCGCACGGTCGACGATCGTCCGTACGGCGGCGGTCCGGGCATGGTGATGCTGGCCAGGCCGCTCGAAGCCGCGATCGATGCCGCGAAAGCGGCGCAGGCGGAACAGGGTATCGCGAGCACGCGCGTCGTGATGATGTCGCCGCAAGGTGCACCGCTCACGCACGATCGCGCGGTGCGGATGGCGCAGGAACCCGGTGTCGTCGTGCTGTGCGGCCGCTATGAAGCGATCGACCAGCGCCTGCTCGATCGTTGCGTCGACGAGGAAATCAGCCTCGGCGATTTCGTATTGTCGGGCGGCGAACTGCCGGCGATGGCGATGATGGATGCCGTGGTGCGGTTGTTGCCCGGCGTGCTGAACGATTCGCTGTCGGCCGTGCAGGACAGTTTCGCCGACGGCCTGCTCGATTGTCCGCACTACACGCGCCCCGAGGAATACGATGGCATGCGTGTGCCGGACGTACTGCTCGGCGGGCATCATGCCGAGATCGAGCGGTGGCGACGCCAGGAAGCATTGAGGAATACGTTGCGGAAGCGGCCGGACCTGATCGTCCGGGCGCGCCGCGAGAAGTTGCTGAGCCGGGCCGACGAGGCGTGGCTTGCGAACCTCGCACGCGAAGCGAAAGACGCCTCTTGAGGCGGTGTCGCGGGCGGGAATTGGCGGTGCCGTGCATGCGTGTGCGGTGCCTGATGTGAATCCATCCTCTATCGGGGCCAGGCCTGGAAGCAGGCGGGTACCAACGCCGACACGATGGCATAAGGAGTCAGTAATGAATCTGATCGCAAAACTTGAGCAGGAAGAAATCGAGCGCGCGCTCGCCGGCAAGACGATCCCCGAATTCGCCCCGGGCGACACGGTGATCGTGAACGTGAACGTGGTTGAAGGTAACCGCAAGCGCGTTCAGGCCTACGAAGGCGTCGTGATCGCTATTCGCAACCGTGGCCTGAACTCGAATTTCATCGTCCGCAAGATCTCGTCGGGCGAAGGCGTCGAGCGTACGTTCCAGACGTACTCGCCGCTGCTGGCAAGCATCGTCGTGAAGCGCCGCGGTGATGTGCGTCGTGCGAAGCTGTACTACCTGCGCGAGCGTTCGGGCAAGTCGGCTCGTATCAAGGAAAAGCTGGTGTCGAAGGATCGCGCCGCAGCAGCTTCCCAAGAGTAAGAGCTGTAAGGAAAAAGCACCCACCCGGGTGCTTTTTTCATTCTGGCGCGACAATATGCTCGATACGACACAAACACGAGAGCCCCATTGAATCGCCGCCCCATCATCGATCCCGAAGTCCTGCCGGTCGAAGGCACCGGCGCCGGCTTGCCGGCCATCGATTCCCGCCTGATGACACCGTCCGGCCTGCGCGACCGTTTCGCGCGCACGCTCGAGTGGAGCGTCGAGCCCGACGAGGCGAGACTGCAGGAGGGCGTCGATCCGCGTAGCGCGGCCGTCCTCGTCCCGCTCGTCGTCCGCGAGTCCGGCCTCACCATGTTGCTGACCCAGCGCGCCGACCACCTGAACGATCACGCCGGACAGATCAGCTTCCCCGGCGGTCGCCGCGAACCGTTCGACCGCGACGCGACCGCAACCGCGTTGCGCGAGGCGAAGGAAGAGATCGGGCTGGCGGACGAGCGTGTCGAGATCCTCGGCGCGTTGCCCGACTACCTGACCGGCACGGGCTTCTGCGTGACGCCGGTGGTCGGCCTCGTGCATCCGCCGTTCACCGTGCAGGCCGACACGTTCGAAGTGGCCGAGATTTTCGAAGTGCCGCTCGCGTTCCTGATGAATCCCGCGAACCATCAGGTCAGGGTGTTTCGCTGGGAAGGCGGCGAGCGTCGTTTTTTTGCGATGCCTTATCCGAATGGCGAACCCGGCGGGCATTACTTCATCTGGGGCGCAACTGCCGGCATGTTGCGCAATCTGTACCGCTTCTTGGCCGCCGGCTAGGCGCACACGGCGGCTGGCGCGCGCGGCCGGCTGCCGCACGACCGCGCCGGCAGCCATCCGGTGCTTACGCTGTGCTATCGTTATGCAAAAAATGACATAACTCCGAAGACGGCGCCACGCATGACTTTCTTTTCGGTTCTCCTCGCCCTCATCATCGAACAGGTCCGCGCGTTGTCGCCGAACAATCCGGTGTTCGCGCTGTTCCAGTTTCATGCGGAAACCGTCGCGCATGGTCTCGACGCAGGCAAGCAGAAGCACGGCATCCTCGCATGGCTCGCGGTCGTGTTGCCGTGGGTGCTGATCGTCGCGCTGATCTATTTCCTGTTGTACAAGGTGAGCTTCGTGCTCGCGTTCATCTGGAACGTCGTCGTCGTGTATTTCACGCTCGGCTTCCGCCAGTTCAGCCACTACTTCACCGACATCCACCTCGCGCTCAACAACGATGACGTGCCGCGTGCGCGCGAAATCCTGCACGAGTGGACGGGTATCGACACGGTCGACATGCCGGTCGGCGAAATCGTCCGCCATACGCTGATTCACGCCGTTGTCGCATCGCATCGTCACGTGTTCGGCGTGTTCTTCTGGTACGTGCTGCCGATCGGCCCGGCCGGTGCCGTGCTGTACCGGATTTCCGAATACCTCGCGCGCAGCTGGTCGACGCCGGGTGACGACCGCACGGCAGCCTTCTCGACGTTCGCGCAGCGCGCGTTCTTCGTGATCGACTGGATTCCCTCGCGACTGACCGCGCTCGGCTTTGCAATCGTCGGTAACTTCGAGGACGCGATCTACGCGTGGCGCAACCATACGCGCCAGTGGCCCGATCCGAACGACGGCGTCCTGCTGGCAGCCGGTAGCGGCGCGCTCGGTGCACGCCTCGCGGGGCCGCTCGCGGAACCGTCGAGCCTCGATGCGCTGGCGGTCGGTGACAGCGGTCCGTTGACGGTCGGCGACGATTGCACGCCGCGTACGCTGCAATCCGCGGTTGGCCTTGTCTGGCGCGCGGTGATCCTGTGGATGATTCTGCTGCTGATGCTGACGCTCGCCGTCTGGGTGTCGTGACGGGGCAGTGCGGTGCCCGATGAAAGACAAAAGGCCGGCTTGATGCCGGCCTTTTTGCTGTGCGGGTCAATCGTCGCGCGGGTCGCGCACGGCGCCGCATTGCCAGCAGGCCGTGAACTGGGCCTCGAGCGCCTCCCCGCACTGCCGGCAGCGCCACGGCGCGGCGCCGGCCGACGGGCCGTGCGAAGCGGCATCGAGGAGCCGGCGCGCGAGCGCGTCGTCGCGTTCGTCGTCGAGCCACAGCTCGGGCGTGCACGCGTCGGCAGGCAGGCCGCCGAGTGCGCCTGTCGCGTAGCAGTTATGCAGCTCGCAACCGATGCCGGCCACCTGGAGCACGTTGGCCCAATGCTGCGCCGTCGCGAGATCGGGTGCCTTGAAACGCATCGCGGCTCCTGTCGGTGAGGGCCGGCCCCGCATGGCACCGGCTGGCCGCCGCGCGCGTGCCGCGCGATCAGCGGACGATCTGGCTTGCCTCGTGCACGAGCTGCGCGTACAGCGCATGCCGTGTCGGCGCGATGCGGCCGTCGGCGACGGCTTCGAGAATCGCGCAGCCGGGTTCGTGCAGATGATGGCAATTATAGAAACGGCAGTCCGCGAGCAGCGGCCGGAACTCCGGAAACGCGCGCTCGAGACGGCCTTCCGTCAGGTGGTAGAGGCCGAATTCCTGGAAGCCCGGCGAATCGATCAGGGCGCCGCCGCCTTCCAGCGGGTAGAGGCGCGTGAACGTCGTCGTGTGACGGCCGCTGTTGAGCGCGGCCGAAATCTCGCGGGTGGCGGCTTCGGCGTCGGGAACGAGCAGGTTCACGAGCGTCGACTTGCCCATCCCGGACTGGCCGAGCAGGATCGTCGAATGCCCGGCGAGGTGCGGCATCAGTTGCGCGCGCGCGTCGTCGGGCGAGCCTTTCACCGACAGCTCGAGCACGTCGTAGCCGAGTGCGCGGTAGGGCGCGAGGCGCTCGCGCGCGACCGGCAGCGCGGCTTCGACGTCGATCTTGTTCAGCACGACGAGCGGCTTCAGCTCGTTCGCCTCGGCGGCAATCAGCGCGCGGCCGAGCAAGTCCTCGCTGAAATAGGGTTCGGTCGCGAGCACGATCAGCAACTGGTCGAGGTTGGCCGCGAACAGCTTCGACTTGAACTGGTCGGAACGGTACAGCAGGTTGCGCCGTTCGCCGATCTCGACGATGACGCCCTGGTCGGCCGAGGCGAGTTCGTACGCGACACGGTCGCCGACCGCGATATCGCTCTTCTTGCCGCGCGGGAAGCATTGCAGCATCGGGCCGCCATCGTCGGGCGCGACGATGTAGTGACGCCCGTGCGCCGCGATCACGCGGCCTTCGGCACGCTGCGCGCCCGACGCGCGCGGGGCCGGCTTGCGGGAGGTCGGCCGGCTCATGCGTGCTGCAGCAGGCGGTCGATCCGCTGCGAGGCGGGCGGATGCGAGTAGTAGAAGGCCGTATAGACAGGGTCGGGCGTCAGCGTCGACGCATTGTCCTCATAGAGCTTCACGAGCGCGCTGACGAGATCCTGCGCGTCGGTCTGGCTGGCCGCGAATGCGTCGGCCTCGAATTCGTGCTTGCGCGACGTGAGGCTGCCGAACGGTGTCGCGAAGAACAGGAACACGGGAATCGCGAGGAAGAACAGCACGAGCGCGGCGCCCGCGTTGCTCGTGTCGAGCGACGGCGTGACGCCGAGCCCCGTGTAGAACCACGTGCGCTGTGCAAGCCAGCCGAGCAGCGCGAGCAGCACGAGGCTCAGCACGAACGACACGAGCATCCGCTTCATCACGTGGCGGCGCTTGAAGTGGCCGAGTTCGTGCGCGAGCACGGCCTCGATTTCCTGGCCGGACAGCCGCGCGAGCAGCGTGTCGAAGAACACGATCCGCTTCGAGGCGCCGAAGCCCGTGAAGTACGCGTTGCCGTGCGCGGAGCGGCGGCTGCCGTCCATCACGAACAGGCCCTTCGCCGCGAAGCCGCAGCGCTTCATCAGCGACTCGATGCGCGCGCGCAGCGCGTCGTCCTTGAGCGGTTCGAACTTGTTGAAGATCGGTGCGATGAAGGTCGGGTAGATCAGCAGCACGAGCATCTGGAACGCGACCCAGACGATCCAGGTCCACAGCCACCACAGGCTGCCGGCCTGGTTCATCAGCCACAGCACGACGAACAGCAGCGGCAGGCCGAGCGCGGCGCCAAGCAGCGAGTTTTTCAGCATGTCGGTGAAGAACAGCCGCTTGGTCATCCGGTTGAAGCCGAAGCGCTGTTCGATTCCGAACTGGCGGTAATACTCGAACGGGACGTCGATCGCGCTCGTGATCACGAGCACCGCGGCGACGAGCGCGACCTGCTGCCCGTAGCCGCGGCCGAGCCAGCCGGTGAGCAGCGTGTCGAGCGCGCCGACGCCGCCGAGCAGCGTGAGGCCGACCAGCACGGCCGCGCTGACGACGATCTCGAGCATCGTGAGCCGGGTACGCTCGACCGTATAGTCGGCCGCGCGCTGGTGGGCGGTCAGCGGGATGGTCGCGCTGAACTGCGCGGGGACGTCGTTGCGGTGCGCGGCGACGAAGCGGATCTGCCGCGACGCGAGCCACAGCTTGGTGACGACCATCGCGAGCACGGCGAGCGCGAACAGCAGGGTGAACGAAAAGGGTGACATCGAAGGCGCCAAAGGGTTCTATGCGAGAATTATATGTTCTTGCGGACCGGGCCCGCTGATGCGATGCCGGCCGCCCGGGCGGCGCCGCGCGCTGCCCGCCATTTTCCAGGATGACTCATGACCGATACCGCCGCTTCCACCAGCCAGCCCGCGCTCGTGCGCAACGAGTTGAACCTCGTCTGGCTCGACATGGAGATGACGGGCCTCGACCCGGATAACGACCGCATCATCGAGATTGCGGTCGTCGTGACCAATTCCACGCTCGACGTCGCCGTCGAAGGCCCCGTGTTCGCGATCCACCAGAGCGACGAAACGCTCGCGAAGATGGACGACTGGAACAAGTCGACGCACGGCCGCTCGGGCCTGATCGACCGCGTGCGCGCATCGACCGTGACCGAAGCGGACGCCGCCGCGCAGCTGCAGGCCTTCCTCGCGCAGTACGTGTCGCCCGGCAAGTCGCCGATGTGCGGCAACTCGATCTGCCAGGACCGCCGCTTCATGGCGCGCTGGATGCCCGAATTCGAGCGGTTCTTCCACTACCGCAATCTCGACGTCAGCACGCTCAAGGAGCTGTGCCGCCGCTGGCAGCCGGCGATCTACAAGGGGTTCCAGAAGCGGGCGATGCACACGGCGCTCGCGGACATCCACGAGTCGATCGACGAGCTGAAGTACTACCGCGAGCATTTCCTGATTCCGGCCGCGTCGGCTCCGGCAGGCGAGTCCGCGCCGGCCGCCTGAGCGGGCCGGCACGCGCCCGGCGCCGGGTACAGGCTCAGCGCCGCGCGCTTTTCGGCCGGAACGCCGCGACCACCGCGGCGTCGGTCTCGATATACGGGCCGCCGATCAGGTCGATGCAGTAGGGCACCGCGGCGAAGATGCCGGGCACGGTCGACTTGCCGTCGGCATCGCGCAGCCCTTCGAGCGTTTCCCGGATCGATTTCGGCTGGCCCGGCAGGTTGATGATCAGCGCCGCATGGTCGGCCTGGGCCGTTTCGCGGATCACCGCGACCTGCCGCGACAGGATCGCGGTCGGCACGAAATTCAGGCTGATCTGCCGCATCTGTTCACCGAACCCGGGCATTTCCTTCGTCGCCACGGCCAGCGTGGCCTCGGGCGTCACGTCGCGGCGCGCGGGGCCCGTGCCGCCGGTCGTCAGCACGAGGTCGCACCCCGCGACGTCGACGAGCTCGGCGAGCGTGGCGGAGATCGTGGGCGCATCGTCCTGGATCAGGCGCGTTTCGGCGCGCCACGGCGACGTGAGCGCGCCGGCGAGCCACTCCTGCAACGCCGGAATGCCCTTGTCTTCGTAGACGCCCGTGCTCGCGCGGTCGCTGATCGACACGAGGCCGACGACGAGCTCGTCCGGGTGGTTACGCTTCGTCGTCATGGTCGTCTCCGGCGTCGTCCGCCGCTTCGTCGTCCGCATCCGACGTGCCGCCGGCGGCCTTGATCCACTGGAACAGCTCGCGGAAATAGCGCGGCGGCTTGCCCTGCTGCGCTTCCTTGCGTGCGTTGCGGATCAGCGTGCGGCCTTCCTGGATATCGGCTTCCGGGTGCTGGCGCAGGAATTCGGTCAGCGCATCGTCGTTCGCGAGCAACTGTTCGCGCGTGCGTTCGATCCAGTGAAGGCGGGCCGTCGCGGCCTTGTTCACGCCGCGCTGCGCGTCGAGCGCGGTGCGCAGCGCGGCCGTCTCGTCGTCGGTCAGCGAGCGCATCACGCGGCCGACGTACTGGAGCTGGCGGCGCTTGCCTTCGTGATCGGTGATCCGGCGGGCTTCGCGCACGGCGTCCGCGAGATCTTCGGGCATCGGCATGCGCTTGAGGGCGTCCTTCGGCAGGTCGACGAGCGCCTGGCCGAGCTCCTGCAGCGCGTGCATTTCGCGTTTCAACTGGGATTTGCTGGGGCGATCGTAGCCATTGTCGTCGTCCTCGACGGCATGCTCGATCGGCTGGATTCGGGTTTTGCGTGTCATGGACGGCATTGTATCGCGCCGCGGACACGCCAAGCTTGTCGGTGTCCGGCCCCGGACCTTGCTATGATCGCGGGATACGCAACATTTTGAACATGCGGGCGCCCGCCCGCCACCGGATATCAAGACGATGGCAGCCAATCTCGACGTACAAGCGCGCTATTTCCCGCACACGCAGGACCAGCTCAAGGAAATCGCCTCGGACATCCTTCGCCATGCGAAGGCCCTCGGCGCGACGGATGCCGCGACCGAAATCTCCGAGGGCGACGGCCTGTCGGTGTCGGTGCGCCGCGGCGAAGTCGAAACGATCGAGCACAACCGCGACAAGATGGTCGGCGTGACCGTGTTCATCGGCAAGAAGCGCGGCAACGCGAGCACGTCGGATTTCTCGCCGGGCGCGATCAAGGATACCGTCGCCGCCGCCTACAACATCGCGCGCTTCACGGCCGAGGACGAGGCCGCCGGCCTCGCTGAAGCCGAGCTGCTCGAAACCGACCCGCGCGACCTCGATCTGTACCACCCGTGGGCACTGACGGCCGACGAGGCCGTCGAGCTCGCCCGCCGCGCGGAAGATGCCGCGTTCGCGGTCAGCCCGCAGATCCGCAATTCGGAAGGCGCAAGCGTGTCGGCCCAGCATTCGCAGTTCGTGCTCGCGACGTCGCGTGGCTTCCTGTCCGGCTACCCGTACTCGCGCCACTACATCGCATGCGCGCCGATCGCGGGCAGCGGCCGCCACATGCAGCGCGACGACTGGTATTCGTCGAAGCGCAGCGCGACCGATCTTGCGGCGCCCGAAGCGGTGGGCCGTTATGCCGCCGAGCGTGCGCTTGCGCGGATGGGCGCGCGCCGTCTCGACACCCGCAAGGTGCCCGTGCTGTTCGAGGCGCCGCTCGCGGCCGGCCTGCTCGGCGCATTCGTCCAGGCGGTGAGCGGCGGTGCGCTGTACCGCAAGACGTCGTTCCTGGTCGACAGTCTCGGCAAGCCGGTGTTCGCGCCGCACATCCAGGTCGTCGAGGATCCGCACGTGCCGCGCGCGATGGGCAGCGCGCCGTTCGACGAGGAAGGCGTGCGTACGCGTGCGCGCAGCGTCGTCAAGGATGGCGTGGTCGAAGGCTACTTCCTGTCGACCTATTCGGCGCGCAAGCTCGGCACGCAAACCACCGGCAACGCAGGCGGCTCGCACAACCTCGCGCTGCGCAGCTCGAACACGCAGCCGGGCGACGATTTCGACGCGATGCTGAAGAAGCTCGGCACGGGCCTGTTGCTGACCGAGCTGATGGGGCAGGGCGTGAACTACGTGACGGGTGACTATTCGCGCGGCGCGGCGGGCTTCTGGGTCGAGAACGGCGTGATCCAGTATCCGGTCGAGGAAATCACCGTCGCGAGCACGTTGCAGGAAATGTTCCGGCATATCGTCGCGATCGGCGCCGATTCGATCGTGCGCGGCACGAAGGAAACCGGCTCGGTGCTGATCGAGCAGATGACGATCGCCGGGCAGTAAGCGGCGCGCGGCATCGGCCGCCATCAAACAAAAAAAGCCCGACGGCGTGAGTGAGCCGGTCGGGCTTTTTTATTGCGCGCGATGCGTCAGCCGCGCTTGCGCTCGTAGACGACGAACGCATAGCCGAACGTGTTCGGCGCGGCCGCCTGGTGCGCTTCGCGCGACACTTCCTGCCAGTGCGCGGCGTCGGGTGCCGGGAACGACGCGTCACCGTCGAAGTCGGCATCGATCTCGGTGACGACCAGCTTGTCGGCGAGTGCGAGACCTTCCGTGTAGAGTTGCGCGCCACCGATCAGGAACGCCTCGGGCACCCCGTCGCGCGCGGCGAGCGCCAGCGCGTCGGCGAGCGATGTGACCGTGTCGCAGCCGTCGAAGCGTCGCGCCGCATCGCGCGTGACGACGATGTTGCGGCGGCCCGGCAGCGGCCGGCCGATCGACTCGTGGGTCTTGCGGCCCATCACGATCGGTGCGCCCATCGTCGTGCGCTTGAAGAAGGCGAGATCCTCGGGAAGTTTCCAGGGCAACTGGTTGTCGCGGCCGATGATGCCGTTGCGGGCACGCGCGACGATCAGGGTCAACGTCGTCATGAAGGTCGGGGAGAGGAAAACCGGAATGGCGTCGATTCTACCGGAACGGCGGCGCGCACCGGTTCCGGGTGCGCGCATCCGCCTTCCGGCGCTGTGCGCCGCGACGGTCGAAGCCACGCGTCGCGGCGACGGAATGAATAAAAAGCGTGCCCGCCGGGGGACGGAGCACAAAACCGTTTCGTGTCGAGAGATCGCGAATGCAGCCTCTGATCGATGCTCTCCGGCCTGCCCTGATCAATACGTCATCCTGATCAAATGGTTCGGTCGACGGTCACTGGTGCGTACTGCCTTGTGCGGTGCCTTCCATCGCGTGCTGCACGTCGCCCGGCTGCGGTATCGGGAGCGGCATTGGCAACTGTGGCGGCGGGGGGATCTCGTCCCACAGTGTCACCGATGTCCTGCCGGCCGGCAGCGGTTGCGGCGCCGACACGGTCACGATGCCGAACCCGACGCCGTGCTGCATGCCCGGCGCGTTTGATGCAAGCAGCATGGCGTGATCCGGCTTCGAGCTTTCGTCTGCATGTACGGGCGAGGGCGGGCCGGCGGCCGCGACCGCAATGGTCATCGGCACGAAAGAAAGTAAAAGATGTTTTCGCATGGTCGCTGTCTCCGACGGTTTCCCTATTCAGCGAAATGCATGCCATCGCGCCGCGACCGTTGTCGAGACTGCGATTCGTGCGCAAGCGTTGCGAGTTGCGTCGGAAAACGGCTGAAAATGTTTCAGGCCTGAAACGAGGGGGCTCGGGAATACTGCGGATTCAATCGATACGCTTCAAGGATGAAAATCGTCGCATGTGTCGATGACTGCATGCATCGCTGCACAGGTGCTATGTGCAGACGATTGACATGCATCGACCTCCTGAGCGATTCGGCCGTATCGCCCGCGGCACTGAAATCGGATTGTCGTATTCAGTGCCTATAACTAAGCTATCTTGATCAAAATAACTGGACGCGAGATAAGCGCCATCATGCGAGGCTTTGTCGTTGCCGAGCATCGGCATGGCGAATCGAGCCGCCTTCGGCTGCCCCGATTCGATCCTTTCGCACGCATACTGACGTGCACGGCAATCGTTAGACGGTTGAGGAACGGGGTGAGCATATGGGAGTCGATCAGCGGCATGTGATCTACTATTCGCGCGAGCCGAACGACGCGTTGCGCGGCCATTTCGACGAATGCGGCTGGCGTGTCGATCTCGCGGAGACCGTGCGGGACGTACGGCGCGTCGTGCAGCACGGTGTCGCGACGGCCGGGCTGCTGGATTTTTCGCCGGGCTTCAAGCCCTCGGACCTGCGCGAACTCGAATCCTGTCTGAGCATTCAGCACATCGGCTGGATCGCGGCGACGCGCCGCGGCCAGTTGCAGGACGCCACGCTGCGCCATCTCATTCGTGACTACTGTTTCGACTACGTGACGATGCCGTACGAGACGTCGCGGATCGTCGAGACCGTCGGTCACGCGCACGGCATGGTCGCGCTGACCGAAACCGCTGCACCGCCCGTCGGCACGGGACGCAGCGAAGGCGAAATGGTCGGAACCTGCGATGCGATGCTCGGGCTCTTCAGGACGATTCGCCGCGTCGCGGCGACCGACGCACCGGTGTTCATCTCCGGCGAATCGGGTACGGGCAAGGAACTGACGGCGGTCGCGATTCATGAGCGCTCGTCGCGCGCGCACGCGCCGTTCATCGCGATCAATTGCGGCGCGATCCCGTCGACGCTGCTGCAGGCCGAGTTGTTCGGCTATGAGCGCGGCGCGTTCACCGGCGCGAACCAGCGCAAGATCGGCCGCGTCGAGGCCGCCAACGGCGGCACGCTGTTTCTCGACGAGATCGGCGACTTGCCGCTCGAAAGCCAGGCAAGCCTGCTGCGCTTCCTGCAGGAAGGCAAGATCGAGCGGCTCGGTGCCCACGTATCGGTGCCCGTCGACGTGCGCGTGATCTGTGCGACGCACGTGGACATGGACGCCGCGCTGCGCGAAGGGCGGTTCCGCGAGGACCTGTTCCATCGCCTGTGCGTGCTGAAGATCGAGGAGCCGCCGCTGCGCGCGCGCGGCAAGGATATCGAGATACTTGCGCGCCACATGCTTGAGCGTTTCAAGGGCGACGCGCATCGCCGCCTGCGCGGCTTTTCGCCTGATGCGGTCGCGTCGCTGTACGGCTATTCGTGGCCGGGCAACGTGCGTGAACTGATCAATCGCGTGCGCCGCGCGATCGTCATGTCGGAGGGGCGGATGATCACCGCCGCCGATCTCGAGCTGAACGAATTTGCGACACTCGCACCCGTGTCGCTGCTGGAGGCGCGTGAGGCGGCGGAACGGCAGGCGATCGAGCAGGCGCTGTTGCGCCATCGCGGCCGTTTCGCGGATGCCGCGCGCGAACTCGGCGTGTCGCGCGTCACGCTCTACCGGCTGATGTGTGCGCACGGCATGCGCGATCGCGGCGACACGCTGACAGGGTTTTCGGCGCCGTTGCAGGAGCTTCCGCATCACGCTTGCTAAAATTGGCGGGTACGGCCGCCCTCGCGGCCGAAGGAACCCGCATGAAACAGTATCTCGATCTCGTTCGTACCATTCTCGATACCGGCACCTGGCAGGAGAACCGCACGGGGATCCGCACCATCAGCATGCCGGGCGCGATGCTGCGCTTCGACCTGCAGCAAGGCTTCCCGGCCGTGACGACCAAGAAGCTCGCGTTCAAGTCGGCGATCGGCGAACTGGTCGGTTTCCTGCGCGCTTCCCGCAGCGCGGCCGATTTCCGCGCGCTCGGCTGCAAGGTGTGGGACGCGAACGCGAACGAGAATGCCCAGTGGCTTGCGAACCCGTATCGCCAGGGTGTCGACGATCTCGGTGACGTGTACGGCGTGCAATGGCGCCAGTGGCCGGGCTACAAGGTGCTCGACGCGGGCGCCGACGCGCAGATCGCCGATGCGACGCGCCGCGGCTTCCGGATCGTTACGCGTTTCGACGAAGACGGCGCACCGAAGGTGCTGCTGTACAAGGCGATCGACCAGTTGCGCCAGTGCCTGGACACGATCATGGAGAACCCGTCCGATCGTCGCATCCTGTTTCACGCGTGGAACCCGGCCGTGCTCGACCAGATCGCGTTGCCCGCGTGCCATCTGCTGTACCAGTTCCTGCCGAACGCTACGAAGCGCGAAATCTCGCTGTGCCTGTACATCCGCAGCAACGACGTCGGCCTCGGCACGCCGTTCAACCTGACGGAAGGGGCCGCGCTGCTGGCGCTCGTCGGCCGGCTGACCGGCTACACGCCGCGCTGGTTCACGTACTTCATCGGCGACGCGCACATCTACGAGAACCAGCTCGACATGCTGCAGCGCCAGCTCACGCGTGAGCCTTACGACAGCCCGCGGCTCGAGATTTCCGAGCGTGTGCCGGATTACGCGAAGACGGGCGTCTATGAGCCCGAGTGGCTGGACCGGATCGAGCCGTCGGATTTCTCGCTCGTCGGCTATCGCCACCACGAACCGCTGACCGCACCGATGGCCGTCTGATCGCGCGGCCCGGGCCGCGCAGAGGCATCGATTCGCTTCCCGCAGGAAAATGGCCCGACCGGCTGATACCGGTCGGGCCATTTTGTTTCACGTTTGCGGCGCTTACTGGCGGTGCCGCTCTTCGTGGCCGCCTTGCGGGGGCGGGTTGCCCGGGTGTGGCGCCTCGACGTGCGGCGCCGGTTGCGGCCGCGGTTCCATGTGCGGTGCGGGCATCGACGGGCGCGGCTCCATGCGTGGCGCCGGTTGCGGTCTCGGCTCCATGCGCGGCGCCTGCGGTTGCGGGCGCGGCATGTCATGCACGGCCGGGGCCGGCGGCCGGTACTCGTTCACACGTGGCGGGGCGACCTCGCGGTGCGGCGCCGGTTGCGCGAATTCGGGGTGCGGTTGCGGCGCGGGCGCCGCCCGCTCCGGTTGCGGTTGCCCATGCTGCGCCGGTGTCGGGAATTCGGGGCGCGGGCGCGGCTGCGGAATCTGCGCCGTATTGTCGAGCCGTGGTTGCGGCAGTGCGCGCGGCGTTTCGTTCCGGCCCCCGGGCTGCGTGCCCTGCAGCGTCGGCGCGCCCTCCGGATGCGGGATCGCCGCGCTGCGCACCGGCGGCAGCGCATTCTGTCCCGCCGCATGCAGTGCAGTGGGCGGAGCAGGGCGCTGGCGCTCCATCGGTGTGTGCGGCTGCATCCACGCGGGCGACGGCGCCTCGGCCGCGTGCGCATTGCCGATGCCGGCCGGACGATTGTTCGCTACCGGCGGATGGGGGACACCGTTGCCGGGCCCGAACGCCTGATGCGGCGCCGGGTTGCCGGGTGCCTGCGGCATGCCGCCGTTGGCGAAGTGCGGTGCGCCGGGGTTTTCGCCGTTCGTGGGCCGGGTGGCATTCGGCACGCCGGGCATCGGTGTTCCCGGCCGCCCGGCCTGCAAGGCGGCCGGCTGGCCTTCGCGAGGCGCGCGAGCCGGCTGCACGACGGGGCCGTGCGGATTCACGAGCTGCACGTTGTGCATCGCCCATGCGCCGCCAGCCGGTTTGCCCGGTACGCGGACCGGACGCGCCGTATAGTCGGCCGGCACGTTCGTCTTCACGACGGGCGCGCCGGCACCCGGCACGCGCCCGCCTTGCTGCGCGAGGTGGGCGGCGGCCTGGTCGCGATACGCGGCCGGCACGGCGGGATTGCGCGTGGCGACGTACGGATGCTGGGCAATTGCCGCCGGCGGGCGGTAGCTCGCATTGCGCAGCCCGCCGGTGAAGCTCTGGCGCACCGGCGCAATGCCCGGCGTACCCGGCGTGACATGCGCATTGCGCCATTGCTGCGGGTCGACGTGCTGCGAGAAGTGCGCGACAGGCTGGCCGTGCACGAACGCGGAAGCCGGTACGGCCGTGATCGCGTGCGGCGCACGGAAGTTGACGTAGGTCTTGTTGATGTTGGTGATATTGGTGATGTTCGTCACGTTCACGGTCTTGTTCACGTTGACGTTGTTCACCACGATGTTGCGGTTCACACGATCGTAGTAGTGCGGGCTCCAGCCGCCCCAGCCCGGATGCCACGGTTCGCCCGGGCCGAGCGCGAACCACGCGCAGCCGGCCGCGGCGACGCCGCCCACCGTGAGCGCGACGCTCCAGTCGGGGCCGCCGCCACTGCCCACGAACGCGACGAGTGCCGGTGCATAGGCCGGCGGCTGGCTGACGGCCAGCGGGCCCGGTACCCAGGCCCAGCTATCGTCCACGTACGCCCAGCGGCCGTAGTGATACGGCGCGAAACCCCATGGCGCGTCGTCGACCCACGTCCAACCCCACGGGGCCTGCCAGATCCAGTGGCCGTCGTGATACGGCGCCCAGTCCGCCGGCGTATCGTTCGGCACCCATACCTGGCCGTAATTCGGGGTGTCGCGCCACGTGCCGTTTGCGTCGAGATCCTGGTAGCCGGGAATGTCACGGGACACATAGCGGGCCGACACCGAGCGCTCCTCGGCCGCGTCGCGGCTGGCGGCCCACCGGTCGAGCGCATCGGGGCCGGGAGCGGCGGCTTGCTGCGCGACCTGCAGGTCGGTGCCCGTGAACACGACCTGCTGCCCCGGTGACAGCGGATACTGGCCGTTGCTGCCGTAGACGGTCGCGCTGCCGCTGCGCACCGTGACCGTCGTGCTCGCGCCGTTCGGCGCGACGTCGACGCGATAGTCGCCGGGGCCCGCGATGCCGAGCGCGAGGTTCGGCGTGTCGATTTCGTACGATCCGCCGGCCGGCAGATCGCGCACGTGAGTCGATACGGTGCCGAGCCCCACTTTCAGCTGGGTCGTCGTGTCGTCGAGGTTCAGTACCGACAGGCTCGTCGACTCGCCGAGCCGCACCGCGGTCGAGCCGATGTGCAGTTCCGAGCGCGCGCCGGCGTCGTTCCAGAGCTGGTCGCCGGTCGTCAGCGGCCGGTTCACGGCGGCATACGACCACGTATCGGTGCCGGCCGGCTCGGTCGTCACGGCGCCCGACAGGTAATTGAGCCGTGCGACACGGCTGGGCGGGTCGCCGCCCGGTTGCCGTGCCGCGGCCGCATACGGAGGGGCGCCGGCCGATTGCGCGAATGCGGGGGGCAGGGCCGCAAGCGCGACGAACGCGAGCAGCGTGCAGCGGGCGGTTCGCTTGAGCGTGAACAGGGTGGCCATGGTGAGCGTCTTCGTCATTGTCGCGGCGCGTCGATTCGTGCCGTTGAGTTCACAATATCCGCTCGGCCTGTTTCAATGCTCGGTGTTTTGTAAGTCGAATGGCACGCGATGTAACAAAACCTGTCGATCGCGCGCCGTTGTCGTGCAGACGCAATGCGGGCGTCAAGCGGACGTAAGCCACTCGTCGAAAACCTGCTGTCCGGGCACGGTGACGCGCAGCACGCGCGGCCGTGCCGCACGCTCGATCCAGCCGTGCGCGCAGAAGCTCTCGAGCAGTGCCGCGCCGAGCGCGCCGCCGAGGTGTGAACGCCGCTCGCTCCAGTCGAGGCATCCGCACGCGAAGCGGCGCCGGCGCGTGCGCTGCTGTGCGACGTCGATGCCCCATTGCGCAAGCGCCTGGGTGCCGAGTTCGGTGGTCTCGATCGCATCGCCGTCTGCCTGGAGCCAGCCGCGCGCAGTGAGCCCGTCGAAGATGCGCACCGCGAGTTCGCCGGCCATGTGGTCGTAGCAGGTGCGCGCATAGCGCAATTCGGCCGGGACCGTGCGGGACGGCGGCGGCGCCGCGCGATGCGGCGCGGCCGCGCGGGCGACGTTCGCGAGTGCCTCGAGCGATGCCGCGATGTCGGCCGATGCGATCCGGTAGTAGCGGTGTCGGCCGCGCACGTCGAGCGCGAGCAGGCCGCCTTCGGTCAAGCGCGAGAGGTGGGCGCTTGCGGCGGAGGGCGACAACCCCGCGATCATCGTCAGCTCGCCTGCCGGTCGTGCGCTGCCGTCCATCAGCACCCACAGCATCGCGGCGCGTCCCGGGTCGGCGATCAGCGAACCGATGCGGCTCAGGCCCGGAAAGTGGTGGTCGTCTTGGTCGGTCATCGTCGTGTCTCGTCAGGCGGGATGGTCTCCAGTGTAGTGGGCGCGCGCATTCGATGTTTCGGTTCCGGCTGAAATGTCGGATGCAGACGCGCCGGCGGCGTCGGTGCGGCGAACCGGGCCGCGGCCGCGTGCGGCCCGCGCGTAGAATGGCCGAAAGCGGCCGCAGCGGGCTGCCGCACGTGACACGACGCAACGATGAAGACGATTTTCTGTTTGCTGGCGGCGGCGCTCGTCTGCACGGCCTGTGCGCAGGGCGGTGCGGGCGCGGCCGGCGAGCGCGGCGGCAGCCTCGAGATGTACGGGACGATCGATCAGGGCATCACGGTGCGCCGCTGACCGGCGCCGGCCACATGCACGCCGGGCACGGCCCCCACAGCCGCGCCACACGGGGCGCCCCGCGACGCGTTGCCGCAGTGCAACGTATAATCGGCCGATTACAGCGCCCCTGCCGCTTGGAGCCAACACGATGTCCCAACCGTCCCCCGTACCGGCCGCCCTCGACCGCACCGAAACCGTATTCCGCTTCCTCGCCGAACCGTCGTCCGTGAACTTCGGCGGCAAGGTGCATGGCGGCGCGCTGATGAAGTGGATCGACGAAGTCGCGTATGCGTGCGCGGCCGTCTGGTCGAGCCGCTATTGCGTGACGGTCAGCGTCGGCAACATCCGTTTCCAGCGTCCGATCCTGGTCGGCAATCTCGTCGAGCTGAAGGCGCGCGTCGTTGCGACGGGCCGCACCAGCATGCACATCCATGTGTCCGTCCATGCCGGGGATCCGAAGGGCGGCGTGCTGCGCCAGACGACCGATTGCCTCGTCGTGTTCGTCGCGGTCGACGAGAACGGCAACCCGGTGCCGGTGCCGCCGTTCGTGCCCGAGACCGACGAACAGAAGGTGCTCGCGAAATATGCGGCCGACGTGCGGGCCGCGCTCGACAAGATCGTCGAGATGAAGCCGGAAGAAGTCGCGAAAGGCGCGGTCTGACCGCGGCGGGCGCCGCGCATCGCGCCGCGCCCGCGATTCCGCCGGTCGTCGTTCCGTCAGCGCGACCCGATCATCTGCTCGGGGCGCACCCACGCATCGAATTCCGCCTCGGTCAGGTAGCCGAGCGCGAGCGCGGCTGCCTTCAGCGTCGTGCCTTCCTTGTGCGCCTTCTTTGCGATCTGCGCCGACTTGTCGTAGCCGATGTGCGGATTGAGCGCCGTCACGAGCATCAGCGATTCGTTCAGCAGCAGGTCGATCCGCGAGCGGTTGGGCTCGATGCCCACCGCGCAGTGGTCGTTGAAGCTCTGCGCGCCGTCGGCGAGCAGCCGCACCGACTGCAGCACGTTGTGCGCGATCATCGGCCGGAACACGTTCAGCTCGAAATTGCCGCTCGCGCCGCCGACGTTGACCGCGACATCGTTGCCGAACACCTGGCAGCACAGCATCGTCACGGCTTCGGACTGCGTCGGGTTCACCTTGCCCGGCATGATCGAGCTGCCCGGCTCGTTTTCCGGAATCGACAGTTCGCCAAGCCCGCAGCGCGGCCCGCTCGCGAGCCAGCGGACGTCGTTCGCGATCTTCATCAGGCCGGCAGCCACCGTCTTCAGTGCGCCGTGCGCGAACACCAGCGCATCGGCGGCCGCCATCACCTCGAACTTGCTCGGCGCCGTCACGAACGGCAGCTTCGCGAGCCGGCCGATTTCATCGGCGACACGCACCGCGAACTCCGGATGCGCGTTCAGCCCCGTGCCGACCGCGGTGCCGCCGAGCGCGAGCTCATACAGGTGCGGCAATGCCGATTCGACGTGACGGATGCCCTGGTCCAGCTGTGCGACATAGCCGGAAAACTCCTGGCCGAGCGTGAGCGGCGTGGCGTCCTGCAGGTGCGTGCGGCCGATCTTCACGATGTCGGCGAAGGCCTTCGACTTCGCGTCGAGCGTCGTGCGCAGCGTGCGCAGCGCCGGCAGCAGGTGGTTGACGATCGCGTACGCGGCCGCGACGTGCATGGCGGTCGGGAACACGTCGTTCGACGACTGGCCGCGGTTCACGTCGTCGTTCGGATGAACCTTGCGCGCTTCGCCGCGCTCGCCGCCCATCAGTTCGCTCGCGCGATTCGCGATCACCTCGTTGAGGTTCATGTTGGTCTGCGTGCCGGAGCCCGTCTGCCACACGGCGAGCGGGAATTCGCGCGGATGCTTGCCGGCGATGATCTCGTCGGCCGCGTCGATGATGGCGCGCGCCTTGTCGTCGGCCAGCACGCCGAGCGACTGGTTCACGGCCGCCGCGGCGCGCTTGACGATCGCGAGCGCGTGGATCAGCTCGGGCGACTGCTTCTCGGTCGAGATCCGGAAATTCTGCAGCGAGCGCTCGGTCTGCGCGCCCCAGAGCCGGTCGGCCGGTACGGCGATCTCGCCGAACGTATCGCGTTCCATCCGAACTGCTTCGTTCATGATCCACTCCTCCAGGAAAGGGGAAAGGCCGCGCGTCGTCGCGCGGCATCGGGCATAACCAGACGTATCGTGAGGCAGTCGCGCCGCTGGCGCGGCGTCTCGAGGTCTTCAGCCGACTAGCATAGCGCCGGCCGGGATTTCGCGTCGTGTCGCGCTCAGTGCGGCGACGTCATGAGCGACGCGCTCTTCAGATGAAAGCGCCACCCCATCAGCACGGCCACGCTGGCAAGGCCGGCCGCGAGACCCCACCAGAGGCCGCGGGCACCGAGGCCCACGTGGAACGCGAACCAGTAGCCGGTCGGAAAACCGATGCCCCAGTAGCCGAGGGTCGCCGCGAGCATCGGGATGCGCGTGTCCTTCAGGCCGCGCAGCGCGCCCGACGCGACGGTCTGCGCGCCGTCGACGATCTGGAACACCGCGGCGATGCCGAGCAGCGACGCGGCGAGCGACACCGTGGCCGCGTTCGACGGATCGTCGAGGTTCAGGTACAGGCCGACGATCGCGTGCGGCGCGACGATCAGCACGATGCCCGACAGCGTCATGAACGCGACACCGAGGCCGAGGGCGACGAAACCCGCGTGCCGCGCGGCGACGGGCGCCCCCGCGCCGACCCAGTAGCCGACGCGCACGTTGGCGGCCTGGCCGATCGCGAGCGGCACCATGAACGCCACCGACGCGACGTTCAGCGCGATCTGGTGCGCGGCCAGCGACGTCGCGCCGAGCACGCCGATGGTCAGGCCGGTTGCGAGGAACAGCGTCGACTCGACCCCGTACGTGATCGCCACCGGCCAGCCGATGCCGATCAGCTCGCCCATCATGGGCAGCTTCGGGCGCGCGGCGGTGACGAAATGACGGAAGCGCTGCCGGCCGTGCAGCAGCCAGATCAGGGCGAGCGCGGTGAGCCAGATCGTGATCGTCGTCGCGACCGCCGAACCGAGGAAGCCGAGGCGTGGCAGCCCGAACGCGCCGTGGATCAGGCCGTAGTTCAGCACGGCGTTGACGCCGACGCCGCCGATCGACACCCACAGCAGCCGCCGCGCCGCACCGATCGCCGGAAGGAATGCACGCATCAGCCCGACACCGATCAGGCTGCCGAGCGCGGCGAAGCGCAGGATGCCCGTGTATTCGCCGACGTGATGCGCGAGCAACGGCGGCTCGTGGAACATCAGCAGGATCGGTTCGGACAGCGACAGCGCGATGATGGCCGGAATCGCGAGCAGCACGGACAGCGCGAAGCCGGTCCAGTAGATGTGCGGTACGCGCTCGTCGGCCTTGGCGCCGCGTGCGTGCGCGACGCTGACGCTGACCGACGACAGCACGCCTTGCAGCACGGTCACGATGACGAAGAAGAAGTTCGCGCCGAGCCCGCCCGCGGCGAGCGAATCGGGGCCGAGCGAGCCGAGCAGCACCGTGTCGGTGACGCTCATCGCCATCTGCGAGAGCTGCGCGATCGCGAGCGGCGCGGCGAGGCGGGCGGTATCGGCGGCATGACTGGACAGGGACGGCGGCGCGGCGGCCGTCCGCGTAAGACCGGAATGCGACATGGAATGGGCGCTCGCGCGGGTGCGGGCCCGCGCTATATGTATTTATTTTGAGAGACGGCTAGCTTACGGCTTTATTCGAACCGTGTCGAACGCGCGCGCCGATGGCCATGTCGCAGGCAGGGGAACCGTCGGCCCTAGGCTTCACGCACCGCAATGCGCGTGTCGCCGAGCAGGACGACCTGGCCCGCGCGAATCTTGCAGGTCTTGCGCAGTTCGACCGCGCCGTCGACTTTCACCGCGCCGGACGCAACGATCAGCTTCGCGCTGCCGCCGCTGTCCGCGAGTCCGGTGATCTTGAGAAGGTTGTGCAGCTCGACGTATTCGCCGGTCAGCGTGAAATCCAGGTTGGGCATGACGAAGAAGGTGCGCAAGGCGCGGGAGGAAACGCTCCGCATCATACGGCACCACGGGCCGGCACGCGAGCGCGGGCCGCCGCGGCATGCAGTTGTTAAGGACTGTGAGCGATTCGTCAGCAAATGAAACGGTGGGTAACAGTCTGAGAGATTCGAGAACCGGCCGGGCGCGCCGCAGGTCTTTTTCGTACCTGCTGCGTGTTGCGGCAGGGGAAGCGACGGGCCGCATCGCTGCGGTTCGGGCTCACAACTTCCTGAGGAGAATTGCCATGTCCAAGATTCGTACGATGCTGATCGGTGCCGCGCTGACGGCGTTCGCTACTTCGGCCGCATTTGCCCAGACGGGCACGGCCGGTGCCGGCGTGCAGGCGCAGACGCCGGCGGCGGGTGTCGGTGCCGGCATGCAGGGCAGTGCGGGCGCGAACGCGTCGGGCAATGCCGCCGGCGGTGCAACCGATGCGGTCGGCGCGGCAGCCGACGGCGCGAAGGATACGGCGTCGTCGGCCGTCCATTCGGCCAAGAAGCACACGAAGCATGCCGCGAAGTCGGCCAAGAGCCATGTCGGTTCGGCCAAGGCGAAGGCCGGCGAAGCGACCGAAGGCGGCGCATCGGTCGGTGCTGAGGGCGGTGCATCGGCCCAGGGCGCCACGCAGTAAGCGGTGCCTGGCGCCGCGACGCTCGTCCCTGACGGTGCGTCGCGACGGCGGTCATCCAACGGCCCGGTTCGCATTGCGCGAACCGGGCCGTTTTCGTGTGTCGATGCGCTTGGGGGCGCCGTTACGGGCGGCGCTGTCCTTGCCCTTGTCCCGGACCCTGTGCCGGCCGCGCGGCAGCCGGGGTGAATACGCTGCGCAGCCATGCGGCAAGCCGTGCGAAGACGTCGTACGGCTCCTCGACGAAGATCTCCGGCTTCAGCAGCCGCAGGTATTCCATGATCTGCTGCGCTTCCTGTTTCTGGAACGAGCCGTGCGCGAGCCCGAGGCGCAGCAGCCCGCGCAGTTCGCCGAGCTTGTCGCGCGCGGTGCTGCCGACGCTCATCTCGCACGCGAGCTTGGCCTCGTAGACCCGTTGCCGCAGCGATTCCGCGAGCCGCCACGCCGGCGTCTGCATCAGTTCCTCGAGTGCCTGGATGTCTTGCGCCGCTCCCTTGATCTGCGACGCGAGCGGGTCGATCAGCGACGGGTCGCCCTGCGCTTCGGCGACGATCGCCTTCGCCCAGTCGCGGCAAGCCTTCGCGAGTTCGTCGGGGGTCCATTCGGAGCGGGACGCGAAGCCGAAGCCGAATTCGCCGGCCTGTCGCATCAGGATCGCGACGACGTCCGGGAATTCCTTGTCGAGCGTGCGTTTGGCCCACGCGTACTGGCCGCCCTGCAGCATCCGCTGCACCGCGTGCTCGGTCAGCGGCACCATGTTGTCGAGCAGTTTGGCGCGCAGGAAATCCTCGAACGACGGCGTCGCGAACTGCGGGTCGAGTTTCAGCGACACGCGGACGAACGCGTCGTAGTCCTTGCGCAGGGACTCGAGCGTGTCGTCCTTGAGGGAAAGGGTGATCTGGCCCATGAATCGTCTCGATGGCGGCCCGCGCAAGCCGGCGGCCGGCACGGCGCACCGGGGCGGGCGCAGCGTCGACTGACCGGTGCGCGCCGAGGCCGGTGGCGGGTCTTCAACTCCTATATCGGCCTGCCGGGCGGAAACTTGAGCGCGGGTGACCGAGCGTGTGCTCAGGCGGGCAGCCAGTGGGGCAGTACGACCCCTTGCCAGAAGAAGAACACTGCGAGCCCTGCCGCGATCGTCACGAGCGGGCGGCGGGTCGCTGCCGACACGAGCACGGCCGCCAGCGCGCCGACGAGCTGCGGATTGCGCCAGGTCAGTTCGGCCGTGCCGCCGTGCGGCGAGACGGCCATCGGCACGATGATCGCGGTCAGCACGGTGACGGGCACGAAGCCGAGCGCGGTCCGCACGAGCGGCGGGAAGGCCAGCCGTTCGCCGAACAGGAACAGCGTCGAGCGGATCGCGTACGTGATGACGGCCATCCCGAGAATCAGCAGCGCGTAGCTCACGATGCGGCCTCCGTGCGCGAGCCGGCACGCGATCGTTCGTGCAGCAGCGTGAGCGCGACGCCGATCGCGACGCCGGCGGCGACGGCGCCGAGCAGTCCGAGCTTGTACGGCCAGCCCTGCCAGAAGTACGCCAGCGTGCCGGCCGTCACGGCCGCCGCGAAATAGCGCAGGGTGCCGAGCTGCGGGACGACGATCGCAATGAAGGTGGCCGCCATCGCGAAATCGAGGCCGAGCGACTGCAGGCCCGGGAACGCCGCGCCGAAACCGATGCCCGCGAGCGTCCAGACCTGCCAGTTCAGGTACATCGCGAGCCCCGATCCGAAGAAGTAGTGGGGGCCGATCGCGCCGGGCGGGAAATGCCGGTAGTGCGCATAGGCGACCGCGAACACCTCGTCGGTCATCAGCGCGCCGAGCGTTGCGCGCCAGCGCAGCGGCAGGTGCGCGACATAGGGCGCGAGCGTCGCGCTGTACAGCAGGTGACGCAGGTTCACGATCAGCGTGGTCGCGAGCACGACGACGAAGCTTGCGCTACCCGCGATCAGGCCGAGCGCGATGAACTGCGCGGAGCCCGCGAACACGGCGAGCGACATCAGCGTGCCATGCCACGCGGCGAGCGGGCCGCCGCCGACGAGCGTGCCGAAAATCACGCCGAACGGGGCGGCGCCAATCATCATCGGGATCGTGTCGCGCGCGCCGTCGAGCCATTCGTTGAACGGGCGGCGAGCGGGCGATGCGGGTGTCGGGTTCAAAGGGTGCTCCTCCATGAACGGGAGGATAGCGGGCGGGGGGGCGAGCCGGCTTGTATGTTCTTGCGCTTTGACGGCGAGCCGGTGCTTGCCTGCTTGCAGGCGCCGGCGGCATCGCGTTGGCGGGCCGGACGCCGCGCGTCAGCTCGCCTGCCAGCGCCCGGGCGGTACGCCGAACATGCGTTTGAAATGCCGTGTGAAGTGGCTTTGGTCGACGAAGCCGCTGGCCGCCGCGACGTCGGCGACGGGCACGCCCGCGCGCAGCGGCGCCAGCGCGCGCTGCAGGCGCAGCTGGTTGCGCCACGCATGCGGCGGCATGCCGTTCGTGCGGGTGAACAGGCGCGCGGCATGGAACGGCGACAGGCCGGCTGCCTGCGCGACTTCGTCGAGCGTCACCGTGCACGTCAGATCGGCGGCGAGCCGTTCGCGCATCGCGTCGACGCGGGGTTCGTCCGACGCGAGCGGCGCCGGTCGCGGCTGGGCGTCGGCATGGCGCACGATCAGCGTCGACAACGCATCGAGCATCGCCGTTTCGGCGGCGAGCGGATCGTAGATGCGGGGTGCGCCCGTCGCCGGAACGTCAACTGCTTGCCCGTGCGCCTGCGAGGGCAGTGCGTGCTCGCTGCCAGCCTCCATCATCCGGTGTGCCAGCGTGAGCCGCGCCGCCAGGTCGGCGTCGCGAATCACGTCGGGCGCAAACCACGGCGCGTCCTGCGGGCGGCCGGCGATCGCGCTGGTGAGTTCGCGGATGAAATCGACCGGCATGTAGCTGACGCGATAGCACCAGCCCTCGTCGGCCGCACGCGAGCCCGTATGCACTTCGCCGGGATTGATCACGGGCACGGTGCCGGTTTCTGCGACATGGCCGCTGCCGCGATAGGTGAAGCGTTCCGCGCCTTCGAGAATCACGGGGATCGTGTACGCGTCGTGCCAGTGGGGCGCGAACGTATGGTTGCGATAGGTGGCCGTGACGAGATCCGCATCCGGCAGCAGCGGCGTGCGCCAGTAGCGTGCGGAGTCGGGAAGGCGGGTGGCGGACATGATCGGGCGCGGAGCGGTCGAACCGACAGTGTATCGCTCGCGCGCCCGGCAGGCGCGGGCTTTACTTGACCGGAATCGTCGTGCCGGCCGGCATCGGCACCGCGGTGACGGCGTTCTTCGGGCTGCCGCTGACGATGCGGTCGCTGTAGGTCAGGTAGACGATCGTATTGCGCTTGGTGTCGACCACGCGCACGACGTGCAGGGTCTTGAAGATGAACGACATGCGCTCGCTGAACACGTCGGTCTGCTGCTTGAGCGGCTCCTTGAAGCTGATCGGGCCGACCTGCCGGCACGCGATCGACGCTTCGCTCGGATCCTCGGCGACGCCGAGCGTGCCCTTGATCCCGCCGGTGCGCGCGCGCGACACGTAGCAGGTCACGCCGTTCACGACCGGATCGTCATACGCCTCGACGACCACGCGATCGGAGCCCGTGACGCGGAAATGGGTGTTGACGCTGCCGACTTCCTCCGCGTGCGCGAGCGGTGCCGCGGCGAATGCGGAAAGCAGGAGGGCGAGTGGTGCTGAGCGGAGGAGGCGGTGCTTCATCGACGGAACCGGATGCGAATGCGGGACAGAGACTCTAGCATGCGCGCGACCGGGCGACGAAAGCCGAAAGGCGGGCCGGAAAAACAAAAGGCCCGTCGAATGACGGGCCTTTCGCTATTTGGCTCCCCGACCTGGGCTCGAACCAGGGACCTACGGATTAACAGTCCGGCGCTCTACCGACTGAGCTATCGGGGAATAAATCGGTACATCTGCTTGTTTGTCTACCAGCAAAAAGCCCGTCCACTTTCAACGGGCCTTTGCGTTTTTGGCTCCCCGACCTGGGCTCGAACCAGGGACCTACGGATTAACAGTCCGGCGCTCTACCGACTGAGCTATCGGGGAACAAACAACAACAGCAGAGAAACGAGATTGTATGGAGCGTTGATCAATCTGTCAACACTTTTGGGCCGCGGCGCACAAAAAAATTTTTTGCGGCCGCTGCGCGATCAGCGCTCGAGCAGGTGCAGCTTGTCCTGCACGTCCTTCCACTCGTCCGCGTCGGCCGGCGCCGGCTTGGTCTTCGTGATCGACGGCCAGTCCTTTGCCAGCTCGGCGTTCAGCGCGGTGAACTGCTGCTGGTCGCCCGGAACGTCTTCTTCGGCATAGATCGCATTGGTCGGGCACTCGGCGACGCATACGGCGCAGTCGATGCACTCGTCCGGATCGATGGCGAGAAAGTTGGGACCTTCACGGAAGCAATCCACCGGGCACACATCCACGCAGTCCGTGTATTTGCACTTGATGCAGCCTTCGGTCACAACGTGAGTCATTAAAACGCTCCTGCTTGGCGGTATATATGGGGTGGCGTTTGCGCCAAAACCGGCATTGTAACTGAAGCGCAAAACCCGCATGGCGTGGTCGGCTATCCGGCTTATATCGTTTCGTGATTAGTTTATGGCGGCCCGCAGAAGGGACTCGCCGACGGGGCGCGTGTGCCTTACGGCGGCGCGGCCGGGCAGGGCGGCAGGCGGTTTCGCGATGGTCGGGCCCGCATTCGGGTAACATGGCCGGCAGACCGGGCGGCGCGCGGTGCGCCGGGGCCCTGTCACGATACTGGCGGTGCCGTAATCATGATCATCACTTCGCTGCTCGACACGGATCTCTACAAGTTCACGATGATGCAGGTCGTCCTGCATCACTTTCCTGCCGCAAACGTCGAGTACCGCTTCCGGTGCCGTACGCCCGGCGTCGATCTCGTGCCGTACATCGACGAGATCCGCGACGAGGTGCGCGGCCTGTGTTCGCTGCGCTTCACCGACGTCGAACTCGACTACCTGCGGCGCATGCGCTTCATCAAGAGCGATTTCGTCGACTTCCTCGCGCTGTTCCACCTGAACGAGAAGTACATCTCGATCACGCCATCGCCGAAGGGCAACGGCGAGATCGACATCGTGATCGAGGGGCCGTGGCTGCACACGATCCTGTTCGAGATCCCGGTGCTCGCGATCGTCAACGAAGTCTATTTCCGCAACACGCAGCGCGAGCCCGACTATCGCGAAGGTCGCGAGCGGCTGTGCGAGAAGATCAAGCTGCTCGGCGCGAAGCCCGAGTTCGCCGACTGCAAGATCGCCGACTACGGCACGCGCCGGCGCTTCTCGAAGGTGTGGCACGAGGAAGTCGCCCTCACGCTGCGCGACGGGCTCGGCCCGCAGTTCGCCGGCACGAGCAACGTGCTGTACGCGATGAAGCACGGCATCACGCCGCTCGGCACGATGGCGCACGAGTATCTGCAGGCGTGCCAGGCGCTCGGCCCGCGGCTGCGCGATTCGCAGATCTACGGTTTCGAGATGTGGGCGAAGGAATATCGCGGCGACCTCGGGATCGCGCTGTCGGACGTCTACGGGATGGACGCGTTCCTGAACGACTTCGACATGTACTTCTGCAAGCTGTTCGACGGCGCGCGCCACGATTCGGGCGATCCGTTCGAGTGGGGCGAGCGCATGCTGCGTCACTACGAGGCGAACCGCTGCGACCCGCGCACCAAGGTGCTCGTGTTCTCGGATGCGCTCGACATTCCGAAGGTGATGCAGTTGTACGAACGGTTCCGCGGCCGCTGCAAGCTCGCATTCGGCGTCGGCACCAACCTCACGAACGACCTCGGCTACGTGCCGCTGCAGATCGTGATCAAGATGGTTCGCTGCAACGGGCAGCCGGTCGCGAAACTGTCGGATACGCCGGGCAAGAGCATGTGCGACGACAAGGCGTATCTCGCGTACCTGCGCCAGGTGTTCGGCATCGCGCAGCCGGTCGAGGAAGGCGCGTCGAAGTAAGCGTCGGCCGAACGGCCAAAACTGCGTCGCGGCGGGGCCGGCCGGTATAATCCGACGGTATCGCCCGCCAACGTCACGAGGACCGTTCATGGACACTTCCGCTGCCCGTCGCCAGATCCTCGCGCGCATTCGCGCGGCGCAGGGGCGTGCGGCCGAACCCGATGCGGCCGAGCGCGACGGCGTTGCCGACTATCTCGCCCGTCATCCGGAGGGCCCGCGCCCGCCGGCGCCGGCCGACCTCGTCGCGGCATTCGTCGACGAAGCGGCCCGTCTGTCGACGACGGTCGACGAAGTCGCGGCGCTTGCCGATGTGCCGGCCGCTGCGGTCCGCTACCTGTCCGCTCATGGCCTGCCGACGCAGGCCGTCGCATGGCGCACGCTGGCCGATTTCGACTGGGCGGGCGCAGGCCTGTCGGTCGAGTTCCGCAAGCCGCGCGACGGCGATCTGGTCGGCCTTACCGGCTGTTTTTGCGCGACCGCCGAAACGGGCTCGCTGGTGCTGCTGTCCGGCCCCGACACCTATGCGTCGGCGGGCCTGCTGCCGGAAACGCACATCGCGATCGTTCCCGCGTCGCGGATCGTTGCCGGTCATGAAGACGCATTTGCGCTGATCCGCGCGGAGCGCGGCGAATTGCCGCGCGCGGTCAATTTCGTGTCGGGCCCGTCGCGCACGGGCGATATCGAGCAGACCATCGTACTGGGCGCGCACGGCCCGTACCGCGTTCACGTGATCGTCGTACGGGGCGCATGACGCGCCCGCTGCATCCACCACCATTCGAACAAGGAAGTTTTGCATGAAACGACATGCCGCCTGGGCGGGCATGGCGTCGGGGATCGCGCTTGGCGCCGTTCCCGCGCTTGCATCGGCCGCAACGCTCGACGGTGCCGCGCTGTCTGCCCTCTGGGGTATCCCGTTCGCCGGGATCCTGCTGTCCATCGCACTGTTCCCGCTCGTCGCCCCCGTTTTCTGGCATCACCACTTCGGCAAGATTGCCGCCGCGTGGGCGGTCGTGTTCCTGATCCCGTTCGGATTCGCGTTCGGTGCGGGCACCGCGTTCGGCACGCTCGTGCATGCGCTGCTCGAGGAATACATTCCGTTCATCGTGCTGCTCACCGCGCTCTATACGGTCGCGGGCGGCATCTGCGTGAACGGCAATCTGCATGGATCGCCGAAGCTCAATACCGCGATCCTCGCGCTCGGCACGCTGCTCGCGAGCGTGATGGGTACGACGGGCGCCGCGATGCTGCTGATCCGGCCGTTGCTGCGCGCCAACGACAATCGCAAGCATGTCGTGCACGTCGTGATCTTCTTCATCTTCCTCGTCGCGAACGCGGGCGGCTCGCTGTCGCCGCTCGGCGATCCGCCGCTGTTCCTCGGTTTCCTGAACGGCGTGAGCTTCTTCTGGACGACCACGCACCTCGCGCTGCCGATGCTGTTCATCTGCGCGGTGCTGCTGACGCTGTTCTTCGTGCTCGATACGTACTTCTACCGGAAGGGCGGCGAGGAGCGGCCGGCCGTGCTCGACCCGACGCCGGACGGCGCGGCGCTGTCGATCGACGGGAAGATCAACTTCGTGCTGCTCGCGGCCGTGGTTGCGCTCGTGCTGATGAGCGGCATCTGGAAGCCGGGCATCGCGTTCGACGTATGGGGCACGCACGTCGCGCTGCAGAACCTCGTGCGCGACGTCGCGCTCGTGGGCGTGACGCTCGCGTCGCTCGCGCTGACGCCGCGCTCCGCACGCGAGGGCAACGCGTTCAACTGGGCGCCGATCGAGGAAGTCGCGAAGCTGTTCGCGGGGATCTTCGTGACGATCGCGCCGGTGATCGTGATCCTGCGCGCCGGCGCCGACGGCGCGTTCGCGCAGATCGTCCACCTCGTCACGGGGCCGGACGGCAAGCCGATCGACGCGATGTACTTCTGGGCGACGGGCATTCTTTCGTCGTTCCTCGACAACGCGCCGACCTATCTCGTGTTCTTCAACCTCGCGGGCGGCGATGCCCAGTCGCTGATGACGACCGGCGCGTCGACGCTCGCCGCGATTTCCGCGGGCGCGGTGTTCATGGGCGCGAACAGCTATATCGGCAACGCACCCAACTTCATGGTGAAGGCGATCGCCGAATCGCGGGGCGTGAAGATGCCGAGCTTCTTCGCGTATCTCGGCTGGGCGCTGGTCGTACTGATACCGGTATTCCTGCTGACGTCGTGGCTTTTCTTCACGGCGTAAGCTGACGATTTTCAACCTTGAGCGGGCGGTCCCGGCGGCGCACGACGCACTCCGATCCGCCCGCGGCATGCGGAGATGGCGATGCAGAAGATCCTGGTCGCGCGTCCGATCTTTCCGGACGTGATCGAGCGGCTCAAGCAATATTTCGACGTCGACTGGAACAACGGCGACGCACTCGCGCCCGGCGCGCTCGCCGCGCGTCTGGCCGACAAGGACGGCGCGTTGACGGCCGGCGATCCGGTCGGCGCGGCCGAGCTCGCCGCCGCCCCGCGCCTGCGCGTCGTGGCGAACATGGCGGTCGGCTACAACAACTTCGACATGGCTGCGTTCAACGCGGCGAACGTGCTCGGCACCAACACGCCCGACGTGCTGAACGAGTCCACCGCCGATTTCGGCTGGGCGCTGATGATGGCCGCCGCTCGCCGGATCGCCGAATCCGAGCACTGGCTGCGCGCCGGCCACTGGCAGAAGTGGGCTTACGACGGGTTCCTCGGCAGTGACATCTACGGCTCGACGCTCGGCGTGATCGGAATGGGGCGCATCGGCCAGGCGCTCGCGCGCCGCGCGCGCGGCTTCGGGATGCAGGTGATCTATCACAACCGGTCGCGTGTCGCGCCCGAGATCGAGGCCGAGCTGAACGCCGAATACGTATCGAAGGATGCGCTGCTCGCTCGCGCCGATCACGTCGTGCTCGTGCTGCCGTACACGCAGGAAAACCACCATACGATCGGCGCGGCCGAACTCGCGAAGATGAAGCCCACCGCGACGCTGACCAACATCGCGCGCGGCGGGATCGTCGACGACGCGGCGCTGGCCGTCGCGCTGCGCGACGGGACGATCGCCGCCGCCGGCCTCGACGTGTACGAAGGCGAGCCGGCGGTGCATCCGGCGCTGCTCGAGGTGCCGAACGTCGTGCTGACGCCGCATATCGCGAGCGCGACCGAAAAAACGCGCCGCGCGATGGCGAACCTCGCCGCCGACAACCTGATCGCCGCGCTGGGCGAAGGGCTGCGCGCGGGGCGGCCGCCGAATCCGATCAACCCTGACGTGATCGGGAAGCCGCGCGCATGACGATGACGTTGTTGCTTGCGGCGGTCGTCGTGCTGGCCGTCGCGCTCGCGGTGGCGATCGTCGCGCTCATGCGTGGCACTGGCCGTCACGATGATACGGCCGTACTGGGCGACCAGATCGAGGACGCCGCGCACGCGCAGGCGCGCGCGGTCGAGCGGCTCGAACGCGAATTGCGCGGCGAGATCGTCGAGAACGCGCGCGGCTCGCGCACCGAGCTGGCCGGCAGTTTTGCGCAGCTTCAGCAGACGCTCGCCGCGCAGCTGACGAGCGTGGCGACCGTGCAGAACAACCAGGTCGAAGGCTTCGCCCAGCAGCTCGGCAAGCTCGTCGCCGGCAATGCGCAGCAGTTCGACGCGATGCGCGAGAGCCTGCAGCGTCAGGCGCAGCAGGCGCGCGAGGAGCAGACGGGCGCGCTCAGGCTGTTCGGCGACACGTTGAACCGGCAGCTCACGCAACTGACCGAGGCGAACGATCGCCGGATCGGCGAAGTGCGCGCGACGCTCGAACAGCGGCTGAAGGAAATCGAGACGAACAACGCGGCGAAGCTCGAGGAGATGCGCCGCACCGTCGACGAGAAACTGCACGCGACGCTCGAGCAGAGGCTCGGCGAATCGTTCAAGCTCGTGTCGGACCGGCTCGAGCAGGTGCATCGCGGGCTCGGCGAGATGCAGACGCTCGCGGCGGGCGTCGGCGATCTGAAGAAAGTGCTGACCAACGTGAAGACGCGCGGCACCTGGGGCGAAGTGCAGCTCGAGGCGCTGCTCGAGCAGATGCTGACGCCCGAGCAGTACGCGAAGAACGTCGCGACGGTGCCGAAGAGCAGCGAGCGCGTCGAGTTCGCGATCCGGCTGCCGGGGCGCGATGCCGGTACGCGCGACGCGCCGCCCGTGTGGCTGCCGATCGACGCGAAATTCCCGCGCGAGGATTACGAGCGGCTGATCGACGCGCAGGAGCGCGCCGATGCGGTGGCGGTCGAGGAAGCGGCCCGCGCGCTCGAAGCGCGCGTGCGGCTCGAGGCGCGCACGATCGCCGAGAAATACGTCGCGCCGCCGCACACGACCGATTTCGCGCTGTTGTTCCTGCCGACCGAAGGGCTCTATGCGGAGATCCTGCGTCGCCCGGGGCTGACCGACCTGCTGCAGCGCGACTATCGCGTGACGGTGGCCGGCCCGACGACGCTCACCGCACTGTTGAACAGCCTGCAGATGGGTTTCCGCACGCTCGCGATCGAGCAACGGTCGAGCGAGGTGTGGCAGGTGCTCGGCGCGGTAAAAACGGAATTCGGCAAGTTCGGCGACGTGCTCGCACGTACGAAGGCGCAGCTCGAAACGGTCACGCGCTCGATCGAGTCCGCCGAGCAGCGTACGCGCGTGATGAACCGCAAGCTGAAGCAGGTCGAGGCGCTGCCGGGCGACGCGGCGGCCGGGCTGCTCGGTGCGGAAGGTAGCGACGGCGCCGATGCGGACGACGCGTGACGCGTGTTGCCGATACCGGCCGGAACGAAAACGGGCGCCGCGGCGCCCGTTTTTTCATTCAGCGATTGTCGGTGCGGCCGCGATGCGCTCAATGCCCGGCGAGCGTGTCCAGCGCGTCGCCCGTCACGCGAACGATGCGCCAGTCGGGCAGCACGGTGGCGCCCATCTTCTCGTAGAAATCGATCGCAGGCTGGTTCCAGTCGAGAACCGACCATTCGAAGCGCCCGCAACGGCGCTCGACGGCCAGGGCCGCGAGGTGACGCAGCATCGCGGTGCCGAGGCCCGTGCCGCGTTGCGACGGCTGCACGTACAGATCCTCGAGATAGAGGCCGCGGCGGCCGAGGAACGTCGAGTAATTGTGGAAGAACAGCGCATACGCGACGATTGCGCCGTCGTGTTCGGCCACCCGTGCCTCGGCGGCAGGCCGCGCGCCGAACAGTGCGTCGGCGAGGTCGGCCTCGGTCGCGACGAACAGGTGCGTGAGCTTCTCGAATTCGGCGAGCTCGCGCATCAGCGCGAGGATCGCACCGACGTCGCTCGCTTGCGCCGCACGGATCAGCGGCGTGCCGCTCACGCTTCCTCCGGCGGATCGGACAGCACGATCTCGATGCCGCCGAAGCGCGATGCGACCCAGTTGTACGCGTGGCACGCGATCCACAGCAACACGAAGCCGAGGATGGCGTTCAGCAGCAGCGCGCTCAGGATCGTGCTCAGTTCGACCATCCCGTAACGAACGTAGGCGACGAGAATGCCGAGCAGCACGATCGGCACGCTGAACGTCAGGTAGACGAGGATCAGCGCCTTTGCGGTCTGCCCCGCGGCGATCGACGAAATTTGTTTCTTCATGTGCGGATTGCCCCCGTAGAGATATACCGATAGTGGAATTCAGATCAGGCCGTCGAACGGCAGGATGTCGACCGGGGTGCCCGCGTCGACTGCCGCGGTATCGTGGCCCAGGACGATGAAACAGTTGGCGGCCGAGAGGCTGCTCAGCGACGCGGAACTCTGCGAGCCGGCAGGTGCGACGTGCCAGCGGCCGTCGGCGGCGCGTGTCGCGATGCCGCGCAGGTAGTCGGTGCGGCCCGGGCGCGTCTTCAGCGCATGCGTGCTGAGTGCCGTATGCATCGCCGGCGGCTGGGCCTGCGCGCCGGCCAGCGTCAGCAGTGCGGGGCGCACGATCGCGTAGAACGTCACGGCGGACGCGACCGGATTGCCGGGCAGGCCGAAGAACAGCGCGTGACCGGTGCCACCGGGCGCGCGTGCGAGCGTGCCGCACGCGAGCGGCCGGCCGGGACGCAGCGCGAGGCTGGCGAACGTCACGTCGCCGAGCCGTGCCATCACGTCACGCGTGAAATCGGCTTCGCCGACCGATACGCCGCCGGACGTGATCACCGCGTCGGCCTGCGCGGCGACGGCGTCGCGCAATGCGGCTTCGAGCGCGGCCGGCTCGTCGCGGACGATCCCGAGGTCGACCGCGTCGACATGCAGTCGTTCGAGCATTGCGATCAGCATCCAGCGATTGCTGTCGTACAGTGCGCCGGGGCCGAGCGGCTCGCCGGGCTCGCGCAGTTCGTCGCCGGTGGAGAACACGGCGACGCGCACGCGCCGGCGCACCGTGACCTCGGTGATGCCGAACGACGCGAGCAGGCCGAGATCGGACGGTCGCAGGATGCGGCCCGCGGCGAGCGCGCAGGCGCCGCGCGCGAGATCCTCGCCGGCCTTGCGGCAGTTCGCGCCGCGCGCGATGTCATGTGCGACGAAGCGAATCGTGTCGCCGTCGGCGCGCACGCGTTCCTGCGGAATCACCGTGTCGCATCCGGCTGGCATCGGCGCGCCCGTCATGATGCGCACGCATGATCCGGCCGCCACGTTGCCGTCGAACGGATGGCCGGCGAGCGCGGTGCCGGCGACCGTCAGCGCGACATCCGCTTGCGGCGCCGCGTGCGTGCCAGTGCTGCCGTCGAACGCGTAGCCGTCCATCGCCGAGTTGTCGTACGCGGGAATGTCGAACGGTGCGTTCACGTCGGCCGCGAGCACGCGGTCGAGCGCATTGCGCAGCGCCACCGTCTCGCATGCCGCGACGGGCACCGCAAAGCGGCACGCGAGTGCCTGCGCGTCGGCGAGCGACAGCGGGGCATCGGAATCGGGGGCGCTTCGGGAGGCGGGCGAGGATTGCGTGATCATCAGTCGGACTGCGCCGCAAGGCGTATCGGGTTCGTGGCCGGTGGCGCGAGGAGGGTGCCTGGGCGCGGGTTTCGCGTGCGGCGGGCGGGAACCGCGCGAGTGCCGTCAGCGGCGGGCCAGCGCGGCGAGTTCCTGCCAGGAGTTGGCATTGTAAAACGCACGCTCGTCGTGAAACTCGACTTCGACCGTCTTGTGGCGTGCGTACCACGCACGCACCTTGCGGTCGCCGGCCGCGAGCCGGGCGGCGAGATCGTCGGCCAGCGACGTGCGCAGCAGCGCGAACGTCGGCTGCGGCGAGCGCGCCTGCTGCGCGTCGACGGTCACTGCCATGGCGATGTCGGCCTGCTGCGCGTCGAGCGCCGCGTGCAGCCGTGCGACGAGGTCGGCGGGCAGGTAGGGCGTATCGCACGGCGAGCACGCGACGAGCGGCGCGCGTGCCGCCCGCATGCCGGCGAGCAGGCCCGCGAGCGGGCCGGGGAAGTCGGGCGTTTCGTCCGCGACGATGCGCGCGTCGAATGGCGCACCGAGTTCGGCATAACGATCGGCATGGCGATTCGCGCTGATCAGCGTTTCGTCGACCTGTGGCGAGAGACGGCGCAGCACGTGCAACGCGAGCGGCGTGCCGTCGAGCAACTGCAGGCCCTTGTCGACGCCGTCCATGCGCGTGGCCCGCCCGCCTGCGAGCAGCAGGCCGGCGATCGAGGGAGAGGTGGAAGCGGGCATCGCGAGAAGGCGGAGGGCAGCGTGCGTCAGCCGCCGATATACGACATCTCGACACGCTTGCCGGCGCCGTCGGGCACGGTGTCGGCAGACGCGCTGCCGCGCAGCTGCGAATAACGGTCGGTGCGGGCCTGCCAGATGCGGGCGATCGCGGTCGCGATCTCGGCGTCGCTCGCGCCGCCGCGCACGAGTGCGCGCAGGTCGTGGCCCGTCGACGCGAACAGGCACAGGTACAGCTTGCCTTCGGTCGACAGCCGCGCGCGCGTGCAGTCGCCGCAGAAGGCCTGCGTGACGCTCGAAATCACGCCGAGCTCGCCGCTGCCGTCCGCATAGCCCCAGCGCTGCGCGGTTTCTGCCGCCGTGTGCGGCTCGAGCGGTACGAGCGGGAAGTGTTCGGCGATGCGTGCGATGACGTCCGCCGACGGCAGCACCTCGGTCATGTTCCAGCCGTTCGACGTACCGACGTCCATGTACTCGATGAAGCGCAGGATCACGCCGGTACCGCGGAAACGCTCCGCCATCGGCAGGATCTCGCTGTCGTTGGTGCCGCGCTTCACGACCATGTTGACCTTGACCGGCGCGAGGCCCGCGGCCTGGGCGGCGAAGATGCCGTCGAGCACGTCGGCGCTCGCGAACTCGGCATCGTTCATGCGCTTGAACAGCGTATCGTCGAGCGCGTCGAGGCTGACCGTCACGCGCGTGAGCCCGGCGTCCTTCAGCGCGCGCGCCTTGCGGGCGAGCAGCGAACCGTTGGTCGTGAGCGTCAGGTCGAGCGGGCGGCCGTCATGCGTGGTCAGGCGGGCGAGGCGCTCGATCAGGAATTCGAGATTCTTGCGCAGCAGCGGCTCGCCGCCCGTGATGCGGATCTTCTCGACGCCATGTGCGACAAAGAGTCGCGCCACGCGTTCGATTTCCTCATGCGTGAGCAGCGCGCTGTGCGGCAGGAACGGGTAGTCCTTGTCGAAGACGGCGCGCGGCATGCAGTACACGCAGCGGAAGTTGCAGCGATCCGTCACCGAAATGCGCAGGTCGCGCAGCGGCCTGGCGAGCGTGTCGGCCAGCGTGCCGTCCGGGGCGTGCGCGACGCCGGAGACGTCCGGCATCCCGCTGACGTCGGCGAGAGGAATGATGCGTCGGGACATGTTGAAAGAAGTGCGAACCAGGCCTCTATTTTAGCCGCAAGCGGCGGGCCGGGCCGGTGGGCGGAAACCCGCAGCGCGGACGTGAAAAAGCCCGCCGGAGGCGGGCTTTTCCTGGTCGGGCGATGTGCCGGTCAGTGATGCGTCGTTTCGACCTGCTGCATCGGGGCCGTATCGACCGGCGGCAGTGCCTTGCGTTCGCGCGGCACGCGAGCCGGACGCGGGAGTCGCGACGCGGCTTCCTGCGCGGCGGCGAACTTGTCGGCGTCCGTGTTCACCCAGACGAGACCGGCCTGCTCCAGCACGACATCCAGGCTCGCCGAAGCGGGCGCGGCTGCCGGTTGTGCGGGAACCGGTGCCGGTGCTGCGACGGCCTCGACCGGCGCAGCTTCGACCGGTGCCGGCTCGACAGCCGCCGGAGCGGCTTCGATCGCCACGGCCGGCGCGGCTTGCTCGACGGGCGCGGATTGCGGTGCTTCGACCGCGGCAGGCGCTGCCGGCACTTCGAACGCGTCCGTCGGCGAAACCGCGACCGGAGCCGGACCGGCTTCCGTTTCGACGGCCGGTGCGACCGGAGCCGGTTCTGCCGCGCGGGCAACAACCGCCGGTTCGACCGGAGCCGCTTCGACGTGTACCGGTGCCGGCTGCGGCTCGACAGCGGCCGGCGCAACCGGTTCGGCGTGGTGCTCGACCGCTGCTTCGGCGACGACGGCGCCTGCCGCAGCCGCGGCCACGACGACTGCCGGTGCGGCCGTGTGGGCCGGTTCGGCAGCAGCCGGTGCTTCCGGCGTCACGGCTTGCACGGCGGTTTCGCCATCTGCGCCTTGCTCGGCGTGGTCGACGACTGCGCCGTCTTCCTCGCGCTCGCGGCGACCGCCGCGGCGGCCGCGACGGCGACGGCGACGTTCCTCGCCATCACGCGCGCCGGCTTCCGCGTCGGCTGCCAGCTCGGCGCCGGGCAGGGACTCGGCGACGGCCTTGTCGGCGTCCGGTTCCGGATGCGTTTCGCCACGGTTGACCGTTTCGAGCGTAGCCGCATGCTGGGTCGGCTTGCGGCGCTCGCCGCGCTCGCGACGTTCCTGGCGCTCGCCACGGCCGGCGGCTTCGACGCCTTCCGGCTGCTCGGCACGCTCGCGCGGTTCGCGGTTCTCGCGCGGTTCACGGCTTTCACGCGGCTCGCGGCCTTCGCGCGGGCCACGGCCCTCGCGACCTTCGCGACCCTCACGGCCTTCGCGGATCTCGCGACCTTCACGCGGCTCACGGCCCTCGCGCGGTTCGCGGTTCTCGCGCGGCTCACGTGCTTCACGCACTTCCTTGCCTTCGCGTTCCTGGCGTTGCTGCTGGCCGCGGCCTGCCGCTGCCTGGTCGCGTCCGCCTTGTGCCTGCTGGGCGCCGCCGCGACGGTTGCGGTTGCGATCGCCGCCTCGTTCGCCGCGTTGCTCGGACTTCTCGGCGCGTTCGCCGCGAGCCGGGCGGGCTGCCTGCTCCTTCGCCGGTGCCGGGGCAACCGGTGCGGGCGCCGGAGCCGGCGCCACGCCGAACAGGCCCTTCAGCCAGCCGATGAAACCGCCGCTTGCCGGCGCGACGGGCGCGGGCGCGGCAACGGGTTCGACCGGACGCTGAGGTGCCGGGCTCGGCGCCGGACGCTCGGGCGTGATGCCCTTGACCGCGGCTTCCTGCTTCGGCTTCACTTCCGCCGCGCGCTTGCTGTAGCCGGTTTCCGACTCGAGTTCGCGGGCCGCTTCCTCGGCCATCTTCCAGGATGCGCGCGGATCGTCGAGACGTGCGTCGTCGTGGCGCAGGCGCTCGAGCTTGTAGTGCGGCGTATCGAGGTGCTTGTTCGGGATCAGCACGATGCCGACCTTGAAGCGCGACTCGATCTTGTTGATTTCCTGACGCTTTTCGTTGAGCAGGAAGGCGGTCACCTCGACCGGCACCTGGCAGTGGATCGCCGCGGTGTTTTCCTTCATCGCTTCTTCCTGAATGATCCGCAGGACCTGCAGCGCGGACGATTCGGTATCGCGGATGTGGCCGGTGCCGTTACAACGCGGGCAGGTCACGTGGCTGCCTTCCGACAGGGCCGGACGCAGGCGCTGGCGCGACAGTTCCATCAGGCCGAAACGGGAGATCTTGCCCATCTGGACGCGCGCGCGGTCATGCTTGAGCGCGTCTTTCAGGCGCTGCTCGACTTCGCGCTGGCTCTTCGCCGATTCCATGTCGATGAAATCGATCACGATCAGGCCGCCGAGGTCGCGCAGGCGGAGCTGGCGGGCGACTTCGTCGGCCGCTTCGAGGTTCGTGCGGGTCGCCGTTTCCTCGATGTCCGCGCCCTTGGTCGCGCGCGCCGAGTTCACGTCGATCGCGACGAGCGCTTCGGTGTGGTCGATCACGATCGCGCCGCCCGACGGCAGCGGCACCGTACGCGAGTACGCGGTCTCGATCTGGTGCTCGATCTGGAAGCGGGAGAACAGCGGCACGTCGTCGTGGTAGCGCTTCACCTTCGCGACGTTGTCCGGCATCACGATATCCATGAATGCGCGGGCCTGATCGTGGATCTCGTTCGTATCGATCAGGATTTCGCCGATATCGGGCTGGAAATAGTCCCGGATCGCGCGGATCACGAGGCTCGATTCCAGGTAGATCAGCATCGGCTGGCCGGCGTTGCCGCTTTGCGACGCCGCTTCGATCGCGCGCCACAGTTGCAGCAGGTAGTTCAGGTCCCACTGCAGTTCCTCGGCGCTGCGGCCGATGCCCGCGGTACGGGCGATCATGCTCATGCCGTCCGGAATCTGCAGTTGCGCCATCGTTTCGCGCAGTTCCTGACGCTCGTCGCCTTCGATCCGGCGCGACACGCCGCCGCCGCGCGGGTTGTTCGGCATCAGCACCAGGTAGCGGCCGGCGAGCGAGATGAAGGTGGTGAGGGCGGCGCCCTTGTTGCCGCGCTCTTCCTTCTCGACCTGGACGATCAGCTCCTGGCCTTCGCGCAGCGCATCCTGGATGCGCGCGGAGCGCATGTCGATGCCTTCCTTGAAATACTGGCGGGCGACTTCCTTGAACGGCAGGAACCCGTGGCGGTCTTCGCCGTAATTGACGAAGCACGCTTCGAGCGACGGCTCGATACGGGTGATGACACCTTTGTAGATATTGCCTTTGCGCTGTTCGCGCCCGGCGGTTTCGATGTCGATGTCGATGAGCTTCTGCCCATCGACGATGGCGACGCGCAGCTCCTCCTGCTGCGTCGCATTGAACAGCATGCGTTTCATGAACGGCTCCAGGCGGCTCCGCTGCCGGCGCCTCGCGGTTGTCAGTCGCGAGGGCGGGAACGACGGCAGGCCGCACCTTGTTGTGTTGTCACAAGCACGCTGGAGCGGGAACGATGGCGGGGAGAATTGCCTGAAGAGGCGCTTGGGCCCCGAAAGACGGGGCCGGCGGCCGTAGGGCACCTGCGAATACGGCTTCAAAGCACGGCGTTCACACACCGCACGCTGCACAAGCGCGCTAAGCCTGAGTCCGGGCATTGCCACGGGCGCGCGCAATGCGTCGCGCGCGCCGACGGGCGGCAGATGCTGCGGCTTGGGCCGCAGCGGGGAGTATCGAATCCAGCCCGACTTTCCCGCTTGGGGTGTACTTCCCTGGTTTGACGTCGCCAAGTCCCGCACGCTTCGCGGAACCAAATCGGGCGCAACGCCGTAATTTTCGCAACCGGCAGCTTGCGGACGCACTTCGCGCCGTCTGGCTGCCGATCAAATTCTTTTCAACCAACTTTCCGTTACCGCGGCACCTTGCCGACCGAATCCGCCTGTGGGCGCGATCCTTGCCGGCGAGCGGTGCCGTGCGTGCAACTTGCTGCATCTCTTTGATTAGGGGCGAGCAGCGGACCCCCGGCGCAAGTAAAATAGCGGTTTGCGCTTGCGCCTTGCCCGATTCGGTCGGGGCCGGCCGGTCAGGCCACCCACAACGTCAGGCTGGGCAAAATTATATTCAGTATGAATGAGTTAGGCAAAATATCCCAGAATTCGGTCGCAAGCGGCCAGGTATCGATGATCGAGATCGACGAAAACTCGGCCGGTCAGCGGATCGACAACTTCCTGTTGCGCGTCTGTAAAGGCGTGCCCAAAAGCCATATTTACCGGATCCTGCGCAGCGGCGAAGTGCGTGTGAACAAGGGCCGGATCGACGCGCAATACCGTCTGGCCCTTGGCGACATCGTCCGCGTGCCGCCCGTGCGCGTGGCGGCGGCGGACCTCGCGCGCGCCGACACGCCCGTCGTGCCGCCCGCGAATTTCCACGTGCTGTACGAGGACGACGCGATGCTCGTCATCGACAAGCCGGCGGGGGTCGCGGTCCACGGTGGCAGCGGCGTCGCGTTCGGCGTGATCGAGCAGATGCGCCAGGCGCGCCCGCGTGCGAAGTTCCTCGAACTCGTGCACCGGCTCGACCGCGAGACGTCCGGGATCCTGATGCTCGCGAAGAAGCGCACGGCGCTGGTGGGCCTGCACGAGCAGATTCGCGAGAACCGGATGGACAAGCGCTACTTCGCGTGCGTGCACGGCGAATGGCAGCCCGACTGGGGCCGCCGTCGCGCGGTGAAGGCGCCGCTGTTCAAGTATTCGACCCCGGAAGGGGAGCGCCGCGTGCGCGTGCAGGACGACGGGCTGCCGTCGCATACGGTGTTCAACCTCGTCGACCGCTGGCCGGACTACGCGCTCGTCGAAGCGGAACTCAAAACGGGTCGGACCCATCAGATCCGGGTGCATCTCGCCCATCTCGGCCTGCCGATCGCCGGTGACGCCAAGTATGGCGATTTCGCACTGAACAAGGCGCTGGCGCGCGCGAATGCGCAGCCGTCGTTGAAACGGATGTTCCTGCATGCGCACCGGCTGCGGCTCGCCCACCCGCTGACCGGCGAGGCGCTGCAGTTCGATGCGCCGCTGCCGGACGAATGCCGGCGCTTCCTCGATCAACTCAGCGCATTGCGCGATACCGCCTGAACCTGAACCGCATGGCTCGACAGCAATTTGACCTGATCGTCTTCGACTGGGACGGCACGCTGATGGATTCGACTGCGCACATCGCGCACAGCATCCAGGCCGCATGCCGCGATCTCGGCCTGCCCACGCCGTCCGACGAGGCGTCGCGCTACGTGATCGGCCTCGGCCTGCGCGACGCGCTGCAGATTACCGCTCCGACCCTCGATCCGTCCGACTATTCGCGGCTCGCCGAGCGCTACCGCTACCACTATCTGCTCGACGACCAGCGCATCGAGCTGTTCGCCGGCGTGCGCGAACTGCTCGCCGAGCTGCGCGACACCGGTTATCTGCTCGCGGTGGCAACCGGCAAGGGCCGGGTCGGGCTGAATCGCGTGCTCGACCAGTCGAAGCTGACGAGCCTGTTCGATGCGACGCGCTGCGCGGACGAGACTTTCTCCAAACCCCATCCGGCGATGCTGCATGAGCTGTCCCGGGAACTGGGGCAGGATCTTTCTCGCACCGTGATGATCGGCGACACGACGCACGACCTGCAGATGGCCGCGAGTGCCGGGGCGGCCGGCGTTGGTGTCGCTTACGGCGCGCACACGGCCGATGCGCTGGCCGCGCTCACGCCGCGCTTCGTCGCGCCGGACGTCGAAGCGCTGGCCGCGTGGTTGCGGGAGCACGCATGAGTGCGGCGCCGGACGCGATGCGCGTGTGCGCATCGGATGCCCTGGCCGACGGCGGTGCCGGCGTGCGCGTCGACGCGACGCTGCGCGGCGAGCAGGCCGTCGTGTTCTTCGTGCGCTACGAGGGGCGCGCATACGGTTACCTGAACCGCTGCGCGCATGTGCCGATGGAGCTCGACTGGGCCGAAGGGCAGTTCTTCGAATCGTCGGGCCTCTACCTGATGTGCGCGACGCATGGCGCGATCTACGAGCCGAACACCGGCAAGTGCGTCGGCGGCCCGTGCCGCGGCGGCCGGCTGCGGCCGGTCGAGGTCGACGAGCGCGACACGGCCGACGGGCGTGCGGTATTCTGGGTGCCCGACGCCGACCTGCGTCCCGCCGTTTCCGCCACGACCGACTGACGACAACACCGCATGGCCGACCAACCGAATTCCCCGGATTCCTCCTCCCGTCCCGACAGCCGTGAACCGAACTGGGAGCGTGCGGCGCTCGAGCGGATCGCGCTCGCGGCCGTCAAGGAGCAGCGCGCGGCGCGGCGCTGGAAGATCTTCTTCCGCTTCGCGTTCCTCGGCGTGTTCGTGCTGCTTGCGTTCGCGCTGATCGATTTCTCGAGCGATGCGAAGTTCTCGGCGAGCGGGCGGCATACGGCGCTCGTGACGATCGACGGCGAGATCGCCGCCGGCGTCAACGCGAACGCCGACGACATCAACACGGCGCTCGACGCCGCATTCGACGACGACGGTACGGCCGGCGTCGTGCTGCGGATCAACAGCCCGGGCGGCAGCCCGGTGCAGGCCGGGATGGTCTACGACGAGATCCGGCGGCTGCGCGCGAAGCATCCGGACAAGCCGCTGTACGTCGTCGTGACCGACATGTGTGCATCGGGCGGCTATTACATCGCGTCCGCGGCCGACAAGATCTTCGTCGACAAGGCAAGCATCGTCGGGTCGATCGGCGTGCTGATGGACGGGTTCGGCTTTACCGGCCTGATGGGCAAGCTCGGCGTCGAACGGCGCCTGCATACCTCGGGCGAAAACAAGGGATTCTACGACCCGTTCTCTCCGGACACGCCGAAGATGGACGCGCATGCGCAGGCGTTGCTCGATCAGGTGCACGCGCAGTTCATCAAGGCGGTGAAGGATGGCCGCGGCAAGCGGCTGCACGAGACGCCCGACATGTTCTCGGGCCTGTTCTGGACCGGCGAGAAGAGCGTCGAGCTCGGGCTCGCCGACGGCTTCGGCACGACCGACACGGTCGCGCGCGACGTGCTGAAGGCGCCCGATCTCGTCGACTATACGGTGAAGGAAAGCCTGACGAACCGTGTCGCGCGCAAGTTCGGCGCGGCCGTCGGCGGCGCCGCGATGAAGGCGCTGACGGCCGGCGGCGCGTCGGTCAGCCTGCGCTGACCGGAAGCGGGCGGGCCGCGATGGCCCGCCGATCGGCTGCCGGGCAGCCGCCGGTCGCGGCTTCAGTTCGCCAGCAGCAGGAAGATCGCAGGGCGCTTGTGCAGATTCGGCGCAGGCGCCTTTTTCCAGTCCGTCACGGTGCGGCTCGCGATCGTCTCGGTCGCGAGGGTCAGGTCGGCCGCGACGCAGATCTGCGTCGACGGTGCGCAGGTCGCGACGAGCGTGTCGAGCATCGCCTGATTCCGGTACGGCGTTTCGATGAAGATCTGCGTCTGGCGCGCCTTGCGTGACAGCTGCTCGAGTTCGCGCAGGCGTTTCGCGCGCGCGGCCGCGTCGACCGGCAGGTAGCCGTTGAACGCGAAACTCTGGCCGTTCAGGCCCGATGCCATCAGCGCGAGCAGGATCGAGCTCGGCCCGACGAGCGGCACGACCTTCACGCCGCGCTCGTGTGCGCGGCGCACCAGCAAGGCGCCGGGATCGGCGACGGCCGGGCAGCCGGCTTCGGATACGAGGCCGGCGTCCGCACCGGCCAGCACGGGCGCGAGCAGCCGGTCGATCTGGCCGGCCGGCGTATTGACGTTCAGTTCGCTGATCTCGATTTCCTGGATCGGGCGCGTCGTGCCGATCTTCTTCAGAAACGCGCGCGTCGTCTTCGCGTTCTCGCCGATGTAATAGCCGAGCGTGCTGGCGCGTGCCTGCACGGCTGCGGGCAGGACCGCCGCGAGCATCGATTCGTCGCCTTCGCCGAGCGTGTTCGGAACGAGATAGAGCGTGCCGGCCGTCATGTGCGGTCTCCACGGGTGGTTGCAAACAGCGGATAGTCGGCGGCGCGCAGCATCCGCGTGAGCGCGATCAGCGGCAGGCCGACGAGTGCCGTCGGGTCGTTCGAGTCGATCGCGTCGAGCAGCGCGATGCCGAGCCCTTCCGACTTGGCGCTGCCGGCGACGTCGTACGGCGTTTCCGCGCGCAGGTACGCATCGAGTTCGGCCTCGGGCAGCGAGCGGAAGCGCACGCGCGTGACGACGTCCTCGACCTGTGCTTCGCCCGTGCGGCTGTCATACAGGCAGAGCGCGCTGTGGAATTCGACTTCGCGTCCCTGCATCGACACGAGTTGCGCGAGCGCGCGCTCATGCGTGCCGGGTTTGCCGATCTGGAGCCCGTCGAAGGTCGCGACCTGGTCGGACCCGATCACGAGCACGCCGTCCGGCGCGTCGATCGTCGCGGCGACGGCGCGCGCTTTTGCGCCCGCAAGGCGCAGTGCGGTCGCGGCCGGCGTCTCGCCGTCGTGCGGGGTTTCGTCGAGGTCGGGCGACACGACGTCGAAGGGGATGCCGAGGCGCTCGAGGAGCGCGCGGCGGTAGCGTGAACTGGAGGCAAGAATCAGCCGCGGCGGGCGGCAAACGGTATCCGGCATGGTCGGTGGGATTGGTGAGTCGTCGGGTGTTGCGCAGCGTTGCTGCGGACGCAAGCTTAAGTGATTGACTGCAAAAGGTAAAACAGGTATGCTTTCCCGCTTTTCGTCGGCAGGCTTCCGTTGTGGTGGCGCCTGCCGGGTCTTCGGAAGTAAAGTACGGTCACCCGTACGCGAGCGGCACCAAGCCGGATCCGCAAGTCAGCCTGTAGGCAGGAGCGCACATGAACACTTCTTCTGGCAAACCTGCTGCGGCGCCACTTGATCCGCATGCAGTCGACCTGTTCGAGTTTGCCCGCAGCGGGCGGCAGGCAGCAGGCGCGGTGCACCTCTCGCAACTGCCGCGCATGTTAAACGAAGTGCCCGCGGACGCGCCAGATCGCGACACGGTCTTCACATGGCAGGCAGAAGGGTTCACCCAGAAGGAGTTGCAGGACGACGGCGCCGACGGGCAGCAGCCGTATCTGCGCCTCGCGGTGCACGGTCATGCGTGGCTCACGTGCCAGCGCTGCATGACCCCGTACGACCAGACGTTCGACGTCGACATGACGTACCGGGTCGTCGCGACCGAAGAAGAAGCTGAAGAATTTCCGCTCGACGACGATGAAGCCGATGTGATCGTGGGCTCACGCCAGTTCGATCTCGTCGACTTGATCGAAGAGGAATTGCTGCTTTCGTTGCCGCTCGTGCCCAAGCACGAGGTTTGCCCGGCAGTTCACGAAAGCCTCGTGTCGGGTGCGAGCGGTCCCGCGGAAGAGACGGACGAGGAGTCCGACGAAGCCGGGGACGAAGGCAAACGGCCGAATCCGTTCGCGGCGCTGGAAGCGCTGAAGAAGGGCGGTGACGGCACCAAGAAACACTAAGCAGTTGTGGCGCGGGAAGGCGTAAAGGCTTTGGGCCAGGGTAGTTAAGCGCCGGATCGGGCTGTGTTAGAATCCGGAAAATTATTTAGGAGTTAGTCATGGCAGTCCAGCAAAACAAGAAGTCGCCGTCGAAGCGCGGCATGCATCGTTCGCACGATTTCCTGACGGCAGCGCCGCTGGCAGTCGAGCCGAGCACGGGTGAAGTGCACCTGCGTCACCACGTCAGCCCGAACGGCTACTACCGCGGCAAGAAAGTCGTCAAGACGAAGAACGACTAAGCGTCAAGTCACGCGTTGCGCGCTACGTTTGCCGTTCGCGTGACAACTGGTTCGCTTGACACTTTCCTGGCTCAACAAAAAGGCGGCATTCAACTGCCGCTTTTTTGTGCCTGAAATTCGTCGCATTCCATGACCGTAAAGCTCACAATCGATTGCATGGGAGGCGACCACGGCCCGTCCGTGACCGTTCCCGCGGCAGTCAAGTTCGTCCGCGCGCATCCCGATGCGCACCTGATGCTCGTCGGCATCGAAAGCGCGATCCGCGCTCAGCTGAAAAAGCTGAAAGTCCTCGACGATCCCGCGCTGACCATCGTTCCCGCCACCGAAGTCGTGGCGATGGACGACCCTGTCGAAGTGGCGCTGCGCAAGAAGAAGGATTCTTCGATGCGCGTCGCACTCAACCACGTCAAGGAAGGCGCGGCGCAGGCCTGCATCTCCGCCGGCAATACCGGCGCGCTGATGGCCGTTTCCCGTTACGTACTCAAGACGCTGCCCGGCATCGAGCGGCCCGCGATCGCGTTCGCGCTGCCGAACCCGACCGGCTACACGATGATGCTGGACCTCGGCGCGAACGTCGACTGCGAACCGCAGCACCTGCTGCAGTTCGCGGAAATGGGGCACGCGCTCGTGGCTGCGCTGGAAGGCAAGGAGCGTCCGACGATCGGCCTCTTGAACATCGGCGAAGAGATGATCAAGGGCAACGAGACGATCAAGCGCGCAGGCGAACTGCTGCGCGCCAGCACGCTCAACTTCCGTGGCAACGTCGAAGGCAACGACATCTACAAGGGCACGGTCGACGTGATCGTGTGCGACGGCTTCGTCGGCAACGTCGCGCTGAAGACGTCCGAGGGGCTCGCGCAGATGCTGTCGGACATCATCCGCGAAGAGTTTGGCCGTTCGCTGATGTCGAAGCTGATGGCGCTGCTCGCGCTGCCTGTCCTGATGCGTTTCAAGAAGCGCGTCGATCACCGCCAGTACAACGGCGCGGCGCTGCTGGGGCTGAAGAGCCTCGTGATCAAGAGCCATGGTTCGGCCGATGCCTACGCGTTTGAGTGGGCAATCAAACGCGGGTATGATGCCGTCAAAAACGGCGTGCTGGAGCGCCTCACGCGTGCGATGGCGGATAATTCGGTGTCGCTCGGCGACGGCGAACACAACGCGGGCGGCGCGGGCCATGCAAGCCCCGCCGCAGGCCATCACGCCGAACCTTCCGCTGCGCAATCCTCTAAAGCATAAATGGCCCAATCGACTCTCTATTCCCGCGTGCTCGGCACGGGCAGCTACCTGCCGCCTGACCGCGTCACGAACCAGCAGTTGACCGATCGTCTTGCGAAGGAAGGCATCGAGACGAGCGATGAATGGATCGTTGCGCGCACGGGCATCCATGCGCGCCATTTCGCCGCACCGGACGTCACGACCAGCGACCTCGCGCTCGAGGCGTCGCGTCGCGCGATCGAGGCCGCCGGCATCGATCCGCAGTCGATCGACCTGATCATCGTCGCGACTTCGACCCCCGATTTCGTGTTCCCGAGCACCGCGTGCCTGCTGCAGAACAAGCTCGGCATCAAGAACGGCGGCGCGGCCTTCGACGTGCAGGCCGTGTGTTCGGGCTTCGCATACGCGATGGCGACGGCCGACAGCTTCATCCGCAGCGGCCAGCACCGCACCGCGCTCGTGGTGGGCGCGGAGACGTTCTCGCGCATTCTCGACTTCAAGGACCGCACGACCTGCGTGCTGTTCGGCGACGGCGCGGGCGCGGTGATCCTGTCCGCGTCGGAAGAGCCGGGCGTGCTCGGCAGCGCGCTGCACGCGGACGGCAGCTACTCGCATATCCTCTGCACGCCGGGCAACGTCAATCGCGGCGTGATCGAAGGCAGTGCGTTCCTGTACATGGACGGGCAGGCCGTGTTCAAGCTCGCGGTCAACGTGCTCGAGAAGGTCGCGATCGAGGCGCTCGCGAAGGCGAATCTCGCGCCCGAGCAGATCGACTGGCTGATTCCGCACCAGGCCAATATCCGCATCATGACCAGCACCTGCCGCAAGCTCGGCCTGCCGCAGGAGCGCATGGTCGTGACGGTCGACCAGCACGGCAACACGTCGGCCGCGTCGATCCCGCTGGCGCTCGACACCGCGGTACGCGACGGTCGCATCCAGCGTGGCCAGCACGTGCTGATCGAAGGCGTCGGCGGCGGCTTCACCTGGGGCGCGTCGGTCTTCCGCTACTGATCCGCGGCGCGCGACTGCTGCGCGCGGATCCCACCGGCGCGCCATTCGTGCGCGCCGTCCGAATCGATTCAATTGGGGACGATATGAAATTTGCATTCGTATTTCCGGGGCAGGGCTCGCAGGCGGTTGGCATGCTCAACGCATTCGCCGATCTGGCCGTCGTGCGCGAGACGCTCCAGGAAGCGTCCGATGCACTCAATCAGGATCTCGGCAAGCTGATCGCCGAAGGCCCGGCCGAAGAGCTGAACCTCACCGCCAACACGCAGCCCGTGATGTTGACCGCGGCCTATGCGTGCTATCGCGCGTGGCAGCAGGCGGGCGGCCCGGCGCCGTCGATCGTCGCCGGCCACAGCCTCGGCGAATACACGGCGCTCGTCGCCGCCGGCGCGCTCGCGTTCAAGGATGCCGTGCCGCTCGTGCGCTTTCGCGCGCAGGCGATGCAGACGGCCGTGCCGGTCGGCCAGGGCGGCATGGCTGCGATCCTGGGGCTCGATGACGACACGGTGCGTGCGGTATGCGCGGAAGCCGCGGAAGCGGGCGTCGTCGAAGCAGTGAACTTCAATGCGCCTGCACAGGTCGTTATCGCAGGCAACAAGGCCGCAGTCGAAAAGGCCTGCGAGATCGCGAAGGCGAAGGGCGCGAAGCGCGCGCTGCCGCTGCCGGTGTCGGCGCCGTTCCATTCGTCGCTGCTCAAGCCGGCGTCGGATCAGTTGCGCGACTACCTCGCGAACGTCGACGTGAAGGCGCCGCAGATTCCGGTCGTCAACAACATCGACGTCGCCGTGGTCAGCGATCCGGCCGCGATCAAGGACGCGCTGGTGCGCCAGGCCGCGGGCCCGGTGCGCTGGGTCGAGTGCGTGCAGTACATCGCAGGCACGGGCGTCACGCACGTGATCGAATGCGGTCCGGGCAAGGTGCTCGCCGGCCTGACGAAGCGCATCGACGGCAACCTGACGGGTGCGTCGGTGTTCGATCCGGCGTCGCTCGACGAAGCGCTCAAGCTGGTGACCGCCTGACGCGGCGCCTTTTCTCAAGAGACGGATATTCGATTCATGGACAAGACTCTCGATAAACAGGTTGCGATCGTTACCGGCGCATCGCGCGGCATCGGCCGTTCGATCGCGCTCGAACTCGCGCGCCTGGGCGCGACGGTGATCGGCACGGCGACGAGTGAGTCGGGCGCCGCGGCGATCACCGCGGCGTTCGCGGAAGCGGGCGTCGCGGGTCGCGGTGCGGTGCTGAACGTCAACGACGCGGCAGCCGCCGAGGCGCTGATCGACGCGACCGTGAAGGAATTCGGTGCGCTGAACGTGCTCGTCAACAACGCGGGCATCACGCAGGACCAGCTCGCGATGCGGATGAAGGACGAGGATTGGGACGCGGTGATCGACACCAACCTGAAGTCGGTGTTCCGCCTGTCGCGCGCGGTGCTGCGCCCGATGATGAAGGCGCGTGGCGGCCGCATCATCAACATCACGTCGGTGGTCGGCTCTGCCGGTAACCCGGGTCAGGTCAACTACGCGGCCGCGAAGGCCGGCGTCGCGGGCATGACCCGTGCGCTCGCACGTGAAATCGGCAGCCGCGGCATCACCGTGAACTGTGTGGCGCCGGGCTTCATCGACACCGACATGACGAAGACGCTGCCGGAAGAACAGCAGGCCGCGCTCAAGACCCAGATTCCGCTCGGCCGCCTCGGCAGCCCGGAAGACATTGCCCATGCCGTCGCGTTCCTCGCATCGCCGCAGGCCGGTTACATCACCGGTACGACGCTGCACGTGAACGGCGGCATGTACATGTCGTAACGATTTTCGTTTACCATCCGCGCCGTATCCCGTTTTTCAGGCGGATCGGCGCTTGATCGACCATCAAGCCAACGCGCGTTTTGGCGTCAGCAAACCTGATAAAATGCGCGCACTTGTAAATCTGAACTTTCCCTCGGAGGGGTAATGGACAACATCGAACAACGTGTCAAGAAGATCGTCGCTGAACAACTGGGCGTCGCGGAAGCCGAGATCAAGAACGAAGCTTCGTTCGTGAACGACCTGGGCGCCGACTCGCTCGACACCGTCGAACTGGTGATGGCTCTCGAAGACGAGTTCGGCATGGAAATCCCGGACGAAGAAGCAGAGAAGATCACGACCGTTCAGCAAGCGATCGACTACGCTCGCGCAAACGTCAAGGCGTAACAGGCGCCTTTCGCGCTTGTCCGCCACGTCGCCGCGATCTTCGCGATTGACGCGCCATCCTGCCGGCCTCGCGCCGGACGGACTAACAGCCACAGGGCTCGCAGGGCTGGTTCCTGTGGCCACTGTGGCTTTTGTTTTTGTCATCCAATAATGGAAAAGAGGTTACCGTGAGCCGCCGTCGTGTTGTTGTTACAGGCCTGGGGCTGATTTCGCCTGTTGGCAATAATGTTGCCGACGGCTGGGCCAATCTCGTCGCCGGCAAGTCCGGCATTGCCACCGTCACGAAGTTTGACCCGTCGAACCTCGCCGTCCATTTCGCGGGCGAAGTGAAGGGGTTCAGCGCCGAGGAGTACATCCCGGCGAAGGAAGCCCGGAACATGGATACGTTCATCCATTACGGCATCGCCGCCGGCGTCCAGGCCATCAAGGACAGCGGGCTGGAAGTGAACGAAACCAATGCGGAACGCATCGGCGTGCTGGTCGGTTCCGGCATCGGCGGCCTGCCGATGATCGAAGATACGCACCAGACCTACGTCGATCGCGGCGCGCGCCGGATTTCGCCGTTCTTCGTGCCGGGCTCGATCATCAACATGATCTCGGGTCACCTGAGCATCATGTTCGGCCTGAAGGGCCCGAACCTCGCGGCCGTCACGGCCTGCACGACCGGCCTGCACAGCATCGGCCTCGCGGCGCGCCTGATCCAGGCCGGCGACGCCGACGTGATGGTCGCGGGCGGCGCCGAATCGACGGTGTCGCCGCTCGGCATCGGCGGTTTCGCGGCAGCGCGCGCGCTGTCGACCCGCAACGACGATCCGGCCACCGCGTCCCGACCGTGGGACAAGGACCGCGACGGCTTCGTGCTGGGCGAAGGTGCGGGCGTGATGGTGCTCGAGGAATACGAAGCGGCGAAGGCGCGCGGTGCGAAGATCTACGCGGAAGTCTCGGGCTTCGGCATGACGGGCGATGCGTACCACATGACCGCGCCGAACATGGACGGCCCGCGCCGCTGCATGGTCGCGGCACTGCGCGACGCCGGCGTGAACGCGGACGAGGTCCAGTACCTGAACGCGCATGGCACGTCGACGCCGCTGGGCGACAAGAACGAGTCCGATGCGGTGAAGGCGGCTTTCGGCGAGCATGCGTACAAGATCGTCGTGAACTCGACGAAGTCGATGACGGGCCACCTGCTGGGCGGCGCGGGCGGCCTCGAGTCGGTGTTCACGGTGCTCGCGCTGCACAACAACGTGTCGCCGCCGACCATCAACATCTTCAACCAGGATCCCGAGTGCGATCTCGATTACTGCGCGAACACCGCACGTGACATGAAGATCGACGTGGCCGTGAAGAACAACTTCGGCTTCGGCGGTACCAACGGCACGCTGGTGTTCAAGCGCGTCTGACGCCGCAGTCACTTGACGAGTCCATTCGATGCGCCGGCCGGGCGTCCGCAGCGCTTTGCGTTGCGGGCCTCGGCCGTGTCATATGTCGTGCTGGCCGCGTTCGTCGCGTCGGCTGCCGCGTCGGCCTACCTGTTCTGGGCGCCGCGCGCGGGCGCTGCTGCGGGCGCATGCGTGTCAGCCGTGACGGCTGCGCTGCTGGCCGTATGCGCCGCACGGGCCTGTGCCCGCCGGCTGCCGGCCGAGCTGCGGATCGACGCGTTCGGGGAAATTGCGGCGTTTGGCCGCACCGGGCGCCTGCTGGCCCGTGGCCGCGTGACGGGGCATGCGCACTGGAGCAGCCTGCTGCTGGTGCTGTCGGTCGGACAGGGTGCCCGGCGGGCCCGGCCGCTGCTGATTCCGGCCGATGCGCTCGACGCCGCATCGTTCAGTGCGCTTTCCGTGCTGGCGAAGACGGCGGGCGCGGCGGGGCGGGCATGACGGCGGCGCGGTTACGTACCGTAACCAGCGTCCGGCGCGGGAACGTTACAATGACGCTCCGCGTTGCATCCCTAGTTAACGGATTTGTCAGGTGAGTGAAAAAGAAATCGATCAGGCTCTGGTCGAACGCGTACAGAAGGGCGACAAGGCGGCGTTCGAACTCCTGGTCTCCAAATACCACCGCAAGATCATTCGGCTGATCTCGCGCCTCGTGCGGGATCCCGCCGAGGTCGAGGATGTGGCCCAGGACGCGTTCATCAAGGCGTATCGTGCGCTGCCGCAATTCCGCGGCGAATCGGCGTTCTATACGTGGTTGTACCGAATTGCCGTCAACACGGCGAAGAACTACCTTGCGACGCAAGGCCGCCGGGCGCCGACCTCGACCGAGGCCGATGCGGAGGAAGCGGAAACTTTCTCCGACGCAGACCAACTAAGGGATATCAACACGCCTGAGTCGATGTTGATGAGCAAGCAGATTGCCGAGACGGTCAACGCTGCCATGGCTCTGCTGCCCGAGGAACTGCGCCAGGCAATTACGCTGCGCGAGATCGAGGGCCTGAGCTACGAAGAGATCGCGGAAATGATGGGCTGTCCGATCGGGACGGTCCGGTCGCGGATCTTCCGTGCACGCGAGGCAATCGCTGCCAAATTGCGTCCGCTGCTCGATACGCCCGAAGGCAAGCGCTGGTAAGCGCGACAGGCGGAGCGACGCGGGTCGGGGTCTAGTTACGTAGAGTCGTGAAGTCACGACGGGGTGTGCAAGATGGGGAGCATCATGGGGTCGGTCAATACGCAGTCGCAAGCGTGCTCGCGCGGCGAGCGCCTTTCCGCGCTGGTCGACGGCGAAATGTTCGATGGCCCGGACAACGGGCAGTTTCTGGCTGAGCTCAACCGCGCGGATCGCGCTGCGTGGGCCCATTACCACCTGATCGGCGATGCGCTGCGCTCGGACGAACTGGCGCTGTCGCCCGCGCTGAGCGTAGCGTTCACCGCGCGCATGTCGGCTGCGCTCGAAAGCGAGCCGCACCTGCTCGCGCCGGCGGCCGCGCCCGTCGCGCGCAAGCTGCTGTCGCTGCGCCGGCGCGTCGTGCCCGCGTTCGCGGTTGCCGCCGCGGCGGCCACGCTGACGTGGATCGTCGTCCCGCAAATGCAGACGGCCGGTGCCCCGGGCGCCGTCCAGGTCGCGTCGGCCGGTGCGCCGCAAGGCGGCAACCTGCAGCGTGTGACGGTTGCGCAGGCATCGGCCCAGCCGGGGCTGCAGGACGTCAACATCATCCGCGACGCCAGCCTCGACCAATACCTTGAAGCGCACCAGCAATTCGCGCAGCAGCCCGTCGTCACGGGTTCGATGCCGCTGATCCGCGCTGCCGTGACCACCACGCCAGGCCAATAAACCCGATGCGGACTTTGCAGTTGAATCAAGCCATCTCCGGATGGAAGCGGCTGCCGGCCCTCCTGCTTTGCGCAGCCGCCCTGTTGTCCGTTCAATCCCTTCCTGCCAGCGCCCAGCAACCGGACGATCCCGTCGCGACCCGCAAGGGTGCCGCGGACTGGCTCGACCGCGTCCAGCAAGCGGCGCAGCAGCAGAGCTACGAAGGCACGTTCGTCTATCAGCGCGGCGGGTATGTGCAGTCGTCGCGCATTGCGCACGTCGCGTCCCGCGACGGCGAGTTCGAACGCATCGAGACGCTCGACGGCAAGCCGCGCAAGCTGCTGCGCCACAACGACGAGCTGTACACGTTCGTACCCGAGCGCAAGCTGTGCGTGGTCGAGCGCCGTCAGACGCGCGACTCGTTCCCCGCGCTGCTCGGCGCGAGCGGCGAGCACGTGATGTCCGTCTACGACGCGAAGTCGCTCGGCAAGGATCGTGTCGCGGGGATCGACGCGCAGGTCGTCGAGCTCGTGCCGAAGGACGCATACCGCTTCACGTACAAGCTGTGGGCCGATGCGCGCACGGGGCTGCTGCTGCGTTCGCAGACGCTCGATGCGAACGATCATGTGCTCGAGCAGATCGCGTTCTCGCAATTGCAGACGGGCGGCGCAAGCGGCGACAAGGCCGCGATTGCGGCCGGCATGCGCAACCTGAGCGGCTGGACGGTCGTACGTCCGCCGGTCGCGACGGTCGACATGGAAGCGCAGGGCTGGCAACTCGCACCGAGTGTCGCCGGTTTCCAGAAGATTCGTGAGGTGCGCCGGCCGATGGCCGCGCGCGACGCGGGTGAGCCGCCGATTCCGGTCGATCAGGCCGTCTTCACCGACGGTCTCGCGACGATTTCGGTTTTCATCGAGCCGGCCGAAAAGAATACGCGCAAGGAAGGCGCGGGCAGCACCGGTGCAACGAACGTTCTCGTGAAGCGCCGCGGCGACTACTGGATCACCGTGCTCGGCGAAGTGCCGCCGGCTACGTTGCAGCAGTTCGCGTCTGCCATAGAATACAAGGCTTCCAAGTAACGCTACGGCTTCCGACATGATGAAACTCACGCTGCGCAAATGGCTCGCGGCGGCGGCGCTGTCTGCCTGCCTGCCGCTCGTGCCACATACCGCGGTCGCGGTGACGGCTCCCGCTGCCAGCCTGCCCGACTTCGCCGATCTGGTCGAAAAGGTCGGGCCGGCCGTCGTGAACATCCGGACCACCGCCAACGTGCCGACGAGCAGCGGCCCGCGCGGGATGCTCCCGCCGGGCTTCGACAACGGCGACATGTCGGAATTCTTCCGGCGCTTCTTCGGCATTCCGCTGCCGCAGGCGCCCGGCAATGGTGGCGGCAACCCGAAGAACGCGCCGGCGCCGGACAATCCGCCCGACACCGAACAGAATCGTGGCGTCGGTTCGGGTTTCATCGTGTCGGCCGACGGTTACGTGATGACCAATGCGCACGTCGTCGACGATGCGGACACCATCTACGTGACGCTGACCGACAAGCGCGAATTCAAGGCGAAGCTGATCGGCGTCGACGATCGCACGGACGTCGCGGTCGTCAAGATCCAGGCGTCGAACCTGCCGGTCGTCGCGATCGGCGATTCGAACAAGGTGCGTGTCGGCGAGTGGGTCGTCGCGATCGGTTCGCCGTTCGGCCTCGACAACACGGTGACGGCCGGCATCGTCAGCTCGAAGAGCCGCAACACGGGCGACTACCTGCCGTTCATCCAGACCGACGTCGCCGTGAACCCCGGCAACTCGGGCGGCCCGCTGATCAACATGCAGGGCGAGGTGATCGGCATCAACTCGCAGATCTACAGCCGTACCGGCGGCTTCATGGGCATCTCGTTCGCGATTCCGATCGACGAGGCGATGCGCGTGGCCGACCAACTGAAGGCGACGGGCAAGGTCACGCGCGGTCGGATCGCGGTAGCGATCGGCGAAGTGACGAAGGACGTGGCCGACTCGATTGGGCTGCCGAAGGCGGAGGGCGCGCTCGTCAGCAGCGTCGAGCCGGGCGGTCCGGCCGACAAGGCGGGCATCCAGCCGGGCGACATCATCCTGAAGTTCAATGGCCGTTCGGTCGACACGGCGTCGGATCTGCCGCGCATGGTCGGCGACACGAAGCCGGGCACGAAGGCGACGGTCAGCGTGTGGCGCAAGGGTCAGGCACGTGATCTGCCGATCACGATCGCGGAAACCCCGGCCGAATCGACGGCGAAGGCCGAACAGCGCAAGAACGCGCCGCAGAAGCCGCGCCAGGCCAACTCGCTCGGTCTGACGGTCAGCGATCTGACGGCGGAGCAGATGAAGACGCTGAAGCTGAAGAACGGCGTGCAAATCGACGGCGTCGACGGCCCGGCCGCCCGTGCGGGCCTGCAGCGCGGCGACATCGTGCTGCGTGTCGGCGACACCGACATCACGAACGCGAAGCAGTTCGCCGAAGTGACCGCGCAGCTCGATCCGCAGAAGGCGGTCGCGGTACTCGTGCGGCGCGGCGACAACACGCAGTTCGTGCCCGTGCGGCCGCGCCAGAAATAACGCGCCGATGTTCACGCTCTACGGCCGCGGCTGGTGCCACCTGTGCGACGACATGCGCGACGCCCTGGCGCCGGTGGCGGCCGAATTCGGTGTTGCGGTCGATTACATCGACATCGATACCGATGCGGCACTCGTCGCCCGCTACGACGAGGACGTGCCCGTGCTGCTGCTGGACGGTGCGGAAGTGTGCCGCCACCGGTTCGACGCCGCGAAGGTGCACGACGCGCTCGCGGCCCGGCGCTGAAGCCGGGCTGCTGCCTTGCGGCGGCGCCTGGCACCGGGCTTTGCCCGGCGGGCGGCCCCGGCAGGGTGCCGCGCGGGCCGGCGTTGGAAATACCGCCCGGCGAAGGCCTTTTCGGCTAAAATAAGCCGTTTTTTCACCGACTTACACAAGGCGTGCTCAGCGGTCGTCGAGCGCGCCTTTTTCGCTTGATCGGCACTGAATGGATCATATTCGCAATTTCTCGATCATCGCGCACATCGACCATGGCAAGTCGACGCTCGCGGATCGCATCATCCAGGTATGCGGCGGCCTCGCCGACCGTGAAATGGAAGCGCAGGTGCTCGACTCGATGGATATCGAGCGCGAGCGCGGCATCACGATCAAGGCGCAGACAGCCGCGCTGTCCTATCGCGCGCGCGACGGCAAGGTCTACAACCTGAACCTGATCGACACGCCGGGGCACGTCGACTTCTCGTACGAAGTCAGCCGTTCGCTGTCCGCGTGCGAAGGCGCGCTGCTGGTCGTCGATGCGAGCCAGGGCGTCGAGGCGCAGACGGTCGCGAACTGCTATACGGCGATCGAGCTCGGCGTCGAGGTCGTTCCCGTGCTGAACAAGATCGACCTGCCGGCCGCGAACCCCGAGAACGCGATCGAGGAGATCGAGGACGTGATCGGCATCGACGCGACCGACGCGACGCGCTGCAGCGCGAAGACGGGCCTCGGCGTCGAGGACGTGCTCGAAGCGCTGATCGCGAAGGTGCCGCCGCCGAAGGGCGATCCGGCCGCGCCGCTGCAGGCGCTGATCATCGACTCGTGGTTCGACAACTACGTCGGCGTCGTGATGCTGGTGCGCATCGTCAACGGCACGCTGCGTCCGAAGGACAAGATCAAGATGATGGCGACCGGCGCGCAGTATCCGGTCGAGCACGTCGGCGTGTTCACGCCGAAATCGCGCAATCTCGAATCGCTGTCGGCGGGGCAGGTCGGCTTCATCATCGCCGGTATCAAGGAACTGACGGCCGCGAAGGTCGGCGATACCGTCACGCATGCGACCAAGGCTGCCGCCGAGCCGCTGCCGGGCTTCAAGGAAGTGAAGCCGCAGGTGTTCGCGGGGCTGTATCCGGTCGAGGCGAACCAGTACGACGCGCTGCGCGAATCGCTCGAGAAGCTGAAGCTGAACGACGCGTCGCTGCAGTACGAGCCGGAAGTGTCGCAGGCGCTCGGTTTCGGTTTCCGCTGCGGCTTCCTCGGGCTGCTGCACATGGAAATCGTGCAGGAGCGGCTCGAGCGCGAGTTCGACATGGATCTCATCACGACGGCACCGACGGTCGTCTACGAGGTCGTGCAGAGCGACGGCTCGACGATCATGGTCGAGAACCCGGCGAAGATGCCGGAGCCCGGCCGCATCGCCGAAGTCCGCGAGCCGATCGTCACCGTGAACCTGTACATGCCGCAGGACTACGTGGGCTCGGTGATCACGCTGTGCGAGCAGAAGCGCGGCTCGCAGATCAACATGCAGTATCACGGCCGCCAGGTACAGCTCACGTACGAGATCCCGATGGCCGAGATCGTGCTCGATTTCTTCGATCGCCTGAAGTCGGTGTCGCGCGGCTACGCGTCGATGGACTACGAGTTCAAGGAATACCGTTCGTCGGACGTCGTGAAGGTCGACATGCTGATCAACGGCGACAAGGTCGATGCGCTGTCGATCATCGTGCACCGCTCGCAGTCGCAATACCGCGGCCGCGAAGTGGCCGCGAAGATGCGCGAGATCATCCCGCGCCAGATGTACGACGTGGCGATCCAGGCCGCGATCGGCGCGCACATCGTTGCGCGCGAGAACATCAAGGCGCTGCGCAAGAACGTGCTTGCGAAGTGCTACGGCGGCGACATCACGCGAAAGAAGAAGCTGCTCGAAAAGCAGAAGGAAGGCAAGAAACGGATGAAGCAGGTGGGTTCGGTCGAGATCCCGCAGGAAGCGTTCCTTGCGATCTTGCGCGTCGAAGACAAATAACAGGACTGTTCCTTTTATGAATTTTGCGCTGATTCTTTTTGTGCTCGTCATCTTGACGGGCGTAGCGTGGGTGCTGGACAAACTGGTGTTCCTGCCGCAGCGACGCAAGGCGGCCGACTCGGCGATCGAGGAGTTCGATCGCCAGCAGTCGCGCATCGACAAGCGTTTCGCGGATGAAAACGCGGTGCAGACGCGTTCGAAGCTGCGCGACGAAAAGCTGCGCCAGCCGTGGTGGCTCGAGTACACCGCGAGCTTCTTCCCGGTGATCCTGGCGGTGTTCGTCGTGCGTTCGTTCGTCGTCGAGCCGTTCAAGATTCCGTCGGGCTCGATGGTGCCGACGCTGCTCGTCGGCGACTTCATCCTCGTCAACAAGTTCGAATACGGGCTGCGCCTGCCGGTGACGAACACGAAGATCACGCAGGGCAGCCCGCTGTCGCGCGGCGACGTCGTCGTGTTCCGCTATCCGAAGGACGAGTCGGTCGACTACATCAAGCGCGTGATCGGCCTGCCGGGCGACACCGTCGCATACCAGGACAAGCAGCTCACGATCAACGGCCAGCCGGTGCCCGAAACGCCGCTGCCCGATTTCTTCGACGACGAGCGCCAGAATTACGCGAAGCAGTTCGAGGAAACGATCGGCAACAAGAAGAACGCGATCCTCAACAACCCGGCCGTGCCGCCGTTCGTGATGGGCGCATACGACTATCCGTTTCGCGACAACTGCACGTACAACAGCCGCGGCGTGATCTGCAAGGTGCCGCCCGGTCACTACTTCATGATGGGCGACAACCGCGACAACAGTGCGGACAGCCGCTACTGGGGTTTCGTGCCGGACCAGAACATCGTCGGCCGCGCGTTCTTCATCTGGATGAACTTCAGCGACCTCAAGCGCATCGGTTCCTTCAACTGATCGCATCCGGGTCACTCGCAATACGCGACGCACGGGCCGCGTCGCGTATTGCCGAACTACTTTAAGAACCGGCGGTAACACCGCCTCGTCACGCCTTTTCGCGTCCGGCCGTGCCGTTTCGGCCCGACCGGCGCCCGCGTTATACTCCTGCACATGCCCCTATCCCAGTTGGAAAGCCGGCTGCGCTACGAATTTCGCAATGCGGAATTGTTGCGCCAGGCTTTGACCCATCGTAGTCACAGTGCCACGCACAACGAACGGCTCGAGTTTCTCGGCGATTCCGTTCTGAATTGCGCGGTGGCTGCCCTTTTGTTCCAGCGTTTCAGCAAGCTGGACGAAGGCGATCTGTCGCGCGTACGCGCCAACCTCGTCAAACAGCAGTCGCTGTACGAAATTGCTCAGGCCCTGAATATCTCGGAGGGGCTGCGGCTCGGCGAGGGGGAGTTGCGCAGCGGCGGGTTCCGCCGCCCGTCGATCCTCGCGGACGCGTTCGAAGCCATCATCGGGGCGGTGTTCCTCGATGGCGGCTTCGAAGCCGCCCAAGGGGTCATCAAGCGCCTCTATATCCCGATTCTCGACCACATCGATCCGCGCACGCTCGGCAAGGACGCCAAGACGCTGCTGCAGGAATACCTGCAGGGGCACAAGATCGCGCTGCCGACCTACACGGTGGTCGCCACGCATGGTGCGGCGCACAATCAGCAATTCGAAGTCGAATGTACGGTGCCGAAGCTCGACGTGAAGGTGTCGGGCTCCGGGGCGAGCCGGCGCGCGGCCGAGCAGGCCGCCGCGAAGAAGGCGCTCGACGAGGTGATGGCGGCCGCGCCGATGCTGGCCGCCAAGCCGAAGCGCTCGAAAAACGCACGCGGGTCGAAGCATGTCGAACCCGAAATCGTACCGGGCGTGAAGGGTGTGCAGGAAGCGCTCGACCTGCGCTCGCCGGAGCGCAAGGAACGCGCGGCGGCGCGCGAGGCGAGGGCGGCCGGTGCAGCGCCCGCGGCAACCGCGGCGGCCGCAGCGACCGGTAATGAGCCGGCCGCGGCGCCGATGGCCGCGATTCGCGCGGCGCATGTAGACGCAGTTGCCGAGAAGGGTGAGCGGGCGGCGAAGCCGGCGGTCGACAAGGCTGCCGAGAAGCCAGCTGAAAAACCGGCCGAGCGACCCGACAAGTCCGCGGAGAAGCCCGCTGAAGCCGTGCCCGCCGCACGCGCAGCCGACAAGCCGGCTGAGCAGGCCGCCGATCCGGCCCCCGCGTCTGCCGACAAGACTTCCGCCGGTACCGACTCCGCTTCGCGCACGGCTGCGCGCACGCGCGACACGGCGGCACCGGATTCCGAGACGCCGCCGGGCGGCGTGAGCCTCGCTGCCGCGCAGGCGCGCGTGGCCGATGCCGACCACTGAATTGCCCATCGATCGTGCCGCGCGCCGCGCGGCCGTTTCCGAACCTGTCTCCCAAACGATATGAACACTCCCGCTCCTACCGGTTTCCGTTGCGGCATGATCGCGATCGTGGGCCGCCCGAACGTCGGCAAGTCGACGTTGATGAACGCACTCGTCGGCCAGAAGATCAGCATCACGTCGCGCAAGGCGCAGACGACCCGCCACCGCATCACCGGCATCAATACGTTCGACGACGCGCAATTCGTGTTCGTCGACACGCCGGGCTTCCAGACCCGCCACAGCACCGCGCTGAACCGTTCGCTGAACCGCGCGGTCACGTCGACGCTCACGTCGGTCGACGTGATCCTGTTCGTGATCGAGGCCGGCCGTTTCGGGCCCGACGACCAGAAGGTGCTCGACCTGATCCCGCCGGGCATGCCGACGCTGCTGATCGCGAACAAGATCGACCGCGTGACCGACAAGGCGTCGCTGTTCCCGTTCATGCAGCAGATGAGCACGCTGCGCGAATTCACCGAACTCGTGCCGCTGTCGGCGCAGCGTCCGGAAGACATCAAGCGCCTGCTGGACACGATCAAGCCGTACCTGCCGGAAGGCGAGCCGATCTACGGCGAGGACGAGCTGACCGACCGCAGCTCGCGTTTCCTCGCCGCCGAAATCCTGCGCGAGAAGGTGTTCCGCTGGACCGGCGACGAACTGCCGTACACGAGCACCGTGCTGATCGACAAGTTCGAGGAGGAAGGGCGCCTGAAGCGCATCTTCGCGACGATCCTCGTCGAGCGCGATTCGCACAAGGCGATGGTGATCGGCAAGAAGGGCGAGAAGCTCAAGCAGATCAGCACCGAGGCGCGGATGGACATGGAGAAGCTGTTCGACGGCCCCGTGTATCTCGAGACCTTCGTGAAGGTGAAGAGCGGCTGGGCCGACAACGAGGCAGGGCTGCGCGCCTATGGGTACGAATGACGCACTGACGTCGACCGAAGACGCGGTGACGGCCGGCGCGAACGACGCGCCGTTGCCGGCACCGCCCGAACCGCCGCGCAAGGCGCGGCGCGCGACGTCTCGCACGTCCGATTTCCGCGTCGCCGAGCAGCCGGCGTTCGTGCTGCACAGTTACCCGTATCGTGAAACGAGCCTGATCGTCGACGTGCTGACGCGCGATCACGGCCGGCTCGCGCTCGTCGCGAAGGGCGCGAAGCGCCCGCACTCCGCGCTGCGCGGTGTACTGCAGACTTTCCAGCCGCTGCTGCTGTCGTGGTCGGGCAAATCCGAGGTGCGCACGTTGACGGGCGCCGAGTGGGTCGGCGGGATGCTGCCGCTCGGCGGCGACGGACTGCTGTGCGGCTTCTACGCGAACGAGCTGCTCGTGAAATTCTGCGCGCGCGAGGATCCCCAGCCGCCGCTCTTCAATCACTACGTGCTGACCCTCACGCGCCTCGCCCACGGCGAGCCCGCGGTGCAGGTACTGCGCTCGTTCGAGCGCGTGCTGTTGCGCGAGACCGGCTACGCGATGGCGCTGAACCGCACGGTCGCGCGCCGCGCGGTCGAGCCTGACCGCCGCTACGTGTTCGATCCCGAGCGCGGCGTGCGCAACGCGGACGACGAAGTACCGTCGCACTGGCCGGTCATTTCCGGGCAGACGTTGCTCGACATGGAGCAGGACGATTACCATCGAGCCCAGACGGTTGCGCAAAGCAAGACGCTGATGCGCTTCCTGCTGAACACCTATCTCGGCGGTACGCCGCTTGCCACGCGTCAGATCCTGATCGACCTGCAAAACCTATGAGCTTCTTCCTGACAACGCCCACCGCCATCGACCTCGGCGTGAACATCGACCACGTCGCGACGCTGCGCAATGCGCGCGGCACGACCTATCCCGATCCGATCCGCGCCGCGCTCGCCGCCGAGGAAGCCGGCGCCGACGCGATCACGCTGCATCTGCGCGAGGATCGTCGCCACATCGTCGATGCGGATGTGCGCAAGCTGCGCCCGCTGCTGAAGACCCGCATGAATCTCGAATGCGCGGTGACGGCCGAGATGCTCGATATCGCCTGCGAAGTGCGCCCGCACGACGCGTGCCTCGTGCCCGAAAAGCGCGAGGAACTGACGACCGAAGGCGGTCTCGATGTCGCCGGCCGCTTCGAGGCCGTGCGTGCGGCGTGCAAGCAGCTTGCCGACGTGGGCGTGCGCGTGTCGCTGTTCATCGACCCGGACGAGACGCAGATCCGTGCCGCGCACGAAGCAGGCGCGCCGGTGATCGAGCTGCATACGGGCCGTTATGCCGAAGCGCACGACGAAGCCGAGCAGCAGCGCGAATACGAGCGCATCGTCGCGGGCGTACAGGCCGGTGCGCAGCTTGGCCTGAAGGTCAATGCCGGTCACGGGCTGCACTACACGAACGTGCAGCAGATCGCCGCGATCGACGGCATCGTCGAGCTGAACATCGGCCATGCGATCGTCGCGCACGCGATTTTCGCGGGCTGGGACAATGCGGTGCGCGAAATGAAGGCGATCATGGTCGCCGCACGCGTTGCCGCGCTGCATGGCGGCGCGCGTTGAAGATGAAAGGCCGCTGCGCATCGCACGTCATGCCTGACCCGGCTCAGCCGGGCCACACCGGCGCGTACTGACATGGCGATCTACGGCATCGGTACCGACATCGCACAGGTGAGCCGCGTCGCGGCCGTGCTTGAACGCACGGGCGGCCGGTTTGCCGAGAAGGTGCTGGGCCCCGACGAGCTGCGCGTGTTCCATGCGCGCCGCGCCCGCTCCGAGGCGCGCGGCATCGCGTTCCTCGCGACGCGCTTTTCCGCGAAGGAAGCGTTCTCGAAGGCGATCGGGCTCGGCATGCACTGGCCGATGACGTGGCGTGCGCTGCAGACCCTCAATCACCCGAGCGGCGAGCCGTACGTGGTCGCGTCGGGCGAGCTGGCCGACTGGCTTGCCGCCCGCGGCATCACGGCACGCGTGACGGTCAGCGACGAGCGCGACTACGCGGTGTCGTTCGTGATCGCCGAGACGGACGCCGCGCCTGCCCCTGTTTCCCGAACCTCCTCCTGACGGAATTCCCGATTCGATGAAAACGACTCCCGGCCCGGTCATGCTCGACGTCGTCGGCACGGCCCTGTCGCGCGACGATGCGCGGCGCCTCGCGCATCCGAATACCGGCGGCGTGATCCTGTTCGCGCGGCACTTCCAGAACCGTGCGCAACTGACCGCGCTGACCGACTCGATCCGCGCGGTGCGCGAAGACATCCTGATCGCCGTCGATCACGAAGGCGGGCGCGTGCAGCGTTTCCGCACCGACGGCTTCACCGTGCTGCCCGCGATGCGGCGTCTCGGCGAGCTGTGGGATCGCGACGTGCTGCTCGCGACGAAGGTCGCGACGGCCGTCGGCTATATCCTGGCCGCGGAATTGCGCGCATGCGGGATCGACATGAGTTTCACCCCCGTGCTCGACCTCGATTACGGGCACTCGAAAGTGATCGGCGATCGCGCGTTTCATCGCGATGCGCGCGTCGTCACGCTGCTCGCGAAGAGCCTGAACCACGGGCTGTCGCTCGCCGGGATGGCGAACTGCGGCAAGCATTTCCCGGGGCACGGTTTCGCGGAGGCCGACTCGCACGTCGCGCTGCCGACCGACGACCGTACGCTCGATGCGATCCTCAAGCAGGACGTCGCGCCTTACGACTGGCTCGGCTTGTCGCTGTCCGCGGTGATTCCCGCGCACGTGATCTACACGCAGGTCGACAAGCGGCCGGCCGGTTTCTCGCGCGTGTGGCTGCAGGACATCCTGCGCGGGCGGCTCGGCTTCACCGGCGCGATCTTCAGCGACGACCTGTCGATGGAAGCCGCACGCGAAGGCGGCACGCTCACGCAGGCGGCCGACGCCGCGCTCGCTGCCGGTTGCGACATGGTGCTCGTCTGCAACCAGCCGGACGCGGCCGAGGTCGTGCTGAACGGGTTGAAAACGAGGGCAACGGACGAGTCGGTGCGACGCCTCAAGCGGATGCGCGCGCGCGGCAAGGCACCCAAGTGGGACAAGCTGATCGCGCAGCCCGAATACCTGCAGGCGCAGGCGCTATTGAGCAGCGCACTGGCATGAACGGCGAGGGGATGGCGCGACGTGTGCCATTCCCCGTCGCCGAAACAAAAAGCCGCGCAGTTGCGCGGCTTTTTCATGGGTTACTGCAGGTGCGAACCGGGTAGCGTCACGAGTCAAGCGGGCGGGGACGGTGATTCTCTTGGCGCAACTAACGGTCTGATTCCGCCAGTGCCTGCAAGCATCGACGCCCGCTCAGTTCACCTTCATCCGCTGCAGCTTGTTGTACAGCGTCTTCGGGCTGATGCCGAGCAGCGTGGCCGCGCGGTGGCGCGTACCGCCGACCGCATCGAGGGTCGCGCGGATCAGCAGATCCTCGACGTCGGACAACGGCGTGCCGACCTTGATCTGCACGCTGCTGCCGTTCAGCGCGGCGCCGGCCGAGAAACTCGGCTCGCCCGCGCGCAGCGTCTCGATGAAATCGCCCGATGCGTCGTACGCGAAGCGCACGCGTTCCTGCAGTTCGCGCACGTTGCCCGGCCATTCGTAGGACAGGCATTCGCGCACGAAGCCCGGTGCCGCGCGCTTGTCGGTCGTGCTGCGGCCGGTTGCGCGCGCTTCGCGGTTCAGCTCGTCGATCAGCGCGTCGCCGATCGCGAGTGCATCGCCGTCGCGCTCGCGCAGCGGCGGCATCGTGATCGACGCCGCGTCGAGGCGCAACCACAGATCCTCGCGCAGCGTACCGTTCGCGACCGCTTCGCGCGCCGGGCGGCGGGTGGTCGCGATCAGCCGGAAATCGCTCGTGATCGAACTCGTGCCGCCGATCCGCATGAAGTTCTGCGAATCGAGTGCATGCAGCAGCGCTTCTTGCAGCACGAGCGGCAGCGCGGTGATTTCGTCGAGGAACAGCGTGCCGCCGCCGGCCTGCTCGAACAGGCCCGATTCGCGGCGCTCGGCGCCGTCGAACGCGCCGCGCTCATGGCCGAACAGTACGCTGTCGAGCGATGCGCCGTGCCGACCGGCCTGCGCGATCGTCCTGCAATCGAACGACACGAACGGCCCCTTGCGGCGCCGGCTCAGGTCGTGCAGCGTGCGCGCGGCCAGCTTCTTGCCGGTACCGGCTTCGCCGGAGAACAGGACGGCCGTTTCGGTGCGCGCGTTGTGCTCGATCATGTCGTACACGTGCTGCATCGCGTCGCTGCGGCCGACCAGCGCGCCGAAGCGGCCGAGATGGCGCAGCGATGCGCGCAACGACTGCACTTCGTCGATCAGTTCGTAGGGGCGGGGAATCCGCGCGAGCAGGCTGCGCAGGCGCGGAATGTTGATCGGCTTCAGCAGGTAGTCCCAGATACCGTGACGCAGGCCCTCGATGGCGCTCTCGACCGTCGCATTGCCCGTCAGCACGATGACGGGCAGCGAGCCGTTCGGCTGTTGCTGCGGCAGGTGCTGGAGCAGGTCGAACCCGCTGCCGTCCGGCAGGTTCAGGTCGACGAGCACGACATCGGGAATCGAGCGGCCGAGCGCCGTGCGCGCTTCGGCGAGCGACGTGGCCGTGTCGACCGAGAAGCCGTCCGCGGCGAGCAGCGCGGTGAGGCCGGACAGACTGTTGGGATCGTCTTCGACAATCAGGGCGTGTGGCATGGTGGACGCGAGTCGAGTCAAGAGAGGCGGGCTGTCGGTCATCGGGGCCGCAGCCGCATGTCAGATTAAAGACTGATTTTATGCCCCGCTGAACGCGTAACGAGCATTATTTCTCCGGCGCTATAAAACAGTTACCGATGATACAAATTGAATATCTTTACCGGTGGCTTTTGTGCTTTACATGAGCCTGGCCCGCGCTCGCTTGTTGGCGCCGGACAAACAAAAAGCGCCCCGAAGGGCGCTTTGTTCGATGCGGGCATCGCCGGCGATTACGCGCGGCTGCGGTATTCGTTCGTGCGCGTATCGATTTCGATCTTGTCGCCGGTGTTGCAGAACAGCGGCACTTGCAGTTCGAAGCCCGTTGCGAGCTTGGCGTTCTTCAGCACCTTGCCCGACGACGTGTCGCCCTTGACTGCCGGTTCCGTGTAGGTGATCTCGCGAACGAGGACCGTCGGCAGTTCGACCGAGATCGCCTTCTCGTTGTAGAACACGACTTCGCAAGCCATGCCGTCTTCGAGGTAGTTCAGCGCTTCGCCCATCATTTCGGCTTCGACTTCGAACTGGTTGTAGTCGGCGTCCATGAACACGTACATCGGGTCGGCGAAGTACGAGTACGTCACTTCCTTGCGGTCGAGCACGACGACGTCGAACTTGTCGTCAGCCTTGTAGACCGCTTCCTGGCCTGCATTCGTCAGCAGGTTCTTCATCTTCATCTTGACGACGGCGGAGTTACGGCCCGACTTGTTGTATTCAGCCTTGGCGATGACCCATGCGTCGCTGCCGATCTGCACGACGTTGCCTACGCGGAGTTCCTGTGCGGTTTTCATAAAAAACTGTCCTGATCAAATCAAATAAATAGGTGCCTGAGCGTTGCACAACGGGTGAGGCGCCAAGCAGACGCGTTCCGGTGGGCGCCAAAAGCAAGCGCTTGCGCGGTCGGCCGTCGGATAACCGCTTATTTTAACTGAGATTTTGCGTATTCCGCCAGCTTTCCCGTGAGATCGCCGACGGCCGCGAGCGCATCGGCCCAGCGGGCCGCGTTGACGTCCAGTGCGGCGCGGTGCTGCCAGAAATCCGCCCAGTCGGGCGTGCCGGCGCCGTTCCAGGCATGCCAGAACCGCTCGAGCGCCGCGCGCGGCGCGTCGGCGAGGCCGGCCGACAGGTGCGCGAGCGCGGCGTCGAGCTTCGGCAGGTGCACGTCGTCGGCCTGCGGATAGATGTGCCACACGAACGGCTTGCGTGCCCACTGCGCGCGGACGAACGAATCCTCGCCGCGCACGAAATTGATGTCGGCCACCCACAGCAATGGATCGTAGTCAGCCTGGGGGACGAACGCGAGCCCGTGAGCCGTCAGGTTGCCGCTGTGCGCATGTGTGCCCGCGTCGAACGACTCGACCCCGAAAAAACGCGCGACGGCAGGCGACACGCGGCCGGCCGGCACGAGCGCGACGACCGGCGACGGGCCGTCGCGCCACTGCGCGAGCAGCGCGTCGACGGCCGGATTCTCGTACGCGAACAGGCTGACGACCGTCGTGCCGGCGGCCGGCGGCGCGCCGCCGGTCGCGCGCCGCCACCATGCGTCGCGCGCCGCCGCGTCGGCTTCAAAGGCCGTGCGGCGCGAATCGAGGTCGTGCTCCTTCAGGACGCCGCCGGTGCCGGCCGACAGGCCGGGGAAGAAGAACGTCTTCAGCAGCGGGTAGCGCGGATGCGGCGACGGGCGCAGATGGAAGTCGGCGACCCAGTCCTCGGCGCTCAGGTATTCGAGGTTGATCCACACCGGGCGGCGCGTGCGGCGCGCCATCGCCGCGAGATACGCGCCGGGCAACTCGCACGCGAACGCTTCGATCACGACATCGGCGATCTCCAGCGCGTCGCCGACTTCCGCATGCCAGTGCTCGACCACGATCGTGTCGACCGTCTGCCGACCCGCGTCGGGATCGACCCCGGGCAGCAGGCGCGAGAACGTGCGCAGGTCGTCGATGAACAGGCGAACCTGCCAGCCGTGCTCGTGCGCGAGCTGGCGCGCGAGGCGCCAGCAGACGCCGATGTCGCCGAAATTGTCGATCACGGTACAGAAGAGGTCGCAGGCGATCGGTTCGCCCGGCGCGGCGGGCAGGGGGGCAGCGGTGGTGCGTGGCATCGAAGCGGGCCGGTGAATGCTCTAAACTGGCGATTCTAATAGACCCGTTCCGCGTTACAAGGCGCCCGGATCACGCATGACATCCCCTGAAGCTCCCGATACCCCGTTCGAACCGAAGAAGATCCTTGCGCAGTTGCCGCACATGCCGGGCGTCTATCGCTATTACGACACGACGGGCGCCGTGCTCTATGTCGGCAAGGCACGCGACTTGAAGAAGCGCGTATCGAGCTATTTCACGAAGACGCAGCTGTCGCCGCGCATCGCGATGATGGTCACGCGCATCGCGCGCATCGAGACGACCGTCACGCGTTCGGAGGCCGAAGCGCTGCTGCTCGAGAACAACCTGATCAAGGCGCTCGCGCCGCGCTACAACATCCTGTTTCGCGACGACAAGTCGTATCCGTACCTGAAGCTCACCGCGCACCGCTTTCCGCGCATGGCCTATTACCGCGGCTCGGTCGACAAGCAGAACCAGTATTTCGGGCCGTTCCCGAGCGCCTGGGCCGTGCGCGAGAGCATCCAGATCCTGCAGCGCGTGTTCCAGTTGCGCACTTGCGAGGATTCGGTCTTCAACAACCGCACGCGGCCGTGCCTGCTGCATCAGATCGGGCGCTGCACGGCGCCGTGCGTCGGCGCGATCTCCGACGAGGATTACGCGATCGACGTGTCGAATGCCGCGCGTTTTCTGCTCGGCCGGCAGTCCGAAGTGATGAAGGAGCTCGAGCAGAAGATGCACGCGTTCGCGTCCGAGCTGAAATTCGAGCAGGCGGCGGCCGTGCGCAACCAGATGAGTTCGCTCGCGACGGTGCTGCACCAGCAGGCGATCGAGGTCGGCAGCGACAGCGACGTCGACATCCTGGCGGTGGTCGCGCAGGGCGGGCGCGTGTGCGTGAACCTTGCGATGGTGCGCGGCGGCCGGCATCTCGGCGACAAGGCGTATTTCCCGACGCACGTCGAAAGCGCGCTGACGCTCGCCGAAGGCGGTCTCGGCGACGAGTCCGAACTGGCGGAGGCGGCCGCCGCGTCGGCCGACGCATTCCCCGACCTGCCCGCCGAAGAAACCGGCCGCGCGCGCGGCGACGCGGCGGCGTCGGTCGAGGCCGAGGTGCTCGACGCGTTCATCGCTCAGCACTATCTCGGCAATCGCGTGCCGCCTGTGCTGGTCGTGAGCCATGCGCCCGCGAGCCGCGACCTGCTCGAGTTGCTGTCCGAGCAGGCCGGCCACAAGGTGTCGCTGGTGCGGCAGCCGCAGGGGCAGCGGCGCGCGTGGCTGTCGATGGCCGAGCAGAATGCGCAGATCGCGCTCATGCGGCTGCTGTCCGAGCAGGGCTCGCAGCAGGCGCGCACGCGTGCGCTCGCGGAGACGCTCAGCTATGAATGCGACGATCTGGCGACGCTGCGGATCGAATGCTTCGACATCAGTCATACGATGGGCGAGGCGACGCAGGCGTCGTGCGTCGTCTACCACCATCACAAGATGCAGTCGGGCGAGTACCGCCGCTACAACATCACCGGGATTACGCCGGGCGACGACTACGCGGCGATGCGGCAGGTGCTCACGCGTCGCTACGAGAAGATGGTCGAGCAGGCGGCCCAGGCGGCGGCTGTCGACGAAGCGGCCGGCATCGACGGCGAGTCGACGCGCCAGGCCGAGGCGTCGAGCCTGCTGCCGAACATCGTGCTGATCGACGGCGGCAAGGGTCAGGTCGAAATCGCGCGCCAGGTGTTCACCGAGCTCGGCCTCGATACGTCGATGCTGGTCGGCGTCGCGAAGGGCGAGGGGCGCAAGGTCGGCCTCGAGACGCTCGTGTTCGCGGACGGCCGCACGCCGCTCGAACTCGGCAAGGAGAGCGCCGCGCTGATGCTCGTCGCACAGATTCGCGACGAGGCGCACCGCTTCGCGATCACCGGCATGCGCGCGAAGCGGGCGAAGGCGCGCCAGACGTCGCGGCTCGAGGAACTCGAGGGCGTGGGCGCGAAGCGCCGGCAGCGGCTGCTCGCGCGGTTCGGCGGGTTGCGCGGTGTCGTTGCCGCGAGCGTCGAGGAACTCGCGAGCGTCGAGGGCATCTCGCACGCGCTCGCCGAGCAAATCTACAAGCAGCTTCACTGACGCGGCCGTGCGGCCGGCTGCCTTGCCAGCGTTCTTGTGGCAGGCCGGTCGACACGGCACAATTGCGAATCCTTTACTGTCCCGCATGCCATGCCGTTCAATTTCCCGATTTTCCTGACGTGGGTACGGATCGTGCTGATTCCGCTCGTCGTCGGCGTGTTCTATCTGCCGGACACGGTGATGGGCGGCGCGCACCGCAATCTCGCGGCGGCGGCGATCTTCATTCTCGCTGCGCTGACCGACTGGTTCGACGGGTTTCTAGCCCGCAAGTGGAACCAGACGTCGTCGTTCGGCGCCTTTCTCGATCCGGTGGCGGACAAGCTGATGGTGACGGCGGCGCTGCTGATCCTCGTGCAGATCTCGCGCGTCGATGCGGCGATCGCGCTCGTGATCGTCGGCCGCGAGATCGCGATTTCGGCGCTGCGCGAATGGATGGCTCAGATCGGCGCGTCGAAGAGCGTGGCGGTGAACCAGCTCGGCAAGTTCAAGACCGCATGCCAGATGGTCGCGATTCCGATGCTGCTGTTCTACGGGCCGCTGCCGCTCGGCATCGCCACGATCGATACGCGCGTGTGGGGCGAGTGGCTGATGTATCTCGCGGCGGTGCTGACGATCTGGTCGATGCTGTACTACATGAAGCTCGCGTGGCCGCAAATTCGCGAGCGCGGCGGCGCGTGATGCGTGTCACGCGTTCGGTCGAGCAGGTTTTTTGGAAAAAGGGCTGGAAAAGCCCTTGACACACGAATGTGCCTTCGACATAATCTCGCTTCTCCGCTGCACGACGAAGTAAGTGTGTGACGGGGAAGCAGTAGCGCAGCAATATGCGGGAGTAGCTCAGTTGGTAGAGCGCAACCTTGCCAAGGTTGAGGTCGCGAGTTCGAGACTCGTCTCCCGCTCCAGATTTTTTCTGGCAGCGTGTAGTACGGCAAAGCGCTGCAGGTGCAGGACACATGCGGGAGTAGCTCAGTTGGTAGAGCGCAACCTTGCCAAGGTTGAGGTCGCGAGTTCGAGACTCGTCTCCCGCTCCAGATTTTTCTGGCAGCGTGTGGTACGGCGAAGCGCTGCAGATGCAGGACAATGCGGGAGTAGCTCAGTTGGTAGAGCGCAACCTTGCCAAGGTTGAGGTCGCGAGTTCGAGACTCGTCTCCCGCTCCAAGTAATGGGGAAGCCACGCTTCCCTTTTTATTTGATGGACCTCCGGTCCTCGAATAAAAAATCTGTCTCTTGCCTCACGGCATCCGGACAGTCCGCTTTTGGCGCGATAGCAAAGCGGTTATGCAGCGGCCTGCAAAGCCGTTTAGGCCGGTTCGACTCCGGCTCGCGCCTCCAAGTAAGAAAAGAAAAAGCCCTGAGAAATCAGGGCTTTTTCTTTTGACTATCACGAACGGTTGCACAAGAAGAATGCGGAAGCTGCGCGCATGATGCTGCAGTTCTATCCGGCGGAACAGATGGCCGCGGAGCCAAAGTAACTTGGGCGGTGACATGCATGCAGCGCCGGTGTTGCATGTTCGAATCATTATTCGGTGACGTACTGGCACACTCGCCGAGTTCCAGTAAAGGCATTTGGCGAGCGCGGAACCGTTGTGTTGCGGCGCCTCTCACATCGTCAGTCTCGACACTTTTCGCCGATTTCGTCCCATCGACCACCCGCACGGTGTATCGACGCTGCAACGCATTTGCCAGGACTCGCCCGTACTTGATGCTCGGCATCGCCGAGCACTGTTCGGGCGGTGCAGTCGTGAGGCTGGCACGTTGTTCGCTTCATCAGTTGCGTTGGGAACGATAGTCGTTGCCCATTCACGATCGCCCGACGATTCAACTTGCATGCGTCTCGGGAGAGCGTCCGAAACGTGGTGCGTTCGCTCTCCACTGCCAGGGAAAAGGGGGCGCGTCCGGACGAAATTGCGTCGTTGCGAGGCCAAACGCAGCATCGAAACTTGTGGTCTGGCAGGCGATCCCAATTAAAACATCAGACAAATAAGCGGCATCCAGGGGACGACCATGGCGAACATTCAACATACAATTCCTCGTCGTCTGAAAATGGCTGACCGTGCCCAGCAACTGCTGGATCTTCATTTTCCCGGCATACCTGAAATTTGGCTTTGGCACCCACATCGAAACGTTGGGTTCGTCACTATTCCTCGTACGCTGCCGATTGCGATGCAAGCCGTCGACGCCCAGTCAAAGAGACAGCCAGCAGGTCAAACACTTTTCTGCCTGTGGGCAAGGGCGTGGAATTATCCAGTGCTGTCAATTGCCGATCCCTTGACCTTGGCGGCAGAGGTCGGATTCACCGGCGAGTGCGCTGTCGACACCTGGCGTCGCAGGATGAGTAGGCTACGCGACCTGAATTTCATCCGAGCCAAGCCTGGGCCGTCTGGGCAGTTCCATCATGTCTTGCTACTGAACCCAAACGCAGCCATGGAATGGATGCGATCAAACGGCCTAGTACAGGACGAACTCTACGTCCGGTTCGTTGAGTGTCTTGCGGACATAGGTGCTCTTGACGAAACGGAGCCGATACGCCAATTGGGGGCGCAGCAACCAGTTCCTATGGCCTGTAATTCGCAAACAAAGTCTGGACAGGCCCGCTGAATGCGGGCCCCTGTGCAATCAGCAATTGCCTTTCTTCGCCTGTCCCGGTGGGCAGAATCCGTTCCCCGGGCCACCCTGCGGTGCAACAACTACCGGTGCACCCGGAACATATGCGACGCACCCACTGAGCGTGCCGACCATGCTCGCCGCTGCAAGCAACGCGATAACCCCTTTTTTCACTTCGTTCTCCCGTTATTGATGAAAGGGCCGAACGGCCCTTTCGGTGCGCTGCCGACGCGTCAGAAGCTGAAATTGACGTTCGACTGGCTGGTCGTTGCGTTGACGTTCGTCGATTGCGTTGCCCCCGACGCTGCGTCCGCTTCGATCGTATATTGTGCGGCGGCGGCCGGCGATGCGGCGAGCGCGACCGGTAGCGAACCCGAGTAAGTGCCGACGATCGGCGCGGCAGTGGGTACGTTGAGCGCATAGGCGCCCGTATCCAGGTTCGCGTTGATCGACGTGATCTCGTAGGCATTCGCGTCGATCGTCTGCAGCGCGCGCACGAATGCATTGGCGCTGGCAGTCACCGCACCGCTGACGGTGCTCATCGTCGACGCCGGCAGCGTGATCGGTGCGGTCGACGCCGACACCGCCGTGGTCGTGTTCACGACGACCGGGACGGAGCGCACGATACCCGACGCGAAGTTGTTCTGCACGATCACGACATCGTAATTGCCTTGCGTCGAGCTCTGGATCAGCGGCGACAGCACGAACTTGCCGGTGCTGTCGGCCACTGTGCCGCGGACGACCTTGCCGCCTTGCTCGGCATAGACCGTCGCGCCGGCTTCGGCCGAGGCGACGTAACCGGAGATCGCGCCGCTCACAACTGTCGGGACCGCAGTGACGACGGGTTTCAGCGCATACGAGCCGTTGCCGCGCTGGACGATCGACTTGCATGCGTTGAAGTCGAGCACGAGATCGACGAGCGTGTTGGGCTGGACCGTGAACGGGTGGATGATCTTGTAGCCACTTTGCGTCGCGCTCGGCGTGGCGAGCGCCTGTTCGGTGCCGCCGGTCGGGACGACCGAGTTCGCGAGGTTGTTACCTTGATTCTGTGCGAGAACCAGGCGGACTTGCTGATACTGGCCGGCGGGCAGGGCGGTCTGCCCGAGATCGGCGAGCACGCCGTTGGTCAGCGACAGCAGATCGATTTTCTGCGGTGTAGCGAGAGATACGGTCGACCAGCCGGCGTCGTTGTCTGCGGCGTTCGCGTTTGCGTTGACGCGGACTTGCGAGACGGTGATGTACACATGGTCGAAGCCACAGGATGGCGCATCCGTCATCGCGACGTGCAGCGTACCGGTTTGCATGCCGCCACCGTCGTCGCCGCCGCCGCCGCAACCGGCGAGGATGAATGGTACGAAGGCGGCGCAAAGGGCGCCTTTGATGATGTTGTTCATGTCACCCCCCAAGTTGGGATCGTTATTGTGGGTGACGGAAGAATAGCGGCACTCCAGCCTACTATCTGGGCATCTTTGAAACCAACAGTAACATTCTGTTTGATCGGTCAATTTTTACCGGGATTGGTGTCGCTTCGGATGGCAGCGTGCGAACCCAGGAGCGATTGCTTCTTCGTTGCTCGCGATATGCGCATCGCAGATAGGAGGCGACGACCTGATGTCGGATGACGAGCATATGCGCCGGCAAAATCTCTTTTGTCACACGGTAGCGTCGCTTGGCCCAAGTCTATTTGAATGCCCCACGCGAGCAGACATGACTGCGTCGTTCGGCACTGCAAGTTGCTTTGCAACTCCGGTGGCGGGATCTGACGTCCAGAAATACGAAAGCCCGCTACGAGCAGGCTTCGGCCATGCGATGCCGCTCGTCCATCGCGACATCCGCTCAGCCGTCCACCGGTTGCGCAGGCGTGTCGAGCGTCAACTGATAGAACGCCGCATCGAGCCAGCGGCCGAACTTGAAGCCCGCTTCCTTGATCGTGCCCGAGTGCACGAATCCCAGCTTCGCATGCAGTGCGATGCTCCCCGCATTGGCCGCATCGATGCAGCCGACCAGTACGTGTACTTCCGCTTCCCGCGCGCGCCGGACGACCTCGCGCAGCAGCACCTCGCCAAGCCCGCGGCCGCGCTGGTCGCGATGCACGTACACGCTGTGTTCGACCGTGTACTTGAACGCGGGAAACGCGCGGAACGTGCCCCAGCTCGCGAAGCCGAGCAGCGTGCCCGACGCGTCGACCGCGCCGATGACCGGGAAGCCGCCTGTGCGTTTCGCCGCGAACCACGCGACCATCGCTTCCGGCGGACGCGGCTTGTAGTCGTACAGCGCGGTCGAGTTCGCGATCGCGTCGTTCAGGATCTCGAGAATGGCCGGCGCATGCTCGGCCTCGCTGCAATCGATCAGGCGCACGTCGTCGCGCTGTTTCGGGGAATTCATACGGACTCCTGTGGGCAGTAAGTGGGTCGCGCGCACGGCTGCTGCGACGACGCGTTCATCAGAGGGTGCGCACGCCGGCGGTGGATGCGTCGCAGATCACGACGACATAACGCGCGGCGTGCGGCGACGGGTTGCTGAAAATCAGCGGCTGGTCGAGCCGCATGGCCAGGCAGTCGCCTTCGTGAAGTTCGTGAAGCGTTTCACCGAGCGTGACGTCGACGCGGCCGCTGATGATCCACACCTGCTGATGCAACGCGCTTTCGCGCCCGCCACTGTCGTACGCGACGCGCGCACCGGGCGGGAAATCCACCTCGACTAGCTGGATCGGCGACGGCCAGCCAGCCGGGGAGAGGTTGCGGCGCACATAACCGGACGCCGGATCCCGCCATTCGGCCTGCTGCGCGCGGCGTGCCAGCGGCTGCGCGGGCGCGTCGTCGTGGTCGCCGCCGAACAGCCCGGCCAGCGACACGCCGAGACCGGCTGCCAGCTTGTCGAGCACGACGGCCGTCGGGCTGGCCGATGCACGTTCGATGAGCGAGATCATCGAACGGCTGACGCCGGAGCGCGCAGCCAGCGCATCGAGCGTGTAGCCTCGTACGGTGCGCAGGTCGCGCACGCGCCGGGCGATGCGTTCGTTGATGCCGGTGTCGTCGGCAGCGGCGGTGACGGATTCTTTCATGGTGGATTTATTTTCCAGCAAACTGGAATTCAGTGTCAACGCTGGTGACGGGCTGGCGGCCGGCCGACGGCTCAACGGAATCCGCATGGCTTGCCCGCCAGCCGACCGCAGCGTAATATACGAACCGACTACGTTTCGTTTAATTGGGGATATATGGGCATCATCAAGATTTCCGAGCACATGCACGAGCGGCTGCGCTCGACCAGCACGGCGCTGAGCCGCTCGATCAACGCACAGGCCGAGCACTGGCTGCGCGTCGGGATGCTGGCGGAACTCAATCCGGCGCTGTCCTACGGCGACATCTGCCGGATGCTGATCGAGGCCGAAGCGCGGGGCGGCGACGCGGGGCCGGCGGAACCGGTCGAACACGGCATCGAGCAGGTGGCGTAATGGCGAAGCGAGACATCCCGATCCGCGGCATGGCGGAAATCGCCAAGTCGCGCGAAGCCGCGAAGCTGGCGTCGCAGGTGCTGACGATGATCACCGAGCACGTGAAGCCGGGCGTCACCACCGACGAACTGGACGCACGCTGCCGCGAATACATCGTCGACGTGCTCGGCGCGATCCCGGCGAACATCGGCTACCACGGTTATCCGAAGACGCTGTGCACGTCGGTCAACCACGTGGTGTGTCACGGTATCCCGACGTCGCGGCCGTTGCGCGACGGCGACATCGTGAACCTCGACATCGCGGTGATCAAGGACGGCTGGTTTGGCGATACGAGCCGCATGTATTTCGTCGGCGAACCAAACGAACTCGCGCGGCGTCTCGTCGCGACGACCTATGAGGCGATGCATGCGGGCATCCGCGCGGTGCGCCCGGGCGCCACGCTCGGCGACGTCGGCTACGCGATCCAGCAGGTCGCGCATCGCGAAGGATTCAGCGTGGTTCGCGAGTACTGCGGGCACGGCATCGGCGACGTCTATCACGACGAGCCGCAGGTGCTTCACTACGGCCGCCCGGGCACCGGTGTACCGCTGCGGCCGGGGATGATCTTCACGATCGAGCCGATGCTCAACGCGGGCAAACGCGACACGCGCATGCTGGCGGACGGTTGGACGGTCGTCACGAAGGACCATTCGTTGTCGGCTCAATGGGAGCACATGGTCGTGGTGACGGAAACGGGCTTCGAGGTGCTGACCGAGGATGTGAAGCCGCAAGCGTTCCCGGCGCTGTCCGGCACGCATGCTGCCTGACGCGTAAAGGGCGCCGCGAAGGGCGGTGCGGCGGCACAGTGAAACGGGCTCCTTTGCGGAGCCCGTTTCGTTCGAGGTCATGCGGCGCGATTCATACGTGAACGCGGCGACCTGCCGCGCGCCGCGCGATGGATGAACGCGGCTCAGCCGCCGCTCAACCGCGCGCCTTCTGCCAGGCGGATTCGACGAATACGCGGCAGAGCGCCTCCATTCCCTGGCGGTCTTCTTCGTCGAAGCGCGCGGCTACCGGGCTGTCGACGTCCCACACGCCGATCAGCGTGCCGTCGCCGGCCACCAGCGGCACGACGATTTCCGATTCCGATGCGGCGTCGCACGCGATATGGCCGGGGAAGTCATGCACGTCGCGCACGACCTGCGTCTCGCGCGTCTGCGCAGCCGTGCCGCACACGCCCTTGCCGAGCGCGATCCGCACGCAGGCGGGCTTGCCCTGGAACGGCCCGACCACGAGTTCCGTCCCGTCGAAGAAGTAGAAGCCGGCCCAGTTGAGACGGTCGAGCGAGTGGTAGACCAGCGCGGCGAAGTTGGCCGCGTTCGCGGTCAGGTCGCGTTCGGATTCGACGAGCGCGCGTGCTTGCTCGACGAGCGTCGAATATTGATCGGCCTTGGAGGCGTTGGGGTCGTTGGACAGCGTGAACATGGCGGAAAAGCGATCAGGGTTGTGGAATGCGCGATGCGCGTACCGCAGTCTACGGCACGCACGCACGGTTTGCAGCGCGCGGTTGCGCGTGACGCGGCAAGCTCAGTCGGGTTCGAGTTCGGCAAACCGCGCGGCCAGAAAATCGAGCAGCGCGCGCACCGCAGGCAGCAACCCCCGGCGCGACGCGAACACCGCATGCACGATCTCGCGGCGCGGTGCCCAGTCGGGCAGCACGGTTACCAGCGCGCCGCGCGCGACCTCGTCGCGCACCATCATCGTCGGCAACTGCACGATGCCGACACCCGCGACGGCCGCCGCGCGCAATGCGAGCATGCCGCCGGTCACAAAGCGCGGCAGGTGGTGGATTTCCGCATGCGCGCCGTCGGGCCCGTGCAGCCGCCACACGTGCATGGACTGCGGGACGCCGTGATCGAGGCTCGGCAGGCGCGCGAGATCGGCGGGAACGGCCGGTGCGCCATGCTCGCGCAGCAGCGCGGGGCTCGCGACGAGGCACTGACCGCGCTCGGCCAGCACGCGCAGCGCGAGATCGCTGTCCTCGAGCGGCGGCGGACGTACGCGGATCGCGACGTCGATCCCTTCGCCGACCACGTCGACGCGCCGGTTGGTCGCTTCCAGATGAATCTCGACGCGCGGGCACGCGACCATGAACGCGGCGATCATTTCGCCGACGAGCGAATCGAGCAGCACGATCGGGCAACTGACGCGCACGATGCCACGCGGCTCCTCGTGCAGCAGCGCGATCGCCTCGTCGGCCGCATCGGCCTCGACGAGCATCGCGTGGCAATGCGCGTAGTAGGTCTGGCCGACGTCGGTAACGGTGAAGCGGCGCGTCGAGCGCTGGATCAGCCGCATCCCGAGCCGCGCCTCGAGCAGCGCGATGCGGCGGCTCAGCTTCGATTTCGGCATGTCCAGCGCACGCCCGGCCGGTGCGAAGCCGCCGTGTTCGACGACCTGCACGAAATAATAGAGATCGTTCAGATCCCGCGCTTTATCGTTCATGAAATGGAACGCTGAGTGCGATTTTGGCAGTCTACCGGATCGATCGTTCCACCTCTATATTCCTGTCCAGGATGCGAAACACGTGTTTCGCCGCAATTCGGAGAAGGCAATGAAGAAGATCCAGGGTGTGTACAGTGCGCCGCGCGGCCATTGGGTCGGCGACGGTTTCCCGGTGCGTTCGATGTTCAGCTACCAGTCTCACGGCGCGCATCTGAGCCCGTTCCTGCTGCTCGACTACGCCGGCCCGGCCACGTTCGAGCCGGGCTCGGCCTCGGCGCCGCGCGGTGTCGGCCAGCATCCGCACCGCGGGTTCGAGACGGTGACGATCGTCTATGACGGCGAGGTCGCACACCGCGACTCGACCGGCGCGGGCGGCGTGATCGGCCCGGGTGACGTGCAGTGGATGACGGCCGCGAGCGGGATCCTGCACGAGGAATTCCACTCGGAAGGGTTCACGAAGCGTGGCGGCCCGCTCGAGATGGTCCAGCTGTGGGTGAACCTGCCCGCCAAGGACAAGATGGGGGCGCCCGGCTACCAGACGCTGCTGGACGCGGACATCCCCGTGGTCGAGCTGCCGGACGGCGCGGGGCGTGCGCGGATCATCGCGGGCGAGCTCGACGGGCGGCGCGGCCCGGCCCGCACGCATACGCCGATCGACGTATGGGACGTGCGGCTCGTGGCCGGCGGCCATGCGCGGTTCCCGGTCGCCGAAGGGCGCACGCTCGCGGTGGTCGTGCTGAGCGGTACCGTGCAGGTGAACGGCGAGACGGTCGCCCGCGAAGCGCAGTTCGTGCAGCTCGGCCGCGACGGCAGCGACGTCGAGATCGAAGCGAACGGCGACGCGAAGCTGCTGATCCTGAGCGGCGAACCGATCGACGAGCCCGTCGTCGGATACGGGCCGTTCGTGATGAACTCGCAAGCGGAGATCCGCACCGCGATCGAGGACTTCAACAACGGCCGCTTCGGCCAGATGCCGGCATGACGGACAGGCCCCGCGCAATGCGGGGCCTTTTTTTCGGGGACGGGCAGCCGGTCGCGCGGCGCGTGCGCTTCGGGGCATAATCGACGATTGCCGCGCGCCGGCCGGCGCGCCCGAATCAGGACCGACCATGAACGCATCCGCCGCATCCCCGAGCGCCGCCGATCTCGACTGGCGCTGGAAATCCTTTGACGCGCTGACGGCGCGCGAAGTCTATTCGATCCTCGAAGCCCGCAGCGCCGTGTTCGTCGTCGAGCAGAATTGCGTGTATCGCGACATCGACGACGCGGACCAGGCCGCGTGGCACCTGGCTGCATTCGATCCGGCCGGGCGCCTCGCCGGCTATCTGCGCGTGCTGTTGCCGGATGCGCAGAACACCGATGTCCGCATCGGCCGCGTGCTGACGACCGCCGCGTTTCGCGGCGCCGGCCTGGGCAACGGGCTGCTGTCGCGCGCGCTCGAGCATATTCGCGCGCAGTGGCCGGATACGCCGGTGAGCCTGCATGCGCAGGCCCACTTGCAGCGTTTTTACGGGGCATTCGGCTTCACGCCGAGCTCGGACGTGCACGACGAGGACGGCATCCCGCACGTGTGGATGAGCAGCGCGCGCGCGTAATGCGCGCCGCGCCGCGCGGCAGTCAGTGCGCGGCGCGCGCGACCGACGGCGCGTCCGCGCGTTGCGCGGCCCGTTCGCCGATCAGGCGGCCGCGGGCGGACAGCCGCAGCCAGTGCCGCAGCGCGATCAGCGCGCCGATCACGCTCATCATCGAGCCGGGAATCCACAGCAGCAGGCCGCCGATCTGCTGGTCGCGCAGCGGGCTCAGCCACGTGAACGCGCGGCCGCAGATCGAATAGATCGGATACAGCTCGTGCGGCGTGAAGAAGATCAGCGCGCCGAGTGCGATCTGCGGCGGGATCGCCGCGACGACGATCAGGATCCGGCGGCCCGGCGACAGCCGCGCAGGCGGCGCGGGGCGCGGATCGACGACGAGCCACCAGAACAGCAGCCCGTCGATCACCATGCTCCAGTTCATCACGCGATAGAGACGCCAGTCGAGCATCGCGATGAAGTGGATCGGCGACAGCAGCCAGAAATAGATCAGCCCGACGAACAGCACGACCGCGACGACGGGATGGAACACCACGTCGAGTGTCGCGCGCACGGGCGCCCACGCGAGGGCGGGGCGCACGAAGCGCTGCCGCCAGCGAAACGGGATGCCCGCGCGAATCGCCGCGCCCGGATAGGACAGCGCGATGAAGAACGGCCCGAGGTGGTGCAGCACGAGGTGCTGCGCGCGGTGCAGGAAGAACTCGTGCTCGAAGAAATAGTCGAGCCGTGTATGCAGTGCGATGTAGAGCGCCGTCAGCCCGAACCAGAACGAGAACTGCCGCAGCGGCGACACCTTCGCCTTCTTTACGCCGCGCGCGAACAGCACGGCAGCGGTGAGCACCGCGATCACTACGGTCGGCGACGGTTCCCACGGATCGAGCCAGTACAGGAGGTTCATCGCGCGCGCATCACTTCGCCTGGGCCGGCGATTTCACGGCGAACGGCGCATCGACCGTTTCGCCGTCGGAGAATTTCAGGCGCAGGTGCACGGTGTCGCCCGGCTTGATCGCGTGCTTCGGCTCCTCGAGCATGAAGTGGTAGCCGCCCGGCGCGATGTCGACCTTGCCGCGCGCCGGAACCGTCAGCTTGTCGACCATTTCCATTTTCTGCGTCGAGCCGTTCGAGACGGTCTGGTGCAGCATCGCCATCCCGTAGTCGGGGCTGTCGACGTCGACGAGATCGACCGGCTTGTCGCCCGTGTTCACGATCGTCACGTAGCCGCCGGCCGGCAGCTTGTTCGGCAGCCAGCGCACCCAGGCGTTCTGCGCGGTGATCGCGCCGGCGGCATAGGCGTGGGTGCCGGCGCACAGCGCGGCGAGGAGGGCGAGCGTCTTGAGTGTCGTCTTCGTCTTCATGTCGTGAGAGGAATTCAGGTGGTGGAGGCGGTGTCGATGATCCGGCGCACATCGGCGGCGATGGCGTCGGGCGAGTCGCGGTCGGTTGCAAGCAGGCGGGCGCGGCCGGTTGCGTCGAAGATGTAGACGGCCGAGCTGTGCGTGACTTCGTAGCCGCCGGACGGATCGCGCTGTTCCATCTGGTACGCGACGCGATAGCGCTTCGCGAGCGATTCTATCTGGCGGTCGGTGCCGGTCAGGCCGCGCGCATGCGCGGCGTCGAACGCGGCGACATACGATTGCATCGCCTGCGGCGTGTCGCGCGCAGGATCGACCGAGACGAACAGGATGCGCACGTCGTTGGCCTGCGGGCCGAGCTTCGCCAGCACTTCCATCAGCCGTGCCATCGTTTCGGGGCAGACGTCGGGGCAGTGCGTGTAGCCGAAGTAGACGAGCGCGACCTGGCCGCGGAACGCATCGGCGTCGACGGGATGGCCGTCGCCGCCCGTCAGCGTGAACGACAGGTCGGGCAGGTGGCCGGTGACGTTGGTCAGGTTCCAGCGCGGCTCGTCGTGCGTGCACGCGGCGAGCGCCACGGCGGCGGCGAGGGCCGCGGTCGTGCGGATGAGGCGGGAGAAGCGCCGGTGCGGCGCTGGGCGGGCAGACGACATCCTGGGGCTCGATCGGACGGAAAGGTGACCGGCCGGCGCGATGCCATGCGTCGCGCGGCAGGCGGTTGCGACTGTAGCGCAATTCGCGCGCCCGCGTCCTTTCGAAACCCGTACGGGGCGGGCGAGCGGGGCAATATGTCGCAGTTGACGCAATCGGCGGCGCACGGCCGGCGATGCGCCGGTTTCGCCCATCTCGGTGCGCAGGCGCGGTAAGATGCGCACAATTCCATCGCGCAGCGGCGGTGCGGCGTTTGCCGGGCCGCCTCTCAGACTATCGAATCGATGCAATCCGTTCCGGCTTCCCTGTCCCTGACCGATACCGCGTTCTTCTTCGACTTCGACGGCACGCTCGTCGAACTGGCGCCGACGCCCGACAGCATTCACGTTCCGCCGTCGCTGCTGACGCTGCTCGACGAGCTGCGGCGCCGCTCGCACGGTGCGGTCGCGATCGTGTCCGGGCGCGGTATCGACAACCTCGACACGTTCCTCAAGATGCCGGGCCTGCCGATCGCCGGCCTGCACGGCGCGGAGCGCCGCGATGCGAACGGCGACACGCAGCGCATCGGCTTCAACGACGAACGCCTGCTGCGCATCGAGCGCGAGCTGGCGGCCGTCGTCGACCGTCATCCGGGCATGCTGCTCGAAATCAAGGGCGCGGCCGTTGCGCTGCACTACCGCAACGCGCCCGAGCGCGAGGCGGCTGCGCGGGCGGCCGCCGAGCGCCTCGTCGCCGACTATGCCGATGCGTATGTGCTGCAGCCCGGCAAGATGGTGTTCGAGATCAAGCCGAAGGGGGTCGACAAGGGGCGCGCGCTGGCCGCGTTCCTCGACGAGCCGCCGTTCGCGGGCCGCGTGCCGCTGTTCGCGGGCGACGACCTGACCGACGAGAAGGGCTTCGCGGTGGTCAACGCGCGCGGCGGCCTGTCGATCAAGGTCGGCGCGGGCGAGACGTCCGCCCGCACGCGGCTCGATTCGGTCGACGCGCTGCATGAGCAGATCGCGCACTGGCTCGGTGCGGGGCAGCCGCACGCATGAGTCGCCTCATCATCGTTTCAAACCGCGTCGCACCGATTTCGGAAGGCGAACCGGCGGCAGGCGGCCTCGCGATCGGTGTCTACGATGCGCTGAAGGAGACGGGCGGCATGTGGTTCGGCTGGAGCGGCGAGGTCGTCGCGTCCGGCGCGCCGCAGATTCGCGTCGAGGAGCACGGGCCGGTCACGTTCGCGACCATCGGCCTGTCGCGGCGCGACTACGACCAGTATTACCGCGGCTTCTCGAACGCGACGCTGTGGCCCGCGTTTCACTACCGCACCGACCTGATCCAGTACGACCGTCACGAGTTCGAAGGCTATAGCCGGGTGAACGTGTGGCTCGCGCAGCAGCTCGTGCCGCTGCTGCAGGACGACGACGTGATCTGGGTGCACGACTATCACCTGATCCCGTTCGCGCGCGCGCTGCGCGCGGCCGGCGTGAAGAACCGCATCGGTTTCTTCCTGCACATCCCGTTTCCCGCCGCGCAGGTGCTCGTCAACGTGCCGCCGCATCGCGACCTGGTCGAATCGCTGTGCGCGTTCGACCTGCTCGGCTTTCAGACCGAACCCGACCTGCGCGCATTCTGCGATTACGTCGAATCCGAAGCGGACGGCGTGATCGAGCGCGACGGCCACCTGGTGACGGTGCGCGCATTCGGCCGGACGCTGCGCGCGGCCGCGTATCCGATCGGCGTGCATCCGGACGAGATCGCGTCGCTCGCGCAGGCCGGCGAGCACGGCAAGGCGGTGCGCACGCTCGCGACGTCGCTGCGGGGCCGCAAGCTGATCATGAGCGTCGACCGGCTCGATTACTCGAAGGGACTCGTCGAGCGCTTCCGCGCGTTCGAGAAGTTGCTCGAGCACGAGCCGTCGCATCGCAATCGCGTGTCGTTCCTGCAGATCGCGCCGTCGACCCGTGCAGAGCTGCGCGCGTACCAGGACATCCGCCTGCAGCTCGAAGGAGAGTCGGGACGCATCAACGGACGCTTCGCCGAGCTCGACTGGGCACCGATCCTCTATATCCATCGCCAGTACGACCGCCAGCTGCTCGCGGCGTTGTACCGGCTCGCGCGGGTCGGCTACGTGACACCGTTGCGTGACGGGATGAACCTCGTCGCGAAGGAGTACGTATCCGCGCAGGATCCGGACGATCCGGGCGTGCTCGTGCTGTCGCGTTTCGCGGGCGCCGCGCGCGAGCTGACGGGGGCGCTGATCGTCAATCCGATCGATATCGACGGGATGGCCGATGCGTTGTCGCAGGCGCTGACGATGCCGCTCGCCGAGCGGCGCGCGCGTTATACGGACATGATTGCGCAGCTTCGCGAGAACAACGTGTCGGTGTGGCGCGACAACTTCCTGCGCGATCTGCAGCACGCGTAACCGACGCCTCCCGCCGGAAATGAAAAAGCCGCAGTGCGAGCAGCACTGCGGCTTTTTTGCTGGCTGCGGGCCGGTGCGTCAGGCCACGCGTTCGCCGGTCGGCGTGCTGCCGTCGGGCGCCGCGTGATGGCGGCCGTGCTGCTTCGCGAGCAGGTCGCGGTACAGGCCGGGGCGGTTGCGCAGCACGTCGGGCGGCCCGTCGTCAATGACCTTGCCGTTGTTCATCACGATGATCCGGTCGAAGTTGCGCAGCGTCGACAGGCGGTGCGCGATCGCGATCACCGTGCGACCGACCATCAGGCGGTCGAGCGCGCTCTGGATCGCTTCCTCGGATGCGCTGTCGAGCGCGGACGTCGCTTCGTCGAGCAGCAGGATCGGCGCGTTCTTCAGGATCGCGCGCGCGATCGCGATGCGCTGACGCTGGCCGCCCGACAGCTTGACGCCGCGGTCGCCGACGATCGTGTCATAGCCTTCCGGCATCGCTTCGATGAACTCCGCGCAGCGCGCGTCGCGCGCGGCCGCGAGCACTTCGTCGCGGGTCGCATCGGGGCGGCCGTATGCGATGTTGTCGTAGATGGTCCGGTGCAGCAGCGAGATGTCCTGCGGTACGAGCGCGATCGCGTGGCGCAGGCTGTCCTGCGTGATCGTCTTCACGTCCTGGCCGTCCACCTGCACGACGCCGTCCTGCGTGTCGTAGAAGCGCTGCAGCAGCGCGAGCACGGTCGACTTGCCGGCGCCCGACTTGCCGATCAGGCCGACGCGCTGGCCCGGCTCGATATGGAGATCGAAGTGGTCGAGGATCGCGCGGCGGTGCGGATACGCGAACGTCACGCGCTCGAAGTCGACGCGGCCGCCCTTGGCCGACAGCGGCTGGGCGTCCGAGCGATCGGGCATCCCGTGCGGCTCGAGCAACGTCTTGACGGCTTCGGACAGGCGCGCGACGTGCTGGGTGACGTCGACGAGCGCGACCGCGAGGTCGCGCGTGCCGTGCAGGATCGTGAAGCCGAGCGAGCTGACGAGCACGATGTCGCCGGACGTCGCGCGGCCCTGGTCCCACAGCCACAGCGCCCAGCCGAGCAGGCCGGCGGACAGCATCGCGGTGATCACCGCGTGCAGCAGGCGCAGCTTTTCGAGATAGAGCAGGCTTTGCTGGCGCGCATCCATCTCGGCCTTGACCGTTGCGCCGAAGCGCTTCTGTTCGCGCAGCGTCATCCCGAACGCACGCACGAGGCCCATGTTGCCGATCACGTCGACGAGTTCGCCGTCGACCGCGGCGGCCTTCGCCGCGAACGCATGGTGGCGGGCCGAGCCGCGCCCGGCGAGCTTGAACAGGATCACGGACAGCACGGCCGAACAGCCGAGCAGGCCGGCGGCCATCATCGGATTGACGACGATGATCATCAGGATCGCGCCCATCACCGCGATGCACGGCGGCAGCACGTTCCACGCCATCGTGTTCTCCGACGTGTAGACGGCGTTCGACGTGGCCGTGATGCGGCTCGCGAGCGTGCCCGGCTGCTTTTCGGAGTAGTAGGTCGGCGAATGACCGATCAGGTACTGGAACAGGTCGCGCCGCAGGTCGCCGGTGACCGCGACGAACGTATGCGCGGCGACCCAGCCGCCGACGCGCCACAGCAGGTTGTCGGCCGCGATCAGCCCGACGAGCAGCGCGAATGCGCTCCACAGCGGGCCGGGGTGATGACGCCCGGTCGCCAGCACGTCGATCAGGTGCTTGATCGCGTATTGCGAGCCGAGCGCGCAGCCGACGGCGGCCAGCACGCTGCAGAGCACGATCAGGTGGGCAACGGGATGCAGGCGGATGTAGCGGAACAGGAACGCGATCGGCCGGTGCGCGTAGCTCGACAGCTTCGCGTTGTGGGCGTTGCGCTGGGCAGGGGTGAGAGATTCCAAAATATGCGTGCGGTGATTCGGTGATTGAGCGTGGCGGCGGGATCGCTTGCCGGCGTTCGCCCGGACTGAATAATCCGGCATTGTAAACAAGGCCGTGCGCTGCGCTGCGCGAATCTTGCCTCGGCCAGGGGTGTGCGATCGATTTTGAGATAAAATCCGGCATCCCGTCCTGTCTCATGTGCCGGAATCACGCTGCCGGCAGTCACGGGGGCAAGGAATGCCAAAAGGGCCTTCCACTCTAGAACGGACACCCAAGTCCGCGGGTTGCAAAGTGTTGCACCTTTGTAACAAAGTAAAGTGTTTGAAATGTTGTGCGCCGTATCGGGATTAACCCTAGATAATCGGCTCCGGGTTCGATTCCAGGTTTTTTACGAACCCCTGTCAACGGGTCTTCGTTTCAAACGTTCTATGCCTGTCGCGTCGCCGACGCTCCTTGAGCAGCGCGGGTTTGACGCCCCCGGCAGGCTGATTCGTCCGACTTTTCGGACGAAATGCATCCAGCCCGGACCGCCGGCAGGTTGCCGACCCATACCTGGTTTTTAGCCGATTTTTTAGGAGTTACGCATGCGAATCGCCCAAATCGCTCCGTTGCACGAAGCGGTGCCCCCGAAACTGTACGGTGGTACCGAGCGAGTGGTGTCCTACCTCACCGAAGCACTTGTCGAGATGGGGCATGACGTTACGCTCTTCGCGAGCGGCGATTCGCAAACCTCCGCGAAGCTCGAGGCGTGCTGGCCGCAGGCGCTGCGCCTCGACCCGACGATCCGCGACGTGATGGCCCCGCACATGCTGCTCCTCGAGCAGGTGCGCCGCCGCGCGGAAGAGTTCGACGTCCTGCACTGCCACATCGACTACTACCCGTTCTCGCTGTTCTCGCGCCAGCCGGTCCCGCATCTGACGACGATGCACGGCCGTCTCGACCTGCCGGAACTGCAGCCGATCTTCAACGCGTTCAGCGACGTGCCGGTCGTGTCGATCTCCGACAACCAGCGCATCCCGCTGCCGCAGGCGAACTGGCTGTCGACCGTTTACCACGGCCTGCCGGAAAACCTGCTGACGCCGATCCCGAACGTGAAGCCGAGCTACCTCGCGTTCCTCGGTCGCATCTCGCCGGAAAAGCGCGTCGACACGGCGATCCGCATCGCCGAGCAGGCCGGCCTGCCGATCAAGATCGCCGCGAAGCTCGACAAGGCTGACCGCGCGTACTACGAAGAGAAGATCAAGCCGCTGTTCGCGCTGCCGCACGTCGAGTACATCGGCGAAATCAGCGAAGCCGAGAAGACGGAATTCCTGGGCAACGCGCACGCGCTGCTGTTCCCGATCGACTGGCCGGAGCCCTTCGGCCTGGTGATGATCGAGGCGATGGCCTGCGGCACGCCGGTGATCGCGTTCAAGCGCGGCTCGGTGCCGGAAGTGATCGACAACGGCGTGTCGGGCTTCGTCGTCGAAGACGAACTGTCGGCCGTCGCGGCGCTCAAGCGCCTCGATACGCTGCCGCGCGAGAAGGTCCGCGCCGCGTTCGAAGCACGCTTCTCGTCGAAGGTGATGGCGCAGAACTACGTGAAGGGCTACGAGGAACTGCTGCGCCAGAAGCGTCGCACGGTGCTCCGCGAAGTCAACGCAGGCTGATTGCGGGCCGCCGCCTGGCGGCGCGCGGCTCGCCAACGACGCCCCGTCCGGGTTTCCGGCGGGGCGTTGTCACATCCGCGGCGCGGATCTGTTGTATTCTCGCCGCGCCCGACGCCGCGAACGGCCCTCGAAGTGGCCCGGCATGGCATCCAGCCATCTGTCCAGACGGTAATGTCCCTATAATGGCCGTGCCGTGAAATCCGGCCCCGCACGAATATCCAGAGGAGAGCAGTCTTGGCGAGAACGAAATCCACGCGCGCAGCGCCGGCCCCCGGCGCCGGTGTGATCTTCGCGTTGCGTGCGATCGGTCTCGTGCTGCTCGCGCGCTGGCTGTTCTCGATGTCCCAGATGGGTTATCGCTCGTCGCTGTCCGCGATGGTGTCGTCGCCCTGGGCGTTCGTCTACCTCCTGCTGATCTTCCTGCTGCTCGCGTTGCCGGGTGCAGTCGCGCGCGCCGAGCGGCCGTTCCATCCGCTGCCGCAATGGCTGCGCCAGGCGCTGCGCGTCTTCGCGCTGATCGGTTTCCTGTTCGCGATCTGGTCGATCGGCATGTTCGTCTGGGTGGATGGCTGGCGCCTCGCGCTGCATGCTGTGACGGCGACCAACGGCTGGCTCGTTGCGGCCCCGGCGCTTTATGCGGCGATCGTCTGGATCTGCCGCCCGCGGCCGCTGTGGCGGACCAACGTGGCGGCCCGCCGCTTCGCGGTCGGCCGTTATGCGATTTCGCTCGACGTGCTGACGCGCACCGCGATCGTCTGGATGGAAAGCCGCAAGGTCGGCCAGTATGACGCGCGCGAACTGTCGGTGCGCTGGCCTGGCCGTACGGCGCCAGCCGCCGGCGAAGGGGCGACGGGCGGACAGCCCTCGGTCGTGCCGCCGCGCCGCGGCGGCCTGTTCAATCGGCCGAAGGTCGAACTGCTGTGGGATTCGCCGGCGGCCGTCGGCCATAACCGGCAGATCGTCATGCGCGCGCCGCTCGCGACCGAAGGCGACCGCGTCGCGGTGCTCGCGCTCGACGCCGCGCTCAAGCAGATCGTCTGACAAGTCCCGCGCACAGCGGGCAGGTGGGGGGATTGGGGCGGCCGGCTAGGTGCGGGCGACCAAGACCGGCCAGGCCCGGCCGAGTGTCGATATGGCCGGCCCGGTTCGCATCGCCATCCCGATCTGGATCCGGATCCTGTTCGACTCGAGCGGCGTTTTCCGCCAGACACCCGCCAGCCGGGCCTCGCCGCTCCTATCGAGCCCGTCTCGGCCGGGCGATTCAGCCGCCCGGTCCGTTCCGCGCTCAGCGCACGAGGCAGGGGCGCTTGTTGTTGAAAGTCCACCCCGGAATCAGGTACTGCATCGCCGCCGCGTCGTCGCGGGCGCCGAGCCCGTGCTGCTTGTACAGTTCGTGCGCGACCGCGACGGCATCCATGTCGATATCGATGCCGAGACCCGGCCGCTTCGGCACCTCCACCAGCCCGTTCTCGATCTTCAGCGGCTCGCGCGTCAGCCGCTCGCCGTCCTGCCAGATCCAGTGCGTGTCGATCGCGGTGACCTGGCCCGGTGCGGCGGCCGCGACATGCGTGAACATCGCGAGCGACACGTCGAAGTGGTTGTTCGAGTGCGAGCCCCATGTGAGGCCCCAGTCGCGACACATCTGCGCGACGCGTACCGAACCCTGCATCGTCCAGAAGTGCGGATCGGCGAGCGGGATGTCGACTGCCTGCAACTGCACCGCGTGGCCCATCTGCCGCCAGTCGGTCGCAATCATGTTGGTTGCCGTCGGCAGCCCTGTCGCACGGCGGAATTCGGCCATCACCTCGCGGCCCGAGTAGCCGTTCTCGGCGCCGCACGGATCTTCCGCGTAGGCGAGCACGTGATGCTGGTCGCGACACAGCCGCACGGCCTCGTCGAGCGACCATGCGCCGTTCGGGTCGAGCGTCACGCGCGCGTCGGGGAAGCGCTCGGCGAGCGCCGTCACGGCCTCGATCTCGCTCGCACCTTCGAATACGCCGCCCTTCAGCTTGAAGTCGTTGAAGCCGTAGCGCGCATGTGCGGCCTCGGCGAGCCGCACGACGGCCTCGGGCGTCAGCGCGGCTGCGTCGCGCACACGCGTCCAGTCGTCGGTCGCGCCGCTGCCGTCGCGGTAGGGCAGCTCGGTCTTCGTGCGATCGCCGACGTAGAACAGGTAACCGAGCATTTCGACACGCTCGCGTTGCTGGCCCTCGCCGAGCAGCGCGGCGACCGGCACGCCGAGATGCTGGCCCAGCAGGTCGAGCAGCGCGGCCTCGAGCGCGGTGACCGCGTGGATCGTCGTGCGCAGGTCGAAGGTCTGCAGACCGCGGCCGCTCGCGTCGCGGTCGGCGAAGGTGCGCCGCACGTCGTTGAGCACCGCATGGTAATTGCCGACCGGCTGGCCGACGACGAGCGCACGCGCATCGTCGAGCGTGCGGCGGATGCTTTCGCCGCCGGGCACTTCGCCGACGCCGGTCCGGCCCGCGCTGTCCTTCAGGATCACGAGGTTGCGGGTGAAGAACGGGCCGTGTGCGCCGCTCAGGTTGAGCAGCATGCTGTCGTGGCCGGCGACCGGAATCGCTTGCAGGTCGACGATGCGCGGCGTGTCGTGGGAGGGCGAGGCAGGGACGGCGTTCATGGGCGGCGATGGCAGAAGGGTGGGCAATGCCGTGCGGCAAAAGCTTTGCCGCGCGCGGCAGGAGGTGCGATCATTCGACAACCGACGTGCGCGGCGCGCAAGCCCCCGCAGGTCGATGCAACCCGGAACGGGGTGGGAGCGACAACCTGACCAGCGGAGCGCAGAACGCGAAAGCTGGCTGATCGTAAGGCATGGGACCAGGCAGTGCCGGCGTGCGCGCTTGAGTCGACAGGAGATCCGTGTTTTGATCATCAGTCGTCGGATGACTTGTGACGCAGTATAATGAATCATCGGCTTTCGCTCAAACCCCGCGTAAACCCTCGGCTCACATTACGATCATTCAAAAAGGAACCGGCCTCATGTCCGTGCCTACGCTTCCCGCAGCGCCGCGCCGTCGCGCACGCAGCCTCGCACAAGATGTCGTCGACGCGCTGACCGCGCAGATCGAAAACGGCACGCTGCGTCCCGGCGACAAGCTGCCGACCGAAACCGAAGTCATGGCGGCGCAGGGCGTGAGCCGTACGGTCGTGCGCGAGGCCATCTCGCGGATGCAGGCGAGCGGCCTCATCGAGACGCGCCACGGCATCGGCAGCTTCGTGCTGGAGCCGTCGCGCCGCCAGACGCTCGGAATCGACCCGGCGACGATCACGACGCTGCGCGACGTGCTCGCGGTGCTGGAACTGCGCATCAGCCTCGAGAGCGAATGCGCGAGCCTCGCCGCGCAGCGCGCGAACGATACCGACCTGGTCGCGCTGCGGCGCGCGCTCGACGCGATCGCAACGGGGGCGGGCGGCGGCCGTGACACGGCGCAGCTCGATTTCCAGTTCCACCTGCAGATCGCGCAATCCACCGGCAACCGCTATTTCGTCGACATCATGACGCAGCTCGGCACGTCGATCATCCCGCGCACGCGCGTGAATTCGGCCCGTTTTGCCGGTGACGATCTGGAGCGGTACGTCGGCCGGCTGAACCACGAGCACGAGGACATCTACGAGGCGATCGCGCGCCACGACCCGGAGGCCGCACGCGCCGCGATGCGCACGCACCTCACCAACAGCCGCGAGCGGCTGCGCCGCGCGCACGAGGCGGCCGAGGCCGAGCGCGACACGCAGGCCGGCTGATGCGCCGGGCGGTGCGTCCGCCCGGTCGAATCCCGTCAACATCAGTCGTCATACGAGATCGATATCCGTTCATCGATCTCCGCGGCCGGGCGGCGTGTCCGCCGCCGGCCGCCGGCACCGCCGATCAGCCTCCCTTCGTCGTGATCGTCTTCCACGCGCCGCTCTTCACCTGGTACAGCGTCGACATCCCGCTCTTCAGCGAGCCGTCGTTCGCGAACGAGATGCGGCCGGTGACGCCTTCGAAGTCGATCTTCTTCAGCGCCGGACGATAGACCTTCGGGTCGGTCGAGCTGGCCGCCTGCATCGCCTTGATCGCCGCCCACGCGGCGTCGTAGCCGAACTGCGCGTACGACAGCACGTCGACCCCGAAGCGCTTCCTGAAGCGCTGTTCGAAATCCTTCCCTTGCGGCAGATCGTCGAGCGGCCGGCCGTATTCCCATGCCATCGCGCCTTCGGCGGCCGGGCCCGCGATCTTGATGAACTCGTTGTCCTTCACGCCGCCGCCGCCGACGAACTGCGCGTTCAGCCCGAGCTGGCGCATCTGCTTGATGAAGTTCGCGGCGAGCGAATCGAGCCCGCCGAAGAAGATCAGGTCGGGATTCTTGGCCTTCAGGCTCGTGATCTGCGCGCGAAAGTCGACCGCCTGGTTGCTGGTGAATTCGCGGCCGATGAGGTTCCCGCCGGCGGCTTTCACGGCCTTCTCGAACTCGTCGGCCTCGCCCTGGCCGAACGCGGTGCGGTCGTCGATGATCGCGATGCGCTTCGCCTTCGTCACGTCGACCGCGTACTTGCCCGCGTTGCCGGCGTTCTGGCCGTCGGTCGCGATCACCATGAACATGTTCGCCAGCCCGCGCGAGGTGAGCGTCGGGTTGGTCGCCGCCGGATCGATCACCGGGATGCCGGCCTTGTCGTAGACGACCGAGGCCGGAATCGTCGTCCCCGAGTTGAAATGGCCGACCACGACCGACACGTTCTGGTCGACGAGCGCCTGCGCGGCCTGCACGCCGATGCGCGGGTCGGCCTGGTCGTCCTGCACGACGAGGTTGAAGTGCGCGGGCTTGCCGGCGATCTGCACCTTCTGCGCGGCGGCATCGTCGAGCGCGAGCTGCACGCCGTTCTGCAGGTCCTTGCCGTAGCCGGCGTTCACGCCCGTGAGCGGCGCGGCGAAACCGACCTTCACGTCGGTCGTGTCGGCAGCCCGGGCGGCCTGTTGCGAGAGGAGGGCAAGCGCGGATGCAATCGACACCGACAGCAGGGAATGACGGAATTTCATGTTGTTCCTCTTGTTCGATACCTGCGGGTAAGTACCGCACACGCTCGGGATGGCTGAACGCGTGCGACGGGCGGGCGGTTCGACCGCTTCTCGGAATCGGGCGGGGAGGTCGGCATCGTGATCCTCGGAAGAATCTCCCGTCAGGCTCGGCGAAGAGCCCCGATGGTTTCGATATATAGGTCGCCGATATGCGTGGGTCTTGGCAATTTGCCGCGCATTCGATGCGGATTTGCGCATAGCTTCCGCGCGTGCGGAGGCAGCCGGTATCGGGAGTTTCCCGTCGCGAACGGAGCGGGCGGAGAGGAGGAGCGGAAGCGTGGGGAGGCGGCCCGGCCCGCCGGGGCCGTGCCGCCTCACGTGAGGCCGTCAGTCGGACAGCGCGTCCGATGCGGCTTCGGCATCGTCGTGCGATGCGTGCGTGCGGATCAGCGGATCGCTGGTGCTCGGGCGCCCCGTCTCGACGTGGCCCGCGAAGCGGCGCAGGAAGCCGAGCAGCCGGCCGTCGCTGACGGTCAGGTCGTACCAGCCGTGGCTGCCGCGCAGATCCCAGTAGTCGTCGATCTGCTGGCCCGGCGCGAGATCGAACGTGCGCGCGCGGCCGTGGCCGTATGCGTTCGTGACCTTGAGCCGCACCGCCTTGTGGCCGCGGTTCATCAGGCGCAGCGTGATGTTGCCGTTCGCGACGTCATAGCCGTAGATCACCTCGGGGTTCACGTTCGCGCTGCCGACGCCGGTCGCGAACGGGCCGCGGAAATGGCAGTAGAAGCCGTTCGGGCCGTACACGTCGAGGTCGTACAGGCCGAGCGACGCCGCGGCGCTCCACGTGTCGGCGATCCGCTTGCCGGCTTCGACCGTGTACGCCCACGGGCCGTCGAGGCGGTTGCGCGACTGCACCTGGAACGCGGCGCCCGCCCGGCCCGTGTTCGCGAAGGTCAGCCGGAACAGGCCGTTGACCGATTCGACGCGGCCGTGCACGAACAGCTCGTAAGGCAGCGCGCGCGCCGGCCGCAGCCCGGCCTCCTGCTTCGGCAGCTTCTGCAGTACCGGCGGCACGGGGATGTAGTCGGGGTGGCGCAGGCGGTCGGGCGGCGCGTAGCCGCTCGTATCCGGCAGCGTCGGCCAGCCGGCGTCGGCCGTCGCGAAATCGAACGCGGCGGTCAGGTCGCCGCACACCGCGCGACGCCACGGCGACACGTTGCCCGCCTTGACCGGGTATTGCGCGCCGAAACGCGCCTCGATGAATTGCAGCAGCGACGTGTGATCGAAGGTCTGCGAGCAGACCCAGCCGCCTTTCGTCCACGGCGACACGACGAGCATCGGCACGCGCGGCCCGAGCCCGTACGGGCCGGCCATGTGCGATGCGTCGCCGGGGAACACCTCGTTGGTCGTCGCGACCGTCGACAGCCCGTTGTCGCGCGACTGCGGCGCGAACGGCGGCTGCACGTGGTCGAAGAAGCCGTCGTTTTCGTCGTACGTGATGAAGAGCGCGGTCTTGCTCCACACGTCCGGATTCGACACGAGCGCCTTCAGCACCTGCTCGATGTACCACGCACCGTAGTTCGCCGGCCAGTTCGGGTGCTCGGAATACGCTTCCGGCGCGCAGATCCACGACACCTGCGGCAGCGTGCCGTTCTTCACGTCCTGCTGCAGGATGTCGAACAGCGTGCCGCCGGCGCTGATGTTGGTGCCGGTGCGCGCCTTGTCGTACAGCGGCGTGCCGGGCAGCGCGGTGCGGTACTGGTTGAAGTAGAGCAGCGAGTTGTCGCCGTAGTTGCCGATGTACGGGTTCTGCGTCCAGCCCCACGAGCCGTTCGCGTCGAGCCCCGTGCCGATGTCCTGGTAGATCTTCCACGACACGCCGGCCTGTTCGAGCACTTCCGGATAGGTCGTCCAGCCGTAGCCCTTTTCCTCGTTGCCGAGCACCGGGCCGCCGCCCGTGCCGTCGTTGCCGACGTAGCCCGTCCACATGTAGTAGCGGTTCGGGTCGGTCGAGCTCGGGATCGCGCAGTGGTACGCGTCGCAGATCGTGAACGCGTCGGCGAGCTGGTAGTGGAACGGGATGTCGTCGCGCTTCAGGTACGCCATCGTCGTGGTGCCCTTGTTCGGCACCCACTGGTCGTAGCGGCCCTTGTTCCATGCCGCGTGCATGTCCTGCCAGCCGTGCGGCAGGTCCTGCAGAAATTGCAGGCCGAGCTTGTCCGCGCCCGGATGGAACGGCAGCAGCTCGGCCGGGCCGACCGGCTGGTGGAACACCGACTTGCCGTTCGCGAGGCGCAGCGGGCGCGGGTCACCGAAGCCGCGGACACCGCGCATCGTGCCGAAGTAGTGGTCGAACGAGCGGTTCTCCTGCATCAGGATCACGATGTGTTCGATATCGCGGATGGTGCCGGTGCGGCGGTTCGCGGGAATCGCGAGCGCATCGCGGATCACGGGCGGGAACAGGTTCAGCGCGGCGGCGCCGGCGGTGCCGGCAGCGACGCGCAGGAAGTCACGACGGTTCGATCGGGTCATGGTCGTTATCGTGGGGTAAAAGGGAGAGCCGATTGGCGGGACCTGCTGAAAGGGCGCACTCGGGTCGCAGGATGCGGCTGCGCCGGGTGGTGCCGCCGCGAGCATAGCGAGGAATCAGTGTCATTCATGTGAAGTCCGGAAACGTTTGCATCCGCGTCGAAGCGATATCGACGCAGCGTCGGGGCATATCGCGAACGGTCGTGGTGATGCAGGGGGTAGCGCGGGACAGCAGGACAGCAGGAAAGCAGGAAAGCAGGAAAGCAGGACAACGGGACAACGGGACAACGGGACAACGGGACAACGGGACAACGGGACAACGGGACAACGGGAAAGCGCGGGACGCGCGCCGCTGAAGCGGCGGGCGATGCCGGTACGTCAGGCGTCCGTCACCCACGCGCCGAACCATTCGCTCGGGCGTGCGATCTCGTCCTGCGCGGCGACGAGTTCGAGCTCGTAGCGGCGTGCATCGTAGGTCGCCTTCACGACCGCATGCACGGCTGCGAGCGTGTGCTCGAACGCGGCGCGCACGGAGTCGCCGCGCAGCCGGCATGCGACGAAGATCGCGCTGGTCAGGTCGCCGACGCCGACCGGATGGCGCGGAAACGCGTACAGCGGGCGCTGGCCGATCCATGCCTCGGTTTCGGTGACGGCGAGCATGTTGAAGCGATCGGCCGGGCTGTTGCGGTCGTGCAGGTGCTTGACGAGGATGATTTGCGGGCCGCGCCGGATCAGCGCGCGGCATGCTTCGACGGCTTCGGCGACGGTTTCGATGCGCCGCCCGACCAGCTTCTGCAGTTCGGTGTGGTTCGGCGACATGCCGTCGGCGAGCGCCGGCATTTCCTGGACCATGAATTCCTCGACGCCGGGTTCGGGCCGGATGCCGCCCGTCTGGCCCATCGCCGGATCGCAGAAGTACCACGCGTTCGGGTTCATCGCCTTCACCGAGCGGACGATCTCGACGGCCGCGCGGGCCTGCGGCGGCGAGCCGAGGAAGCCGGACAGCACGGCGTCGCAGCGCTTGAGCGCGCCGATCGCGGCGATGCCGTCGACGAGCTGCTCCATCTTCGCGGCATCGATCGCGCTGCCCGCCCAATGGCCGTACTGCATGTGATTCGACAACTGGACGGTATTGAGCGGCCAGACGTTGACGCCGAGGCGCTGCATCGGGAACACGGCCGCACTGTTGCCGGCATGGCCGTAGATGACGTGCGACTGAATGCTGAGGACGTTTTTCATGGGAATCGCCTGCACGCGTTTCAGGGTCACGTCACACGATACCCGAGTTCGTCGCGCGCGCGGAAGTCGCGCGGCCCCGGAGTGTTGCGCGCCGTCGTCAGCGCGACCGCGTAGAATCGCGTGGCGCGAGGCGGCCCGGCTGCCCGCGTGCGTCTCCAATCACCGTGATCGCCATGCTTTCGATTCGCAAGATGTTGTATGCCGTGCGCGCCGTCGTGCTCGGCGCGGGTGTCGCCGCCGCGTGCGCCATGCCTGTCGCGGCGGCCGCCGCATCGCCCGCCGGCAACGACGGGCCCGTGTACGGCCCGCGCCTGGAAGGGTTCACCTATCCGGCACCCGTGCGGGTGTATACGTTCGTGTCGCAACGCGAAACGCTCGAGATGGCCTATCTCGACGTGCCGCCGGCGCACCCGAACGGCCGCACCGTCGTGCTGCTGCACGGGAAGAACTTCTGCGCGGCGACCTGGGAGGACACGATCGGCGTGCTGAGCCGTGCCGGCTATCGCGTGATCGCACCTGACCAGATCGGCTTCTGCAAGTCGTCGAAGCCCGATCGCTACCAGTACAGCTTCCAGCAACTGGCGCGCAACACGCACGCGCTGCTCGAATCGGTGGGGGTGAAGTCGGCGACGATCGTCGGCCACTCGACGGGCGGGATGCTCGCGATGCGCTACGCGCTGATGTATCCGAAGGCGACCGAGCAGCTCGTGCTCGTGAACCCGATCGGCCTCGAGGACTGGAAGGCGCTCGGCGTGCCGCCGCTGCCGGTCGACTACTGGTATGCGCGCGAGCAGAAGACCACGGCCGACAGCATCCGCCGCTATGAGCAGGGCACGTACTACGCGGGCAAATGGTCGCCGTCGTACGAGCGCTGGGTGCAGATGCTGGCCGGGATGTACCGTGGCGCCGGCCGCGATGCAGTCGCCTGGAACTCCGCGCTGATCTACGACATGATCCTCACGCAGCCGGTGGTCTACGAACTCGGCGCGATCCGCGTGCCGACGCTGCTGATGATCGGCGACAAGGACACGACCGCGATCGGCAAGGACGTGTCGCCGCCCGACGTGCATGCGAAGCTCGGCCGCTACCCGGAACTCGCGAAGCGGACGCAGGCCGCGATCCCCGGCGCGCAGCTCGTCGAATTCCCCGCGCTCGGGCACGCGCCGCAGATCCAGGACCCGGACGCGTTTCACAAGGCGCTGCTCGACGGGCTGGAGGCCGTGCACCCGCAGTGACGCGGGGGCGGCCGCGGGCGTGTGCCGTCAGCGCACCTCGCTCGCGAGCTCGTCGCGGATCTGCGCGGTCAGTTCGAACGAACGCAGCCGTGCCGCGTGATCGTAGATCTGCGCGGTGACGATCAGCTCGTCGGCTCCCGTCTGCGCGATGCGGTCGCGCAGCTTGTCGCGCACGGTGTCGCGCGAGCCGACCGCCGCGAACGACAGCGAATGCGCCACGGTCGCGAGCTCGAGCTCGTTGGCCTCGAGCACGTCGACGGGCGGCGGCAGCTTGCCCGGCGTGCCGCGCCGCAGGTTGATGAACTGCTGCTGCAGCGACGTGAACAGGCGCCGCGCCTCGTCGTCGGTATCGGCGACGAACACGTTGACGCCGACCATCGCATGCGGCTTCGGCCACGCGGCCGACGGCCGGTACTGCGCACGATAGATCTCGAGCGCGCGCATCAGGTAATCCGGCGCGAAGTGCGACGCGAACGCGAACGGCAGCCCGAGCATCGCGGCCAGCTGCGCGCTGAACAAACTCGATCCGAGCAGCCACACGGGCACGTCGAGCCCCGCGCCGGGCACCGCGCGCACGCGCTGGCCGGGCACCGGCTCCGCGAAGTAGCGCTGCAGCTCGGCGACATCGTCCGGAAACGAATCGGCGCTGCCGATCAGGTCGCGGCGCAGCGCGCGCGACGTGGTCTGGTCGGTGCCGGGCGCGCGGCCGAGGCCGAGGTCGATGCGCCCCGGATACAGCGACGCGAGTGTGCCGAACTGCTCGGCGATCACGAGCGGCGCGTGGTTCGGCAGCATGATGCCGCCCGACCCGACGCGGATCGTCTGCGTGGCGCCCGCGACATGGCCGATCACGACGGCCGTTGCCGCGCTCGCGATGCCGGGCATGTTGTGATGCTCGGCGAGCCAGTAGCGCAGGTAACCCCAGCGTTCCGCGTGCTGCGCGAGATCGACGGTATTGCGGAAAGCCTGGGAGGCGTCGGCGCCGGCCGGAATGGGGGCGAGATCGAGTACGGAAAACGGAGTCATCGGTTGGCCTTCGAACAGGGGGGGGCGGGGTGATGCGCTTACGCAACAAATGCCAGGGATTTTGCCAAAGGGTTCCGGAACCTGCTGATGGCGGCGCGATACCCATGCGCCTTTCAGGGGTGCAAGGCTGAATCCGGCGATCGTTGCAAAAATCAATCCAATCGACGATTAATTACCAATCTTTACCGCGATTGGATGTGAATCCGCATCGACGTACAAATTTGCACGAAACGATTGATTTTCAAGACTGCAATACGCCTGCAAACCGCTTACGCTAACGTGAACACGGGTGCGCTCAAATGGTTCGCCGACTGCGCAGCTTTGCCGGAATTGCACAAGTCCGTTTCTCGGAGCGCCGAGCGCGGGGTGCCGCAGACTGCTAAAATCCGGCGCCTGCCCATGTTGTGCCGAAGGTAGCCATACGAGTCTTCCCGCATCTCGTCCGGGTTTCGCGCGGAGGTGCCCCACGCGAAGCCGGGCATGGCCACACCCGAAGGATGGGTCGAGCCTCCCTCATATACAGACGCTGCTGGAACAAGGAGTCGGGTCGTGCCCGCGTTCGTCGTTGTCGGAATACCGAATCACGCTCAATCGCGCTCAAGCGTTTTCCATGGCGTTCAGGTCGCCGGGAGGCGTCGCGCATGACGGCAACCGCAACGATGCTCGACTGGCTCCTGATCGTCTTTACGCTGGCCGCGGCCGGCTATGCGCTCGTCGCCGCGTTCGCACCGCGGCCGCGTACGCCGCGCACGGCCGCGCGCGACGGCTTCGAGCCGGTCAGCGTGCTCAAGCCGCTGTGCGGCGCGGAGCCGCACCTGTACGAAAACCTCGCGACGTTCTGCGAGCAGCGTCATCCGCGTTACGAAGTACTGTTTGGCGTCGCGTCGGCGGCCGATCCGGCCGTCGCCGTGGTCGAACGGCTGCGCGCCGATTACCCCGAGTGCGACATCACGCTCGTGATCGATGCGCGCGTGCACGGCAAGAACCTGAAGGTCAGCAACCTGATCAACCTCGCCGAACGCGCGAAATACGGCCGCATCGTGATCGCGGACAGCGACATCGCGGTGACGCGCGATTATCTGGAGCGCGTGACGGCACCGCTCGCCGACGTGTCGGTCGGCGTCGTCACGTGCCTGTATCATGCGCGCAGCGTCGGCGGGTTCTGGACGCGAATCGGCGCGCAGTTCGTCGACGCCTGGTTCGCGCCGTCGGTCCGGATCACGCATCTCGGCCGCTCGAGCCGCTTCGGCTTCGGCGCGACGCTCGCGCTGACGCGCGACACGCTCGACCGGATCGGCGGCTTTCCCGTGCTGAAGGACGAACTGGCCGACGATTTCTGGCTGGCCGAGCTGCCGCGCCGCCTCGGACGCCGCACCGTGTTGTCGGAAGTCGAGGTCGCGACCGACGTGATCGAACCGTCGTTCGGGCCGCTTTGGCACCGCGAGACGCGCTGGTTGCGCACGATCCGTTCGCTGAACCCGGCCGGTTTCGCGTTCCTGTTCATTACGTTCACCGTGCCGTGGCTCGCGATCGGCGCGGCGCTCGCGCTGCGCCTCGACGGCACCTTCGCCGGCTCGCTGGCGGGCTGGGCGGCCGTGGTGGGCGCGTTCGGGCGGCTCGTGCTGCACGCGCGCGGCGAGGACGGCTGGCGCGCATTCTGGCGCGACTTGCCGCTCGTCGCGGTGCGCGACACGCTGCTCGCGCTCGAGTGGCTCGCGGCCGTGTTCGGCACGCATGTCGTGTGGCGCGGCGCGAGGATGACGGTCGTCGGCGGCGAGCGCGCGACGGCGGCCGTGGAAGCAGTGGACGGCCGCTAGGGCCGTTCCGGTCGAACCCGGCCCGAGGGCCGAGACGCGCTGCGCGGCGAGGCCGCGCGGCGCGACATGACAGAGAGGCGGGCGCCGGCAGGGCGGCCCGCGGTTTTTTGACTGAATCGTTGTAACGAAACGAACTATGCAGGCTACCGGAGCATTCATGAAAACGCTGTTCTTGCAGGCCCCTTCGTATGACGGCTTCGACGGCGGAGCCGGCTCGCGCTATCAGGCGAAGCGCGAAATCCGTTCCTTCTGGTATCCGACGTGGCTCGCGCAGCCGGCCGCGCTCGTGCCGGGCAGCCGCGTCGTCGACGCGCCGGCCGACGGCCTGTCGGTCGAGGAAACGCTGAAGATCGCCAACGACTACGACCTCGTGATCATCCACACGAGCACGCCGTCGTTCCCGACCGACGCGATGTTCGCGCAGGATCTCAAGAAGATGAAGCCGTCGATGCTGGTCGGCATGGTCGGCGCGAAGGTGATGGTCGATCCGCACAACTCGCTCACGGCGAGCGAGGCGATCGACTTCGTGTGCCGCGAGGAATTCGACTACACCTGCAAGGAAATCGCCGAAGGCAAGCCGTTCCCCGAGATCAAGGGCTTGAGCTGGCGCGCGAAGGACGGCTCGATCGAGCACAACGAAGCGCGTCCGATCCTCGAGAACATGGACGAACTGCCGTTCGTCGCGCCCGTCTACAAGCGCGACCTGAAGATCGACAACTACTTCATCGGCTACCTGAACTACCCGTACGTGTCGATCTACACGGGCCGCGGCTGCAAGTCGCGCTGCACGTTCTGCCTGTGGCCGCAGACGGTCAGCGGCCATCGCTACCGCACGCGCTCGGTCGAGAACGTGCTCGCGGAAGCGAAGTGGATCCGCGACAACATGCCGGAAGTGAAGGAACTGATGTTCGACGACGACACCTTCACCGACGACCTGCCGCGCGCCGAAGCGATCGCGATCGGCCTGGGCAAGCTCGGCATGACGTGGTCGTGCAACGCGAAGGCCAACGTGCCGTACAAGTCGCTCAAGATCATGAAGGAAAACGGCCTGCGCCTGCTGCTGGTCGGCTTCGAATCCGGCGACGACCAGATCCTCGTGAACATCAAGAAGGGCGTGCGCACCGATTTCGCGCGCCGCTTCAGCGCGGACTGCAAGAAGCTCGGCATCAAGATCCACGGCACCTTCATCCTCGGCCTGCCGGGCGAGACGCAGGAGACCATCAAGAAGACGATCGAGTACGCGAAGGAAATCAATCCGCACACGATCCAGGTCTCGCTCGCCGCGCCGTATCCGGGCACGACGCTCTACAAGCAGGCCGTGGAGAACGGCTGGATGGAAGAGAACAAGACCATCAACCTGGTGAGCAAGGAAGGTGTGCAGCTCGCGGCGATCGGCTACGCGCACCTGTCGCGCGACGAGATCTATCACCACCTCGAGCAGTTCTATCGCCAGTTCTACTTCCGTCCGTCGAAGATCTGGGAGATCGTGCGCGAGATGCTGACGAGCTGGGACATGATGAAGCGCCGCCTGCGCGAAGGCGTCGAGTTCTTCCGCTTCCTGCGCGCGCACGAGGCGTAATCCGTGGCGACGCAGCGGGCGGCGCGGGCGCTGATCTTCACCGCGGACGACTTCGGGCTGCACCCGCGCGTCAACGCGGCAGTCGAACGCGCGCACCGCGACGGCGTGCTGAACGCCGCGAGCCTGATGGTCGGCGCGAGCGCCGCACCGGATGCGATCGAGCGCGCGCGGCGGCTGCCGTCGCTCGCGGTCGGTCTGCATCTCGTGCTCGCGGACGGGCCGGCCACGCTGCCCGCGCATGAGATTCCCGCACTCGTCGGCCCCGACGGGCGGTTCGGCGACGCGATGGCGAAGGACGGCTGCCGCTTCTTCTTCCTGCCGCACGTGCGGGCGCAGCTGCGCCGCGAGATTCGCGCGCAGTTCGACGCGTTCGCGGCGAGCGGCCTGCCGCTCGACCACGTGAACGCGCACAAGCATTTCCACCTGCATCCGACCGTGCTGTCGCTGATCATCGAGATCGGCCGCGACTACGGGCTGCGCGCGGTGCGGCTGCCGTACGAGACGAGCGCGCCCGCGCTGCTCAAGCCGTGGATCGCGCTCGTGCGCGCGCGGCTCGACCGGGCGGGGCTCGCGCACAACGACTACGTGGTCGGGATCGAGCATACGGGCGCGATGGACGAGGCCGTGCTGCTCGACGCGCTGGCCAAGCTGCCGCCGGGCGTCGGCGAGATCTACTGCCATCCGGCCGAGGCCGGCGACGGCCCGATCACGCCGACGATGGCCGGCTACCGTCCGGTGGACGAACTCGATGCGCTGCTGTCGCCGCGCGTCGCAGCCGCGCTGAAGGCCGCGGGCGTCGCGACCGGCGGCTTTGCCGACGTGTTCGGCCAGCCTGCGGCGCGGCGCGGCGGGCAGGCGTCGCGCGCACCGGGAGCGCAGCCGTCATGATCAAGTGGATCAAATGGCTCGGCTGGCCGCTCGGCATCGGCATCCTGCTGGCGCTGGGGCTGCACGAAGGCATCGGCGACGTGTCGCAGATGCTCGCGCGCGCCGGTTACGCGCTGCTGTGGCTCGTACCGTTCCACGCGCTGCCGCTGCTGCTCGACGCCTACGCGTGGCACCTGCTGCTCGACAGGCGCTCGTCGCTGCCGTTCCTCTGGTGGATCGCGACGGTGCGCGAAGCCGTGAACCGGCTGCTGCCGGTGGTCGGGATCGGCGGCGAGCTGGTCGGCATCCGGCTCGCGCGCTGGCAGGTGCCCGACGCGAGCCGCGTGACGGCGTCGGTGATCGTCGAGGTGCTCGTGACGATCGTCGTCCAGTATGCGTTTGCCGCGCTCGGCCTCGTGCTGCTGCTCGCGACGACGGACAACATGGGCGGCGGCACGATCGGCCTCGCGCTGCTGCTGACGCTGCCGCTGCCGGTGCTCGGCGTCGTGCTGATGCGCCGCGGCGGGATCTTCCATGCGATCGAGCGTTTCGCGGGCCGCCTGCTCGGCGATTCGCACCGGCTGCTGCAGGGCGTCGACGGCAAGCGGCTCGATGCCGACATCGATGCGCTGATGTCGCGCACGGGCCTGTTGTTCAGCGCGTTCTTCTGGCAGCTGGCCGGCTACGTGCTCGGCGCGCTCGAGATCTACTGGGCGCTCGCGCTGCTCGGCCATCCGGTGTCGATCGGCGGCGCGATCGCGATCGAGGCGATGACGCAGGCCGTGCGCCATGCGGCGTTCATGGTGCCGGGCGGCCTCGGCGTGCAGGAGGCGACCGTCGTGCTGCTCGCGCAGATGTTCGGCGTCGACCGCGAGACGGCGCTGTCGCTCGCGCTGGTCAAGCGTGGCCGCGAGGTGCTGTTCGGCTGCCTCGCGCTCGGTTCGTGGCAGCTTGCCGAACTCGTGCGCACGCGCCGCAGCATCGGTGCGCCGCCGGCCGTGCCGCGCGCGACGGGCCGCGTGGCCGAATCCGAAACCGAAACGATGCATTGACCACGAGACGGGCCGCGCGCCCGTCTCGCGCTTTTGGCGTCGCGCGGGTATCCTTGCCGCGTGTTTTCTCGACGCGCATTTCTTCCGATGAATTTCCGTTTCCGGCTGCTCCCCGTGACGATGCTGGCCGCCGCGCTGGCGCTGACCGGCTGCGACGACAAGCAAGGCAACCTCGACGTGCAACGTATCAGGGACTTCTTCAACGCGATCAAGCCCGCGCCGCTGCTGCTGAAGGGGCTGAAGGCCGGCGAATCGACCGAGGCCGACGTGCGCGGCACGATGGGCAAACCCGAGACCGAGCGCGACTTCACCGACGGCTCGAAGCGTCTCGAATACCCGCGCGGCCCGATGGGCAACCAGACGTGGTTCGTCGACCTCGATGCGAACGGCCGCTACACGGGCGCGACGCAGGTGTTGACCGCCGAGAATTTCGCGAAAGTGCGCCCGGGGATGAACGAGGACGAGGTGCGGCGCCTGCTCGGCAAGCCCGGCGACATCGCGCAGTATCCGCTCAAGCCCGAGACGGTCTGGAGCTGGCGCTGGCTCGAGGACGGCGTCAACACCGACGCGTTCTTCAACGTCCATTTCGGCCCGGACGGGCTCGTCTACACGACTTCGCGCTCCGACATCCTGAAGGGGCGGTGAGCCCGACCGTCTTCTTCGGCGCTATATCGAAAAAGCGACCGGAAAATTGCAAAAAGTCCGCTTCCCTGGCCGTTATCCGGTTGTCAGGGAGCGGCTTTTTTCCTTTTGAAACAGCGGTGTAGGTCGCGGTTGAAAATGACGGGGCGGATTGTTGCGACGCAGCAATCGCGTGCCGGGTGATTTGAGGCAATCAATTTCGCTTGCGACTATCCGCGTCAGCCCGGCGCGGGACAGGCAGACGCGTCGGCATCCATTCCAACTCTGGAGACGCGCGTGTTCCTTTACGGCTTTGGTCCTGTCCTCTGGGCCGGCACCGTGCAGACCATCGAACTGTCGGTGCTGTCGCTCGCCACTGCGGTGGCGCTGGGGCTGATCGGCGCGGTGGCGAAGCTGTCGCACAACCGGGTGCTGCGAGCGATCGCGACCGGTTATACGACGCTGATCCGCTCGGTGCCCGATCTCGTCCTGATGCTGCTGCTGTTCTACAGCATCCAGATCTGGCTGAACCAGTTCACCGACTTCGTCGGCTGGGACCAGATCGACATCGACCCGTTCGTGGCCGGCGTGCTCACGCTCGGTTTCATCTATGGCGCGTACTTCACCGAGACGTTCCGCGGCGCGTTCCTGTCGGTGCCGCGCGGCCAGCTCGAAGCCGGTGCGGCTTACGGGATGAGCGGGATGCGCGTGTTCGTGCGGATCATGTTTCCGCAGATGATGCGTTTTGCGCTGCCCGGTATCGGCAACAACTGGCAGGTGCTCGTGAAGGCCACCGCGCTGGTGTCGATCATCGGTCTCGCGGACGTCGTGAAGGCCGCGCAGGACGCCGGCAAGAGCACGTTCAACATGTTCTTCTTCATCCTCGTCGCGGCGCTGATTTATCTCGCGATCACGACCGTTTCCAACCTCGTGCTGATCCAGCTCGAGAAGCGTTATTCCATGGGCGTGCGGCACGCAGAACTATGATCGAGATCCTCCAGGAATTCGGCCAGGCGTTCCTTTACTGGGATGGCCAGCGCCTCTCCGGCCTCGCGGTGACGCTGTGGCTGCTCGTCGCGTCGATTTCGCTCGGTTTCGTGTGCGCGGTGCCGCTCGCGGTCGCGCGCGTGTCGAAGAACAAGTGGGTGTCGACGCCGGTGCGGTTCTACACGTACGTGTTCCGCGGCACGCCGCTCTACGTGCAGTTGCTGCTGCTGTACACGGGCATGTACAGCCTCGAGTTCGTGCGGTCGCACTCGCTGCTCGACGCGTTCTTCCGCAGCGGCTTCAACTGCGCGATTCTCGCGTTTGCGCTGAACACCTGCGCGTACACGACCGAGATCTTCGCGGGTGCGATCCGCGCGATTCCGCACGGCGAGGTCGAGGCGGCGCGGGCATACGGGATGTCGCCGTTCACGATGTACCGCCGCGTGATCCTGCCGTCGGCGCTGCGCCGCGCGCTGCCGCTGTACAGCAACGAGGTGATCCTGATGCTGCACGCGACCACCGTCGCGTTCACGGCGACCGTGCCGGACATCCTGAAGGTCGCACGCGATGCGAATTCCGCGACCTACATGGCGTTCCAGTCGTTCGGAATCGCCGCGCTGATCTATCTTGCGGTATCGTTCGCACTCGTCGCGGCGTTTCGCCGCGCGGAGCGCCACTGGCTCGCGTATCTCGCGGCCGCCCGTCATTGATTCACTTCGAGGAGAGCCAGTTGGCCGAGATCACTCAAACGAGCGCGTCCGCTTCCACCAAGCTTGCCGCGGTCGACATTCACAAGCGCTACGGCGACAACGAGGTGCTCAAGGGCGTATCGCTGAACGCGAAGGCCGGCGACGTCATCAGCATCATCGGCGCGAGCGGCTCGGGCAAGAGCACGTTCCTGCGCTGCATCAATTTTCTCGAGCGGCCGAATGCGGGGCAGATCGTCGTCGACGGCGAGACCGTGCGCACGAAGACCGACCGCGCCGGTGCGCTCGAAGTCGCCGATCACAAGCAGCTTCAGCGCATCCGCACGAAGCTCGCGATGGTGTTCCAGCACTTCAACCTCTGGGCGCACATGAACGTGCTCGAGAACGTGATGGAAGCGCCGGTGCACGTGCTCGGCATTTCGAAGAAGGAAGCCGAGGAGCGTGCGCGCGAGTACCTGGAGAAGGTCGGCTTGCCGCCGCGCGTCGAGAAGCAGTATCCGTCGCATCTTTCCGGTGGCCAGCAGCAGCGCGTGGCGATTGCGCGCGCGCTGGCGATGCATCCGGACGTGATGCTGTTCGACGAGCCGACGTCGGCGCTCGACCCGGAACTGGTGGGCGAAGTGCTGAAGGTGATGCAGAAGCTGGCCGAGGAAGGCCGCACGATGATCGTCGTCACGCACGAGATGGGTTTCGCGCGCAACGTGTCGAATCATGTGATGTTCCTGCATCAGGGGCGGACCGAGGAAGAGGGCGATCCGAAGGAAGTGCTGGTACGCCCGCAGAGCGAGCGGCTGAAGCAGTTCCTGTCGGGCAGTCTCAAGTAACGCGACAGGGCGGGTTTCATACGTGGTACCGGTGTCTCGTCCCGCAGGCGCCACCCGCACGATGCAGGTGGCGATCGTTGCATTGCCGCCCGTGTCGATGTCGGGCGTGGGTCCGATCGTCGATGCGCTGAACCTCGCGAACGAGATCGACGGGCGGCTGCTGTATCGCTGGCAGGTGTGTTCGTGGGACGGGCGGCCCGTGCCGCTTGCCGGCGGTGCGCAGTGGCATGCCGATGCGGCGTTCAACGACGCGATCGCATGCGACTGGGTCATCGTCGTGTCGGAGCGGTTTCAGCAGTTTGCCGACTATCGGTTGTTTCTCGCGAGTCTCGCGCGGGTCGGGCAGCGCACGCCGCTCGTGACCGGAATTCATCATGGCGTGTGGTGGCTGGCGATGGCCGGGCAGCTTTCCGGGTACCGGGTGAGCGTGAACTGGGAGACGTATCAGCAGTTCGCCGAACAGTTCGAGCGGTCGATCGTCACGCAGCAGATCTTCGAGATCGACCGGGATCGCGCGACGTGCGCGGGCGGGCAGGCTACCGTGGATTTCATGCTGGCCATGATTGGCCGGGAACATGGGGCGGACCTCGCGGAGCGGATTGCCGATGCACTCGGGGTCGGGACTTTGCGGAGCGGCGAAGAGCGGCAGCGGATTCCCTTTGTGACTGCGCCGGGCGAGCGGCATCCTCGGTTGAACGATGCGTTGCTGCTCATGGAAGCCAATGTCGAGGATCCGTTGACGACCGACGAGATCGCCGAACTCGTCGGCGTTTCACGCCGGCAGCTCGAGCGGCTCTTTCGACAGTATCTCGGGGCGATGCCCTCGAAGTATTACCTCAACCTCCGGTTGCTCAAGGCCCGGACTCAGTTGCAGCGGACCAGCAAGTCGGTTGTGCAGGTTAGCCTTGCCTGTGGGTTTTCTTCTGCTGCGCATTTTTCCAACGCGTACCGCGAAAGGTTCGGGGTCACGCCTCGGGAGGATAGGCGAGCGTGGCTCGAGAAGCAGACCGGCGGGGGCAGTGAACCGCGGGGTGGGGCGCTCGTCGAGCGTGGGAAGGATTGATTTCAGGTTTTTTTGCAGTGTGCTTGCTTTTGTCGTGAAGCACCTGTGAGCTTGTCGGTCTATTAGCGTCGCCCCTGCGCGGGGCGGCGGTTACTTTTCTTTGTCTTGCCAAAGAAAAGTAACCAAAAGAAAGGCGCTGTGAGAACGCATGACTTCCCGGTGCCATGGTTTCCGGAGTGGACACCGCCTAAGTGTCCGCGCCAGTCAGGAACACGGAGTGGTTCGAGCAATGGTTCTGACTCCACTCCCTACCCAACAGAGCGGTATACCACCCGCAAGCTCCATCCTCGCTTCGCTCGGCTGCAAGGTACCTCCCGTCGCGTTTCATGCGCTTGCGCTTTTACCAGCGCTGGTCAGCAAATCGACGCTCTTTACTCACACCATTCGTACCTGTCGGACTGCTTGTCATCTGTACGTGTTTGATACCGTCGGTGGCCGTGTGTTTTCGTGATGGGTCGCTGCGTCCCTTTTTCCTTGTGAATGAGGGTGTGCCCTTGATTTGCTGAGTTCGGGGTACTTGCGCGTGCGATTGCCGGGAGGATTGACCTTATGCGCTACTGGAGGGGGTGTACCTGTCGGCCGAGCGAAGCGAGGGCGGAGCTGGCGGGTGGTATACCGCTCTGTTGGGTAGGGAGTGGTGTCAGAACCATTGCTCGAACCACTCCGCGCTCCTGACTGGCGCGGACACTTAGGCGGTGTCCACTCCGGGAACCACGGCACCGGGAAGTCATGCGTTCTCACAGCGCCTTTCTTTTGGTTACTTTTCTTTGGCAAGACAAAGAAAAGTAACCGCCGCCCCGCGCAGGGGCGACGCTAATAGACCGACAAGCTCACAGGTGCTTCACGACAAAGGCAAGCACACGACCCACAAGCCCCAAAACCAGACAAGCTTCCACGCCCCCCGCCCGGAGAGAGAGGGCAAAATAAAGCGCACTATCCGCTTCCGATAGAACCCGTCGCAATTCCGCAAGACGCTTGCGTCACCCTTACCTAAACTTGATCCTGTTGAACCCTCTTACGAAACCGAAAGGAACGACCATGACGACCTCGACCGTGACCCGCCAGACATTCGATGAAGTGATGGTGCCGGTATTTTCTCCCGCGCCGTTCGTGCCGGATCGCGCAGAGGGCTCCCGCGTGTGGGACACGGCCGGCCGCGAGTACATCGATTTCGCGTGCGGCATCGCGGTGACGTCGCTCGGCCACGGCCACCCGGAACTGCTGAAAGTCCTGGACGAACAAAGCCGCAAGCTCTGGCACATCGGCAACGGCTACACGAACGAGCCGGTGCTGCGCCTCGCCAAGCGCCTCGAATCGCTGACCTTCGCCGACCGCGCGTTCTTCGCGAACTCGGGCGCGGAAGCGAACGAAGCCGCCCTGAAACTCGCGCGCCGCGTCGCGTTCGACCGCCACGGCGCCGACAAGGTGGAAATCATCTCGTTCGTGCAGTCGTTCCACGGTCGCACGTTCTTCACGGTCAGCGTCGGCGGCCAGCCGAAGTACTCGGAAGGCTTCGGCCCCGTGCCGGCCGGCATCACGCACCTGCCGTACAACGACATCGAAGCCGCGAAGGCCGCGATCGGCCCGCAAACCTGCGCAGTGATCGTCGAGCCCGTGCAAGGCGAAGGCGGCGTGATCCCGGCCGATCCGGCATTCCTGAAGGCACTGCGCGAAGCCTGTGACGCGAACGACGCGCTGCTGATCTTCGACGAAGTGCAAACGGGCGTCGGCCGCACGGGCCAGTTCTACGCGTACATGGACACGGGCGTCACGCCGGACATCCTCACGACCGCCAAGGCGCTCGGTAACGGCTTCCCGATCGGCGCGATGCTGACGACCAACGAACTGGCCGCGCACTTCAAGGTCGGCGTGCACGGCACGACGTACGGCGGCAACCCGCTCGCATCGGCGATCGCCGACAAGGTCGTCGAACTGATCGGCGACCCGGCACTGCTCGAAGGCGTGCGCGAACGCAGCGTGCGCCTGAAGGGCGCGCTCGAGCGCATCAACGCACGCTTCGGCATCTTCAAGGACGTGCGCGGCAAGGGCCTGCTCGTCGGCGCGGAACTCACTGCCGCATTCGATGGCCGCGCGAAGGACTTCGTCACCGCGGCAGCAGAAAACGGCCTGATCATGCTGATCGCCGGCCCGAACGTGCTGCGCTTCGTCCCGTCGCTGGTGATCCCGTTCGACCTGCTCGACGAAGGCGTCAAGCGCTTCGAGAAGGCCGTCGAACAAGTGCTCGCCGCCCAGGAAGCCACCGCGCGCTGATCGGCGCACCCATCGCAGACAGGAACGACGATGCTATTTGTTCGCCCCGGCAAACTCACGGATCTCGATGCGCTCGCGCACATGGCGCGCACCGCGCAACCGGTCCTGCACTCGCTGCCGCACGACCGCGCGGCGCTCGAAGCGCGCGTGGCGCTCTCGGAGGATTCGTTTCGCGCGGACGTCGACTTCGCCGGCGAGGAGTTCTACCTCTTCGTGCTCGAGGATTCGTCGACGGGCAAGCTGCTCGGCACGGCGAGCATCGTGGCCGCGGCCGGTTACTCGGAACCGTTCTACGCGTTCCGCAACGACGCCTTGATCCACGCGTCGCGCGAGCTGCACGTGAACCGCAAGATCCACGCGCTCACGATGTCGCACGAGCTGACCGGCAAGAGCCGGCTCGCGGGCTTCTACGTCGATCCGTCGCTGCGCGGCGACGCGGCCGCGCACCTGATCTCGCGCGCCCGGATGATGTACATCGCCGCGAACCGCCGCCGCTTCACGCCGGAAGTGTTCACGCTGCTGCTCGGCGTGAGCGACGACACGGGCGCGTCGCCGTTCTGGGAAGCGGTGGGCCGCAAGTTCTTCGGCCGCGACTTCACCGACGTCGACATCGCGTCGGGCGGCCGCAGCCGCACCTTCATCGCGGAAGTGATGCCGGCGTATCCGCTCTACGTGCCGCTGCTGCCGGAAGCCGCGCAGCGCGTGCTCGGTGAACCGAACGAATCGGCACTGCTCGCCTACGACATCCATCTCGAGGAAGGCTTCGAGCCCGACCGCTTCGTCGACATCTTCGACGCGGGCCCGGTGCTCACCGCGCAGGTCGACCGCACCGCGTGCGTGAAGCACGGCACGGAGCGCGTCGTGCGCGAGGCCGCGCACCAGCAGGGCGACGTTGCGTACATGGTGTCGACGGGCAGCGGCGAATCGTTCCGCTGCGTGCTGGCCGACCTGCCGGGCGATGCGGCTGACGCACCGCTCGCCGGCGACGTGCGCGCGGCGCTCGATGTGAAGGATGGCGATGTCGTGCGCTGCGTGCCACTGCACCGCCGCGACGATGAAGATTTGAAGGGAGACGCAGCATGATCGTCGTTCGGGTCGTACAAACGGGCGACGTCGACGCGCTCGTGTCGCTCGCGAAGGAAACCGGGCCAGGCCTGACCACGTTCAAGCCCGACCGCGACGCGCTCGCCGCGCGCATCGAGCGCACGCGCCGCACGCTCGAGGGCGAGGCCGCCGCAGGCGAAGCCGGCTACTTCTTCGTGATGGAAGAATCGAAGACGGGCGACATCGCGGGCGTATGCGGGATCGAGTCGCAGGTCGGCCTCGAACAGCCGTTCTACAACTACCGCGTGAGCACGGTCGTGCATGCGAGCCAGGAGCTCGGCGTGTGGACGCGCATGCACGCGCTGAACATCTCGCACGACCTGACCGGCTACGCGGAAGTGTGCTCGCTGTTCCTGAGCCCGCGTTATCGCACGGGCGGCGTGGGCGGCCTGCTGTCGCGCTCGCGCTTCATGTTCATCGCGCAGTTCCGCGAACGCTTCCCGGAACGCATCTGCGCGGAACTGCGCGGCCACTTCGACGACGACGGCACGTCGCCGTTCTGGCGTGCCGTCGGTTCGCACTTCTACCAGATCGATTTCAACGCGGCCGACTATCTCAGCTCGCACGGCCGCAAGTCGTTCCTCGCGGAACTGATGCCGCGCTATCCGGTGTATGTCGACCTGCTGCCGCAGGACGCGCAGAACGCGGTCGGCCTCACGCACCGCGACACGCTGCCGGCCCGCAAGATGCTCGAGGCGGAAGGGCTGCGCTACCAGAACCACGTCGACATCTTCGACGCGGGCCCGGTGCTCGAATGCCACGTCAACGACCTGCGCACGGTGCGCGAGAGCGTCGTCGTGCCGGTCGCGATCGGCGTGCCCGACGCGCAGGGCGATCATCCGCCGACGTCACTCGTGTCGAACACGTCGCTCACCGATTTCCGCGTCGGCGTCGCGCCGGGCGTGGTCGCGAACGGCTCGTTCGTGCTGTCGGCCGACGATGCCGCCGCGCTCGACGTGAAGGCCGGCGATCCGGTCCGCGTGCTGCCGCTCAAAGTCAAACAGGGATAAACGAATCATGACGGAACTCTTCATCGACGGCGCCTGGGTCGCAGGCTCGGGCCCCGTGTTCGCTTCGCGCAACCCGGGCACCGACGAGATCGCATGGCAGGGCGAAAGCGCGTCGGCGGCCGACGTCGACCGTGCGGTCGCGAGCGCGCGTCGCGCATTCGCCGGCTGGTCGTCACTCGACTTCGAATCGCGCTGCGCGATCGTCAAGCGTTTCGCTGCATTGCTCAATGAACGCAAGGAAGCGATCGCGACCGCGATCGGCCGCGAGACGGGCAAGCCGCTGTGGGAAGCGCGCACCGAAGTCGCGTCGATGGCCGCGAAGGTCGGTATCTCGATCCAGGCGTACCAGGAACGCACCGGCGAGAAGCGCCAGGACATGGCCGACGGCGTCGCGGTGCTGCGCCACCGCCCGCACGGTGTCGTCGCGGTGTTCGGCCCGTACAACTTCCCCGGCCACTTGCCGAACGGCCATATCGTGCCCGCGCTGATCGCCGGCAATGCGGTCGTGTTCAAGCCGTCGGAGCTCGCGCCGGGCGTCGCGCGCGCGACGGTCGAGGTGTGGCAGGAAGCCGGGCTGCCGGCCGGCGTGCTGAACCTCGTGCAGGGCGAGAAGGACACGGGCATCGCGCTCGCGAATCACCGGCAGATCGACGGGCTGTTCTTCACCGGCAGCTCGGATACCGGCACGCTGCTGCACCGCCAGTTCGGCGGCCGTCCGGAAATCGTGCTCGCGCTCGAGATGGGCGGCAACAATCCGCTCGTGATCGGCGAAGTCGAGGACATCGACGCGGCCGTCCATCACACGATCCAGTCGGCGTTCCTGTCGGCCGGCCAGCGCTGCACGTGCGCGCGCCGCATCTTCGTGCCGCAGGGCGCGTTCGGCGACCGCATCCTCGCGCGTTTCGCCGACGTCACGTCGAAGATCACGGCCGACGTGTTCGACGCCGATCCGCAGCCGTTCATGGGCGCGGTGATCTCGGCGCGCGCGGCCGCGAAGCTCGTCGACGCGCAGTCGCGCCTGATCGAGCAGGGCGCGAAGCCGATCATCGCGATGACGCAGCGCGATCCGCGCCTGGGCTTCGTGAACGCGGCGATCGTCGACGTGACGGGCGTGGCGAACCTGCCCGACGAAGAACACTTCGGCCCGCTCGCGCAGATCGTCCGCTACGCGACGTTCGACGAAGCGATCGAGCGCGCGAACGACACGGCGTTCGGCCTGTCCGCCGGCCTGCTGGCCGACGACGCGAACGCATGGGACCACTTCCGCCGCACGATCCGTGCGGGGATCGTCAACTGGAACCGTCCGACCAACGGCGCATCGTCCGCCGCGCCGTTCGGCGGCACCGGCCGCTCGGGCAACCATCGCCCGAGCGCGTACTACGCGGCCGACTATTGCGCGTATCCGATGGCGTCGGTGGAAAGCACGCAACTGACTTTGCCCGCGAGCCTGTCGCCGGGCCTGCACTTCTGATCGAGGGAACGACGATGAACGCACAAGAAGCCAATTTCGACGGGCTCGTCGGCCCGACCCACAACTACGCCGGCCTGTCGTTCGGCAACGTGGCGTCGCTCAACAACGAGAAGTCGGCCGCGAACCCGAAGGCCGCCGCGAAGCAGGGGCTGCGCAAGATGAAGCAGCTCGCGGATCTCGGCTTCGCGCAAGGCGTGCTGCCGCCGCAGGAGCGGCCGTCGCTGCGCCTGTTGCGCGAGCTCGGTTTCTCGGGCAAGGACGCGGACGTGATCGCGAAGGCCGCGAAGCAGGCGCCCGAACTGCTCGCCGCCGCGAGCTCGGCATCGGCGATGTGGACCGCGAACGCGGCCACCGTCAGCCCATCGGCCGACACGAGCGACGGCCGCGTGCACTTCACGCCGGCGAACCTGTGCAGCAAGCTGCATCGCGCGATCGAACACGAAGCGACGCGCCGCACGCTGTCGACGCTGTTCGCCGATCCCGCGCACTTCGCGGTGCACGAAGCGCTGACCGGCACGCCGGCACTCGGCGACGAAGGCGCGGCGAACCATACGCGCTTCTGTGCCGAATACGGCAAGCCGGGCATCGAGTTCTTCGTGTACGGCCGCGCGGAATATCGCCGCGGCCCCGAGCCGAAGCGCTTCCCGGCACGCCAGACGTTCGAGGCGAGCCGCGCGGTCGCGCATCGCCACGGGCTCGCCGAAGAGGCGACGGTGTATGCGCAGCAGGACCCGGACGTGATCGACGCGGGCGTGTTCCACAACGACGTGATCTCGGTCGGCAACCGCGACACGCTGTTCACGCACGAGCGCGCGTTCGTCAACAAGCAGGCGATCTACGACACGCTGACCGCCGCGCTCGACGCACGCGGCGCGCGCCTGAACGTGATCGAGGTGCCCGAGGCGGCCGTGAGCGTGAACGACGCGGTCACGTCGTATCTGTTCAACAGCCAGCTGCTGTCGCGCGCGGACGGCTCGCAAGTGCTCGTCGTGCCGCAGGAATGCCGCGAGAACGGGAACGTCGCGGCTTATCTCGACGAACTCGCGGCCGGCAACGGCCCGATTCACGACGTGCTCGTGTTCGACCTGCGCGAAAGCATGAAGAACGGCGGCGGCCCCGCCTGCCTGCGCCTGCGTGTCGTGCTGAACGACGCGGAACGCGCGGCCGTCACGTCGAACGTATGGATCAACGACACGCTGTTCACGTCGCTCGACACGTGGATCGACCGGCACTATCGCGATCGCCTCGCACCGGAAGACCTCGCCGATCCGGCGCTGCTCGACGAATCGCGCACGGCGCTCGACGAGCTCACGCAGATCCTGCGCGTCGGTTCGCTGTATGACTTCCAGCGCTGAAGCACGGATGCCGGCCAACGCGCTGCTCGACGACTTCCTCGCGTTCACGCTGGCCGGTAGCGCGCCGTCCGTGACGGACGGCACCTGCGCGGCCGGCGCCGTGCGCTGGTCATGGCGCGGCGACGGTCTGCTCGCGCTCGAACCGGCCGCGGCCGCCGGCGCGGCGCGCCCGAGCGTGCTCGTGTCGGCCGGTGTGCACGGCGACGAGACGGCGCCGATCGAGCTGCTGTCGATGCTCGTGCGCGATCTCGCATCGGGCGCGCTGCCGCTCGCGTGCCGGCTGCTCGTCGTGCTCGGCAACGTGCCGGCGATGCGTGCCGGCGAGCGTTATCTCGACGACGACCTGAACCGCCTGTTCAGCGGCCGTCATGCGCAGGTGCCCGCCAGCCGCGAAGCACCGCGCGCCGCGCAGCTGGAAGCGGCGGCCGTCGCGTTCTTCGCGGACGCGCCGGCCGGCGCTGCGCGCTGGCACATCGATATGCACACGGCGATCCGCGCGTCGGTGTTCGAGCAGTTCGCACTGCTGCCGCACACGGGCACGCCGCCGACGCGCACGATGTTCGAATGGCTCGGCGACGCGCGGATCGCGGCCGTGCTGCTGCATACCGCGAAGGGCAATACGTATTCGCATTTCACGGCCGAGCACTGCGGCGCGCTCGCGTGCACGCTGGAACTCGGCAAGGTGCGCCCGTTCGGCCAGAACGACCTGACGCGCTTCGCACCGGCCGATCGCGCGGTGCGCAAGCTCGTGTCGGGCGTGGCGGGAGATGCGGTCGCGCAGGGCGATCATTCGTCGCTGCCGCGCGTGTTCACGGTGATCGACCAGATCACGAAGCAGAGCGATGCGCTGGAGCTGTTCGTCGCGGCCGACGTCGCGAACTTCACCGCGTTTGCACGCGGCACGGTGCTCGCGCAGGACGGCGACTACCGCTACACGGTGACGCACGACGAGGAACGGATCGTCTTTCCGAACCCGACCGTGAAGCCGGGCCTGCGCGCGGGCCTGCTCGTCATCGACACGACGCGCGAGACGATCGCGGCGCTTATTTGAGCGCATGTCCCGACCGGCTGCTGATTGCGCTGCCGCGACGGCACGCGGCCCGCGCCTGACCCGCAACCTGTCGGTATCCCGTCGTCGTCGCCCGCATGCCGGGGGCCGACGGCACGCGCCCCCGGCTTGCGTATTTGCGACACCGTTTTGCAAGTTCGGCGGATCGCCTGACCGGCGCCGCGCACGCACCGCAGCATCGCGCGACGTCGCCCGCTTTGCCATATCGGGCCGCGCGGATTGGTACAATCGCGGCCTTGCGGCTGTTGCGCCGCATCACGGCGTGGCATCGCGATTGTCGTGGTCATCCGACCCTGCAATGATGCAAGCGCCCGTAGTTCCGGAACATTCGAGTATCGAGGAGAGCACCTGATGAAGTTGGATTGGCGTAAAGTGGCCGCGCATGCGGTGGTGGCGGCATCGGCGGTGGCGGCAGGCAGCGCGTTTGCCGCGGATCTGAAGGAGATCCGTTTCGGCGTCGAAGCCTCGTACGCGCCGTTCGAATACAAGACGCCCGACGGCAAGCTGACCGGCTTCGACATCGACATCGGCAACGCGGTGTGCGCGAAGCTGAAGACGAAGTGCGTGTGGGTCGAGAACGACTTCGACGGCCTGATCCCGGCGCTGCAGGCGCGCAAGTTCGACGCGATCAACTCGGACATGACGATCACCGACCAGCGCAAGCATGCGATCGCGTTCACCGATCCGATCTACACCATTCCGAACCAGCTGATCGCGAAGCAGGGCAGCGGCCTGCTGCCGACCCCGCAATCGCTGAAGGGCAAGCGCGTCGGCGTGCTGCAGGGCACGATCCAGGAAGCGTACGCGAAGAAGAAGTGGGCGCCGGCAGGCGTCGAGGTCGTGCCGTACCAGACGCAGGACCTGGCCTACGCCGACCTGAAGTCCGGCCGTCTCGACGCGACGTTCCAGGACGCGGAAGCCGGTTCGAAGGGCTTCCTGGCGAAGCCGCAGGGCCAGGGCTTCGCGTTCGCGGGCGGTACCGTGAGCGACGCCGAGATCCTCGGCTCGGGCGTCGGTTTCGGCCTGCGCAAGAACGACGCGGCGCTGAAGACCGCGCTCGATCAGGCGCTGAAGGACCTGAAGGCCGACGGCACGATCGACAACCTCGCGAAGAAGTACTTCAGCGTGCCCGTAACGCTCAAGTAAGCGTTGCGTTCGATCGCACGATGCAAGCAAACCGGCCGCTCATGCGGCCGGTTTGCTTTTGCAGGCGGGGAACGGTGTGAAACAGGATGCGAAACAGGGTGTGAAACCGCCGAAAACGGCGGGGAGCGGCCGGCGCCGCGTCACGCCGGAAAGAACCGGCCCAGTTCGCGCGCGAGCTCGTTGAGCACGCCCATCTCCTGCTGCGTGATCTTGCGCGCGGGCTGCGCGCCGGCCCAGTCGCCGTACAGCAGCGCGACGGTCGTCGTGCCGACGCGCACGGGCAGCAGCACGAACGCGCGCGTGTCGTCGAACGCGTCGAGATACCACGCGGGCAGGCGCTTGAGCATCTTCGGCTCCCGTGCCTGCTCGATGAAGATGCCGACCGAGTTCGAGATCGCGAGATGAAACACGTCCGGCTCGAAGCGCTCGTCGAAGCGCAGCCGGTCGAGCATCGTATCGACGCCGGGGCCGAAGCCGAGGCGCGCGGCGAACATGCCGTCGTCGTGACGCACGAACATCACGGTGCGCGTGAACGCGAGGCCGGCCAGCAGGCTTTCCGACGCGAGCGCGAGTACCGGCGTCAGCACGTGCTCGGACGGCAGCGCGCGCAGGTCCGCGAGGCCGGCTTCGAGGCACGCCTCGGGCTCGGCCTGTGCGCGCGCGATCGCATCGGCGTTCGCGCGCAGCTCGACGATCTCGCGCATCATGGTGTCGCTCGCTTCCTCGCGCGCGAGCCGCTCGGCGATCTCGACGAGCGCGTCGGGTTCCATGCCGAGTTCCGCGCCGTAGTGCTGCGCGAGCGCCGCGATGCGCGCGTCGCGCTGCGGGCTCGCGGGCATCACGAGCGCGCCCGCGACGTCGGTCGAGCAGCGGCTGATCTCGCGCAGCCAGCGGACGCGCTCGGTCGGGCCGTCATCGGACACCTCGCCCGCATCGAGGTCGTCCTCGTCGTTGCCGAACGCGTCGGTGCGGACCACGTGGTCGTGGTCGGCCATCCCCGCGCGGATCACGTCGGGCAGCCGCCAGCGCGCGGCCGCCTCGAGCCCGATCTCGTCGAAGCCGACGCCGAGCACGTCGATGCAGGCGGCCGCTTCGTCGCCGTTCAGTTCGGCCGCGCGGCGGCGGATCCGGTCCCATTCGCTGTCGAGATAGCAGACCACGAGCAGCTTGCCGACCTGGCGCATCAGCGTGCAGACGACGGCTTCCTCGCCCGCGCGCAGCTCGACGCGTTCGGTGAGCTTGCGTGCGACGCAGCCGGACAGCAGCGCGCGGTTCAGTTCGAGCTTCGCGTCGATGCGCCGCGGCGTGCTGTGGTGGAAATGGTCGACGAGCTTGAGCCCGACGACCAGGTGGCCGACGGCATCCATGCCGAGCACCATCAGTGCGCGGGTCACGGTCGTGATGTTGCCGCCGAACGCCATGTACATCGCGGAATTCGCGAGCCGCAGCACTTTCTGCGTGAGTGCGAAGTCCGACAGCACGACGCGCACGAGCGCGGTGAAGTCGAGGTCGTCGTTCTTCATCGCGGCCATCGTCGCGCGCAGCGATTCCGACAGCAACGGGAAATCGCCCCGTTCGTTCATCCGGGCCCACAGCTTGTCGAGCAACGCGGTGCGGGGCAGGTGTTCGGTGATTGACATACGGATCTGTCCGGTTCGCCGCGCGTCAGGCGGCGGCGTGCAGGTGCAGCTGATGGGCCTCGAAGCGCCGCGCAAGCTCCTCGGACGGCAGCGCCTGGCAGACGAGCCAGCCCTGGATATGGTTGCAGCCCATTTCCGTCAGCAATTCGCGCTGCGCCTCGGTCTCGACGCCTTCCGCGACGAGCTCGAGATCGAGCGTCTGCGCGAGGCCGACCACGGCCGACACGATCGCGCGGTCGTTGCGCGAGGTCAGCAGGTTCTCGACGAAACTGCGATCGATCTTCAGCTTCGCGAGCGGGAAGCGCTGCAGATACGCGAGGCTCGAATAACCGGTACCGAAATCGTCGATCGCGAAGCGGATGCCGAGATCGGTCAGCTCCTCGAGCAGCCCCTTCGCCTGCGCGGGATCGTGCATCAGCAGGCTTTCGGTGATCTCGAGCACGATGCGGCGCGGGTCGATGCCCGTCAGCGCGATCGCCTCGCGCACGCTTTGCGTGAAGCGCGGGTCGCGGAACTGCTGCGGCGACACGTTGACCGCCACGTACTGCAGCGCGAGCCCCTGGCGGTCCCAGGCGACGAGCTGCATACACGCGGCCTTGAGCACCCAGTTGCCGAGATAGTTGATCAGGCCGATCGATTCGGCGAGCGGAATGAAGGTCGCCGGCGGCACGAGGCCGTGCACCGGATGGCGCCAGCGGATCAGCGCCTCGACGCCGACCACCGCGCCCGACTGGCTGCGCGTGATCGGCTGGAAATGGAGCGAAAACTCGCCGTTGCGCACGCCGTCGTACAGGTCGGCTTCGAGCTTCAGCCGTTCGGCGTCCGCCGGGTCGTCGACGGGCGCGTGGAACGCGAGCGCGTTGCCGCCCGATGCCTTTGCCTGCGCGAGCGCGTGATCGGCGCGGCGCAGCAGCGGGCTGTGGTGCTGCGCGCGATGCGGGGCGGCGCGCTCGTCAGGGTAGAGCGCGATGCCGATGCTCGCGGACAGGTGCACGGTCTGCCCCTGGTACACGTAAGGCTGGCGCACCGCGGCCTGCAGCCGGCGTGCGAGTGCATCGGCGGCATTGCTCGCCTGCGTGCGGTCCGGCGCACTGAGCACGACCGCGAACTTGTCGCTCGCGACGCGCGCGAGCTGTTCGTTCTGCGTGACGAGCGCCTTCAGCCGCTGCGCGGTTTCGCGCAGCAGCGTGTCGCCCGCGTCGTAGCCGAGCGCGCGGTTGATCCGCTGGTAGTCGTCGAGGTCGAGCAGTAGCAGCGCCGCGCAGGTGCCGCCCTCGTCGGCGGCCTGCTGCGCGCGCATCAGCGCGGGCACGAGCGCGGACAGGTTGTCGAGGCCCGTCATCGGGTCGTGGTGCATCTCGTAGGTCAGGCGCGCCTCGAGCGCGCGCCACGACGACACGTCGAACGCCGCGATCGCGAACCCGTCCACCCCGTGGTGGCGGCTCTTGAACGCGCGGATCTCGACGTCGAGCGGGTAGGTCAGCGATTTCACGATGCACATCGTCGCCTTCTCGACCTGGCCGGAACGCGCGGCGCGCGCAAGCAGGCCTTCGAGCGCCGCGGTATCCTGTTCGGCGATCAGGTCGCGCAGCGTCAGCGTGTGCAGGTAGTCGCGGTGGTAGCCGATGAAGCGCAGGCTCGCGTCCGACACGTAAAGAAAACGCAGTTCGCGGTCGACATGGGCGAGGAAATCCACCGTGCCAACCGTCTGTTCCAGCCAGTTGCGTACGGAGTCGTCGCGGCGCGGGGCGCCGGCGCGCGCGGGCATCAGCGCGCCGCCCGACCAGGCGAAGCGGCGCAGCGTATGCAAGGCGCTGCGCCAGGAGCCCTTGCGTGACGTCTGTTTCCTGTTGGCTTCCATGTTTCTCGCTGACGTGAAGGGCTGGAACCGGTTGTCCGGAAGGAATAACGGCAGACTGTGCGGAATCTTTAACGGGCCGGGCGCGGATGGCGCTGCCGCGGGTCCGAATCGGTCACGCAAGTGTTCGACAGGCGAACGCCTGCGTGGCCCACATCGAGGCTGACTTTATAAGAAATGAGGATGCAGATGAAGCGAAAACTGTTGCTGGGCGCCGCCGTGGCGGCGCTGGTGGCCGGTCATGCACTGATGGCGCAGGCGGAACTGAAGCCGGGCGCCGCGGCGCCCGATTTCACGACGCAGGCGTCGCTGGGCGGCAAGACCTACACCTACGCGCTCGCGGACGCGCTGAAGCAGGGGCCGGTCGTGCTCTATTTCTACCCGGCTGCGTTCACGAAGGGCTGCACGATCGAGGCGCACGCGTTCGCGGACGCAGTCGACCGTTACAAGGCTTACGGCGCGACGGTGATCGGCGTATCCGCCGACAAGATCGACACGCTGACGAAGTTCTCGGTGAGCGAGTGCCGGAGCAAGTTCCCGGTCGCGGCCGATCCGGACGCGAAGATCATCCGGGAATACGACGCGAAACTGCCGGCGATCGACCGCGCGAACCGCGTGTCCTACGTGATTTCGCCGGAAGGGAAGATCCTCTACGAATACACGAGCATGTCGCCCGACAAGCACGTCGAGAACACGCTCGCCGCCGTGAAGGCGTGGGCCGACGCGCATCCGAAGCAGTAAACGGACACCGGGGCACCGGGGCACCGCGTGCGTCAAGCGTCGAGGCGGCCCGTCGTGCGGGCCGCCGGTACGGATCGGCGCACCGCCGCGCGGCGGCGCGTGTGAGGGCGCTAGGCGCGCAAGGCCTGCTCGATCGGCACGCTGCCGCCGACGAAGCCGACGATCTTGCGCGAGATGCCGAGCTTGATCGCCTCGATCGCGGCCCAGGCGACGTCCTGGCGTGACACGGGCGGGGCGCCGTCGAACCACGCGTCGGTCAGCGCGATCTTGCCGACGCCCGGATCGTCCGTGAGCGGGCCGGGGCGCAGGATCGCGTAGTCGACACCCGACGCGATCACGCGATCGTCGCCTTCGCGCTTCATCTGCGAATAGTGGCGCAGCGCGTCCGGACCGAGTTCGGGCCGGTACGCGGACAGCGAGCTGATCACCACGAGCTTCTGCGCGTTGTAGGCCAGCGTGTATTCGGCCGCACGGGCGACCGCGTCGCGGTCGACCTGCTCCTCTTCGGCCGCGCCTTCCGATTCGGCCGATCCGGCTGCGTAGATCACGTGCGTGATGCCCTGGAATGCGTGCGAGAAATCGTTCGTCAGATCGGCCTCGACCACCCGCGCGCCCGCCAGCGCATAGCCGTGCCGGCGCACGAGCGCCGTGACCTCGAACTCCGGCTGCTTGAGCAGCAGATCCGCGCAGGCCTGGCCCGTTCGGCCGGTCGCGCCAATCAGCAGTACCTTCGTCGTCATGAAACCGCTCCTTGCTCGATGCGTCGTCCTCCCAGATAGGGACGGACGACCGATAACTCAAGTGTAATGTCGATTTGCCCGTGCGGCGGGTGTGTATTAAGGGGCGTACCGGCGACGGGCCTTCCTGCCGCCATTCGTTCACACGGATGCGGGAATGACGCGCCGACCGGCTATCATGTGCGCGATGCATTTTTCGCCGCTACGTCATACAACGCAGCGGCCCACCGGTTGGAGTACACATGGCATTACCCCTGGACAACGTCAGCATGGCCGTGTTCTGCGACTTCGAGAACGTCGCGCTCGGCGTGCGCGACGCGAAGTACGAGAAGTTCGACATCAAGCCCGTGCTGGAGCGCCTGCTGCTGAAGGGCAGCATCGTCGTGAAGAAGGCCTATTGCGACTGGGATCGCTACAAGGGCTTCAAGGCGTCGATGCACGAGGCGAGCTTCGAGCTGATCGAGATTCCGCACGTGCGCCAGTCGGGCAAGAATTCGGCCGACATCCGGCTTGTCGTGGATGCGCTCGACCTCTGCTACACGAAGTCGCACGTCGATACGTTCGTGATCATCAGCGGCGACTCGGATTTTTCGCCGCTGGTGTCGAAGCTGCGCGAGAACGCGAAGAAGGTGATCGGCGTCGGCGTGAAGAAATCGACGTCGGACCTGCTGGTCGCGAACTGCGACGAATTCATCTTCTACGACGATCTGGTACGTGAGCAGCAGCGCACGCTCGCGAAGCGCGAACAGCAGCAGCGCGCGGGCAACGGCGGCGCGAAGCGGCCGGACGAGCCGGCGGCGTCGCGCAAGCACGACCTGGACGCGCGCAAGGCCGAGGCGATCGCGCTGGCCGTGGAGACGTTCGACGCGCTCGCGTCGGAGCGGGACGATGTCGGCAAGATCTGGGCGTCGGTGCTGAAGAGCGCGATCAAGCGGCGCAAGCCGGATTTCAACGAGTCGTACTACGGATTCCGCGCGTTCGGCAACCTGCTCGACGAGGCGCAGGCGCGCGGCCTGCTCGAAGTGGGGCGTGACGACAAGTCGGGTGCGTTCGTGTCGCGGGCACGCCAGTCGGCGGCTGCGGAGCAGGTTGCGCAGGCCGGCGAAGGCGGGGCCGCACACCACGGCGGCCACCACGGCGCGCGCGCGGCGGAGCCGGCGCGGGCCGGCCGCGAGCCGCGACGTCGCGAGCAGCGGGCGGAAGCCGTCGTGCATGAAACGGTGCAGGTCGACGCGGACGACGCGGCGATGGCCGAATCCGCCGAAGCCACCGAAATCGCGGCAGTCGTGCCGGCAGAAACGACCGAAGCGGTCGAAGCAGCCGAGGCGCACGGCGATGCGAAGGATGGCCGCAAGCGTGCGCGCAAGAGCGCGGCGAAGAAGACCGGCGCGACGAAGGGCGCCGCCGCGAAGAGCGCAGGCCGTGAGTCGGCCGGGCGGCCGGACGACGCCGGGCATGGCGCGGCGAAGCACGGCGGCGACAAGCACGCGCACGGCAAGCATGCGGGCGACCCGCATCGCGATCCGGAGCAGGGCGACATGTGGCCCGCCGCGGTGACGCACGTCGAGCCGGCGGCCGGCGATGTCGGCGGCGGGGTGGCTGCCGCACCGGCCGAGGCGGCTGTCGAGGCGCCCGCCGAAGCCAAGCCGAAGAAACCGGCCCGCAAGGCGGCACCGCGCGCGCGGCGTCCGCGCAAGACGGCGGCAGCGGCCGAGTAATGGTCGTGTAGGGGCTGAGGTAACGGCCGAGTAGCGGCCGAGCCGGGTAGTGGCCCGGTAACGTCCCCCGGCCGGGTGTCGTCCGAAGCAGGTCGGCACTCGGGCCGGTTTCTCGCAGCGCAACAACGGCCGGCGCAATGCCGGCCCGTCAGCCGAGTTGACCGTTCAGCACATAAGGCTGCGTCATCACTTCGAGGAAGTGGCCGTCCGGATCGTCGAAATACACGCCGCGGCCGCCGTTGTGGCGGTAGATGTCATCGGGTTGCCGCTTCGCGGGATCGGCCCAGTGCGGCAGCCTGCGCTCGCGGATGCGTGCCAGCACGCGGTCGAAGCCGGCTTCGTCGAGCAGGAACGCGTAATGCTGCGACCGGATGTCCCCTGCCTGTTCGTAGAAATCGAGCGACACGCCGTTGTCGAGCGGCACGACCAGCATCGCGCCGAACGGCGTCGGCGGCGGCAGTTCCAGAAGCTCGGTGAGGAAGCGGCTCGACGCGCGCTTGTCGCGACACCAGACGATCGTATGGTTGAGCTGGACGTTCATGGCGTGTCCCCGTGAAGGGGCCCGCGGTGGGCATGGACTCACGATAGCCGATCGCTGCCGATGCGCAAGCGCGGCGAGCGGCCGCCCGGCGGGCGGCCGCTTCCATCACTCCCCGGCGACGGCCGGCCCGCCGGAATTCCCTCGGCGGTTGCGCCGCTTCTCGGCCCAGACGCGGAAACGGTCCATGTACAGGTAGACGACCGGCGTCGTATAGAGCGTCAGCACCTGCGACACGATCAGCCCGCCGGCGATCGCGATCCCGAGCGGCGCGCGCAGCTCGGCGCCGTCGCCGCTGCCGAACGCGAGCGGCAGCGCGCCGAACAGCGCAGCCATCGTCGTCATCATGATCGGGCGGAAGCGCAGCAGGCACGCCTCGTGGATCGCGTCGAGCGACGATTTGCCGTAGTGGCGCGTCTGGTCGATCGCGAAGTCGACCATCATGATCGCGTTCTTCTTCACGATACCGATCAGCAGGATCACGCCGATCAGCGCGATGATGCTGAACTCGGTCTTGAACAGCAGCAGCGCGAGCAGCGCACCGACACCGGCCGACGGTAGCGTCGACAGGATCGTGATCGGGTGGATGTAGCTCTCGTACAGGATCCCGAGCACGATATAGACGGCCAGCAGCGCCGCGAGGATCAGGATCGGCTGGTCGTTCAGCGACTGCTGGAACGCCTGCGCGGTGCCCTGGAAGCTGCCGACGATCGTCGGCGGCACGCCGACCTGCGCCATCGTCTGATAGATCACCTGCGTCGCCTGCGACAACGACACCCCGGGCGGCAGGTTGAACGAGATCGTCGTCGCGACGAACAGCCCCTGGTGGTTGACCGACAGCGGTGTCGTGCTCGGCCCGAACGTCGCGATCGCCGACAGCGGGATCATCGTCGACTTCGACGTCGACACCGACGCACCCGACGACGCGCTCGACTTGCCGCTCGCCGCGATCGCGTTGAGCGCCTGGTTGCGCGCGGAGTCCGACGCGATCGCCGCGGCGCTCTGCGCGGCCGTGCCGGCGCTCGACGTGCCGGCCGACGTCGCGACGTAGGTGCCGGCAGCCGCGTTGGTGGTCTGCGAGCCGTTCGCGCTGCCGCCCGACGTGCTGACCCACACCTGGTTCAGCATCTCGGGGCTCTGCCAGTATTTCGGCGCGACTTCCATCACCACGTGGTACTGGTTCAGCGGGTTGTAGATCGTCGAGACCTGGCGCTGGCCGAATGCGTCGTACAGCGTATTGTCGATCTGCGCGGGCTTGATGCCGAACCGCGCGGCCGTCGCGCGGTCGATCGTCACCATCGCCTCGAGGCCGCCTTGCTGCTGGTCCGAGTTCACGTCGGTCAGCTCGGGGCGCTTCTGCAGCGCCTCGGTCAGGATCGGCCCCCACTTGTACAGGTCGGCGCTCGAATCGCCGAGCAGCGTGAACTGGTACTGCGCGTTGCTCTGCCGGCCGCCGACGCGGATGTCCTGTGCCGCCTGCAGGAACGTGCGCGCACCCGCGACGTCCGCCAGCGGCGGGCGCAGTTGCTGGATCACCTGGTCGGCCGTCAGCTTGCGCTCGGTACGATCCTTCAGCGTGACGAACATGAAGCCCGAGTTGGTCTGCGTGCCGCCGGTGAAGCCCGCGACGCTCTTCACGTTCGGGTTGCCCTGCACGATCCGCATCATCTCGGAGAACTTCAGCTTCATCGCCTGGAACGACGTCGACTGGTCGGCCTGGATGCCGCCGATCATCAGCCCGGTGTCCTGCTGCGGGAAGAAGCCCTTCGGCACGACGATGTACAGGTAGACGTTCAGGCCGATCGTTGCGACGAGCGTCAGCAGGATCAGCAGCGGCCGGCGCAGCGCCCACGACAGCGAGCGTTCGTAACCGCGCTGCATGCGGCTGAAACAGCGTTCCAGGAATCGCGCGAAGCGGCCTTCGTTCTGCGGTTCGTGCGACTCGGGGAGCAGGCGCGCGCACATCATCGGTGTCACCGTAAGCGACACCGCGAGCGATACCGCGATCGCAAGCGACAGCGTCAGCGCGAACTCGCGGAACAGGCGCCCGACGATGCCGCCCATCAGCAGGATCGGCAGGAACACCGCGATGAGCGAAATGCTCATCGACAGCACCGTGAAGCCGACCTCGCGCGCGCCGTCGAACGCGGCCTGCATGCGCGACTTGCCGTTCTCGATATGCCGCGAGATGTTCTCGAGCACGACGATCGCATCGTCGACGACGAAGCCGGTCGCGACGATCAGCGCCATCAGCGACAGGTTGTCGATCGAGAAGCCGAGCAGGTACATCGCGCCGAACGTGCCGACGATCGAGATCGGCACTGCGACGCTCGGGATCAGCGTCGCGCGCCAGTTGCGCAGGAACAGGAACACGACCATCACGACAAGGCTGATCGCGATCAGCAGCGTGTGCTCGGTGTCCTTCAGCGACGCGCGAATGGTGGTCGAGCGGTCGAGCACGGGCGTGACCGTTATGTCGGCCGGCAGCGACGCGGTGAGCTGCGGCAGCGCCGCGCGCACGCGGTCGATCGTGTCGATGATGTTCGCGCCGGGCGAGCGGTAGAGGATCACGAGCACCGCGCGCTTGCCGTTCGACAGGCCGAGGTTGCGGAGATCCTCGACCGAATCGACGACGTCGGACAGGTCGGACAGCCGCACGGCCGCGCCGTTGCGATACGCGACGACGAGGTCGCGGTATTGCGACGCCTCGGATGCCTGGTCGTTCGTATAGAGCTGGTAGCGCTGCGGGCCGAACTCGATCGCGCCCTTCGGCGCGTTGGCGTTCGCGGAGGCGAGCGCCGCGCGCACGTCCTCGAGGCCGATCCCGTAGTGGAACAGCGCCTGCGGCTCGAGCTCGACGCGCACGGCCGGGTTCGCGGAGCCGCTCACCGACACCTGGCCGATCCCGTCGATCTGCGACAGCGACTGCTGCAGCACCGTCGACGCGGCGTCGTACAGCTTCGCGGGCGACGAGGTCTCCGACGTCAGCGACACGACCATGATCGGCGAGTCGGCCGGGTTGACCTTGCGGTAGGTCGGGTTGCTCTTCAGCGCGGCGGGCAGGTCGGCGCGCGCCGCGTTGATCGCGGCCTGCACGTCGCGGGCGGCGCCGTCGATGTCGCGGTTCAGCCCGAACTGCAGGATGATCCGGGCATTGCCGACCGTGCTCGTCGACGTCATTTCGGAGACGTCGGCGATCGAGCCGAGGTGCCGCTCCAGCGGGCTCGTCACGCTGGTCGCGACGGTCTCGGGGCTCGCGCCGGGCAGCGACGCCTGCACCGAGATGGTGGGGAAGTCGACCTGCGGCAGCGGCGACACCGGCAGCTTGACGAACGCGAACAGGCCCGCGAGCGCGACGCCGATCGCGAGCAGCGTCGTCGCGACGGGGCGGGTGATGAAGGGGCGCGACAGGTTCATGTCGGCACTCGCTGGGCCGCCGCGTGTTCCGACGGATGCGTTTTCGGGAGATGGGGGGGCTGCGCCCCCCCACGCGAACGAAGTGAGCGTGGGGGTCGTTTCATTTACGCATCCGTGCGCGTGCCGGCTTGCGGGCCGTGGCGCTCGAACCAGCCGCGCACGCGGCGCGCGAGCGAGTCGAAGCCGAGGTAGATCACGGGCGTCGTGAACAGCGTCAGCACCTGCGACACGATCAGGCCGCCGGCGATCGCGACCCCGAGCGGCTGGCGCAGCTCGGAGCCCGCGCCGGCGCCGACGATCAGCGGCACCGCGCCGAGCAGCGCGGCGAGCGTCGTCATCAGGATCGGCCGGAAGCGCAGCAGGCACGCCTGGTAGATCGCCTCGCGCGGCGGCTTGCCTTCGACGCGCTCGGCCTCGAGCGCGAAGTCGATCATCATGATCGCGTTCTTCTTCACGATACCGATCAGCAGCACGATGCCGATGATCCCGATGATGTCGAGGTCGTGCCCGGTGATCATCAGCGCAAGCAACGCGCCGACGCCGGCCGACGGCAGCGTCGACAGGATCGTGATCGGGTGGATGTAGCTCTCGTACAGCACGCCGAGCACGATGTACATCGTGACGACCGCCGCGAGGATCAGGAACAGCTGGTTCGACAGCGATGCCTGGAACGCGAGCGCCGCGCCCTGGAAGCGCGTCTGGAACGACGCGGGCAGCCCGATGTCCTTCTCGGCGGCCTCGATCGCCTTGACCGCCTCGCCGAGCGACGCGCCCGCCGCGAGGTTGAACGAGACGGTGGTCGACGGGAACTGCGACAGGTGCGCGACCAGGAGCGGCGACGGCCGTTCGTGGAACGACGCGATCGACGACAGCGGCACCTGGCCGCCGCCCGCCGACGGCAGGTAGATGTCGTTCAGCGATTGCGCGTAGTGCTGCTCCTTCGGCTCGGACTCGAGAATCACGCGGTACTGGTTCGACTGCGTGAAGATCGTCGACACGATGCGCTGGCCGAACGCGTCGTACAGCGCGTTGTCGACGGTCGCCGGCGTGATGCCGAAGCGCGCGGCGCTCGCGCGGTCGATCTCGATGTAGACGGACTGGCCGTTGCTCTGCAGGTCGGTCGCGACGTCGGCGAGCGACGGCTCCTGCTGCAGACGCGCGACGAGCTTCGGCACCCAGGTCGCGAACTCTTCCGAGTTCGGGCTCGTCAGCATGAACTGGTACTGCGTCGGGCTGACGGTCGAGTCGATCGTCAGATCCTGCACCGACTGCATGAAGAGCGAGATCCCGGTGATGTTCGCCACGCGGTGCTGCAGGTCGCGGATGATCTGCGCGGCCGTTTCGGAACGCTCGTCGCGTGCCTTCAGGTTGATCAGCATCCGGCCGCTGTTCAGCGTGATGTTGCTCCCGTCGACGCCGATGAACGACGTGAGGCTCACGACGTTCGGATCCTTCAGGATCTCGGCCGCGAGCGCCTGCTGGCGCTCGGCCATCGCGCCGTACGAGATCGACTGCGGCGCCTGCGTGATCGCCTGGATCACACCGGTGTCCTGCGCGGGGAAGAAGCCCTTCGGCACGTAGACGTACAGCAGGCCCGTCAGCGCGAGCGTCAGCAGCGCGACGACGAGCGTCGAGCGCTGGCGGTTCAGCACCCATTCGAGCGCGACCGCGTAGCGCGCGATCACCCAGTCGATCGCGTGGTGCACGCGCGCCTCGAAGCGATGGCTCTCGGGCGGCGGCGAATGGCGCAGCAGCTTCGCGCACATCATCGGCACGAGCGTGAGCGACACGATCGCCGAGATCACGATCGTCACCGCGAGCGTGATCGCGAATTCATGGAAGAGGCGCCCGACCACGTCGCCCATGAACAGCAGCGGGATCAGCACCGCGATCAGCGACACCGTCAGCGAGATGATCGTGAAGCCGATCTGCTTCGAGCCCTTCAGCGCGGCCTCGAGCCCGGATTCGCCTTCCTCGACGTAGCGCGCGATGTTCTCGATCATCACGATCGCGTCGTCGACGACGAAGCCGGTCGCGATGGTGAGCGCCATCAGCGACAGGTTGTTCAGCGAGAAGCCGGCCATGTACATCACCGCGAGCGTGCCGATCAGCGACAGCGGCACCGACAGGCTCGGGATGATCGTCGCGTAGATGTTCGCGAGGAACAGGTACATCACGAGCACGACGAGCCCGACCGCGACCAGCAGTTCGAACTGCACGTCGCGCACGGCGGCGCGGATCATCGTCGTACGGTCGGTGACGATCTGCACGTCGAGCGCGGCCGGCAGCGTTTCCTGCAGCTTCGGCAACTGCGCCTTGATCGCGTCGACCGTCTGGATCACGTTCGCACCCGGTTGGCGCTGCACGTTCAGGATGATCGCGGGCTCCGAATTCACCCACGCGCCGAGCTTGGTGTTCTCCGAGCCGGCGACGACCGTCGCGACGTCGGTGAGCATCACGGGGCGGCCGCCCTTGTACGCGACGACCGCGCTGTTGTATTGATCGGCGCTCGTGAGCTGGTCGTTCGCGTTGATCGTGTACGCGCGCGTCGGGCCGTCGAAGTTGCCCTTCGGCGTGTTCACGTTCAGGTTCGAGATCGTCGTGCGCAGGTCGTCGAGGTTCATCCCGTACTGCGCGAGCGCGGTCGGGTTCGCCTGGATCCGCACGGCCGGGCGGTTGCCGCCCGACAGGCTGACGAGGCCGACGCCCGCGATCTGCGAGATCTTCATCGCGAGGCGCGTGTCGGCGAGGTCCTGCACCTGCGTGAGCGGCAGCGTCTTCGACGTGACCGCGAGCGTGATCACCGGCGCGTCGGCCGGGTTGACCTTCGCATAGATCGGCGGGGCAGGGAGGTCGGACGGCAGCAGGTTGCCGGCCGCGTTGATCGCGGCCTGCACTTCCTGTTCGGCGATGTCGAGCGGCAGGTCGAGCGAGAACTGCAGCGTGATCACGGACGAGCCGGCCGAACTTTGCGACGACATCTGGTTCAGCGACGGCATCTGCCCGAACTGCCGTTCGAGCGGCGCGGTGACCGACGAGGTCATCACTTCCGGGCTCGCGCCCGGGTAGAAGGTCTGGACCTGGATCGTCGGATAGTCGACTTCCGGCAGCGCGGCGAGCGGCAGGAAGCGCAGCGCCACGAGACCGGCCAGCATGATCGCCGCCATCAGGAGGGCGGTGCCGACCGGCCGGAGAATGAAAAGGCGGGATGGATTCATCGAGCGGCCCGCGCGTTACTGGGCCGCGGGGGCCGCTGCCTGCGACGCGCCGTGCCGGTGTCCGCCGCGATGGCCGTCGGCGCCCGATGCACCCGACGCCGCACCGGCGCCGCGCGCGCCCGACGCGCCTTTCGGCTTGTCGGCCGGGATCGAGATCTTCGCGCCTTCGCGCAGGCGGTCGGAGCCGTCGGTCACCACGCGCTCGCCGAGCGACACGCCGCTGACGATGCTCGTGCGTTCGCCGTCGACCGGCCCGACCGTGACCTTGCGCACCGTCACCGTGTTGTCGGGTTTCACGACGTAGACGAACTGGCCGATCGAGCCGGTCAGCACGGCGGAGGTCGGCACGATCGTCGCGTTGCGCATCACGTCGACGAGCAGCCGCGTGTTCACGAACTGATTCGGGAACAGCATGCCTTCCTTGTTATCGAAGTTCGCGCGCAGCTTGACCGTGCCCGTGCTCGTGTCGATCTGGTTGTCGAGCGTCGCGAGCGAGCCCGTCTCGAGCGGCACCGTGTTGTTGCGGTTGTACGCGGTGACCGACAGCTTCTGGCCCGCGTTCACCTGCTTGAGGATCTGCGGCAGGTTGTCTTCCGACGTCGTGAAGATCACGCTCATCGGCTGCAACTGCGTGATCACGACGATGCCGTTGGCATCGCCCGGCGTCACGTAGTTGCCGGGGTCGACCTGGCGCAGGCCGACGCGGCCCGACACCGGCGCGGTGATGCGCGCATACGTGAGGTTCAGCTTCGCGGAATCGATCGCGGCCTGGTCGGTCTTCACCGCGCCTTCGTATTGCTTGACGAGTGAAGCCTGCGTATCGACCGTCTGCGACGCGATCGAATCCTGCGACAGCAGCGTCTGGTAGCGCTTCAGGTCGAGGCGGGCCGTCGCGAGCAGCGCCGAGTCGCGCGCGTGCGTGCCTTCGGCGTTCTCGAGCGACACCTGGTACGGGCGCGGGTCGATCTGCGCGAGCACGTCGCCTTTCCTGACGATCTGGCCTTCCTGGAACGAAACCGATTGCAGGTAGCCCGACAGCTGCGTCTTGACCGTCACGTTCGCGAGCGGCGTGACGGTGCCGAGCGCGGACAGCACGATCGGCATTTCGCCCTGCGTCGCGGTCGCGACCTGCACGGGCTGCGGAATGTTCGCCATCGCGGCGGGGCCGCCTCGGCCGCGGTGGCCGCCGCCACCGGCGGCGCTTGCACCCGCGCCCGTCGCGGCACTGCCGGCCGCCGGCGTGCGGTTCCACGGGTGCCACCACAGCAGGCCGCCGATGACGACGACCGCGAGCGCCCCGGCCATCAGCGTGCGGCGCGGGCGCCGTGCGGCGGGAGACGCGGGGTCGTTCGAAGGAGGCGTGGGCTTTTGTTCGTTATCCATCGTGTTCTGTCAGGAAGACGGCGCGGCGTGCCGGAAATCGGACTGCTGGGCTGCGCGTGGGCGGGCGGTGCCGGGACGGGGCGCCCGGCTCGGTCCGGGGCCCCGCCGGCCTGCGCGGGAAAAGAGCGGTGCGCACCGCGAAGGCGGCGCGACGATGGGCATGATCCTACGTCCCGTCCCCGTTACAGTCCAGTGGACTATCTTTCAACGGGTTACGGTCGTTACAGAACGCAATTGGACGATGACGAATCGATTACACGGCGTGCCGCCGGGCCGGTGCGCCGCCGATCTCGCGGGTGATTTTCGCGATGCATTCGTGCAGCGCGGGCACCACGTGTTCGTGCAGCCATTCGGGCGGGCACTGGTGCGACGCGCCGCCGCAATTCACCGAATAGCGCTGGCCCGACGGGCCGACGAAACCGGCCGCCACCGCATTCAGGCCCTCGCGCCATTCGCCGATCGCGATCGCGCACCCGTCGCGCATTGCGTCGTCCAGTGCGGGGGTCAGGCGCGCGGACACGTGCGGCCAGTCGTCGCCGGCCGTGGTGCGCAGCGACTCGAGCAGCAGGCGGCGTTCGTCGTCCTCGAGTGCGGCGAGATACGCGCGGCCTACCGCGGTGCGTGCGATGTCCATCCGCGAGCCGATCTCGAGACGCGTGACGAGCACGGCCGAGCGCGGCCGGATCACGTCGATCGCGACCATGTCGAGCCGGTCGCGCACCGCGAGGTGCACGGACAGAGACGTGCGTTCGGCCAGCTCGATCATGAACGGCCGCGAACGCGCGCGGATGTCGAAGTTGCGCAGGAAGCCGTGGCTGAGTTCGAGCACCGACGCGGTGAGCACGAAGCGCTCGCTGTCGGGCAACTGGAACAGGAAGCCGGCGCTGACGAGCGTCGCGGTGATGCGCGAGACGGTCGGCTTCGGGATGCCGGTCAGTTCGGTCAGCTCGCGGTTGCTGACGGGCGCGTCGGCAGCCGCGATGCGACGCAGGACGGCGAGGCCGCGGGCGAGGGCGGTGATTTCGTCGGGCGAGGATTCACGGTCCCGCGACGCGGGAGGGGTTACAGTGGTCGACACGAGGGATTCTCTCTATTTCCGAAACTCGATTTCAATTTTGTTGGTATTGTAGGACTATTGTCAAAGGATGCATGTTCCGCGGGTGAACCGGTCATTGGATGAGATTTTACGGGTTCACCCTTGGTTTATTAGGAAAACGCTCAAATGAGCGTTGCCAGAAAGTGCATGAACCGGTGCAAATACCGCTTGACTTGTCGGGCGGAAACGGAAAGAATGTCTCACGTTTTCGAAACATCGTTTCAAGAGTTTAACCGGCAACGATGTTTCGCGCAGTCTCTCAGGTTCTAGCACGGCCCTCGGAATGGCTAGAACTTTTTTAGCGCCACGGTCTCCGTGGCGCTTTTTTTTGCCCGTTTTTCTGCTCGCCCGCCCGGACGCGTCAGGCCCGTATTATCCCCCGATCGTCGAAACCCCCCGTTTACACCCGCGCGGCGCCTGCTCGCGCGTGCGCCTGACGCGATTCGCACGCGCAAAAAAAAAGCGCGATGCCCGCACTGGGCATCGCGCATCAAACGGCGTGGAGCGCCGACGAATGATCGGTGATGAAGAAAGGGGCGCCCGGTTAGGGACGCCCGGTCAGGGACACCCCGGCCGGCGGTGGCGCCTCCTCGCGCGGCCCGGTCAGGCCTTCGCGAGCTTGATGCTGGTCTGCTCGGCCGTCAGGTAGCCGACGCTCGCGCCGAAGCGGTCCTTGAAGTTCGCGCGCACGAGCGGGTCGAGCGTCGGCTTGACCTTGTCGTGCAGCGGTGATTCCCAGTCTCCCGCGTGCTGGAAGTTGCTCATGATGTACGTCCAGCCGTTGATCTCGTCGACCGCGTGCAGGCCCGTCGATTCCGCGCCGGCCGGGCACGACAGCACGCGCACCAGCGACTTCGTGTCGACGTTGTACGCCCACAGGAAGTTGTTCACGTGCATGCCCGAGTCTTCGCCGATGAAGAGCGTGCGCAGTTTTTCGGAGAACTTCAGGTTGTCCGGGTTCGCGATCTTGTCCGGGTTCGCGAGGTTGCCGAGCCCGTCGGCCGCGGCGAGATCCTCGCCGACGAGCGCGGCCGGCGCGCCCATGTCGACCGGCACCCATTCGCTGTCGATCGCGCTGCCCGTCGTGTCGCGCTGGCTGCCCTTCAGGTTCAGCGCATAGACGGCGCCCGCGGCGATCTTCTTGTCGACCGCGACGTCGCGCGACGCCGCATTGCCCTTGACCATCGACGTCTCGATCCGCGACATCGCCGTGTAGACGATCTTGTCCTTCGCGTTCACGGTCGTGCCTTCGAGCTTCGTGAAGCCCATGCTGCCGCCGAGCAGCGCCGCATAGCGGTGCGTCTCGAGGAACGCGGCCGCCTTTTCCATCCCCGGCTTCACGCGCATCCAGTTGAACTTGCCGCCGAAGTGGATCTTCGTGTAGCTCGCATCGTTCGGGTCGGTGGTCACCAGGTCCATGATGTCCGACGCCTTCAACGTGTTCGCGAGCGCTTCGATTTCGCCGCTCGTCGCGTGGCCGATCCTGATCCACGTGAGCGTCGCGGTGCCGGCGCCGGCCGACGAGGTCTGCGTCCACTTCGCGACGTACAGCGTGCCGGCCGACAGGTCGGCGGCCTTGTCGGCGACGAACATGAACAGGCCGCCGTTGGTGGCGTCGTCACCCATCATCACGGTGCGCTGGTCCGGCATCACCTGGATCAGCTCGTGCGAGATGCGGCCGAGGCAATAGTGCTTCTTCACGGTGCCCGTGCCGTCGGGATTCACGGTGATCTCGGGCAGGTGGCCGTAGTGGTAGGGGTTCGCCTTCGTCTCGTCGCCGAACGTGTTCCTGCTGAACGCCTTGAACTGCGCGTCGGTCGCGGCCTTGGTCGCGTCCGGCTCGTACTCCTCGCTCGACAGGTGCGTGCCCCACGGCGACAGGCTCGCGCCGCACGTGATCCACAGGCCGTGTGCCTTCGACGTGTCGACGTTGTGGTACTTGACGACCTTCAGCGCGCCGTTGGCCGGATCCTGGTCGAGCGTCAGCACCGCGATCGGCGACGGCAGCTGGCCGTACTGCGATGCGCTCGCCTGGTCGCGCGTCGTGTATTCGAACTGCACGACGGCGAACACCGTGTTGCCTTTCACGCCGGGCACGTTCGCGTTCTTCAGCGTCAGCAGCGAGCTGCCGTCCGGGCAGTCGGAATAGAACTGGCGCTCCTTGCCGGCAACCGAGTGGTCGATGATCGGCTGGTTGTTGATGTCGTAGTAGCCGCCCGCGAGCGTCGTGCCGCCCTTGCCGTCCGGCACCATGTCGCCCGTCACGAAGAACGGCCGGTACGCCAGCTTGAAGTTGCGCGCCGAGCCGTCCGAGAACGACACCGACAGCGTCGAGCCGACCGTCGTCGTGGCCATCGCGGCCGCGTTGTCGAGCGTCGGGGCGGCCATCGCGGAGAACGTCGCCGACGTGTACGCGGCGGCGACCGGGGCCGGCGTCGACGCCGGATTGTCGTCGCCGCCGCAACCCGTCAGCAGGGCCGGCAGCGCGAGGCCGGAAAGGGGAAGCATCGGCGCGCCGGCGAGGATCTTCAGGGCCTGACGACGGGAAGCATTGGGCAACGCGGGCATGTGGAGTCCAGTTTCAGTTGTTGGAAGAATGGCCTTCGCGAAGCAGGCGCTCGGCAAGCGTCGCGAAGGCAAATTGAAAACTGGACGGAAGTGTAAGGACGCTCGATGAAAGTTTTTTGAATTGAAAACGTAATGGCGGGCCGGGCGTTCGTCAGGGGCTCAATCGCGCTCGGGCGTCGCCGAGATGCGGTGGATCGACAGGTCCGCGCCGTCGAACTCGGCTTCGCGGTCGAGGCGCAGCCCGACGGTCGCCTTCAGCGCACCGTACACGAGCGTGCCGCCCACGGTCGCGATGGCGATGCCGCCGAGCGTGCCGACGAGCTGCGACATGAACGACACGCCGCCGAGGCCGCCGAGCGCGGGCAGGCCGAACACGCCGGCCGCGAGGCCGCCAAGCGCGCCGCACATGCCGTGCAGCGGCCACACGCCGAGCACGTCGTCGATGCGCCACTTGTTCTGCACGCAGGTGAACATCGCGACGAACAGTGCGCCGGCGGCCGCGCCCGTGACGAGTGCGCCGATCGGGTGCATCACGTCGGAGCCGGCGCATACCGCGACGAGGCCCGCGAGCGGCCCGTTGTACGTGAAGCCCGGGTCGTTGCGGCCGGCCATCCACGCGGCGAGCGTGCCGCCGACCATCGCCATCAGCGAGTTCACGGCGACGAGGCCGCTGATCTTGTCGAGCGTCTGCGCGCTCATCACGTTGAAGCCGAACCAGCCGACCGCGAGCACCCACGCACCGAGCGCGAGGAACGGGATGTTTGACGGCGGGTGCGCGGCGATCCGGCCGTCCTTCGCGTAACGGCCGTGGCGCGCGCCGAGCAGCAGTACGGCCGGCAGCGCGACCCAGCCGCCGAACGCGTGCACGACGACGGAGCCTGCGAAATCGTGGAACGGCGCGCCGAACGCGTGCGCGAGCCAGGCCTGCACGCCGAAGCGTTCGTTCCACGCGATCCCTTCGAAGAACGGATAGATGAAGCCGACGATGATCAGCGTCGCGACGAGCTGCGGATTGAACTTCGCGCGCTCGGCGATGCCGCCGGACACGATCGCGGGAATCGCCGCCGCGAAGGTCAGCAGGAAGAAGAAGCGCACGAGCGCGTAGCCGTTGTGCTGGGACAGCGTGCCGATGTCGTCGAAGAACTCGACGCCGTACGCGATCGTGTAGCCGATGAAGAAATACGCGAGCGTCGACACCGAGAAGTCGACCAGGATCTTCACGAGCGCGTTGACCTGGTTCTTCTTGCGGACCGTGCCGAGTTCGAGAAATGCAAAGCCCGCGTGCATCGCGAGCACCATGACGGCGCCGATCAACAGGAACAGTGAGTCGACGCCGGATTTCAGACCATCCATGCCGTGGCTTCCTTGCGCAAAAAACGGGCAAGGAATGCAAATATCGAGCCAACTTGGTGAGCCGCCGCATGGAGTTGGTGCCCGTGCGCCGCGTGGTGAGGCATTCCGATGGATCGTGCACGGGAAGAGGGCGTAGCCGGCGCGGGCCGAGCTCGATGCCTGTTGCACGTGTGTGGTGCGGCGCGTACGGAACTGGTGCGCGTGACGAGCCAGTTGGTGCGGCGTGGTGCGCGATGGTGCGTGGCGGGCGCACCAACCGGCGCGTTAGTGGCGCGTGAACAGCTGGGGCGGCCGGCGCAGCCGCAGCGCGCACGCCGACCAGTAGGCGGCAACGGTTGTCAGCCCGAGCGCGGCGAACGCGAGCGCCGCGAAGCCCGCGAGCGACTGGCCGTCGCCGTCGGGGCCGAGGATGCCTTGCGCGACGATCAGCGCGGCGGTCCAGAAGCCGATCACGGCCTGCGCGAGCAGGCGCGCGGTTGCGACGCGGCGCGGGCGTCCGGATTCGGCCAGGCGATGCGCCGACCGCGGGCGCAGACACAGGAACAGGGTGGCGGCGAGCAATGCGGCCAGGGCGATGAGCCAGTCGACGAGGAAATCCATGAGAAAAAGGGGGCACGTCCGAAGCGGGTTGAAGCGTGCCCACTTTAGAGTCCTCGCGTGTGCGATTGAATCAGACGAGTCCGAAATTGAAAGCCATTTTTAATGGCGGGGCGTGATTGGCCCTGTTCAACAGGCGGTATCATCGACGTCGGTCCAACCACGAGGCCGCGCCACGCGCGGCCGGAGATTGCTGATGAAGATGAAGACTTCGCGGGCGCGTCGCGTGTCCGGGTCCGTACTGGCGGCCGTGGCCGCCGGTGCGCTGCTGTTGCTCGCGGGCTGCGAGAAGTCCGGTGCGCCGGTCACGCAACCCGATACGGCCGCGAGCGCGGCCGCCGATGCCGCGAACAATGCGGCCAAGGCGCTCGACCAGGTGGCGAGCACCGTCAACCAGCAGATCAACGCCGCAAAGGCCGGCATCGCGTCCGCGGCGTCGGCCGTGCCGCCGCTGTCCGCGAGCGGCCTCGCCTCCGCCGCGCAGGCGCAGATCGACGCGGCTGCTTCCGCGGTCGTCGCGCATGCGGCTTCCGAAGCCGGCGCGAAGATCGCCGAAGCCGGCAAGAAGCTGCAGCAGTGGAGCCAGCAGAATGCGTCGGGCGCCAAGCCCGCGAGCGGAGAGTGACGCGGGCTTGCATGATCCGCAAAATGTAATTATGATGGTTACACATGTCGCCGGCCGCAGGATGGGCCGGCGTCGTCAAGTGAGTGAGGAATGAATACCAGCAGCCGGTTCGCTTTTGCCGTCCACGTGCTTGCCTTGCTGTCGATGCAGGAAGGCGTGCCGCTGTCGTCCGACATCATCGCGGGCAGCGTGAACACGAATCCGGCGCTGATCCGCCGCTTGCTGTCGATGCTGGCGGCCGCCGGGCTGACCACGTCGCAGCTGGGCGCGGGCGGCGGTGCGCTGCTGGCGCGCGAGCCCGGCGCGATCACGCTGCTCGACGTATATCGGGCGGTCGACGATGCGCAACTGTTCGCGCTGCACCGCGAGGCGCCGAATCCCGCGTGTCTCGTCGGGCGGCACATCCAGGGCGCGCTGACCGACTACATCGGCGACGCGCAGCGCGCGATGGAAGCCTCGCTTGCTACGCGCACGCTGGCCGACGTCACGGCCGACGTGCTGGATCTGGAGCAGCGCACGCAACATGAGGCGCGCGCCGGCGGGTAACCGGCGGCAGGGCAGGAAGCTGGACGGCGCGTTTGCGCGGCGACCGGCGCAACGGGGGCTTTGCCCCGTTTTTTTCGGTCTTATCTGTAATTGACTTTGTTACATATTTTGCTTACTGGAGAATCGACATGACGCAACGTACCCTGAATATCGCGCTGTTCGGCGCCACCGGCACGATCGGCTCGCGCATTGCCGCGGAAGCCGTGCGACGCGGCCATCGCGTGACCGCGCTGTCGCGCCATCCCGGCGCGGCCGGCGACGGCATCACCGCGAAGGCGGCCGACCTGTTCGACTCGGCCAGCATCGCGGCTGCGCTGCCGGGTCATGACGTCGTCGCGAGCGCATACGGCCCGAAGCAGGACGATGCGGCGAAGGTCGTCGCGGCCGCGAAAGCGCTGGTCGCCGGCACCCGCCAGGCGGGCCTGAAGCGGCTCGTGGTGGTGGGCGGCGCGGGTTCGCTCGAAATCGCGCCGGGCAAGCAACTGGTCGACAGCGAAGGCTTTCCTGAAGCGTACAAGGCGCAGGCGCTCGCGCACCGCGATGCGCTCGGCTACCTGAAGACGGTCGACGATCTCGACTGGACGTTCTTCGCGCCGGCCGCGATGATCGCCCCGGGCGAGCGCACGGGCACGTTCCGCACGGGCGTCGGCAAGCTGATCGTGGATGCGCAGGGCAACAGCAGGATCTCGACGGAAGACTACGCGGTCGCGTTCGTCGATGCGCTCGAGCAAGGCAGCTTCGTGCGCGAGATCGCGACGGTTGCGTATTGAGCGGCGCGCCGGCCGGCGCGTGAGCATCGGGCCGGCCGCGACGTGCAGGAACGCCAGGCGATTCCACCTTGACGGGCGGGATCGCCTGTTTCGTCTGGAGCGTGCCGCGTGCCGGCGGACTCACCCGTCCCGCGCGTGTACCGGATCGGTATTTATACCGGTCGACGCGGCGAGGCGGTTTTCATATTGTTCCCCGTTGTGCAGGATGAATAGAATAAATTTCTATCTACGAGGGACTGGAGAAATGGACGCCATCGATCGCAAGCTGCTGGAGCTGTTGCAGGCGGATGCCACGCTGCCGATCGCGGAACTGGCACAGCGCGTGAACCTGTCGCAGACGCCGTGCTGGAAGCGCGTGCAGCGGCTCAAGGAAACCGGCGCGATTCGCGCGCAGGTCGCGCTGTGCGATCCGCGCAAGCTTGGGGTCGGCACGACCGTGTTCGTCGCGATCCGGACGAACCAGCACACCGAGGAATGGGCGCAGCGGTTCACGCAGGCCGTGCGCGACATGCCGGAAGTGGTCGAAGTGTACCGGATGAGCGGCGAGACCGACTATCTGTTGCGCGTCGTGGTGGCCGGCATCGACGATTACGACCGCGTCTACAAGCAGCTGATTCGTACGGTGCCGCTGTTCGACGTCAGCTCGTCGTTCGCGATGGAGCAGATCAAGTATTCGACCGCGCTGCCCGTGCGCGACCTTGCCGAGCCGGCGTAGCGCGGCAATGAAACGGCGCGGGCGTGCAGCGCGCCCGCGGGTTCAGCGGCCGCGCGCCAGTGCGCGTGCGCGCTCGTCGGCCAGTGCGTCGCGGCGCACGAAATCCGCGACGAACGGGCTGGCCGGATGGTGATGCAGTGCGTACGGCGTATCCCATTGCGCGAGCCGGCCATCCTTCATCACGCCGATCCGGTCGGCGATCGCGAAGGCTTCCGCCTGGTTGTGCGTGACGAGGATCGCGGTGTGGCCCGTGCGTTTCAGGATGTCGCGCAGCTCGAACGCGAGCCGCTCGCGCGTATCGACGTCGAGATTCGAGAACGGCTCGTCGAGCAGCAGCAGTTCCGGTGACGGCGCGAGTGCACGGGCGAGTGCGACGCGTTGCTGCTGGCCGCCCGACAACTCGTGCGGATAGGCGCTGCCGGAATCGGCGAGGCCGACGAGATCGAGCATTTCCGCGACACGCATGCGCCGTTCGGTCTTCGGCATGCGCCGCAAACCGAACGCGACGTTGTCGGCCGCGCTGAGGTGCGGAAACAGCGCGTAATCTTGGAACATCATGCCGATGCGGCGCCGCTCGGGCGGCACGTCGAGCGACGGCGCCGCGACGGGCGCGCCGTCCAGCACGATGCGCCCCATGCGCACCGGTTCGAAGCCGGCGATCGCGCGCAGCACGGTGGTCTTGCCGCAGCCCGACGCACCGAGCAGGCAGCCGATGTCGCCGCGCGGCAGCGCGAGGCTCAGGCCGTCGACCACCGTGCGGCGGCCGTGCGGCGTGTCGTAGGCGAGGCAGAGGTCATCGAGTTCGAGCAGGTTCACGGTGTCAGGCTCCGATCTTGTGGCGGGTGCGGGCGAGCAGGATCACGGGCACGAGCCCGGCCAGCACGATCGCGAGGGCGGCGACCGCGCCTTCCTCGTAGGTGCCGCGCGCCGCTTCCGCATACAGCCAGGTGGCGAGCGTGTCGAAGTTCAGCGGACGCAGCAGCAGCGTCGCCGGCAATTCCTTCATGGCGTCGACGAACACCAGCAGTGCGCTCGTGGTGAGCGCGGGCCGCAGCAGCGGCAGGTGCACGCGGCGCAGCGTGCCGCCGGCCGTTTCGCCGAGCGAGCGCGCCGCCTGTTCCAGCGATGGCGGGATGCGCGCGAGGCCGGCCTCGATGCTGCCGGCCGGGATCGCGAGAAAACGCACCGTGTAGGCGATCACGAGCGCGGCCGCCGAGCCCATCAGCAGCAGCCCGTCGCGGCCGAGTGCCGCGCCGAACAGCCGGTCGGCCGCTGCGAACGCGATCAGCAGGCCGATCGCGAGCACGGTGCCGGGCACCGCATAACCGAGGCTCGCGATTCTCGCGCACACGCGGGCCGGGCCCGCGCCTGCGCTGTCGCGTTGCGCGCGCGCGGCCCATGCGACGACGAGCCCGCACGCGAGTGTCGCGACGGTGGCGGCGGTGGCGATCGTCAGCGTGTTCGCGAGCCCCGTCATCAGTTGCGCGGACACGCCGCCGACGAGATGCAGCCGCTTGGCCGTCTCGACCGCGAGATACGCGGCCGGCGCGCCGAAGCCGAGCAGCACGGGCAGCCAGCCGAGCACGGCGGCGCCCCATGCGGCCGTGCCCGTCAGGCGGCGCGGCGCGATCGGCCGCATGCGCCGGCCATGCGCATAGCGCTGGCGGCGGCGCCCGTAGCGTTCGAGCACGATCATGCCCACGACGATCGCGAGCATCGCGAGCGCGATCTGTGCGGCGCCGGCAAGATCGGACCGCGTGATCCATGTCGTGTAGACGGATACCGTCAGCGTCTGCACGCCGAGGAATTCCGATGCGCCGATATCGTTCAGCGTTTCGAGCAGCGCGAGGCTCACGCCGACCGCGATCGCGGGCCGCGCGAGCGGCACGACGACGCGCCAGAACGTGGCGATGCGTCCCGCGCCGAGCGTGCGCGCGGCTTCGAGCAGGCTCGCGGACTGCGTGACGAACATCGCGCGCGTGCTCAGGTAAACATAGGGATACAGCACGAAGCCGAGTACGAAGATCGCGCCGGGCAGCGAGCGCAGGTCGGGCAGGCGGAACTGGCGCGGGCTGTCGAAGCCGAGCAGCCAGCGGACCGCGCCCTGTACGGGGCCGATCGGGTGCAGCAGGTCGAGATACGCGAACGCGACGATGTAGGTGGGCACCGCGAGCGGCAGCAGCAGTGCCCATGTGAGCACGCGGCGGCCGGGAAAGTCGTATGCGGTGACGAGCCACGCGCAGCCGGTGCCGACGATCGACACGATCGTGCCGACGCCCGCGAGCAGCAGCAGCGTATTGACGAGCGCCTGCGGCAGCACGAATTCGGCGAGATGCCGCCAGTGCGCGAGATCGGCGTCGAACGCGGCGGCCACGAGCACCGCGAGCGGCGCCGCGACCGCCGCGGCGATCGCCAGCGCCGCGAGCAGCCACAGGCTGCCCGCGCGCGGCAGCAGGCGCGGCCGGCACGCCACGCGGCGCGCGCCGGCGGTGGTTGCGTCAGTTGTCAAAACCGACCTTGTCGACGAGCTGGCTCGCCTGCTTGCGATGCTTCGCGATGTCCGCCAGCGGCAGCGGGTCGATCTTCAGCGTGCCGAAGCCGGCGATCACCGGATCGAGTTTCACGTTCGCGCGCACCGGGTATTCGTAGTTCGCCTGCGCATACAGCGCCTGCGCTTCCGGCGACACGAGGTATTCGAGCAGCTTCACCGCGTTGGCCTTGTGCGGCGCGTGCTTCGCGACCGTCGCGCCGCTGATGTTGACGTGCGTGCCGCCGCTCTTCGCGTTCGCGAACGTCGGCCGCACGACCTTGATCGCATCGCCCCACTTGCGTGCGTCGCTGCCGGGCTCCGCATTCTTCATGTGGCCGACGTAGTAAGCATTCGCGAGGCCGACGTCGCAGATGCCGCCGAGGATGTCGCGTGCGACGTCGCGGTCGCCGCCCGTCGCCTTGCGCGCGAGGTTCGCCTTCACGCCGCGCAGCCACTTCTCGGTCGCGGCTTCGCCGTCGTGCGCGATCATCGCCGCGACGAGCGCCGTGTTGTACGGATGCTGGCCCGAGCGGATGCAGACCTTGCCCTTCCATTTCGGATCGGCGAGATCCTCGTAGCGGAACGCATCGACCTTCAGGTCCTTCTCGACGTACAGCACGCGATCGCGCAGCGACAGCGCGTACCAGTCGCCGTTCGTGCCGCGCAGGTTCGCGGGAATCGCCTCGTCGAGCGTCTTCGAGCGCACCGGCTGCGTGAGCCCGCCGTCGACGAGATCGAGCAGGTTGCCGACGTCGACCGTCATCAGCACGTCGGCCGGCGACTGCGCGCCTTCCGCCTTCACGCGCTCGAGCAGGCCGTCCTTCACGAACACCGTATTGACCTTGACGCCGCTCTGCTTCGTGAACGCTTCGATGAGCGGCTGGATCAGCTTCGGTTCGCGAGTGGTGTACAGGCTGACTTCCTCGGCCGCGTGTGCCGGCGGCGCGAAGGCAGCGGCGGCAAGGGCGAGGGCGCCGGCGAGCGGCAGCAGGCGGGTGCGCGGATTCGACATGAAGACTCCGGAGGGGCAGGTGGACGAAGGGAGCGTTCCGGGGCGCGCCTGCCGCTCGATCGACCCGGAATATTACAAAATGAAAGACTCGGGATTCTAGATCGAAATGGGAACCGTTATCAAATGAAAGATAACGACGGGCAGGCGGAGGACGGGAAAGGGGAGCGGAAACGGGGCGTCGCGGGACGGGCGCAAGCGCGTAGAATGCCCGCTTCGATGAATTTGACGGAGTCGCCCCGACCATGAACGATCAGCGCAAGAAGAACCCAGTCCGCAACGTGAGCATCCTGATCGTCGTGGCCGTGCTGCTCGTGATCGGGACGATCCTGTACAACGCGATTTCGCAGAAGCACGCGTACGACGAAGCCCATCCGGCCGAGGCCGCGAGCGCCGCGTCGCACTGACGTGCCGATGCGCGGCCCGGCGGGCCGCGCACGTGGCGTCGAGGTGAAGGGGACGAGTGCCCGGCTGTTGGCGCGGCGGATGCCGCGCGGAGCCGGGAACGAAGCGGGCGCCGGAACCGGCGCGCCGCGTACGCAGGTCAGCCGTGCGTCAACGTGACGCAGGTGCGAATTTCGGGCGGATCCGTGCGTAGAACACGGCCGCGAGCAGCGCGAGCCACGCCGCGCCGACATACAGCGCGACACGCGTGTCCTCGAACCAGCCGAGCATCACGATCACGAAGCCCATGAACGCGATCGTCAGCGCCGGCGCGACCGGCCACAACGGCACCTTGAACTTCAGCGCCGCGACTTCGGCGCTCGACAGCCGGCGGCGCATCGCGACCTGCGACAGCAGGATCATCAGCCAGACCCACACGGTCGCGAACGTCGCGATTGCCGCGACCATCAGGAACACGTCCTTCGGCATCAGGTAGTTGAGCAGCACGCCGGCGAGCAGCGCGACCGCCATCACGAGCACCGTGACCCACGGCACGCCGTGCCGCGAGGTCGTCATCAGCACGCGCGGTGCCTGGCCCTGGCGCGCCATCCCGAACATCATCCGGCCCGCGCCGAAGATGTCGCTGTTGATCGCGGAGATCGCCGCGCTGATCACGACCAGGTTGAGGATCGTCGCGGCGGACTTCACGCCGAGCGCGGAGAAGATCTGCACGAACGGGCTGCCGTCGCTGCCGACACCCGTCCACGGGCTGATCGACATCAGCACGACCATCGTCAGCACGTAGAACAGCAGGATGCGCGCGGGCACCGCGTTGATCGCGCGCGGAATCACGCGCTCCGGATCCTTGGCTTCGCCGGCGCTCATCCCGATCACCTCGATCCCGCCGTACGCGAAGATCACGACCGACAGCGACGCGATCAACCCGCCGACGCCGTTCGGCAGGAAGCCGCCATGGTTCCACAGGTTCGCGAACGTCGGCACGTCGGCCGAATGGCCGAAGTGCATGCCGGTCAGCAGGATCGCCACGCCGCCGCCGATCATCGCGACGATCGCGCCGACCTTGATGATCGACAGCCAGAACTCGAGTTCGCCGAACACCTTCACGTGGCACAGGTTCAGCCCGCAGATGATCGCGACGACGCCGAGCACCCAGATCCATTGCGGGACATCCGGAAACCAGAAGCCCATGTAGATGCCGAACGCCGTGATGTCGGCGATCGCGACGATCACCATTTCGAGCGTGTAGGTCCAGCCGGTGACGAAGCCGGCAAACGGGCCGAGGTTCTCGGTCGCATAGTGGCCGAACGAGCCGGCGACGGGTTCGCGCACGGCCATCTCGCCGAGCGCGCGCATCACCATGTAGACGGCCGCGCCGCCCAGGATGTACGCCAGGATCACGGCCGGGCCCGCGAGCTGGATCGCGGACGCCGAACCGTAGAACAGGCCCGTGCCGATCGCCGAACCCAGCGCGAGAAAGCGGATGTGCCGCGCGCTCAGGTGGCGCTGCAAGTTTTTCATCGTGTCTCCGATATCGTTATGCGACGGACCGGGCGAGCGGGGCCGGTCCGATTGCGTCAAGTTGTCTATACAACTTGAATGTGAACGAATGATAACAAGCCGGGCCGGATGACCGGAATCGGGTATTCCCTGACTGGCGCGACGGGCGCAACAGGGGGCAAGGCGGTCGCGCATGGGAGGCGCGGGCCGCCTGGAACGCTCGGGTCATGCTTCGGGGATCGCTGAATCGGGGAGCGCCGCTGGCCGATCCGCGGCATGCGCGGGCCGGCCACCGGCGGGGTAAAGCCGCGGTCAGGCGGGCAGGCGGATCACGCTCGCATCCTTGCGGATCAGCAGCGACGACGCGAGCATCTGCTTGCACTGATGTGCGAGTACCTTCAGGTCGTGCGTGAGCTCGGCACCCACCGCATCGGATTTCTCCGCGGACACGACCATCGCGTCGAGGTCGCGCGTGATCTGCTTCGACGCGTCGAGCTGATCGGCGGGCGGCGGCTCGCCGGCCTCGGCCTTCTCGAGATTGTCGAGCACGGCGGCGAGGCCGCGGTGCAGCGCATCGTCGTGAAGGATGTTGCCGTCGGCTGCGCAGGCCGTGCGGATCAGCGGCGCGGCCGCCGTGATCTGCGCGCCGAGCACGTGGGTCTGCACGAGCAGGTCGTTCAGTTCCGGCACGAAGCGCTGGTGCGCCTTCGGCTCGATCATCATCCGCTGGAACGCCTGCCCGAGATTCGCGAACGCGATGTGCACGTCCTTGCGCGCGAGGCGGTAGCGGTAGTCGTCGTCGAGGGTCGTGGCCGGCGCCTCGATGGCCGCGGCGACGACCGGCACGACGGCCGCGCCGTCGGCGGCCGGCACGGGCGGCGGCGACACGCCGCGCCCGGCCCGCCACACGGCCTCGAAATACTTGCGGGTCGCGGTGAGCATGTCGGCCACCTGCTTGCCCATCAGACGGTATTCCCAGTACGGGAACAGCCGGCTCGCGGCGATCGCGATCATGCAGCCGACCACGGTGTCGATCGCGCGCTCGCCGATGATCCGCATGCTGCCCGGCGCGAGCAGGTGGAACATCAGCAGCACGTACGACGACGTGAACACGACGCTCGCCGCGTAGTTGAACAGCAGCAGGCTGTAGCTCATCACCATCGACCCGAACATGATCGCGATCAGCAGGTGCGGCTCCTTCACCGTGTAGATCAGCGCGATGCTCGCTGCGCAGCCGATCAGCGTGCCGATGATCCGCTGCGCGTTGCGCTGCTTGGTGAGCGAGTAGCCGGGTTTCAGGATGATGATGGTCGTCATCACGATCCAGTACGCGTTCGTGAGCGGCAGCAGCCGGCCGAGCCAGAACCCGACCGCCACCGCGATCGTCACGCGCAGCGCGTGGCGGAAGCTCGGGGAACGCATGTTCAGGTTCGAGAAGATCAGGAGCGGCGACATCCGGCGGCGCTGCAGGAAGCGCGTGAGCGCCTTGTCGATCTTCAGTTCGGTTTGCTGCGGATCGGCGTGGCCCGACAGGTTGCGGCGCATCCGGTCGATCAGGCGCGTCGCGCTCCAGATGCGCCGGAACGTGGCGAGCACGGCCGCATACGCCTCCGCGTTGGTGGCCGGGAAGTTCTTCTTGCGCATCAGCTCGATCTCGTACTCGATCGCGCGCAGCTCGGCCTTCACGCTGATCCGCGAATGCGGGGCGCGGTTTTCGAGCACCGCGAGGCCGATCTCCTCGAGATCGGCGGCCGCCTTGCCGATCAGGTCGCGATAGAAGATGATCAGGTCCGAGCCGCCGAACGTGTTGCGCACCAGCGGGTAATCGGTGTGCGCGCCGACGAACAGCTCGTGCAGGTCGACGCTGTTGATGAACAGGTTGTACATCGTCGTGCGGCCGGGATCGAGCTTGCCGCGGCGCAGCTTCGGCAGGTTGCGCAGCACGATGTCGCGCGCGGTTTCCTGGGTTTCGACCGCCGTGATCTGCTTGGCGACGAGATTGCGGTAGCACTCGTCGAGATCGGCATCGAGGTCGTAGAACTGCGCGCGCGCGAGCAGGTAGTCGGCGCAGGCGAACAGGCTCTCGGCCAGCGCCTGCTGCTCGATCCGGCGCGCCTGCCATCGCGACACGAGCGTGGCCCAGTACGTGTACCAGAGGCCGCCCGCGAGAATCCAGCCGGCGTTGATGAACGCCTGCAGCGGCGTGAACTTCTCCTCGAGCGTCATCACCATCATGAACAGCGTCGCGAAGCTGATCTGCGGCCAGCGGTTGCCGTAGACGACGATCAGCGACAGCACGAAGGTGAGCGGCACGATGGTGAGCCACAGCACGAAGATGTTCGGTGTGGCAAGGCCGGTCGCGAGCGCGGCCAGAAAGCCGATCACGCTGCACGCGAGCATTTCGTTGTGCTTGTACTTGAGCGGGCCCGGCATGTCGACGACGCAGGCGCCGAGCGCGCCGGTCGAGATCGTGAAGCCGAGCTCGCGGTTGTGAAACACGATCAGGCACAGCACGGCCGGCAGCGAGACGCCGACCGCGATCCGCAGGCCGCCGAAAAAGTACTGGCTGTAGAAAAACTTTCTGATTTCGACCGAATAGCGCATCGATGGACTGAATGGCAGACGAAGACGCCCGGGGCGGCGTATTGACTGGCGACGAGTCTATCGTATTTCGCGGTCCGCAAAACCTGGCTTTCCGGCCGAGGTTCGCGGAGGCGGTCCATTTGCTATCCTTGGTGATCCTGTTCGCCCGGCCCTGCCCGCGCGAGGTTCCGACGCCTGCTTCATGCTCCATCTCTTCTATTCGAACCGTCACGAAACGCTGGCCGACGCGCTGCTCGAGGATCTGGCCGCGTTCCCGGCCCGCAACGGCCCGTGGGCGCCGCAACAGGTCATCGTGCCGAGCGCGGCGCTGCGCCGTCGCCTCGAGCTCGACATCGCCGCGCGCAACGGCGTATGCGCGAACGTCGAGTTCACGTATCTCGCGCAGTGGCTGTGGGCGCAGATCGGCCGCGTGCTGACGGTGCCCGCGCGTTCGCCGTTCGCACCCGACCGCCTCGTGTGGCGCTGCTACCGGCTGTTCGCGCAGGCATCCGACGGTGCGCCGTGGCTCGCGTCGCCGCGGCTGGCCGCGTATCTGTCCGCGTCCGACGATGCGATGCGCTACGAGCTTGCCCACCGCGTCGCGGCCGTGCTCGACCATTACCTGACCTATCGTCCCGAGTGGCTCGCCGCGTGGCAGGCCGGCGAGTCCGTGCTCGCGGGCGACGCCGCGCCGCGCGGGATCAGCGACGCCGCGCGCGACGACGAGCGCTGGCAGGCCGCGCTGTGGCGCGCGCTGCTCGCCGAGCTGAGCGACAGCGGCACGCCGCCGGCGCACCGCTTCCTCGTCGAGGCGCGCCATCTCGATCCTGAAACCGTCGCGCGCGCACGCACGCATTGGCCGGAATCGGTCAGCGTGTTCGCGCTGCCGACGATGCCGCCGCTGCACGTCGCATTGCTGCGCGAGCTGTCGCGCTGGATCGACGTGCGCGTCTATGCGCTGAACCCGTGCCGCGAATTCTGGTTCGACATCGTGACCGCCGCGCATGCCGAGGCGCTCGACGCGGCCGGGCGCCTCGACTACCAGGAGGTCGGCCATCCGCTGCTCGCCGAATGGGGCAGGCAGACCCAGGCGCAGCTGCACATGCTGCACGAACTGACTGAAAGCGCCGCGTCGGGCGACGCGTCGCGTTTCATCGAGAATCCCGCGCCGACGTGGCTCGCGCGTGTGCAGAACGCGATCCTCGAACTGCGGCCCGAGGCCGAAGCCGGCGATGCCCCGGCCGAGCGCGGCATCGAGGTGCACGTGTGCCACAGCCTCGCGCGCCAGCTCGAGGTGCTGCACGACCGGCTGCTCGCGTGGTTCGACGCCGACGCGAGCCTGCAGCCGTCCGACGTGCTCGTCGCGGTCGCCGATCTCGCGGCGGCCGGGCCGTTGATCGATGCCGTGTTCGGCACGGCCGGCAGTGGCGGTGCACGCGTGCCTTACCGGATCACCGGCCTGCCGCCTTCGCAGGCGAACCCGGTCGCGCGCGTGCTGCTCGACTGGCTCGCGTTGCCGGAGCGGCAGGTCGGTGCGCCCGAGCTGGTCGAATGGCTGCGTGTCGACGCGGTGTCGGCACGCTACGGCATCGACGCGACGGCGCTCGAGACGGTGCAGACCTGGCTCGCGGCCGCCGGCGCGCGGCGCGGGCTGTCGCCGCTCGCGAGCGACGATGCGGCCGTGCCGTCGCCGCGTCATACGTTCTCCGATGCGCTCGCGCGGCTCTTTCTCGGTTATGCGATGCCGGAAGGCGCGGCTCCGGTCGGCGCGTGGCTGCCGATCGAAGCGGCCACCGGCAGCGAGGCCGAACTGCTCGGCCGGCTTGCTCGCTTCACCGACGACCTCGACGGCTTCGCGCGGCGGCTGGCCGAATCGCATACGCCGCACGGCTGGAGCGAACTGTTCGCCGACACGCTCGCGCGTTTCTTCGATTCGGGCGCCGCGTATGCGGATGCGCTCGCGGGCGTGCGCGACGCGCTCGACGCGATGCTGGCCGCGATGACGGAGGGGGCGCCCGACGAAGCGCTGCCGGCGGCCGTCGTCCGGGCCGGGCTGGCCGCCGCGCTCGACGATCCGGCGCGCGGCGGGGTGCCGTGGGGCGGTGTCACGTTCTCGTCGCTGACGAGCCTGCGCGGGCTGCCGTATCGCGTCGTCTGCCTGCTCGGGATGGACGATGGCGTGCTGCCGAGCCTCGCGCGCGCGGACGAATTCGACCTGATGGCCGTGTTGCCGAAGCTCGGCGATCGCCAGCGCCGCGACGACGAGCGCAACCTGTTTCTCGACCTGCTGCTCGCCGCACGCGACCGGTTGCTGATTGCGTACACGGGCCGCAGCATTCGCGACAACGCGCCGTTGCCGCCCGCGGCACTCGTCGACGAATTGCTCGACCATCTCGCGCTCGTCACGGCAGGCCCCGACGCCGCGCCGGACGCGGTCGATGCCGCGCGGCGCGCGTTCATCGTCGAGCATCCGCTGCAACCGTTCGCGGCCGTGTATTTCCAGCCCGGCAGCGCGCTCGTGTCTTATGACGCCGAGCGGGCGACGCTCGCGTCGCTGCTCGCCGCCGAAGCGTCGCGCGACGGCCCGCGCGAATTGCCGTTCTTCGCGCAGCCGCTGCCGGCCGAACCGGTCGAGCCTGTCGCATTCAGCGAATTCGAACGCTTCTGGCGCCATCCGGCGCGCGCGTTGCTGCGCGGCCGGCTCGGCATCGTGCTTGCCGACGCGCAGGCCGAACTGCTCGATACGGAACCGTTCGCGCTCGACTTCGCCGGCAGCGATGCGCTCGCCGAGCGCGTGCTGCCGCTGCTGATCGAATCGGACGAGGGCGGCGTGCACGATCATGCGCTGCGCATCGCGGACGCGAGCCCCGAACTGCCGGGCGGCGCGACGGGCGCCGTGTGGCGCGACCAGGCGCTCGGCTCGATGACGCAGCTGGCGTCGAACGTGCGTCGAGCGCTGGCCGACGGGATGGAGCGGCGGTCGTTCTCGCTCACCGTCGTGCCCGCGTGGCCCGATACCGAGCAGGCGCTGTTCGGCGCGCACGACGCGCTGCTGTCGGGCGACGCGGTGAGCGCGCCGCTTGAACTGCACGGCACGCTGAACCGGCTGACGCAGGCCGGGCAGATCATCTACCGTTATGCGAGGCCGAGTGCGCGCGATTACCTGTCCGCGTGGCTTGCGCATCTCGTCTACTGCGCGATCGAGCCTGGCGGCCCGCGCCGCACGCTGTGGTTCGGCAGCGGCGGCGCGTTCGAGCTGACGCCTGTCGCCGCGCCGCTCGAGCAGCTCGCACCGCTTGCCGCGCTGTTTCGCGCGGGGCGGCGCATGCCGCTGCGGTTTTTCCCGCGCAGCGCATGGGCGCGGGTGTCCGACGGCGAGGCCAAGGCCGCGAGTGTCTGGATCAACGAACGGGTCGTGAGCGAAGCCGACGATCCGGCCATCGCGATCGCATGGCGCGGCGCGCATGCGTCGCTCGACGAGCCGTTCGCCACGCTCGCGCGGCTCGTGTTCGATCCGCTCGTCGAGCATCTGAAGGAGGTCGCATGAGCGCCGTGTCGCAGCCGCAGCAGGCGCTCGAACTCGACGTGTTCGCGTGTCCGCTCGATGGCGTCAACCAGATCGAGGCATCGGCCGGCACCGGCAAGACCTGGAACATCTGCGCGCTCTATGTGCGCCTGCTGCTGGAAAAGGATCTCGGTGCGGACGAAATCCTCGTCGTGACCTTCACGAAAGCGGCGACCGCGGAGCTGCACGAGCGGATTCGCGGCCGGCTCGCGCAGCTTGCGCATGCGCTCGACACGGGGGACGACGGCGGCGATCCGTTCATCGAGCGCCTGCTCGAGACGACGCTCGGCGAAGGTGGCGAGCTCGATCCCGAAACGGCCGCGAAACGGATCCGGCGTGCGCTGCGCGCGTTCGACCAGGCGGCCATCCATACGATCCACGCGTTCTGCCAGCGCGCGCTGCAGGAAGCGCCGTTCGCGGCCGCGATGCCGTTCGCGTTCGACATGGAGGCCGACGATGCGTCGCTGCGCTTCGAACTTGCGGCGGATTTCTGGCGCACGCGCGTCGAACCGGCGGCCGCACGCTGGCCGGGTTTCGCGACCTGGCTCGTCGAATCGGGCGCCGGGCCGGCCGCGCTCGACGCGCAGCTCGCGCGCCGGCTGAAGAAGCCGCTCGCCGCGCTGCGTTGGGACGGCGTGACCGAGCCCGACGAATCGGCCGAGGCCGCCGCGGCCGAATGCTTCGCGGAGGCCGGGCGGATGTGGGCGGCCGAGCGCGAAGCGATCGATGCGTTGCTGCGCACCGCGCAGCCCGCGCTCAACCAGCGGTCGCACAAACCCGAAGCGGTTGCCGATGCGCTCGCCGCATGGGCCGCGCATTTCGCGCAGGGCGACGCGACGGCTGCGCTGCCGAAGGCCGCGCTGAAGCTCACCCGCACCGCGCTCGTGAAGGCGACGAAAAAAGGCGGCGCGACGCCCGAACACGCGTTCTTCGACGTGGCGGACGCGCTCGAGGCGGCCGTGGCGGCGGCTGAAGCCGCACAGCGCGCGCGCTGGCTCGCGCTGATCGCCGAATGGCTCGACATGGCGCCGGGCGAGCTGGCCGAGCGCAAGCGCACGCGGCGCATCGTGTCGTTCGACGATCTGCTGGCGAACCTGTACCACGCGCTGCATGCGCATCCGTGGCTCGCCGAGACGCTGCGCGCGCGCTATCCGGCCGCGCTGATCGACGAGTTCCAGGATACCGACCCGCTGCAGTTCGCGATCTTCGACCGGATCTTCGCGCCGGGCGGCCCGCTATTCCTCGTCGGCGATCCGAAGCAGGCGATCTACAGCTTCCGCGCGGCCGATCTGCATACCTATCTGGCGGCGCGCGCGCGGGCGAGCGCGTGCTACACGCTCGCGGTCAACCAGCGCTCGACGCCCGCGATCGTCGATGCGTGCAACCGCTTCTTCATGTCGAATCCGCGCGCGTTCGTGCTCGACGGGCTCGACTATTACGCGGTGCGTGCCGGCACGCGCGTGCGCGCGCCGTTCGTCGACGACACCGATCCGGGCCCGGCAGGCGACTTCCGGGTGTGGGCGTTGCCTGGCGGTGAAGGCACGTTGCTCAAGCGCGATGCGCAGGCACGGGCCGCGCAGGCCTGTGCCGCCGAGATTGCCCGGCTGATGCGGGGCGCGCGCGAAGGGCGCGTTCGGCTCGGCGAGTCGCCGCTGTCGCCGGGCGATATCGCAGTGCTCGTGCAGACGCACCGGCAGGGCAGTCTCGTGAAGCGCGTGCTGGCCACGTGGGGCATCGGCAGCGTGGAACTGGCGCAGGCCTCGGTGTTCTCGACCGGCGACGCGGAGCAGCTTGAACGCGTGCTGGCGGCGATCGATGCGCCGGGCGACCTGCGTCGGCTGCGCGCGGCGCTCGCAGCCGACTGGTTCGGCCTCGATGCCGGCGCACTGTGGCGGATGGAGCAGGGCGACGGTGATGCATCACACGAAGCGTCCGCGGCTGACAGCGCCGACGCGATGAGCTGGGTCGAGCGCTTCTCGCGGTACCGGCTGCTGTGGCGCGAACGCGGTTTCGCGGTGATGTGGCGCACGTTCACGCGCGAATTGCGGATCGCCGAGCGGCTGATGGCCGGCGCGGACGGCGAGCGTCGCGTGACCGACATCAACCATCTGGCCGAACTGACGCAGGCACGCGCGTCCGCGCAGCCGGGCATCGCGCCGACGCTGCGCTGGCTAGCCGCGCAACGGCTCGACGGCGGCGGCGAGGAAGCGCAGTTGCGGCTCGAATCCGATCGCAACCTCGTGCAGATCGTCACCGTGCACAAGTCGAAAGGCCTCGAATACGCGATCGTGTTCTGTCCGTTCCTGAACGACGGCGGGTTGCGCGAGCCGCCCGCGTCCGCGTTGCCCGATGCGCGCGAATACCACGACGATGCGGGCGACGCGGTGCTGCATTACGGGTGCGACGACGAGGCGGCCGCGCATGCGGCGCAGCAAGCGCTGCGCGAGCAGGCCGCGGAGCGCGCGCGGCTCGTCTACGTGGCGCTCACGCGTGCGGTCTATCGCTGCTACGTCGTCGCCGGGCCGTACCTGTCGTCGCGCTCGACGCGCGAGGCGCGACGCAGCGTGCTGAACTGGCTCGTCGCCGGCGCCGGCCAGTCGTTCGATGCATGGCTCGACGAGCCGCCCGACGAAGCCGCGCTCGATACGGCGTGGCACGCGCTCGCGGGCGGCCCCGTGAGCGTCGCGCCGCTGCCGGCGCCTGCGCGCCCCGAGCGTCTGGCGGCCGGGCACGACGCGTCGCAGACGCTCGCGGCGCGCCATGCGACGCGCGTGCTGCGCGATGCCTGGCGGATGGCCAGCTTCAGTTCGCTGACCGCGTCGATGGCGCGCGAGGAGGCGGGCGTCGCGGCCGTGCCGGATGACGAACTGCGGCCCGACCACGATGCGCTCGCCGCGGTCGCGCCGGATGCCGAGTGGCTGTTGGCCGATACGGTTGCGCCCGAACCGCCGGACGACGACATCCTCGTGTTCCCGCGCGGCGCGGCGGCCGGCGAGTGCCTGCACCGCCTGTTCGAGCTCAGCCGGTTCGCGGAGCCCGAGTCGTGGCCGAAGGCCGCGCTCGGTGCGCTGCACGACCGGCCGGTCGAGGCCGGGCCCGAACTCGCGACACGTCTGCCGGCGATGATGGTGCAACTGGTCGATGACGTCGTGCACACCGAGCTCGTGCCGGGCATGCGGCTCGTCGATCTCGATCCCGCGAAGCGGCTCGACGAAATGGGGTTCCTGTTCCCGGCGCCGTCGCTCGACCTGATGGCGCTACGCCGCCTGCTGGTCGCGCACGGCTACCCGGACGTTGCACTGGAGGCGGGCATGCTCGCCGGTTTCATCAAGGGTTTCATCGACATGATCGTCGAACACGACGGCCGCTTCTGGATCGTCGACTGGAAGTCGAACCATCTCGGCACGACGCCGGACGCCTATGGCCCGCGCGCGCTCGACGTCGCGATGGCCGACCACGCGTATCACCTGCAGGCGCTGCTCTATACGGTCGCGCTGCATCGCTACCTGCGCGGGCGGTTGCCCGATTACGACTACGACACGCACGTCGCGGGCTACCTGTACCTGTTCGTGCGGGGTGTACGGCCCGGCTGGCGCAGCGGCGGCGAGCCGGCCGGCGTACATGCGCGGCGGCCCGCGCGCGCGCTTGTCGACGCACTCGACCGGATGATGGAAGGGGGCCGCGCATGAACGCGCAGGACGATACGCTCGAATTCACCGGCGGCCTCGTCGCGCGGCTGCCCGAGCCCGCCGATTTCGGTATCGCGCTCGCGGAAGGTTTCGCGCGGCGGATCGGCGATCTCGCTCGCCGCGCCGGCGCGCCGGCCGCGGCCGCGCGCTGGGCGGCGCGCGCCGCGTTCGCGACGAGTCGTGCGACGGCGGGCGGCCACGTGTGCGTCGCGCTCGGCGCGCTCGCGCAGCGCTACGAAACACCGCTCGACGAGGTTCGCGCGGCGCTCGCCGCGAGCGGCGTGGTCGCGTTCGGCACGCTCGCGCGGGGCGACGAGCGGCCGCTGATCGTCGACCGCCACGACCACCTGTACCTGTCGCGCTATTTCGACTACGAACGGCGGCTCGCCGATGCGCTCGTCGCGCAGGCCGGTGCGACCATGCCGGACGAAGGTCTTGCGCCCGACCGGCTGCGCGACAGTCTCGCGCGTTACTTCGGGCCGGCGAACGGCGAAGTCGACTGGCAGCGCGTCGCGGCGATCGTCGCGCTGACCGGCCGCGTGACGATCGTCAGCGGTGGCCCGGGCACGGGCAAGACGACGACCGTCGTCGGCGTGCTGGCCTGTCTGCTCGATGCGCATCCGGGGCTGCGCGTCGCGCTGGCCGCGCCGACCGGCAAGGCCGCGCAGCGGATGCAGGAGGCACTGCATGCGCGGGCCGGCGACCTGCCGCCGGAACTCGCGGCGCGCCTGCCCGATACGTCGTACACGCTGCACCGGCTGCTGGGCGGCGGCGGGGCGGCCGGTTTCCGGCATCATCGCGACAATCCGCTGCCGTACGACCTGATCGTCGTCGACGAGGCATCGATGATCGACGTCGCGCTCGCCGCGCATCTGCTCGATGCGCTCGCGCCGGGCGCGCGGCTCGTGCTGCTCGGCGACAAGGATCAACTGGCCGCGGTCGAGGCGGGTGCCGTATTCGCGGAGCTGAGCGCGCGACCGGCGTTTACCGCCGCGGCGCGCACGCGCATCGCGCAGGCGCTCGGCATCGACGAGGCGGCATTCGTCGCGGCGTTGCCGGTGCAGGACGAGGCCGCGACCGTGGTCGCAGCCGTTCCCGCGGCGCATCCGGTTTCCGCCGCGGCCCGCGCCCCGGCGCCGCCATCGACCACCACACGCAAGCCGGCGTCGCGACGGAAGGCCGATGCGAGACAGGCATCGCTCTTCGACGACGAACCGCAGGATGACGAGGTTTCGTCGTCCAACGTCGCGCCGGCGCCGGCCGAAACCGGTGAAGCCGGCGACGCAGGCGAGGCCTCCGCATGGATCGAGGTCGACGAACTGGCGTGGCTCGACGCCGTCGAGCTGCCGCCGTTCGACGCAGGCGACGTGGCGCTTGCGTCGGTCACGTCGAACCCGCCGGGCGAACCCGCCGCCGCGTCCGCCACGCCCACGCCCGCACCGGCACCGCTCGCCGACTGCGTGGTCTGGCTCGAACGCAACTACCGCTTCGGTCTCGATTCGCCGATCGGGCGGCTGTCGCTCGCGATCCGCAGCGGCGACGTGCAGGCCGCGCTCGACGCGCTGCCCGCCGACGATTCGGCGGCTGCGTCGTTCCATGACGATGCGGGCGAGTCGCTCGCGACGTCGACGCTCGAGCGGCTTGCGCGGCGGTTCGGTGCTTACCTCGACGCGTTGCGCGACGCGCTGGCCGCGCCGGTGCCCGATCCACTGCCGCTGTTCGACGCGCTCAACCGGTTCCGGATCCTGTGCGCGACCCGCAGCGGCTTGCGCGGCGCGGAGCACGTCAATGCGCTCGTGGCCGCGCACGTGCGCCACGTGGCGCGCGTGCCGCTGGCGGTCGGCGCGCACTGGTTCACGGGACGGCCGATCATGGTGACGCGCAACGACTACGCGCTCGGGCTGTTCAACGGCGATATCGGCATTGCGCTGCCCGATGCGCACGGCGTGCTGCGCGTGTGGTTCCGGCGTGCGGACGGCACCGCGCGCGCGGTGTCGCCGGCCGCGCTGCCGCCGCACGAAACCGCGTTCGCGCTGACGGTCCACAAATCGCAGGGCTCGGAATTCGACGAAGCCGCGCTCGTGCTGCCGGCATCGTTCGGCCGCGTGCTCACGCGCGAACTCGTCTATACGGCCGTCACGCGTGCCCGCACGCGCGTGCAGGTGATCGGGCCGCGGCGCGTGCTGGCGCAGGCGGTCGCGACGCGCACGCAGCGCGATTCGGGGCTCGCGGCACGCGTCGACGAGGCGCTTGCACGGCGCCGCATGGAGGCGTCGCGATGATGATCCGCTATACGCTCGATCCGGCCGAGGTCGAATGGACGGCCGTGCGCGCGCAAGGCGCCGGCGGGCAGAACGTGAACAAGGTGTCGAGCGCGATCCACCTGCGCTTCGACATCCGTGCGTCGTCGTTGCCGCCTGTCATCAAGGAGCGGCTTCTCGCGCTGTCCGACCAGCGCATCACGCGCGACGGCATCGTCGTGATCAAGTCGCAGGAATACCGCACCCAGGAGAAAAACCGCGAGGCCGCGCTGGCGCGCCTCGATGCATTGATCGCCGGCGTTGCGTTCACGCCGCGCGCGCGGGTCGCCACGCGGCCGACGCGCGCGTCGAAGGAGCGGCGGCTCGAGCACAAGTCGCGCCGCAGCGCGGTGAAGTCGGGAAGAGGGAAGGTGATCGACTGACGAATGGTCGGGCGGTCGAACCGCGGGTGCGGCAGCCGGGCGCCCGCACCCGCGCCGGTTACCGCATCACGGTCCCGGCGCTGTCGAGTACGAAGTCGACGCAGAACACGACGAGCCGGCTCTGCGCGCGGATCGCGACGGCGGCCGTATAGCAGTCGCGGCCTTCCGTCAGCGAGAAATGCGGGCCCATCAGCGCGACGCGTCCGGGCGCGGCGATCGCGCGCTGGAAATACGGGCGCCGCGACCAGTTGCTGTGGGTCTCCGGAAAGAGCGGTGCGAGGCGGGTGACGCCGGCCTGGCCGTCGTCGGCGGGCGCACCGATCGACGGCAGGAACTGCTCGCCGGTTTCGTCGGTGACGAACACGCGGCGGGCGGCCGGCACCGCGAACACGCGATGCGCGGCGTCCTGCAGGTTGCCGCTCGCGGAAAACGCGGCCGCGCCGGTCAGCACGAGCCGCTCGATCGCGTCGAAGCCCGGCTGCTCGGCGACGACCGGCGTGTGCCGGCGGGCGATGAAGCGCTGCCACGCGGCGTCGAGCATCGCGGGTGCTGCCGCGCTGGCATGGGCGATCGATGCGTCGGGCTGGCCGAACTGGAAACCCTGCACGAAATCGATGTCGGCTTCCATCAGCGCCTGCAGCGAATCGTCGTTCTCGACGCCCTCGGCGAGCACCATCGCGCCGGCCTGGTGCAGCATCGACACGAGGTGATGCATGATGCGGCGATCGTCGGCCGAACCGGTCGAACGTTCGACGAGCGAGCGATCGAGCTTGACGATGTCGGGACGCGCGCGCCACACGCGGTCGAAGTTCGAGAATCCGGTGCCGAAATCGTCGATCGCGATCAGGAAGTCGCGATGCTGGATCATGTCGATCGTGCGGGCGAGCGCGGCTTCGTCGCGCGACGGCTGTTCGACGACCTCCAGCACGATGCGGTTCGGCGGCAGCGCGAAATGCCGGCACAGCGCCTCGACGAATTCGCGCTGCACGAGGCCCGAGTCGAGCACGCGCGGCGTGACGTTCAGGAACAGCCAGCCGTCGCCGATGCCCTGCGCGACGAAATTGGCCGTATGCAGGCAGCGCGCGAGCCGGTCGAGCAGCAGCGCGTCGGCGTCGGCGCGCGTCTTGTCGAACAGGGCGGCGGGCGAGATCAGTGCGCCGTTCGCGTCGACGACGCGCAGCAGCGCCTCGTAACCGACGACCCGCTTGTGCGTGATCGACAGCACGGGCTGGAACACGCTGCGCAGCGTCGTGGTGCGATAGGTGGCGACCCAGCCGCCGGGCGTCGGCGTGAGACGGTCGAGCAGGGAGTCGAGCGAGAGGTCGCGGGCGGGCTTCATGTCAACGGAGCCCGGGGGCGAGCGGCGGGGCGGTAGCGCGCCGCCGCGCTGAAGCGGTCGCACGCGCCGGCGGACGCGAAAGGACGTGAGACATCGAGGCCGCCTTCTGCGGGTAAGTGTTCGGAGTGTAACGGGAATGGGGCCGCTCGCGTATCAGGGAAACTCCAGACGCACGCGGGTATGCGGCTGCCGCCGGCGCCGCCCGCATACGTGCCGCGCATGACCGCCGCGGCGCGAAGGGCGCCGCCGCCGCACGTGACAACCCGTCGGCATGGTGCGCACGATGAGGCGAGGCGGGAAATCCCGGCGGCCGGCAGGGCTGCGAGCGCATGTCGCCGTCAGACGAATGCCGGCGGCGCAGCGGCACCCTCCCCGGCGGCGCGGAGAACAGCCGGTACCCGGTCGGAAGGCATCACGGCCCGGCCGATGGCGATACGTGCACCCGGATGAATCGTCAGGTCGCTTCGCCGCTGCGCGGCCGGATCCCGGGAATCCGCTTGATCACGCCGGTCGCGAGCGCGGTGCCGACGAGCACGATCGCGCAGCCTTCGATCATCACGGCCGACACGTGTTCGCCGAGGAACAGCGCGCCCCACAGCAGGCCGAACACCGGAATCACGAACGTCACGGTGATGGCGCGGGCGGGGCCGACATGCGCGATCAGGTAGAAGTAGATGAAATACGCGATGCCCGTGCAGGCGACGCCGAGCGCGAGCACCGAGCCCCACGCGTGCGCGCTGACCGGCGCGGCCGGCCAGGTGGCGATCGCGAACGGCAGCAGCAGGACGGTCGAGCCGATCATGCTGCCGGTCGCGTTGACGAGCGGATCGACGCCGGTCAGCTTGCGCTTCGTGTAATTGGCCGCGATGCCGTACAGCAGCGTCGCGCCGAGTGCCGCGGCGGCGGCGAGCGCAGTCGCGGCGGCGCCCGTTTCGCCATGCGCATTCGCGATCTGGTTCCACACGAGCGTGAGCACGCCGGCGAACCCGATCACGAGGCCGAGCGCACGCGGCAGCGACAGCTTGTCCTTCAGCCACAGGTAGGCCACGAGCGCGCCCCAGAGCGGCGTCGTCGCGTTGATCACCGACGTCACGCCGGCCGACAGCGTCAGCTCGGCGAACGCGAACAGGCAGAACGGGATGCCCGAGTTCAGTGCGCCGACGACGAACAACGGCCACGCGTGACGGCGCAGCCGGGTGCCGAGATCGGCGGGTTGGAAGCGCGTCAGCGCGAAGCCGGCGAGAAACAGCGCGCCGATACCGACCCGCAACGCCATCAGCGGCGCCACGCCGAGATCGACGACGCCGATCCGGATAAACAGGAACGACGCACCCCACAGGGCGGCGAGCACGGTCAGCAGAAGGGCGTTCTTGGGCGACATCGAGTGTGTAGGGCGGGGAAGGGATGCGGGAATCTTACACCCCGTTACCAGGCCGTCGTTTCACGTTTCGATGAAATGGCAAGAAACGGGAATGTCGCCGGTTCCCGGCACGCGATGGCCGCGTGCCGGCGGTCGAGCCCGGTCAGTGATGGCGCCAGCCGCCGTGTCCGCCGTGTCCGCCGAAGCCGAAATTGAGCGATACCGCCGGTCCCCAATAGCCGCCCCATGCGGGCGCGTAGGCAGGTGCCGGATAGTAATAGGCGGGGCCCGGATCGACATAGACCGGGGCCGGTGCAGCCGTGTAATAGCCGCCGGGATAATAGCCGTACGGGTAGTAGCAGCCGGCGAGCGTCACGCAGGCGAGCGCCGCGGCGACGAGGGTCCTGTTCATGATGTCTCTCCGGCGGAGCCGGCAATCGGCAGATGCTTAAGCTTAGGCCGCGCGCCGATGACACGGTGTGCAAAACGGTAACGGATCATTTCCGCACGGCTGCCGGCTACGTTGCGGCGCCGCATGCGAAAACGGCGCTTCCGCACCGCGAAAACGCCGTCTGGCCGACTGTCGCGGCGCGTTGCGCCGCCTTTTACTTGCCGACCTGGTTGCCGATGATGCCGCCGGCCGCTGCGCCGCCGAGCGTCGACAGCGCGCTGCCGCCGATCGCCGCGCCGGCAACGCCGCCGACACCTGCACCGATTGCCGTATCGCGCTGGCGTCGTGACATCGAATCGCAGGCCGACAGGCTGGCCACCGTCGCGACGAGCAGAGCGCATACCCCAAAACGCCGAATCGAGTTCATGATCGTTGTCCTTGTGGTAGTGAACGGAGGTCGCGCGACCGCTGGCGACCGCGCATGACCCCAATCTACGCGCCGTCCCATGGCGCTGCTGTAAGGACTTGTTAAGGCTCGGGCGGTTTCGTAATCATTTGTTTCCCTCGCGCCGGCAGGCACGCGGTGTGCACACGCACAAAAAAGCCCGCTCGAAAGCGGGCTTGCGCAGCGCCGAAGCACGAGACGCGGCGGTCCGGGCGGACCGCCGCGCGTGCTTATTGACGGTGATAGATCTCGGCGCCGGTCTTGACGAACTCGACCGCCTTGACTTCCATCCCCTTCTTCAGCGCTTCGGTTTCCGACACGCCCTGCTGCGCCGCGAACTCGCGCACGTCCTGCGTGATCTTCATCGAGCAGAAGTGCGGGCCGCACATCGAGCAGAAGTGCGCGACCTTCGCGGAATCCTTCGGCAGCGTTTCGTCGTGGAATTCGCGCGCCTTGTCCGGATCGAGACCGATGTTGAACTGGTCTTCCCAGCGGAACTCGAAGCGCGCCTTCGACAGCGCGTTGTCGCGCACCTGCGCACCCGGGTGGCCCTTCGCGAGGTCGGCGGCGTGAGCGGCCAGCTTGTACGTGATGATGCCTTCCTTCACGTCGTCCTTGTTCGGCAGGCCGAGGTGTTCCTTTGGCGTCACGTAGCACAGCATCGCGGTGCCGAACCAGCCGATCATCGCGGCACCGATGCCGGACGTGATGTGGTCGTAGCCCGGCGCGATGTCGGTGGTCAGCGGCCCGAGCGTGTAGAACGGCGCTTCCTTGCACCAGTCGAGCTGGAGATCCATGTTCTCCTTGATCAGCTGCATCGGCACGTGGCCGGGGCCTTCGATCATCACCTGCACGTCGTGCTTCCACGCGATCTGCGTGAGCTCGCCGAGCGTCTTCAGCTCGCCGAGCTGCGCTTCGTCGTTCGCGTCGTAGATCGAGCCGGGGCGCAGGCCGTCGCCGAGCGAGAAGCTCACGTCGTACGCCTTCATGATCTCGCAGATCTCTTCGAAGTGTTCGTACAGGAAGCTTTCCTTGTGATGCGCGAGGCACCACTTCGCCATGATCGAGCCGCCGCGCGACACGATGCCCGTCATCCGGTTCGCGGTGAGCGGCACGTACTGCAGGCGCACGCCCGCGTGGATCGTGAAGTAATCGACGCCTTGCTCGGCCTGCTCGATCAGCGTGTCGCGGAAGATTTCCCAGGTCAGGTCCTCGGCCTTGCCGTTGACCTTTTCCAGCGCCTGGTAGATCGGCACCGTGCCGATCGGCACCGGGCTGTTGCGGATGATCCACTCGCGCGTTTCATGGATGTGCTTGCCGGTCGACAGGTCCATCACCGTGTCGCCGCCCCAGCGGATCGCCCACGTCATCTTGTCGACTTCCTCGCCGATCGACGACGTGACGGCCGAGTTGCCGATGTTCGCGTTGATCTTCACGAGGAAGTTGCGGCCGATGATCATCGGCTCGGATTCCGGGTGGTTGATGTTCGCGGGGATGATCGCGCGGCCGCATGCCACTTCCGAGCGCACGAATTCCGGCGTGATCTCGGCCGGCGCGTTCGCGCCGAAGGCCGCTGCGCCGAACGCCTGGCCCGGGTGCTGGCGGCCCATCATCGCGGCGAGCTTCGCGCCGTTCGGGCCGCTCGCCTTCAGGCTCTCGAGGTACTCGGCGCGGCGCTGGTTCTCGCGAATCGCGATGTATTCCATTTCCGGCGTGATGATGCCCTGGCGCGCGTAGTGCATCTGCGTGACGTTCTTGCCGGCCTGTGCGCGGCGCGGGTTGCGGTGCAGGCCCGGGAACCGCAGGTCGGCGGTGGCCGGGTCGGCCGCGCGCTCGAGGCCGTACTGGCTCGACAGGCCGCCGAGCACTTCGGTGTCGCCGCGTGCCTCGATCCAGCCCTGGCGCAGCGCGGCCAGGCCCGCGCGGATGTCGATCTTCGCGTCCGGATCGGTATAGGGGCCCGACGTGTCGTACACGTAGATCGGCGGATTCTTTTCGCCGCCGAAGCCGGTCGGCGTATCGGCCTGCGTGATTTCACGCATCGGCACGCGGATGTCGGGCTGCGAGCCGGTTACATAAACCTTGCGCGAATTGGGCAGCGGGGCGACAGCGGCGGCGTCGACGTGTGCGTCGGCGGACAGAAACTTCGGATTGGCGTTCATGCAATCTCCTGTATGAGCGCCGGACAGGCGCTTCGGCGCTTGCCCGGAGCCCTTGACGAATGTGGGGCTCGAGCTAAGCAGGAGACGAGGCTTGGTGAGGCGGCGGATTTCGTCAGAAGGATGGCGGCGAAATCCGTACGCTTCCCTGCGCTGGCATTATCCAGATCAGGTTCAAAGGGTATTTCTCACCCGCAATGCCGGTTGTTTGACCGCGCGCATTGCAGGACCCCCGCGTTAGCAGCGCACACGATACACTGGCTTCGCGGCGGTTTCAACCGGGAGAGAATCGGCTGCCCCGGTGCGGCCGCAGCATGGCGGGCGGTGCGATGGCCCGTCGAAATGGCAGCGCGCGTCGCCGCCGCATGGCCCCACGGCTTGGCCGGCCGGGGCGAAGCGGTGCAACATGGCGCGCTTTCGCGCAACCTCAAAAAAATTTTCGCAGCGGCTGTCATTTCCCGCGACGTCGTCCGTCTATTCGGCTCCTTAAACCCATGTGTTGGAGAGATGTCATGAAAAAAGTACTGATCGCCGCTTGCGTCGCCGCTATCGCCACGATTGCCACGGGCGCGTATGCGCAGAACGACGCGATGTCGCAGCCGGGTTCGTCGATGTCGAAGGACGCGATGGGCCACGACGCGATGGCCAAGGATGCGATGGGCCATGACGCGATGAAGAAGGACGGCATGAAGAAGCATGCGATGAAGAAAGACGCGATGAAGAAGGACGCGATGTCGCACGACGAGATGGGCAAGCCGTCGGGCGACAAGATGGCGCCGTCGAACTGACGGAGGCGGACGCGGCGCGGCCGGCGCGTGCGTCGCACGGCGGCCGCCCGCATCGCATCCTGTCTCGTCGACTCATTCCCGGAGTCTTCATCATGCAAACCGTTCCCGCTACCGGGCGCGCGACCGCCACGCCGCCCGCGCGCCCGATTCATCCGCTGTGGGTGCGCGCGAGCCACTGGCTCAATGCGCTCGCGGCGATCCTGATGGTGCTGTCCGGCTGGCGCATCTACGACGCGTCGCCGATCTATCCGCCGTTCGTGTTTCCGCACGGCATCACGCTGGGCGGCTGGCTCGGCGGCGCGCTGCAATGGCATTTCGCGGCAATGTGGCTGCTGGTCGGCAACGGGCTGTTCTACCTCGCGATGTCGATCGCGACGGGGCGCCTCGCGCGCAAGATGCTGCCGGTCACGCCGGCGTCGATATGGCGCGACGTGCGTGCCGCGCTGGGCGGACGGCTGTCGCACGACGACCTGAGCGTCTACAACGCGGTGCAGCGTGCCGCTTACCTGACCGCGATCGTCGATCTCGTCGTGCTGGTGCTGTCGGGGCTCACGATCTGGAAATCCGTGCAATTCCCGCTGCTGCGCGAATTGTTCGGCGGCTACGACAACGCGCGTGTCGTGCACTTCTGGGCGATGTCGCTGCTCGTCGCATTCGTTGTCGTTCACGTCGCGATGGCGCTGCTGGTGCCGCGCTCGCTGCTCGCGATGCTGCGCGGCCGCTGACCCGCGAGCCGCGGGCGAAGGAAATCATCATGTCGGAATCCGAATACAAGCGCGACGGTTCGCGCTGGACGCTCGACCGGAAGTCGCTCGAGCTGGACGTGCGTCGCGAGCTCGAGATGCCGTCGCGGCGCCTCTTCAACCGGCGCATCCTGACGCTCGGCGGCCTGACGATGCTGACCGGCTGCACGTTGAAGGACGACGCGTCGGTCAACACGTTCCTCGAGACGGTGTCGCGCATGAACGACCGCGTGCAGGCGTGGCTGTTCAGCGGCGAACGGCTCGCACCGACCTACACCGAAGCCGACATCACGCGACCGTTCCCGTTCAACGCGTATTACGGGATCGACGACGTGCCGCACGTCGATGCGTCGACGTACCGGCTCGTGCTGTCCGGCCGCGTGACGGGCAAGCGCGTGTGGACGCTCGACGAACTGTATGCGCTGCCGCACGCGGAGCAGATCACGCGACATATCTGCGTGGAAGGGTGGAGCGCGATCGGCCGCTGGGGCGGCACGCCGTTCGGCGCGTTTCTCGCACGGGCCGGCGCCGATACACGGGCGAAGTACGTGGGCTTCAAGTGCGCGGACGATTACTACGAGAGCATCGACATGCCGACCGCGCTGCATCCGCAGACGCTGCTCGCGTTCGACTACGACGGCCGCCGGCTGCCGCCGGAATTCGGCTTCCCGATGAAGCTGCGGATGCCGACCAAGCTCGGCTACAAGAACCCGAAGCACATCATGGAAATCTTCGTGACCGATACGTATCCGGGCGGCTATTGGGTCGATCAGGGGTACAACTGGTTCGGCGGATCGTGAGCGGTGCGCGGCATGCGGTGGCGGCGCGTGCCGCGATGCATCAGGCGGATTCACGCACCTGGAGGTCGACGCGCAGGCCGACAGCCGCCGCCATGTTGACGAGCGCGTCGAGCCCGAACAGGTTGATCTTGCCGCGCAGCAGGTCGGAGACGCGCGGCTGCGTGACCCCCAGCTGTTTCGCGGCCTGGGCCTGGCTGAGCTCGAGCTGCGCGATGCGCTGCTTGAGCGCGATCATCAGTTCGGAGCGCAGCTTCATGTTCTCGGCTTCGGCCGGCTGGCCTTCGATTGCGTCCCAGACGCTCTCGTAACGTTCGTTGGTCATCGTTTCCTCTCCATCATCAGCGCGCGATAGCGCCGGGCGGCCAGTTCGATATCGGCCCTGGTCGTACGCGCCGATTGCTTCCGGAAGCAGTGAAGCACGTAGACGGCGTCGGCGAAGGTCGCGACGTAAATGATCCGGAATGCACCACTCGCATCGCGCAGGCGAATTTCCCGCACGCCGACGCCGACGGTGCGCATCGGCTTCCAGTCGTCCGGCGCCAGGCCGCGTTGCACCTGGTCGATCTGGTGGCCGGCTTCGCGTCGCGCGGGCAGCGGAAAGCCGCGAAGATCGGCGAGGGCGCTGCCGACGAAAACAACCGGCTTCGGCGGAAGAATGGTCGGATTATACAAAATTTTGTATGGGTGGTGCGGGTTTTGAAGGAAGGTCGCGCAGGGCGCGCGGCGCGTGAGTCGACCGTCACGATAAGGGGGAAGCAGCGGCCGGCGTGCAGGACTGGCCGTTCGGCCGATGCCTGGTTCGGGCGCGCTGGATCGCCGTTGGCGGTGGGGGCGAGCCGGCACCGGCAGCGCATGCGCGCGGCGTATCAGGCCCCCGATTCACCCTTCCGCCGACCGTAAAATGTCGCGCGGAAACATCATTCGCGATCCTTTCAGACAGGTCCGATGATGCTTTCGAATCCTTGATGCCATAATGCCGAGCGTGCGCAGCCGAAGCGGTTGCGCGCATTTTTTTTGTCCCTCTGCCGCCGCCTGCCGGTTCTCTTTCGTCGCCGTTCGCACTGCCATGTCGTTCCGCACGTTCGCTCTGCCTTCCCGGTCCCGCCAGGACCGTTTGCCGGCATCGCCGGCGTCTTTCAGCGGAGCACGCGGCGCGACGTGCGGGCAGGCTGCGCGATGACGCCGCTCGACCGTCTCCTCGATTTCCTCGCCCGCTTCTCGTTCCGGATCCGCCTGCCGCAAAGCCGCGGCGGCCGCGTCGCGCTGGCGCTCGTGTTCATCTATTTCGTCTGGGGTTCGACCTACAGCGGCCTGCATTTCGCGCTGCAGTCGTTCCCGCCGCTGCTGCTGTCGGGGCTGCGCAACCTGCTCGGCGGGATCGGCCTGTTCATCTTCGCGCTGCGGCGCAAGCCCGAATGGCCGACGCCGCTCGAAATCCGCAATGCGGGGATCGTCGGCACGATGCTCGTCGCGCTGTCGTCCGGCACGATCGCGCTCGGGATCAGTTCGGTCAGCAGCGGCTCGGCCGCGGTGATGGTGGCCACGGTGCCGCTGTTCGCGACCGTGATCGCGGCGGTCGCCGGGCGGCCGGTCACGAAAGGCGAGTGGGCGGCCGTCGCGCTAGGGATGGTCGGCATCGTCGTGCTGAATTCGGGCGGCGCGGCCGCGCAGAATTCGGCGCTCGGCACGATCTGCGTGCTGGCCGGCGCACTGTTCTGGGCCGGCGGCGCGCATCTCGCGACGCGGCTCAAGCTTCCGTCCGACCTGTTCCTGTCCACGTCGCTGCAGATCGGCCTGGGCGGCATGATCTCGACGCTCGTTGCCTGGCTGATCGGCGAGCGCATCGAGCACGTGATGGTGGGGCCGGTGTTCGCGTTCCTGTACCTGATGGTGTTCTGCACGATGGCCGCGTACGTTGCGTACGGCTACCTGATCCGCCACACGAGCCCGATCATCGCGAGCAGCTGCATGTACGTGAACCCGATCGTCGCGGTCGCGCTCGGTGCGCTGCTGCTGGGCGAGCCGGTGACGATGGCGACCGTGGTCGCGACCGTCGCGATCCTCGGCAGCGTCGGGTTGTCGTTCGTGTTCGATCCGGCGCGCCGGCCCGCGGCGCGCGCGGCAGCCGCCGGTTCGGCGGCCGCGGCGGCCACGTCGGCGGCGGAGGCTGCGTCCGCACCCGAGCAGATCGCGTTGCCGGATGCGGCGCCGATCCTGGCGCCTTCCGCCGTTCCGCTGGCCGTGCCGACCCCGGCTGCCGTGATGGACCCCGCCGGGGTCGTGGATCCGGCGCCGGCGTTCGCGCCGCCGCCCGCCGCCGAGCCGGCAGCGCCCCGCACCGACGCGTGACGCTGCCGTGGCCGGTCGCGTTCAGTCGCGCCGGCCGCCGCGATGGTGGAACCAGCCCGCCAGCGCGGTGAACGCCAGCCCGGTCGCGCACAAGCCGATCCAGCCGAACGCGTGCCATGCGGCCACACCGGCCGACGAGCCGAGCGCGCCGCCGATGAAATAGCACACCATGTACACCGTGTTCACGCGGCTGCGCGCCTCGGGCTTCAGCGCATAGATGCGCGACTGGTTCGAGATCTGCGCGGCCTGTACGCCGACGTCCAGCACGATCACGCCGATCACGAGCCCGACTAGGCTCGAGCCCGACACCGCGAAGATCACGAACGACAGCGCGAGCAGCGCGATCGCGAGCGAGATGATCGCGCGCGGGCCGCGCTTGTCCGCGAAGCGGCCCGCGTAGGGCGCCGCGAGGGCGCCGGCCGCCCCGACGATCCCGAACAGGCCGGCTGCCTGCGGGCCGAGATGGAACGGCGCGCCGGCGAGCAGCAGCGTGAGCACGGGCCAGAACGCGCTGAATGCCGCGAACAGCGCGGCGCCCGTCAAAGACGCCTCGCGCAGCCCGCGCAGTTCGACTGCCAGATGCCACATCGAGCCGAGCAGCTTGCCGTACGACAGCGTCGACGTCGGCGAGCTGCGCGGCAGCCGCAGCACGATCACGGCGGCGAGCGCGACGAGCGCCGCGACCGACGCGGCGAACACCGCGCGCCAGCCGAAATATTCGGCGACGAAGCCGGCGGCCGTGCGCGCGAGCAGGATGCCGAGCAGCAGGCCGCTCATCACGGTGCCGACCGCGTGCCCGCGCTCGGCCGGCGGCGCGATCTCGGCGGCGAACGGCACGGCCTGCTGCGCGATCGTCGCGAGTACGCCGATCGCGAGGCTCGCGACGGCGAGCACGGCCAGCGACGGCGCGGCGGCCGCGACGATCAGTGCGACCGACAGGCCGGCGATCTGCATCAGGATCAGCCGGCGGCGGTCGAAGCGGTCGCCGAGCGGCGCGAGCAGGAACATGCCGGCCGCATAGCCGAGCTGCGTCGCGGTCGGCACCGCGCCGATCCACGAAGCGCCGTCGGGAAACGCGGAGCGGAAGCTGTCGAGCAGCGGCTGGTTGTAATAGATGTTCGCGACGGATACGCCCGCGATCGTCGCGAGCAGCAACAGCAGGCTGCGCGAATAGTGGGGCGAGGCGGCGTCGGTCGGATGGTCGGTGGGGGCGGTGGACATGGCTGCGCGGACGGAGTGGGGCGGCGCGGCGCGCGGCGCACGCGTCGGGTGCGCAGGCGCGCGGGGCGCCGGTCAAGGCTGCCGATCATACCGGAGCGGCGTGAATCCTGCCGGGCGCGCGGCGGACCGGCAAAGCCGGCAAAGTCGGCAAACCGGCAAACCGGCAAACCGGCAAACCGGCCGTCCGCCGCCCGTCATCGCGCGCGCTTCACCCCGTCAATCGACCAGCTCGCCCGTCGGCTCGTAGAACGGATAAGGCCCGGCGCCTTCATCGACGTACACGTGATGCGACGTCATCCCCGTATCGGGCGCATGGCGGTGGACCGCGAACGCCGGCGGCTCGAGCCGGAATGCGGACGGCGCGTCGGTTCGCAGGTCGAAGGCGACCTGATGCGCGGGCGACGGCACCGCGGACGCGAGCGTGCCGCCGAAGCGCGTGAACATCGTGCGATGCACGTGGCCGCACAGCACGCGCTCGACGTTCGGATGAGCGCGCAGCAACGCGTCGAGCTTCGCGGCGGCGGCGGGCGCGAGGCGCAGCTTGTCCATGTGGCCGATTCCCGCCGCGAACGGCGGGTGATGCAGCGCGACGATCACGGGCCGGTCGCGCGCGGCGTCGAGCTGCGCGGCGAGCCACGCGAGCCGTGCGTCGCACAGGTCGCCGTGGCTTGCGCCGGGCACCTGCGAATCGAGCGCGAGCACGCGCACCGCGCCGACGTCGAGCGCGTACTGCACGAATTCGCCATCCTGCAGCTCGGCGCGATCGGCAAACGCGCGGCGCAGCCCGGCGCGGTCGTCGTGATTGCCGATCATCAGGTAGTACGGAATCTCGAGCGCCGCGAGCAGCCCGCGCAGGTTGCCGTACTCTTCATCGTGGCCGAAGTCGGTGAGGTCGCCGGTGACGAGCACGGCATCGGGGCGCGGCACGAGCGCGTTCAGTCTGTCGATGCAGCGCGCGAGCGCGGCCGCCGTGTCGACGCGCCGGTACGCGAGCTGGCCCGGACGCTTGATGTGGAGATCGCTGATTTGAGCAAGCAGCATCGTCGTTCCTCGGAATCGTCTGGTTGTTGTCGTGGCGGCGTCGCGCGCCGCGGTGGGGGGCTGCATGAATGATGCCCGAACGATGGATTACGCACCGAGCGCGATCAGGCCTTCCGGTGCGATCGCGAGGCCGACCGCCGTACCGCGTGCGAGCGCGATGCGGCCCGGCACGTCGATCACGAGTGCATCGGGGGCCGCGTGCTCGATCGTGAGCCGCGTGCGTTCGCCGAGGAACGCGCACGCGCTGACCGCGCCGCGCAGCGGCGCATGCGCGGGATCGGCGAGTTGCGCATCCTCGGGGCGGAAGAACCATTCGTCGGCCGCGTGCGGCGTGGCGACCGCGCCGCCCGTGGTCACCAGCGTGCCGTCGCGCCACTGCCCGGCGAGCCGGTTCAGCGTGCCGATGAACTGCGCGACCGTGCGGTTCGCCGGGTGGTAGTAGATGTCGCGCGGCGTGCCGATCTGCTCGATGCGGCCCGCGCCCATCACGACGATCCGGTCGCCGAGCTCCATCGCTTCGGCCTGGTCGTGCGTCACGTAGACCGTCGTCACGCCGAGCTCGCGCAGCAGCGCATTCATCTCGCGACGCAGCACGTCGCGCAGCTTCGCGTCGAGCGCGGTCAGCGGCTCGTCGAGCAGCAGCACGCGCGGCCGCACCGCCAGCGCGCGGGCCAGCGCGACGCGCTGGCGCTGGCCGCCCGACAGCTGGTCGACCGGCTTGTCCGCATGCGCGTCGAGCCGCATCATCGCGAGCAGCTCGTCGACGCGCGCGCGCAGCGCGCGCGGCTCGGTCTTGCGGATCTTCAGCCCGTAGCCGACGTTGCCGCGCACCGTCAGGTTCGGAAACAGCGCGTAGTTCTGGAACACCATGCCGACCTGCCGGCGCTCGATCGGCAACGCGGTGACGTCGTCATGGCCGAATGCGATCGTGCCGCCGGCGTCCGGCGTGTCGAGGCCCGCGATCAGGCGCAGCGTCGTCGTCTTGCCGCAGCCCGACGGCCCGAGCAGCACGAGCGTTTCGCCCGCGCCGATCGACAGGTCGAGCGGTTCGAGCACGCGCGTGCCGCGGAAGGTCTTCGCGCAGCGGGTCAGGGTGATGGGAGTGGAATCGAGTTTCATGTCTGCGAGAAATTCAGCGCGGGCGCTTCTTGAGCGCACGCGTGCCGGATGGATCGACGCCGAGCCACTGCATCGCGACGAGCAGCGGCAGCGTCATCAGCAGGAACAGGATCGTGTACGCGCTGCCGACTTCGAGGCGCAGCGACGCATAGGTATCGGCGAGGCCGACCGGCAGCGTCTTGGTGTCGGGCGTGTGCAGCATCCACGTGAGGTTGAATTCGCCGATCGACAGCGTGAGCACCGCGAGCGCGCCCGCGACGATGCCGGGGCGCAGGTTCGGCAGCACGATCGTGACGAAGCGCGTGACGAACGATGCGCCGAGGCTGGCCGCACCTTCCTCGAGCGTGCGCAGGTCGGCACCGGCCGCGACGGCAGCCACCGCGCGCACCATGAACGGCAGCGTGAACACGACGTGGCCGGCGACGATGAACCACAGGCTCATCCGGAACGCGGTGAAGCCGCCGTAGACGACCAGCAGCGCGAGCGCCGACGCGAGGCCGGGCAGCGCGACGGGCAGCACCAGCGCCTCCTCGATCGCGCGTGCGACGCGGTGCTTGCTGCGCGCGAGCGCATAGCCGGCCGGCACGCCGACGACGAGCACGATTGCGAGCGTCGCGAACGCGACGTAGAGCGACAGCGCGACCGAGCCGTGATACTGCTGCCACACTTGTTCCAGCCAGCGCAGCGTGAGGCCGCTCGACAGGCCGCGAAAGTAGTTGACGGTGAGGCCCGCGAGCACCGACATCACGACGGGCACGATCAGGAACGCGCACAGCAGCAGCGTGACGCCCCATTGCAGCGCGGCGATCATGCGCGCGCCGGTGACGCGCGGCGCGCGGCGGGCGATGCCGTTCGCCTGCGCGGGAGCCGGTGCCGGCGAAGGTGCCGGCGAAGGCGACGGTGCGGAAGAGCCGGAAAGCGATTGCATGCGGGAATCCTCAGGCCGCGGCGGCGGTGTGGCCGGTGAAGCGGCGCGCGAGCGCGAGCACGGCCCAGGTGACGATGCCGAGCACGATCGACAGGCCGGCCGCCGTCGCGATGTTCGCGTTCAGCGTGAACTCGGTATAGATCGTCATCGGCAGCACGTTCAGGTCGGTGGCGAGCGTGAATGCGGTACCGAACGCGCCCATCGCGGTCGCGAAGCAGATCGCGCCGGCGGCGATCAGGCCCGGTGCGAGCGCCGGCAGCACGATGTCGACGAAGATGCGCCAAGGCGACGCGCCGAGCGAACGCGCGGCTTCCTCGAGCGACGCGTCGAGCTTCGATGCGGCCGCGATCACGGTGACGATCACGCGTGGAATCGAGAAGTACAGGTAGCCGACGAACAGCCCGGCGACCGAGTACGCGAACACCCATTTGTCGCCCGTGAGCTTCGCGGACAGCATGCCGATCAGCCCCTGCCGGCCGGCGAGCATGATCACCATGAAGCCGACCACGACGCCCGGGAACGCGAGCGGGAACGTGAGCAGCGCGAGCAGCACGCGCTTGCCCGTGAATTCACGGCGCGCGAGCAGGAGGCCCGAGACGGTCGACAGCGCGAGCGTCGCGAGCGTGACACCGGCGGAGAGCGCGACGGTCTCGCCGAGGCTTTTCATGTAGCGTGCATTGCCGAGCAGGGCCGCGTAGTGCGGGAAGAACGCGCCGTCGGCGGACACCCGGACGAGCGCCGCCATCGGCAGCAGCCAGAGCGCGGCGAACACCGCGAGCGCCGGCGCGACGAGCGCGACGCGCCAGCGCAGCGGGAAAGTCAAGTCGAGCATCGGTTGCGTCCTGGCGCTTACTGCATCACTTGCAGGTACTGCTGGCCGAATGCCTGCTGGCCGGCCGCCATCTTGCCGAAGTCGACCGATTTCGCGCGGGCGTATTCACTCGCCGGCAGGAACTTCGATGCGACGTCGGCGCCGAGCGCCTGTGCGCGCACCGGGCGCAGATACGCGTTGGCCCACAGCTTCTGGCCTTCGTCGGACAACACGAAGTCGAGCACCTTCCTGCCGTTCGCGTCGTGCGGTGCGCCCTTCACGAGACTCATCACGTACGGCACCGCGATCGTGCCTTCCTTCGGAATCACGAACTCGACGTTCGCGCTGTCCTTGTACTTCGCGCGATACGCATCGAAGTCGTAGTCGAGCAGGATCGGAATCTCGCCCGACAGCACGCGCGCATACGCGGTTTGCTTCGGCACGATCGGCGCGTTCGCCTTCAGCTTGCGGAACCAGTCGAGCGCCGGCTTGAAGTTGTCGAGGCTGCCGCCGAGCGCCTGGTTCACGGCGACCGCGCCCGCATAACCGACGAACGCGCTCGACGGGTCGAGATAGCCGACCATGCCCTTGTATTCCGGCTTCAGCAGGTCGGCCCACGAGCGCGGCACCGGCTTGCCGTCGAGCGCGTCCTTGTTCACGAAGAAGCCGAGCGTGCCCGAGTGGATCGCGAACCAGTAGCCTTGCGGGTCCTTCAGGTTCGCGGGGATGTCGTTCCAGTGCGCGGGCTTGTACGGCGCGATCACGCCCTTGTCCTTCGCCTGGAACGCCGACGACACGCCGAGGTAGACGACGTCGGCCACCGGGCTCTTCTGCTCGGCGATCAGCTGCGCGATCGACTGGCCCGAGTTCTTGTTGTCGAACGGCACGCGGATGCCGGTCTTCTGCTTGATCGCCGCGATCTGCGCGGCCCAGTCGGCCCATTCGGGCGGGCAGTTGTAGCAGATCGCCGTTTCGTCGGCGTGGGCGGCGGGCGCGCCGGCGACGAGCGCGGCGCAGGCTACGGGAGCTGCGAGCGCGCGCAGCAGCGAGGTCAGGCGAAAGGACACGGTAGGTCTCCGGGCGAGTGTGAGGCGCTGGGGTGAGGCGGTTAGGGGCGGTGCGCGCGTTCAGGCCTTGCGCAGTTGCAGGTCGGTGGCCGGCGGCGCGACGGTTGCGCCGTCGCGCACCACGTGCGGCAGGATCAGCGACGACCGTTCGATTGCCGTGCCGCCGATGCATTCGACGAGGCGTTGCCACGCGTGGCGGCCGATGTCGCGGTTCGGCGTCGCGATGCTCGCGAGCGGCGGCGCGAGCAATTCGCCGATCGCGATCCCGTCGAAGCCGAGCACCGACAGGTCGTCCGGGATCGAGAAGCCCGCGCGGCGCAGGCCGCGCATCACGACCATCGCGAGCAGGTCGTTGCTGCAGAAGAGGGCGGTCGGGCGCGTCGCGTGTGCGGTGAGATGCGCGAGCACCGCATCGGGCAGCTCGGGCGCGTTGAAGTCGACTTCGACCGGCGGCAGCGTGGCGACGCCGCTTTCCTCGAGTGCCTGCGCATAACCGAGATGGCGCTGGCGTGCGCGATCCGACGCGGCGAGCGAGCCGGCCAGCATCAGCACGCGGCGGTGACCGCGCGCGGTCAGCAGCCGCACGCCGTCATAGGCGGCGCTGCGGTTGTCGACCGATACCGACGGGCGGCGCTGCGTGTCGTTGTGCATCAGCACGTAATGCGGGCCTTCGTGGTCGAGCATGTCGAGCAGCGGGTGCGTGTCCGCGTCGGCGACGGTGAGGATCAGCCCTTCGACGCGCTGCTCGCGCAGCGTTTCGATCGCGTGACGCTCGCGCGCCGCGTCGTATTCGGTCGTCATCAGGATCAGCTTGAAGCCGGCCGCGGTCGCGAGCTCGTCGATGCCTTGCAGGCAGTCGGCGAACACGGGGTTCGACAGCGTCGGCACGACGACGCCGACGAGCCGCGTGCGCTCGCCGCGCAGTTGCCGGCCGAGCGGGCTCGGGCGGAATTGCAGCGTGTCGATCGCGGTGCGGATGGTCTGCAGCGTGGCGGGGCTGACGGTATGCGGTGCGTTGATCGCGCGCGAGACGGTGGCGATCGAGAAGCCCGCGAGGGCAGCGACGTCCTTGATGGTCGAGGTCATTAACTAGCGCGATGTAAACGTTTTCGGCAGGGAAATTATCGAAAACGTTTGTGACTTCGCGATGACGCAAGCGATGCCTGTTTCGCAAAAAAGCACGACACAAACATCGGACGGATTGGGGGCCGCCGGACGACGCGGGTTCGATTGTATCGGGGATGTTGCGGCGCGGGAGAAAATCGCGGGCGGCGCTGTTACGGCGTCGATTGCACGGGATGAATCGGTGCGGCGCCGGGAGATGTCGCCATGCGGCGGTGCAGAATAAGGGAACGCATGCGCAAGCAATGGTAGAATCGCGTCCGCCCTCTTGCCGGGGTGATGAAATTGGTAAACATAGCGGACTTAAAAGATTGAGTGCCCGGCCGGAAACGGTCGGTGCAGAACCCTTCAAATTCGGCGAAACCCCTGATGCGCGCATCGAGGCAACGCCGAGCCAAGCCTCGCGGCATCCGCGAGGAAGGTGTAGAGACTAGACGGGGGGCGCCTAAGGCGCATGGGCAGCAGGCACGCCCGCGCGCGACGGTGAAGGCATAGTCCAGCGCACGAACGGCATCGCATCCGCGACGCCGGCTTTGAAAGAAGCAGTGTGACGAAAATCCGCCGCCTTAACTGGCTTGCCGGTTCGAGTCCGGTCCCCGGCACCACGATCGCTTTCAGCGCGATTCGATGACGGTACGAAAGCCCGCGAGAAGCCATGCGCTCGCGGGTTTTTTGTTTTTGGTGCGTCCGGACGCGCGTGAGCGTGGAACGTTGCCGTTGTCGCGCTGCCTTTGTCCGGTCGTTCGACCCGCGCGACTTCGCCTTGCGGTTCGTCTGCGTCCAGCGGCCCTTCGAGGCAGCGAATACGACGCCGTGTGATACTGGCCGCGCACGTCGTACTGAACGCCGTTACCGTCATCGGCACGTGTGATGCGCCGATGGAATCCAACGCAGTTTGCATCCCGCAAGACCGCCCGTCATGACCGATTCGACCCACCACTATTACGAACCGTCGCAAGGCCACGGCCTTGCACATGATCCCTTGAACGCGATCGTGGGCCCGCGCCCGATCGGCTGGATCTCGTCGCGCGGCAGCGACGGTACGGTCAACCTCGCGCCCTACAGCTTCTTCAACGCATTCAACTACCGTCCGCCGATCATCGGTTTTTCGAGCGTCGCCGCGAAGGACAGCCTGCGCAACGTGCAGGAGACCGGCGAGTTCGTATGGAACCTCGCGACGCGCGAGCTCGCCGAGCGGATGAACCAGACGTGTGCCGCGGTGCCGTACGACGTGAACGAGTTCGAGCTGGGCGGCCTGACCGCCGTGCCGTCGCGTCTGGTCGACGTGCCGCGCGTGGCGGAAAGCGGGGTCAACTTCGAATGCAAGGTGACCGACGTGATTCGCCTGCGCGATCACCAGGGCGTGGAAACGCCGGCGTCGCTGGTGCTCGGCGAGGTCGTCGCCGTTCATATCCGCCAGGATCTGCTGAAGGACGGCCTCTTCGACACGTTCGGCGCCGGCATCATTCTGCGCGCGGGCGGCCCGTCGGCCTACGTGCACGTCAAGCCCGACAGCCGGTTCGACCTGTTTCGCCCCGACGCATGATCCGTCGCACGCCGCAACGATCGCCAAGGGCGCGCTGACACGCCCGAACGGATGACAAAAGACCCCGTGGATCTCCAGGATTTCGCGGGGTCTTTTGCTTCGTGTCGTCATGCAGCCCGGGTGTGCCGATCCGTCCGGCGCCGATGCCCCGGCGCTGCGCGCCGGGTACCGCAGCGCCGCAAACGCATCATGGGTTTACCCCGCCTGCCGTGCCGATGGCGCGCCGACGCCCGTCATGGCAAATCTGCTCACCGCGATCGAGCGGCTTGGGCATCGACGTCCGTCGCCGCAGGGCATAAATTTTGAAGGTTGACGTGCTTATCCGCCCGTCAGCCCACGCGCAGGCCGGCAACCGGTCGCGCGTTCCCAAACAGCGTGAGACACAATCGAGCGTGGAGACGACACGATGAGCCTGTCAGAGCCATTGCGTCTGCATGTGCCGGAGCCCACCGGGCGCCCGGGCTGCAAGACGGACTTTTCCTATCTGCATCTATCGCCGGCCGGTGCGGTTCGCCGCCCGCCGATCGACGTTGCCGCGGCGGACACTGCCGATCTCGCCCGCAGCCTCGTGCGCGTGCTCGACGACAGCGGCAAGGCGGTCGGCCCGTGGGCACCGGATCTCGACGACGCGCGGCTGATCGCCGGCCTGCGCGCGATGCTCAAGACCCGTATTTTCGACGCGCGCATGATGATCGCGCAGCGCCAGAAGAAGATCTCCTTCTACATGCTGAGCCTCGGCGAAGAGGCGATCGGCACCGCGCATGCGATGGCGCTGCGCGACGGCGACATGTGCTTCCCGACCTACCGCCAGCAGAGCATCCTGATCGCGCGCGACGTGCCGCTCGAGCGCATGATCTGCCAGCTGATGTCGAACGAGGGCGACCCGCTCAAGGGCCGCCAGCTCCCCGTGATGTACTCGGACCGCGACGCGGGCTTCTTCTCCATTTCCGGCAACCTTGCGACGCAGTTCATCCAGGCGGTCGGCTGGGCGATGGCGTCGGCGATCAAGGGCGACACGAAGATCGCGTCCGCGTGGATCGGCGACGGCGCGACGGCCGAATCCGACTTCCACACCGCGCTCACGTTCGCGCATGTGTACCGCGCGCCGGTCGTGCTGAACGTCGTCAACAACCAGTGGGCGATCTCGACGTTCCAGGCGATCGCGGGCGGTGAGGGCACGACGTTCGCGGGGCGCGGCGTCGGCTGCGGGATCGCGTCGCTGCGCGTCGACGGCAACGACTTCCTCGCGATCTACGCGGCGTCGAGCTGGGCGGCCGAACGTGCGCGCCGCAATCTCGGCCCGACGCTGATCGAGTGGGTGACCTACCGTGCGGGCGCGCATTCGACGTCGGACGATCCGACCAAGTACCGGCCGAGCGACGACTGGTCCCATTTCCCGCTCGGCGATCCTGTCGAACGCTTCAAGCGCCACCTGATCGTCAAGGGCATCTGGTCGGACAGCGCGCACGAGGCGTTGACGGCCGAGCTCGAGGCCGAGGTGATCGCCGCGCAGAAGGAAGCGGAGAAATTCGGCACGCTGGCCGACGACCGGATTCCGTCACCGGCCTCGATGTTCGACGACGTCTACAAGGAGCTGCCCGCGCACCTGCGCCGTCAGCGCCAGGAACTGGGAGCATGATCATGGCGCAACACGAGACAGGCACGGCAACGCAGCCGATGACGATGATCCAGGCGCTGCGCTCGGCGATGGACGTGATGCTCGGGCGCGACAGCGACGTGGTCGTGTTCGGGCAGGACGTCGGCTATTTCGGCGGCGTGTTCCGCTGTACCGAAGGATTGCAGAACAAATACGGGAAGTCGCGCGTGTTCGATGCGCCGATCTCCGAAAGCGGGATCGTCGGCGCGGCGGTGGGGATGGGCGCATACGGGCTGCGCCCGGTGTGCGAGATCCAGTTTGCCGATTATTTCTACCCGGCATCCGACCAGATCGTGTCGGAAGGCGCGCGGCTGCGCTATCGCTCCGCCGGCCAGTTCACCGCACCGATGACGATCCGCATGCCCTGCGGCGGCGGCATCTACGGCGGCCAGACGCACAGCCAGAGCCCGGAGGCGATGTTCACGCAGGTGTGCGGGCTGCGCACGGTGATGCCGTCGAATCCGTACGACGCGAAAGGGCTGCTGATCGCGTCGATCGAGAACGACGATCCGGTGATCTTCCTCGAGCCGAAGCGGCTGTACAACGGGCCGTTCGACGGCCATCACGACCGGCCCGTCACGTCGTGGCTCAAGCATCCGTCGAGCGCGGTGCCCGAGGGCTACTACACGGTGCCGCTCGATACGGCCGCCGTGGTGCGTCCCGGCAACGACGTGACGGTGCTGACCTACGGCACGACGGTGCACGTGTCGCTCGCCGCGGCCGAGGAGACGGGCATCGATGCGGAGGTGATCGACCTGCGCACGCTGTGGCCGCTCGACCTCGACACGGTCGTCGCATCGGTGCGCAAGACCGGGCGCTGCGTCGTGGTGCACGAGGCGACGCGCACCTGCGGTTACGGGGCGGAACTGGTGTCGCTGGTCCAGGAACATTGCTTCTACCACCTCGAGGCGCCGGTTGAGCGCACGACGGGCTGGGACACGCCGTATCCGCATGCGCAGGAGTGGGCGTACTTTCCGGGCCCGACCCGGGTCGGTGAAGCGTTGCGACGCGTGATGGAGGCGTGAGATGGGGATTCATGTCATCAAGATGCCGGATATCGGCGAAGGGATTGCCGAGGTCGAACTGGTGGCCTGGCACGTGGAAGTCGGGCAGACGATCAAGGAAGACCAGCCGCTCGCCGATGTGATGACCGACAAGGCGGCGGTCGAGATTCCGTCGCCGGTGACGGGCAAGGTGATCGAACTCGGCGGCCGGATCGGCGAGATGATGGCGGTCGGCAGCGAGCTGATCCGCCTCGAGGTCGAAGGTGCCGGCAACCTGAAGGCCGGCGCACCGGTGCGGGAATCAAAGGTAGAAACCGCACCGGTCGCGGCCGCGCCGTCGACGACGGTGGCCGACGCGCCGGCAGAATCGCCCGCCAGGCCGGCGACGAAGCACGCGCCTGCGGAGCCGCGTCACGCGAAGCAGGCCGAACGCAAGGAGCACGTGGAGCCGCCGCGCGCGGCACTCGCGCCGGGTGAACGGCCGCTCGCGTCGCCGGCCGTGCGCCAGCGCGCATGGGACATGGGCATCGAGCTGCGTTATGTGCGCGGCACGGGGGAAGCCGGACGGATCCTGCACGCGGATCTCGATGCGTATGCGGGCAGCGGCGGCGGTGCGGCGCGCGGCGCCCGCGGATCGCGGGCGCACGGCTACGACGAACGCAACGATGAAACCGAGGTGCCGGTCATCGGCTTGCGGCGCGCGATCGCGCGCAAGATGCAGGAAGCGAAGCGCCGCATTCCGCACTTCAGCTACGTCGAGGAGATCGACGTCACCGAGCTCGAATCGTTGCGTACGGATTTGAACCGCCGCTACGGCGACACGCGCGGCAAGCTCACGCCGCTGCCGCTGCTGATCCGCGCGATGGTGATCGCGTTGCGCGACTTTCCGCAGATCAACGCGCGTTTCGACGACGAAGCGGGGGTCGTCACGCGCTACGGCGCGGTGCACATGGGCGTCGCGACGCAGACGGACAGCGGCCTCACGGTGCCGGTGCTGCGTCACGCGGAAGCGAAGGACGTGTGGTCGATTTCCGCCGAGATCGCGCGGCTCGCCGACGCGGTGCGCACGAACCGCGCGCAGCGCGACGAACTGAGCGGCTCGACGATCACGATTTCGAGCCTCGGCGCGCTCGGCGGCATCGTGTCGACGCCGGTCATCAATCATCCCGAGGTCGGCATCGTCGGCGTGAACCGGATCGTCGAGCGGCCGATGATCCGCGACGGCGCGGTCGTCGCACGCAAGATGATGAACCTGTCGTCGTCGTTCGACCATCGTGTCGTCGACGGCGCGGACGCGGCGGAATTCATCCAGGCGGTGCGCGCGGTGCTCGAACGCCCGGCACTGCTGTTCGTGGAGTGAGCGCAATGAAGAACGAACACACCACGCTACTGGTGATCGGCGGCGGCCCGGGCGGCTACGTCGCCGCGATTCGCGCCGGCCAGCTCGGCATTCCGACCGTGCTCGTCGAGCGCGACCGCCTCGGCGGCACGTGCCTGAACATCGGCTGCATTCCGTCGAAGGCGCTGATCCACGTGGCCGACGCATTCGAACAGGCGCGCGGCCATGCAGGCGAGGGCGCGCTCGGGATTCGCGTGCGCACGCCCGAGATCGACATCGCGAAAAGCGTCGCATGGAAGGACGGTATCGTTGACCGGCTGACGCGCGGCGTCGGCGCGCTGCTCAAGAAGAACGGCGTGCGCGTGTTGCACGGCGACGCACAGGTGGTCGACGGCAAGACCGTCGACGTCGTCGCCGGCGGCCACACGACGCGGATCAGCTGCGAGCACCTGCTGCTCGCGACCGGTTCCGAACCGGTCGCGCTGCCGTCGATGCCGTTCGGCGGGCATGTCGTGTCGTCCACCGAGGCGCTGTCGCCCACGACCCTGCCGAAGCGGCTGGTCGTGGTCGGGGCCGGGTACATCGGGCTCGAACTCGGGATCGTCTATCGCAAGCTCGGCGTCGACGTGAGTGTCGTCGAAGCGGCGGAGCGCGTGTTGCCCGCGTACGATGCCGAACTCGCGCGGCCGGTTGCCGATTCGCTCGCGCGGCTCGGCGTGCGGCTGCTGCTCGGCCACAAGGTGCTCGGCCTCGCGGAGCACGGCGCGGTGCGCGTGCAGGCCGCCGACGGCGCGGAGCAGACGCTGCCGGCCGATCGCGTGCTGGTTGCGGTTGGCCGCCGGCCGCGCGTCGACGGTTTCGGGCTCGAGTCGTTGCCGCTCGATCGCAACGGCCGCGCGCTGTGGATCGACGACGAATGCCGGACGTCGATGCGCAACGTCTGGGCGATCGGCGACGTCGCCGGCGAGCCGATGCTCGCGCATCGCGCGATGGCGCAGGGCGAGATGGTGGCCGAGCTGATCGCCGGAAAGCGCCGCAAGTTCATGCCCGCGTCGATCCCGGCCGTGTGCTTCACCGATCCGGAGATCGTCACGGCCGGCTGGTCGCCGGACGACGCGCGGGCGGCCGGTGTCGATTGCGTGAGCGCGTCGTTCCCGTTCGCGGCGAACGGGCGCGCGATGACGCTGCAGGCGACCGACGGCTTCGTGCGCGTGGTCGCGCGGCGCGACAACCACCTGATCGTCGGCTGGCAAGCGGTCGGGCGCGGCGTGTCGGAGCTGGCCGCGGCGTTCTCGCAGTCGCTGGAGATGGGTGCGCGGCTGGAGGACATCGGCGGCACGATCCATGCGCATCCGACGCTGGGTGAAGCACTGCAGGAGGCCGCGCTGCGTGCGCTCGGGCATGCGTTGCATGTCTGACGGGCTGGCGTGACAGGGAGCCGCCGGTGCGCAGCGTGCGCACCGGCGGCTTTTCGTCTGAGGCGCCGGCTTCCGCGCTAGCGCTTGCGCCGTTCGTCATGACGGTGCGCGCAGGTCGACGTGTGGCGCCGTCACGTCGTGACAGAACGCATCGATCGCATCGACCATCTGCGGCAGCCCGGGCTGCTCGGGCGGATAACGGCTCGCGTTCTCCGGCATCGTCACCTGGGCGGCTGTCGATCAAGGAAATCACGCAGGAACCGGGATTCGGCGACATGTCGTTGCTCTCGCAGGCATACGAGCGCTGGAGCGTGTCGCGACACGAGACGGCCGGGTCGTAGCGTACGCCGGCATCTTGTTCGAAAGACGGCGAAAAATGAATGTTCTCTTTTTCATTGGCCGCGTCATTTGTCGTATCAATGTCGAAAAAATATCAATATCGAGCGTTTTGATGCGGTAAAAATCTCGAATGTACGCGGAACTGAAGCGTCGACGAAGCCTAGCGGTAGTCGTGCCGCGTCAAGTCAGAGACAGGAAATAAGCACGGCCTGTAACTTTTCGAGATGTTGGGCGCTTGTCGGTGCCGAGTCGGCCGACGATCATGTGGGAAGCCGGAAACCGGGGCGTTCCCGCTCCGCCAACGCAGGCTCCACACGGAAGAACCGGACATGAAATTGCTGCTCGTCGGCGCGACCGGACTCGTCGGGCGTCACGTCCTCGAAGTCGCGCTCGCCGATGCGCGGGTCGATCAGGTGATCGTCCTCGCGCGCCGCCCGTTGTCGCCGCACCCGAAGATGCGCGCGCTCGAGGTCGATTTCGATCATCTGCCCGACGCGGCCGACTGGTGGCATGCCGATGCCGTGATCTGCACGCTCGGCACCACGATGCGGGCCGCCGGCTCGAAGGCGGCGTTCCGGCGCGTCGACCACGACTATCCGCTCGCGGTCGCGCGGCTCGCGCACCGCCACGGCACCCCGGCCTACGTCCTGAATTCCGCACTCGGTGCGGACCCGGCATCGAGCATCTTCTACAACCGCGTGAAGGGCGAGGTCGAGCAGGCGCTCGCCGGCGTCGGGTTCGCGTCGCTCACGTATGTGCGGCCCGGGCTGATCGGCGGCAGCCGCGACGAATTCAGGCTCGGCGAGCGGCTGCTGGTGTTCGCGTTGAACGCGGCCCGCCCCGTGTTGCCGGCGAAGTGGCGAGTGAATCCCGCGTCGCGGATTGCCCGCGCGCTGCTCGACGCGGCGATCGACGCGCGGCCGGGCGTGCAGGTCATCGCGTCCGACCGGCTCGCCTGACGCGCAACGGGCGGCGCGCGCAGGTCACGGGCCCGCGAAGCCGTCGAGCTCGCCGAACTGTTCGGCGAGCGCCGCCGTGAACGCTTCCAGCGCTTCGCTGCCGTCGCAGTTGCGCGGCGTCGCGAGCTGGAATTCGACCGTATGGCTCAGCTTGCTCGCGAGCAGCCGGCGCATCTTCCCGGCGGCGACCCACGGTGCCGCGACATGGTCGGGCAGGAAGCCGACGTGCGCGCCGGACAGGATGAAGATCACGTCCGCGTCGACGTTTTCGGAGAACGCGGTCGGCTGCGCGTTGCGCAGCGCCGCACCCGACGTGTTCGTCTTGTAGAGCCGAGCGACGTTGCTCGCGCCCGCGATGTCGTTGACCGACACGTTCTTTTTCGCAAACAGTGGATGCCGGGCGCCGCAGTGCAGCGACTGGTGTTCGACGAACAGCGGCGTGTAGTGCAGGCCGGCCTGGTGGCCGGAAAAATAGCCGATCGCGAGCTGGAGTTCGCTTTTCAGCAGCCGGCGTTCCAACTCGTCGGGCGGTACCGCGACCATCTCGATCAGCACGTCCGGCGCTCGTTCTCGAAAGCGGCCGACGCTTGCCGCGATCGATTCGACGACGTCCGGTGCCAGTCGCTCGGACAGCCCGATACGCAGCTCGCCGAGCAACGTGCCCGACACGTGCTGCGTATCGCGTGTGAACACGTCCATCGCGTGCAGGAGCCGCCGCGTCGACTGCAGCACGCGTTCGCCCTTCGGCGTCAGCCGGAAGCCGCTCTTGCCGCGATCGCACAGCCGGAACCCGAGACGCGTCTCGAGCTTGGCCATCTGCGTGCTGATGGTCGAAGGCGCCATGCCGAGCGTGCCTTGCGCGGCGCTGAAGCCGCCGCTTTCGACGATCGTCAGAAAGAGCCGCAGCAGCTGCACATCCATGTCTCTCAATCGGGTCAGCATGACGATACGTCGCGTTTCGTGAAGTCGGCTTATATTAGTTCATATTTTTCGTCGGATGCCGGGGCGGCAGAATCGGGCACGAGGTCGCCAGCCGCGCGGCCGTCCCCCTTCAGACAGGAAGCCGACGATGAGCCAGAACGATTTCGCATTCACGCGCGACAGCCTCTACGGCACGCAGGCCGAGCCGACCTTCGCGGGCGCGACGAGCTTCATGCGCCGGCGTTTCAGCCGCGATCTCGATGGCGTCGACCTCGCGATCACGGGCGTGCCGTTCGATTCCGCCGCATCGCACCGGCCCGGCACGCGCTTCGGCCCGCGCGGGTTGCGGATCGCGTCGACGGGCATCGCGTGGGAGCGCCCGTGGCCGTGGTTGTTCGATCCGTTCGACGTGCTGGCCGCGGTCGACTACGGCGATTGCGCGTTCGATCTCGGGCAGCCCGAATCGGTGCCGGGCGCGATCGAGCGGCATGCCGACGGAATCCTCGCGCGCGGCTGCGCGATGCTGACGCTCGGCGGCGATCACTTCATCACGTATCCGCTGCTGAAGGCGCACGCGAAAGTGCACGGGCCGCTGTCGCTCGTGCATTTCGATGCGCACACCGACACGTGGCCCGATCGCGACGTCAAGCGCATCGATCACGGGACGATGTTCTATCACGCAGCGCGGGAAGGATGGGTCGTGCCCGGACGGTCGGCCCAGGTCGGCATCCGGACGACCAACGACGCGCCGATGGGCTTCGACATCCAGGATGCGCGCCACGTGCATGTGTCGACGCCCGCCGCGATCGCCGCGCGCATTCGCGACCGGGTCGGCGATCATCCCGTGTACCTGACGTTCGACATCGACTGCCTCGATCCCGCGTTCGCGCCGGGCACGGGTACGCCGGTTTCGGGCGGGCTGTCGAGCCATCAGGCGTTCGAGATCCTGCGTCACCTGGAGGGCATCAACCTGGTCGGCATGGACGTGGTCGAAGTGTCGCCGCCGTATGATCATGCGGAAATCACGTCGCTGGCCGGCGCGACGATCGCGCTGGAGCTGATCTGCCTGTATGCGTCGCGCCGGCGCACCACGGAAAAATCGAACGATGACTGAACTCACCTGGCGCGAGGCCGTTCCCGACGATGCGGCCGCGTGCATCGAACTGCGCGGCAAGACGCGCGAGAACGCATTCACCGACGCGCAGTTGCGCGACCTCGGCATCACCGTCGAAAGCTGGGGCGACGGCATCCGGGACGGCCTGGTCTCGGGCCGGGTCTGCTGCGCGAACGGGCGCATGGTCGGCTACTGCTTCGGCGACACCGGATCGGGCGAGATCGTCGTGCTCGCGATCCTGCCCGAGTACGAGGGGGCGGGGATCGGCAAGCGGCTGCTGCAGCAGGTGATCGACGCGTTCGTCGCGAACGGCTTCACGTCGCTGTTTCTCGGGTGCTCGACCGATCCGGCGTCGCGCTCGTACGGCTTCTACCGGCATCTGGGCTGGACGCCGACGGGCACGCTCGACGAAGCCGGCGACGAAATCCTGACGCTGCGGATCGCGCGGTACGCATGACGGCAAGCGGCGGAGGCGCCAGGCGCTTTGTCGATCCGTCGCTTCGTAAAACTGTTTCGTCATACCAAGCGATCGCGTGACCGCGGCGCCCGCGCTGACCTACGATGGAGACATCGCTTCCACCGTCCACCGAGCCGTGTGCACCCACTACCGCGCTCCCGATGAAGACCCGGGCATCAGCGAACTGAAGATCGGAATCGGCGACCTGTTCCGCCGCGACCCCTGGGCACCCGACGTGTATCCCGACTACGCGGCGCCGGTCGCGCGCGCCGACGGCGACGGCCTCGAGGTCGTCGCGGCCGTGTTCGGTTTCTGGCCGAAATTCATGCAGCCCGAGCGGGTCGACGAGCACGGTCGAAAAAGAAAGAAACTCGATACGGTGAACGCGCGGGCGGAAACGGTCGGCTCGTCGCGGCTCTACGGCACCGCGTGGCGCAACGGCCAGCGCTGCCTGATCCCGGTGCGCTGGATCGTCGAACCCTGTTACGAAACCGGTCGCAACGTGTGGCACCGGATCGGCGTCGCCGGCTGGCAACCGTGCTGCGTCGCCGGCATCTGGCGGCGCTACGAAGGCGCCGACGGCCGCGAGCGCGTGGGCATGGCGATGCTCACGGTCAACGCCGACGCCCATCCGCTGTTCGCACGGATGCATCGGCCCGGCGAAGAGAAGCGGGGCGTCGTGATCCTGCGCCGCGACGATTACGACGAGTGGCTGCACGTACGCGACATCGAGGCAGCCCGGCGCATGCTGACCGTGCTCCCGGCCGCCGACATGACGGCCGAACCCGATCAGGCGTCGCCCGCGCGCACCTGAGCTTTCATTATTCCGACGTTCTGCTTTCGACAAAACCGGCCGAAGCTGTGCCGATTGTTCGGACGATTTCGAAAATCGGCTGATACCGGGTAATCACCGATATCTCGCAAGTTGTATATACAAGATCATCCGCTGGCAATGTCGGCACACGTCGTGCCGCTTGCGCGCCAGCGCGCAAACCGTGCGTGCGTGGCGCATGCCGGCGATCCACGGCGCCCCGCACCCGCAGAGCCGAAAGGGCGGCTCGCAGCTTCCCGTCTTGTTCGAACCATTTGTGATCCTGAGTATTTTGGAGATTTGCCCGTGTCAACGAATCCCAGTGGAAAAGCCGGCGGCCTGATCGAAGTCCGATCGATCGACTTCATTCCCGACGCCGAGCGCCACGGCGGCCTGCTGAGCCAGTTCACCCTGTGGCTGTCGGCCAACCTGCAGATCACGGCCATCGTCACGGGCGCGCTCGCCGTCGTGCTCGGCGGCGACGTGTTCTGGTCGCTGGTCGCGCTGCTGCTCGGCCAGTTCGTCGGCGGCGCGGTGATGGCGCTGCATGGCGCGCAGGGGCCGCAGCTCGGGTTGCCGCAGATGATCTCGAGCCGCGTGCAGTTCGGCGTCTACGGCGCGATGATCCCGATCGTGCTCGTGTGCCTGATGTACATCGGTTTTTCCGCGAGCGGTTCGGTACTGGCCGGGCAGGCCGTCGCGCAGCTGCTGCACGTCGACGACGCGGCCGGCATCCTGCTGTTCGCGGCCGTGATCGTCGTGCTGACCGTGTTCGGTTATCGCGCGATCCATGCCGTCGGCCGGGTCGCGAGCGTGATCGGCATCGCCGCGTTCGTCTACATGTTCACGCAGCTGTTCGCGAACCACGACATCGGCGCGCTGCTCGCGAACCGGCATTTCTCGCTCGCGAGCTTCCTGCTCTCGATGTCGCTGTCCGCGTCGTGGCAGATCGCGTTCGGTCCGTACGTCGCCGACTACTCGCGTTACCTGCCGCGCTCGACGTCGTCGGTCGCGACGTTTCTCGCGGTCGGCCTGGGCTCGGTGATCGGCGCGCAGGCGGCGATGGTGTTCGGCGTGTTCGCGGCCGCACTGGCCGGCAGCCAGTTCGCGCACCATGAGGTGGCGTATATCGTCGGCCTCGGCTCGACCGGCGCCGTGGCCGCACTGCTGTACTTCAGCATCGCGTTCGGCAAGGTGACGGTGACGGCGCTCAACGCATACGGCAGCTTCATGTCGATGGCGACGATCGTCAGCGGCTTCCGCGGCAAGGGCGCCGTGTCGTCGAAGAGCCGCCTCGTCTACATCTTCGGGATGATCTGCGTCTCCACGCTCATCGCGCTCGCGGGCCGCCATTCGTTCCTGAAGGAATTCACCGCGTTCATCCTGTTCCTGCTCGCGTTCTTCACGCCGTGGAGCGCGATCAACCTGGTCGACTACTACTGCTTCACGCGCTCGCGCTACGACGTGCCGGCGCTGTCCGATCCGGACGGCCGCTACGGCCGCTGGAACGTGATGGCGATCACGATCTACGTCGTCGGCATCCTCGTGCAGTTGCCGTTCATGTCGACGCACATCTACACGGGCCCGCTCGTCGATGCGCTCGGCGGCACCGACATCTCGTGGATCCTCGGCCTGATCGTGCCGGCCGTGCTGTATTACGTGGGCGCGCGCGCGTCGCGCCGCAGCATTCCCGAACGCCTGATCCTGCCGCTCGAACGCGGCGAAGTTCACCACTGACGACACGTCACGCGCATCGGGCCGGCCGGCTGCCGGCCTGAATGCCGCGCGAGCCGGGCGCTGCCTGCGCCGGGTTCTTCCACACGTTTCCCTTTCGACGATGCCGGTGCGGCGCGGCTGCCGCGCGCGGTGTCGTTTCATTCTCAGGCCATTGAATAGTATGACCAAGAAAACGACAGCCCGCGGCAGCGACTCCCGGGCGCGGATGGTGCACGCCGGTCTTCGCGTGATGGTGGCGGCGGCGTGCGCCGCCGGATCGGGCGCGGCGCTCGCGCAGGACGGCGTCACGCTGTATGGCGTGATCGACGAGTTCGCGCAGTACGTGAACACGGGCAACGGCTATACGGCGGCGATCGGTTCGGGCGGGCAGTGGGGCAGCCGGTTCGGGCTGAAGGGCGGCGAGGATATCGGCGGAGGGCAGAAGATCGAGTTCGCGCTGGAGAACGGCTTCAACCCGAACGACGGCTCGCTGGCAAGTTCGGGCAGCCTGTTCAACCGGCAGGCGTGGGTCGGCATCGCGGGGCAGTGGGGCAAGGTGCGCGCGGGCCGCCAGAATTCGCCGCTGTTCAACGACCAGGGCGGGCAGGATGCGTTCGGCGGTGTCACGCAGGCGTCCGGCATGGACAACCTGACCGTGTTCGCGTTCCGCACCAGCAATACGCTGTCGTACCAGAGCCCGGAGATCGCCGGCTTCCAGGGCGGGCTGTACTTCGGGTTCGGCGATGCGGGCGGCGTGCGCTCGGCGGGCGCCAGCCGGCAGTTCGACCTGACTTACGAACACGGGCCATTCGGCGCGTTCGTCGCGGGCCAGTGGCTGAAGAACGCGATGGCGACCACGACCGATCGTACGATCATGGCCGGCGTGTCGTACGAGATCGGCAAGGCGACCGTGTACGGCGGTTTTTCCGCGGTGAAGTGGGCCGATCTCGGCATCGATTCGCGCGTGTACGGGCTGTCGGTCAAATACCAGTTCAATCCGGCGAACTACGTGGCGCTCGGCTACGCGTATCTGCACGACCAGTCGTCGCAAGGCAACAATGCGGACCAGCTCGGGCTGATGTACGAGTACGACCTGTCGAAGCGCACGAGCTTCTACGGCGCGCTGTCGTACCTGCGCAACCGCAACCAGGCCAGCTACACGCTCGCCGGTGCGGCGAACCCGGGCCTGCCGCTCGCGTATCCGGGCGCGAATGCGCGCGGCGTGCAGCTCGGCATCGTGCATCGCTTCTGACGTTGCCGACGCGCCGGGCCGGGTGCGCCCGGCGCTTTCCTCCGGCGCGCTCGCGCCGTTACTTCCCGAGCCGCTCTGCCAGCGAATGGCGCTGCATGCAGCGCTCCATCGCGTCGAGAAACGCGTGCTCGGCCGCGTTCATCTTGCGATCGCGATGCCACAGCAGGAACACGTCGACGTCGACGAGCCCTTCGTCGGGCGGCAGCCGCCACAGCCGCTGCTGGGCGATGTCGTCGCGCACGATGTGTTCGGGCAGGCAGCCGATCCCGTAACCCGCGAAGATCAGCCGCCGCACTTCCTCGAGGCTCGGCGACGATGCGACGATGCGCCCCGTGAAGCCCTTCTGGTCGCGAAACACGGTGAGCGGCGACAGGCTGTCGCCGATCTGGTCGCTCGTGAACGACACGAAATTCTCGGCGAGCAGATCGTCCATGCGCAGTTGTGTCTGCCCGAACAGCCGGTGATGGCGGCCGCAGTAGATCGCATAGCGCTGGCGCAGGAAGCAGCGCATCTCCAGCTTGTCGTGCGGCGTGCGGCACAGGCCGAGCCCGGCCGTGGCGGTTTTCTGCAGCAGCGAAGACAGGATGTCCGACGAGCGCATCACCTCGATCTGCAGGTCGATGCGCGGATACGCGCGATGGAATTCCGCGAGGAATTCGTCGTAGACGGGCGACTCGATGCGGCTCACCGTCAGCAGCCGGATCGAGCCGGTCAGGTCGGCCGTGCTGTCGTCGATTTCGGTTTCGAGGCGCGAGATGCCGCCGTAGATGTCGCTTGCGATCCGGTACACGGCTTCGCCCGCCGGCGTCGTCGCGAAGTGCGTGCCGCGCCGCTCGATCAGCTTGCGTTCGAGCGTGTCCTCGAGCCGCCGCAATGCCTGGCTCACGGCCGGCTGCGTCACGTGCAGGCGCGCGGCCGCGCGGCTCACGCTGCGCTCCTGCACGATGACGAGGTAGGTGCGCAACAGGTTCCAGTCGAGACGGTCGTTCAGGAACGGGGCGAGGTCGGGGCGCATCGGGTCTCCGGGCGAGGCGTCGGGTGGATATTAGTTGAATTTATACGGTGAATAATAACTTGAAATTTGACTAATGATTTGCGGTCGCCGATAAAGGAGGGGCGCCGCAGCGTGCGGCGCAAGGCCGCGACAGACGGCCGTCCACGATATTGCGCGTCGCGCCGCAGCGGCGCGCGTCAGGAGCCCGCATGACCCAGTCCCTTCCTTCCGCCCGCCAGCCGGGACGCGCCGCGACGGCCGCGTTCATCGGCACGATGATCGAGTGGTACGACTTCTACATCTACGCGACCGCCGCCGCGCTCGTGTTCGGCGAACTCTATTTCCCGTCGCATGACCGCTTCGTCAGCACGATGGCGTCGTTCGCGACCTTCGCGGTCGGCTTCTTCGCGCGGCCGCTCGGCGGCGTGATCTTCGGGCACCTCGGCGATCGCATCGGCCGCAAGAAGGCGCTGATGACGACGCTGATGATGATGGGCGTCGCGACCGTCTGCGTCGGGCTGCTGCCCGATTATTCGACGGTCGGCCTGCTCGCGCCGGTGCTGCTCGTCGCGCTGCGCGTGGTGCAGGGGATCGCGGTCGGCGGCGAATGGGGCGGCGCGGTGCTGATGGCGGGCGAGCATGCGCCGCAAGGGCGGCGCACGTTCTTCGCGTCGTTCGCGCAGCTCGGCAGCCCGGCCGGGCTGATCCTGTCGCTGATCGCGTTCCGCGCGGTCACGTCGATGGACAAGGCGGACTTCCTCGCGTGGGGCTGGCGCCTGCCGTTTCTCGCGAGTTCGGTGCTGCTCGTGGTCGGCATCCTGATCCGGCTCGGCGTGAACGAGTCGCCGGAATTCGCGCGCGTGAAGGAAACCAACCGCACGGTGAAGCTGCCGGTTGCGGAAGTGTTCCGCTCGGCGTCGGGGCTCGTGTTCCTCTGCATCGGCGCGAACACGATCGGCATCGCGGGCGTCTATTTCACGAACACGTTCATGATCGCGTACACGACGCAGTACGTCGGCGTCTCGCGATCGCTGATTCTCGACAGCCTGTTCGCGGTCGCGATCATCCAGTTCTTCGCGCAGCCGGTCGCCGCGTGGATCGCCGAGCGCATCGGCGGCGCGCGCTTCCTGAAACTCGCGGCGCTGCTCGCGATGCTGTCGCCGTATCCGATGTTCATGCTCGTGCAGGGCGGCACGTCCGCGTCGCTGATTGCCGGCATCACGCTCGCCGTGGTGTGCATGGCCGGCTTCTATTCGGTGATCGCGGGTTTCGTGAGCGACGTGTTTCCCGCGCACGTGCGCTATTCGGCGATCTCGCTGGCTTACCAGATTTGCGGCGCGATCGCGGGCGGGCTGACGCCGCTCGTCGGCACGTGGCTCGCGCATCGCTTCACGGGCCAGTGGTGGCCGCTCGCGGTGTTCTACACGTGCCTGGCCGGCATCTCGCTGCTCTCCATCGTCGCGATCGACGCACGCCGCGCAGCGCGGCCGGCCGCCGCCGAAGCGCTCGGCTCGCAGTGAACCTCAACGAACGAATTCATCCGGAGTGCACATGAAAGACCTGCTGGAAATCGACGGCGCCCGCTTGTGGCAGAGCCTGGCGGACATGGCGCGCGTCGGTGCGACGCATCGCGGCGGCGTGCGGCGCCTGGCGCTCACCGACGACGATCGTCGCGGGCGCGACCTGTTCGCGCAGTGGTGCCGCGACGCGGGGATGACGGTGAGCGTCGACGCGGTCGGCAACCTGTTCGCGCGGCGCGACGGCGTCGATGCGCAGGCCGCGCCGGTGCTGATCGGCAGCCATCTCGACACGCAGCCCGAAGGCGGCCGGTTCGACGGCGTTTATGGCGTGCTCGCCGCGCTCGAGCTCGTGCGCACGCTGAACGACGCAGGCATCGCGACCGGCAAGCCGCTGGAAATCGTGTCGTGGACCAACGAGGAGGGCGCGCGTTTCGCGCCGGCGATGCTCGGCTCGGCCGTGTTCACGGGCGCGTTGCCGCTCGACGATGCGCTCGCGAAGCAGGACGCCGACGGCATCACGCTCGGCGCGGCACTGGACGCCTGCGGTTATCGCGGCGCGCGCGCGACGGGCGGCGCGGTCGATGCGTACTTCGAAGCGCATATCGAACAGGGCCCGGTGCTGGAGGCCAACGGTACGACGATCGGTATCGTCACGGGCGGGCAGGCGATCCGCTGGCTCGACGTGACGGTGACGGGCGTAGCCGCGCATGCGGGCACGACACCGATGCCGTATCGCAAGGACGCGTATTTCGCGAGCGCGCAGATGGCGCTCGAACTCGAACGGATCGTCGCCGGTCATGCACCGCGCGGGCTCGCGACGATCGGGCAGGTCGGCATCCGCAACGCGTCGCGCAACACCATTGCCGGCGACGTGACGTTCACGGTCGACCTCCGTCATCACGACGATGCGCAAGTCGACGCGATGGAGCGCGAACTGCGCGATGCCTGCGCACGTGTCGCCGCGGCGCGCGGCGTGCAGGTCGCGATCGACACCTGCTGGCGCAGCCCGGCGACGCCGTTCGATCGCGACTGCGTCGAACTGGTCGCGCAGGCGGCTGCCGCGTTCGGCTATACGAACGAGCGGATCGTCAGCGGCGCCGGGCACGACGCGATCCTGCTCGCGCGCCGCGTTCCGACCGCGATGGTGTTCATCCCGTGCGTCGACGGCCTGTCGCACAACGAAGCCGAGGACGCGCTGCCCGCCGACGTGACGCGCGGCACGAACGTGCTCCTTCATGCGGTGCTCGCGCGCGCCGGCGTCGCGGCGAGCGTTGCCGTGGCGGCCGCCACGCAGGATGCGTGACAGCGCGAACCGATCGATCGACCGACAGAACAACCGACGAGGGCAAACGATGAACACCTATTTCCATCCCGAGCAGCTGCTGCACCATCCGCGCAGCTACCTGTCGCGCGGCCGGATGCGCGAGCCGCAGGAAGTGCCCGAGCGCGCGGCGCGGCTCGTTGCGGCCGTCCGGTCGCTCGACTTCGACGTGCGCGAGCCGGCCGATCGCGGCACCGCGCCGATCGCGGCCGTGCACGACATGAACTACCTGCGCTTTCTGGAAGAAGCGCACCGCGACTGGAAACGGATGCCCGACGACTGGGGCGACGAAGTGATGTCGAACGTATTCGTGCGGGATCCGAACCCGCTGCGCGGCGTGCTCGCGAAGGCCGCGCGCTATCTCGCCGACGGCAGTTGCCCGGTCGGTGCGAACACGTGGCGCGCCGCGTACTGGTCCGCGCAGAGTGCGCTTGCGGCTGCGGCCGACGTCAACGACGGCGCACGCGACGCGTACGCGCTGTGCCGGCCGCCCGGCCATCACGCGCGCCGCGACGCGGCCGGCGGCTTCTGCTACCTGAACAATGCGGCGATCGCCGCGCAGTCGCTGCTCGGCCGCCATCGCCGGGTCGCGATCCTCGACACCGACATGCATCACGGGCAGGGCGTGCAGGAGATCTTCTACGGCCGCGACGACGTGCTGTACGTGTCGATCCACGGCGACCCGACCAACTTCTACCCGGTCGTCGCGGGTTACGAGGAAGAGACGGGCACGGGCGCCGGCGACGGTTTCAACCTCAACCTGCCGATGCCGCACGGCGCGCCCGAGTCGGCGTTCTTCGAGCGGCTCGACGACGCGCTGCGCGCGCTCGCGCGGTTCCAGCCCGATGCGCTCGTGCTCGCGCTCGGCTTCGACATCTACAAGGACGATCCGCAATCGCAGGTTGCCGTCACGACCGGCGGTTTCGGCCGGCTCGGCGGGGCCATCGGCGCACTCGGGTTGCCGACGGTGATCGTGCAGGAAGGCGGCTATCACCTCGAAAGCCTCGACGCCAACGCGCGTGCGTTCTTCGGCGGGTTCGCCGCCGCGCGCTGACCGGCGCGGCGGGGTTCGACCGCGTGCGCGCGGATTGAGGTTTTCCGCGCGCATGCCGATAATTCGCGCATCTGCCTGGATGGATGCACGAAGGAGGGCCGCACGATGACAGCCGGCCAGATCACACGCGGTGCGATCGCGCTCGCCGTACTGGGCGCAGGGCCGCTCGCGAGCGCGGCGGAGCCGTCGATTCCGCTGCGAGTCAGTCTCGTCATTCCGGAAACGTGCACGATCGACGCCGGCGCGCCGCAGGCGGCTGCCGATGCCGGCATGCCGAGCGTCAGTTGCATGCACGGCACGCCGTTCGTGCTCAGCCACGCGGCGCTGCCCGATGCACGGTCGGCGCCGCGCAGCATCGGCGCGGGCGCGCCGCCCGCATGGACCGTCACGTTCTGAGCGGCGCGCCCGCCCGTTCACGCCGTTGAACGCTAGAAACTGATCGTCGCGGTGATCGTGTCGCTGTAGCTGCCGGGCGCGGGTGTGGCCTGCGCCGGCACCGCGCCGTACACGGTCACGACCTGCGACGTGCCCGTGCCGACACCCGTGACCGTCGCGCTGCCGCCCGTGCCGTCGCCCCATCCGATCGAGTGCGCGGCGTCCGTATACAGCCCGTAATCGATCGTCCCGCCACCACCGCTGCGCTTCATCTGGCGCGCCGTCACGTCGCCGCTGCTGCCGCTGCTCAGCGCGATTTTCCACGCGTCGCCGTTGGTGCATTGCGCGGTGATCGTCCCCGTTGCCGCGAGCGTGCCCGACAGGATGCTCGCGGTGCCGAAGTTCACGTTGGTCGCGTTGATGTTGCAGTTGTTGATGACGTCCGCCGTCGCGCCGAACGGGAAGGTGCCGCTCGACGTCGTCAGCGATGCGCAGGTCGGCGCGACGAGCAGGTAGAACCCGGTGTTGATCGACGTCGTGTTGCCGCCGAACTGCTGCGAATAGGTCGTGGTGCTGTTGCCGGTCGTCGGCACGGTCGGCTGGTTTCCGGTGATCTGTCCGTACACGGTGACCGTCGCGGACGCGCTCGTGCCGAGCGCGGGTTTGGCGAGCGTGACGGATGCCGGCGTCGTGCCGGAATACACCGAGCCCCACGCGACCGAATGTCCGCCGTCGAGATAGAGGTCGTACTGCATCGCGTTCGTGCCGTTGACGAGGCTGCGCGGGCTCGTGCCGCCGAGGTTCAGGCACACGAGCACGTTCGGCACCAGCGAGACGGTCGACCACGTGCAGGTGACGCTGACGGTGCCGGTCGCGGTGACCGGTGCGTTGGAGATCGGGCTGACCGATCCGAAACTGACCGTCGACGCCGTGGCCGTGCAGGACTCGGCCCGCGCGTGATGCGGCACGCCGCACCACGCGGCGAACGCGATGACGAGCAGCAGCGCGAGCCTCATGGCGCTGCCCGGCAGGTGAGGGGCCCGATGGTCGGCAGCGTGCCGTTGCCGGGCGCGGTGAACGCGAATTCCGTGATGCAGCGCTGCGTGCCGGAGTCGATCACGAGGTGGTTGTCCTCCTTCAGTCCGTCGATGAACGTGAGCCCGTCGTAGCCGACGATCGTATCCGCGCCGCTTTCGGCGTGATGCACGCGCGCGCCGGCCGGCAGCGGGCGGCCCTCGGCGTCGCGCAGGATCACCGACGCCGCGCGATAGCGCGACACGCCGAAGTGCGCGACGACACCCGATTGCGCCTGCGGCACGACCGTCATCGACGTGCGGGCGATCCGCGCATCGGCGGGCAGCTTCATCGAGTCGATCGCGATCTGGTTGTTCTGGTACGCGTTCAGGTCGGGCACGAGCAGGTGCCCCGCGCGGTCGGTCGTGCCGATCACGCGGTTCTCGTGCAGCACCGGAATGCCCGCGACGCCGTCGGTCGACACGAGCGCGAAGCCGTCGTCGATGCGGCGCGACACCTGCAGGCTGCTGTCCATGAACACGAGCGCGCCGCTCACGTCGAGCGACGCGCCGGTCTGGCGGTCGATGTGCTGCGCGGCCGCGATGACTTCGCCCGCGTGGCCGAGATACCGCAGTTGCGCCTGCCGGTAGGGCACCGCGCCCGTGCCGCCCGTCTGCACGCCCCAGCCCCAGCCGCCGCCGTAGTCGGGCGGGCGGCTCGCGTCGACGGTGTAGTTCGACTGGCCGCGCTGGCGGCCGACGGTCGTGTTGATCGACGTGTTGCGGCCGAGCCCGATGTTCAGCGACACGAACGCGCCGTTCGCACCCTGCTGCGCGAAGTCGCGGTACGCGCTCACGCTCAGCGACGCGAGATCGCCGAAGCCCAGCGTGTACGACACCGTGCCGATCCGCGTGCTCGGGCCTTGCGGCATCCGGAAGCCGATATAGCTGAGCGACAGGGTCTGGCGGTGCATGAACGGCAGTGCGAGCGTCGCCTGGTCGGTCGCCGCCGGCGCCGTCGCGCCGTCGCGCGAGGCCAGGTCGCCGTAGCGGCCGAACGCGCGGATCGTCTGCGCGTTGATCGAGAAGCGCGGCTCGATCAGCTGGTAGCCCACGCTCACCTGCGTGCCCGGAAAGCGGCCGGCGCTGCCCGCGACCGCGCCGCTCACGACGCCCGCGTAGCCGAGCCGCAGCAGCGCGCCGACGCCGGCGTTGAGCACGCTGCCGGTCGCTTCCGCATGCCCCTCGACGGTCAGCGCGTCGGTGACGCCGCGCCGCATCGAGCCGCTGACGGCCGGCCGCGCGTCGTAGTCGAACGACCGCAGCCCGTAGTTGCGGCGCAGGAAGCCGGCTTCGAACGAATAGCTCGACAGCCCGGCGGACAGCATGCGCGTATCGACGTAGAGCGGCACGGAGGTCGCGACGGTGCGGCCGAGCGCGTCGCGCGTGATGACGGTCGCCTGGCCGGCCCCCCTGATGCCCGGCACGTCATGGATGAGGAACGGGCCGCTCGGCACGTTGCCGGTGTACTGGCGCACGTTGTTGATGTAGAGGTCGACGGCCGACGGGACGGCGGCGGAGCCCGCGAGCGACGGGATCGGGAACGTGACGAGATCGGGGCGCAGCGCGAAGTTGCTGCGCCACTGGAAGCCGCCGATGCGCACCGAGCGCGTCCACGCGAGCGACCCCGAGATCGTGTCGCCGATCTGCGTCGTGCTCGGCCGCGCCGGGTCCGAGCGGCTCCATGACGTGTCGAAGCGCGTGTAGCGCCGCTGGCCGTTGTAGAAGGTCGCGGCGCCCGTGGTGTCGAACACGCCGCCCGGATCGAAGTAGCGCACGTCGGTGTAGAGCGAGTACTGCCGGTCGCCGATCGTCTGCGCGTACGCCTCGTAGTTGATCGCGACGCCGCGCGACGCGCTGGCCGCCTGCGTGGGCGGCAACGCACGGCTGTCGACCGCGTACGGCCGGCGCAGCGAGTCGGGCATCCGCAGGTCGACGCTCTGGCGTGCCGCGTCGTAGCGGTAGCGCAGGCCGGGAATCGCGTCGAGGTCGACCGTCGCCGCGTCGGCGAGGCCGAGCCGGTCGGTCGCGACGCCGATCGTGCGCAGGTCGGCGCCGCTCGCCGACAGGTGGCCGTCGCGTTCGCGGAAGTGCGCGAGCAGCGTCGTGTTTTCGCCGTTGACGCTGACTTCGAGGATCACGTCGTGCGTGCCGTCGGTCATCACGAGTACCGGGAGTTCGTCAGCGCGCACCGGGCCGAGCGCGAGCAGGCCGCCGGCCACGACGGCCGCGAGCACGGCGCGCGGCGAGCGGCGCGGCGTTCCGCGTCCGTTGGCCGGGGGCGTGCCGGCGCGTGGCGAAGGGGGAGAGGCCGGGCGGCGCACCGGCGGTCTAGCCCGGCGGCTCCACCGCGACGACCGCACTGGCCGGCTGCGAATTGACGGCCGCCCGTACCGTGACCTTGCCGCCGAGCGCGACGCCGGCCGGCAGCGGTACGCTCCACTGGCCGGTTCGGCCCGCGAGCGCGTAGCCGAGCAGCCCGCGCGTGAGCGGGTACGCGCGCCCGTCGCCGGTCACGAGTTCGACCGACGCGAGTTGCGCGCGCCGCGTGCCGCCGTTGTGCACGCGCAGCACCCAGCCGCCGTTGCTGCGCAGGAGCGCCCAGTCGAGCTGCGGCGCGCCGTTGGCGGCCGGCTCGACGAATACCGGAATCGAATAGCGCAGCCGGATCGACACGCCGTTGGCCGGTGCCTCGCCGGGCTGCGGCAACTCGTCGATCAGCAGCCGGTAGGTCTGTTCGGTACCGGCTGGCGTACGCGAAGCGCGCACGACGCGGATCAGCTGCTCGGACTGCTTGCCGACTTCGATCAGCGGCGGGCTGGCGAGCAGATCCTGGGTGGGCGTCAACGCATCCTGGCCATTGGCCTGATCCCAGCGGAACACGCGCACCTGCCCGTACACCGGGCGCTCGCCCGGATTGCGGAGCGTGATGCCGGTGGCCGTGTCGTCGGCGCCGAATTCGATCGTGACGGGGGAAATCTGCAGCGACGCGGCGTGCGCGGCGCCGGCCGCGCACAGCAGCGCGGCGAGCGTTCGACGTAATGCGGACATGGGAAGCAGCGCCGGTCAGAAGTAGGCGGTTGCGGTGATGGTCGTCTGATAAGTGTCCGGCTTCGGCGTGGCTTGCGTGGGCACCTGGCCGTAGACGGTGAAGGACTGTGCGGACCCCGTGCCGGTGCCGGCCACGGTGTCCGTGCCTTGCGTGTTGCCCCAGATCGTCGTCCGTCCGGCGTCCTGGTAGAGCTGGAAGCCGACCGTCGTCGTCGTGTTGCCGGTCGCCGTGCCGGCCATCAGCCGGCTCGCGACGGTCGACCCCGTGACTAGGCCCGCGTCGAGACCGACGTTGTACGGCGTCGTGTTGGTGCAGGTGACGCTCAAGGTCGTCTGCTGGTTGATCGCGGCGGACAGCACGCCGTTCGTGCCGAAGGCCAGCGGGTTCGCCGTGATCGCGCAGTTCGGTTGCAGCGTGAGCGTGACGTTGAAGGTGGCGGTCGACGTGCCGTTCGAATAGACGGCGGCGTCTGCGGCGGGTGTCGAAAGGCCGACTGACAGCGCGAGCGACAATGTGGTGGATACGATGGCGACTTTCACGCAGATCCCTCATCGATCGAATTTTCGTTGGATTTATGCCGCGCTTCGCAGGCCACGGTACCGCAAATGCTGATACGAACCCGCAATTCTTTCAATATTAAAATCGGCGCTGTTTCATTTTGTTACATCTGGATTGGGTGTTGAGTAAATAAACTCGTTAAGAATTTCTATTTGTGATTTCAATGTGCGAATTGAATGAAATATTTCCTGCGATGTAGCAAGCGCTTCATGAATCATGCCGGATTCGGCCGCGATTTTTTGCGTGAATCGGCGGGATGAATCACCTGTACGGAATGGTTGATTAATGAATCTGGCGGAATTGAGGGGGGGAAATGAATCATTCAAGTGGATTGGATTGGTTTCCGTAATTCGCAAGAGAATTTTATTCTTGTCGAAACGGGATTTACGGATATTCCGGATATCCGGACTGGAAGAATGAATGAAGTGGAATTGACGGTTGAAAACGAACGCGGCCGCATCGAGCGGCCGCGAACGTGTGTTGGTGCGGGGTGGTGATCCGGCATTCGTCGCCGGCGGACGGCGTGTCGCGATTACGAATTCGCGGCGGCCGGGGCGCGGCGCTGTTGCGCGATCTGCAGGAAGACGAGCGCGAGGCCGGCCGCGGCGATCAGCCCGCCGACGAGCGGCACGGCCGCATACCCGAAGCCCGCCGAAATCGCCGCGCCGCCGGCGGCCGCGCCGAGTGCGTTGCCGAGGTTGAATGCGCCGATGTTGACGGCCGACGCAAGGCCCGGTGCCTCGTGGGCCGCCCGCATCACGCGCATCTGCAGCGGCGGCACGACCGCGAACGTCGCGATGCCCCACACGAGCAGCGTGACGGCGGCGCCGGCATGCGTGCTGGCGAGTACCGGGAACGCGACCATCGTTGCGATCAGCAGCAGCAGGAAACCGATCAGCGTGCCGTCGAGCGAGCGGTCGGCCAGACGCCCGCCCGCGATGTTGCCGATCGAGAAGCCGACGCCGATCAGCACCAGCATCGCAGTCACGAAGCCGGGCGTGGCGCCGGTCAGGTGTTCGAGCGTCGGTGCGACATACGTGTAGAGCGTGAACATCGCGCCGGCGCCGAGCACGGTCGTCCCGAGCGCGCCGAGCACGACGGGGCGCGTCAGCACCGAGAGTTCGGCGCGCAGGTCGGGCATCTTGCCGGCTTCGCCCTTCGGCAGCGCGGCGAACAGCCCCGCGATCGCAACCAGGCCGAGGCCCGCGGTCGCCGCGAACGACATGCGCCAGCCGATGATCTGGCCGAGCCAGGTCGCGGCCGGCACGCCGCCGACGTTCGCGATCGTGAGACCCATGAACATCGTCGCGACCGCGCTGGCCTGCTTTTCGCGCGGCACGAGGCTGGCCGCGACCACCGAGCCGAGCCCGAAGAAGGCGCCGTGGTTGAGGCTCGTCACGAGGCGGGCGAGCAGCAGCGTCGTGTAGCCGGGCGCGAGCGCCGACAGCAGGTTGCCGATCGTGAAGATCGACATCAGCGCGATCAGCGCCGAGCGGCGCGACCAGCGCGCGAGCAGCAGCGTCATCAGCGGCGCGCCGACCATCACGCCGATCGCGTAAGCACTGATCAGCATGCCGGCTTGCGGAATCGACACGTGCACGCCTTCGGCGATCACCGGCAGCAGGCCCATCGGCGAGAACTCGGTCGTACCGATGCCGAATGCGCCGGCGGCGAGTGCCAGCAGCGGCAGCGCGGCGCCGCCGCCCGGGCGGGAAGGAGAGGAAGTCGTGGGGTTCACGCGATGTGCTCCTGTAATCGAGAAACAACGGCACGAGGCCATTGAGGACAGTGCGAAGTGTGCCTGCTTCACTTTTGCGGAAAAAGCCGTATCCGGACGAAATTATCTTGATTTCATTTCAACAATGCAGCGTACAGCGAAACCGGCAGACGGCGCGGGTGAACGAGCGGAGGGCTTTTGTGAAAGCGGGTTGTAAAGATGGGCAGGTGACGCTCGACCGGGACAGCGCGATCCGTGGGCGGTTCGACGCGGACGGATGCCCGTTTCGCCCTTTTTCGCCCGGTGGCCCGGAAGCCGTCCGCCGCCCGTCCGGCGGCGCGGATCCGGCGGGCCGGCGAGGTGGCGGTCATCGTCCGGCGCGAGCGTCGCGTCACCGCCGGAAACCCTTTTCAGACAAGGCGCGCAGGTAAAAAAAGCCCCGGCCACAGGGGGACCGTGACCGGGGCAGAAACGCATCCTCTCTTTGGCACGAGGGTGGGATGCGCGCGAAGTATATTTCGACGCATGACAATTCGAACCGGCGTTAAACGGCTGTTTTGGGTGTCAATTTAAAAACACCGGCGCTGCGGCGCCTTCCGTCGGCGTTTTGAAAGATGTTTAGCGCAAGCGATGCAGGTGATTAGTACGTCAGGCCAGTCGAGCCGGCGTTTTGACGGAGGGGCATCCGGTCGTGGATCGACGGGGCGAATTCGGCCGCCCGATCGTAGGCCGGGCGCGTCTTCGGTCGAATTGCGTCCGGTCAGTCCGCTTCGCCGGCCGCATCGCGCACGGCCGCCAGAAACCGCGCGACGACGGGCGACGGCGGCACGGCGGCGCCGTCGAACACGAACTCGATGTCGAAGCGGCTCGCGAGTTCGTCGAGCGCGACGAGCCGGACCGTATGCGGGCAGGTCGGCGACGCGCTTTCCGGCACGAACGCACAGCCCATTCCGGCCGCGACGAGGCCGATCAGCGTCGGGATGTCGCTGCCGACCTGCGCGATGCGCGGCGTGAAGCCGGCCTGCCGGCACTGCGCCATCAGGAACCGGTGATGCGCGGCGGAGCGCTGCGCGTCGAACCACACGAACGGCTCGTTCGCGACGTCGGCCAGCGTGCGCGGCGCGGTGAAGTGTCCGCCCGGCGGCGCGGGCATCGCGAGCACGAAGCGGTCGCTCAGCAATCGGACGCCGGACAGGTGCGGCGCCTCGTCGCGACGCCACGCCATGATGCCGCCGTCGAGCTGGCCGCGCACCAGCGCGTTCGCCTGTTCGGCCGACAGCATCGGCGCGATCGACAGCTTCACGTCCGGGCAGGCATCGCGAAACGCCCTGAGGACGTTCGCGACGACAGGCAACGGCAGGCAGTTCGGCAACGCGCCGAGCCGGAGTTCGCCCAGCTGGCCGGCCGCGCTGCGCAGCGCGCGCTCACGGCTGTCCTGCAATGTCGCGAGCAGGCCGGTTGCGTCCTGCAGGAAGCTCGTGCCGGCCGCCGTGAGCGTGACGCCCGTTGCACGGCGGACCAGCAGCGGCGTGCCGATTGCGTCCTCGAGTTCGCGGATCTGTCGCGACAGCGCGGGCTGGACGATGCCGGCCGCACGGGCGCCCGCCATCACGCTGCCGGCTTGTGCGACGGCGACGAAGTAGCGCAGGTGACGCAATTCGATCTGGCGCATGCGGTATCCGTTCCGGTTCGTTGATATACCTGTGAAGCATAGCAAGTGCCATGCGATGGTATTGGAAAGCATGGAGAGCCTGCCGTACGATGGCCGTCATCGCCGCTCGCCCTCGCGGGTCGCGTGCGCTTCTTCCGTGCGTTTCTTCCGTTCGCTCCGTTCCCATTGGTTCCGTCCCCATGCCGCTTCATATCCCGACTCCCTATATCCGCTCGCAAATCGCGTCCCGCCGGCTCGGCAGGACCATCCGGCTGAAGCTCGATGCGCTGCAGCCGTCGGGCTCGTTCAAGCTGCGCGGCATCGGTGCCGTCTGCGAAGCGCGGCACGCGGCCGGCGCGCGGCGGTTCGTGTCGTCGTCGGGCGGCAACGCGGGCATCGCGGTCGCCTATTGCGGCCGCGAACTCGGCGTGCCGGTGCGCGTCGTCGTGCCGGAAAGCGCATCGGCCCGCGCCCGCGAGCTGATCCGTGTCGAGGGCGCGGAGCTGATCGTGCACGGCCCGAGCTGGGCCGAGGCGAACGCGTTCGCGCAGTCGACGCTCGGCGAGCACGATGCGTTCGTGCACCCGTTCGACGACCGCGCGCTGTGGCAGGGCCACGCGACGATGATCGACGAGATGGCGGCTGCCGGCCCGAAGCCCGACGCGGTCGTGCTCGCGGTCGGTGGCGGCGGGCTGCTGTGCGGTGTGCTCGAAGGGCTGGCGCGCAACGGCTGGCACGACGTGCCGGTGGTCGCGGCCGAAACGGAAGGCGCCGACTGCTATGCGCGCTCGCTCGCGCAGGGGCGCCCGGTCGAATTGCCGGCGATCACGAGCATCGCGACGTCGCTTGGCGCGAAGCGGCCGTGCGACGCGGCAGTCGAATGGGCGACGCGGCACGAGATTCATCCGGTCGTCGTGTCCGACGCCGACGCGGTGGCCGCGTCGCTGCGCTTCGTCGACGAGCACCGGATCGTCGTCGAGCCCGCCTGCGGTGCCGCGCTGGCTGCGCTCGAGCGGCCGGTGCCCGTGCTCGCGTCGGCGACGGATATCGCCGTGATCGTCTGCGGCGGCGTGACGGCGACCGTCGAGCAGTTGCAGACGCTGCGCGCGACGTTGCGGTAGGCGGGGCGGCCGTCGAGCGCGGCGAACGTGGCGAATGCGTGCATTGGCCGCGTATTCCCGCTGCGAAGCGTCGGCGCAATGCCGGCTACGCAACGGACAGGCAGCCGGCAGCGTGGAAGTTCATGCGCGGAACGACGGGAAGGGTGCGTATCGTCGCGCTGCGCCGGTTACGGCCGGGCGCGGCGATACGGGTGGCCGGTCAGTTTGCGGCCGGTGCGCTCGCGCCGGACGGTGCGGACGAGGCGACAGGATTGGCCGCGGCAGGCGCGGGTGCCGAGCTCGAGGGCGCCGATGCCGATACGGGGGCAGATGCGGTGGGCACGTGCGCAGGTGCGGCCGGTGCCGGTGTCGGCGTCGTAGCGGCGGGTGGGGAAGCGGCGGGCGCCGATGCGGCGGCGGCGGGTGTCGATGCCGGACTGGAAGCGGAAACAGGCGCGGAAGCCTGCACGGGCGTTGAGGCCGGTGTGGATGCCGCCCCGGACGCCGTTGCAGGTGCCATCGCCGGTGCGGGCGTCGACGCGGCGGCCGGAGCCGGTGCCGCACCCGAACCCGCACCCGAACCCGAACCCGAACCCGAACCCGAACCCGAACCCGAACCCGACGCGGCCACCGGCGCGGCCACTGGCGCGGCAGCACGCATCGCCGCCGGCGCGACCACGGCCGGCACCGCGGCCGGCACCGCGTGCGCGCCCGATTCGGGCGCGACGGCCGGCAGCGAAAGCGGCACCGGCGCCGCGGGCGGCGTCGGCACGGCCGGGGTCGTCATCTTCATCGGCTCGCCCTGCGGCGTCGGCGCGGGTTCGGGCAGCGGTGTGACGGGTTCCTTCTCGGCGGCCTTGACGGTCGCGCGGTCGCGGCGGGCCGGGTCGATCTTCAGGAAATGCTCGACGAGATTGAAGAAGCGCTCATAGAACACGCCGGCGGGAATCGTCTCGCTGGCGGTCTTGACGAGCGCGTCGTCGCTCGACCCGATCGGCAGCGACAGCGAGCCGAACACGCTGAGCCCGACGCTGGCCGACGTATTCGACTTCTTCAGCGTGTAACGATCCTGCACCGCGTTGACGTACGCGATGCTCGACGAGCCGTCCGCGTTCGCGTCCGCGCACACGACGTGAAACTCGATCACGACGTGCATGTCGTTGTTCGGCTGGAAATTCTTGCTGCCGTCGACCGCATCGTTGCGCGACGACGACACCACATAACCCTGGCTCAGCAGCGCGCGCCGCGCGGCCTCGCAGGCCGCGTCGGATTTCGAATGGAACGTATGCGCATACGGGCTGCTCGTCGCGTCGAACTGTTCCTGCTGGTAGATCGGCTTGGGCGGCGACGAGCACGCCGCCAGCACGGTCGCGGCCGCGAGCGCGCACGAAACGGAAAACAGGCGAAATCGGTTGTGCATGGCGTCTTTCAGAAGGCTTGGCGAGAGGCCGCGCAACGGCGGTGCCTGGATGAAGCGCGCGGCAATCTCGTAAGGCCGGGGCGCCATTATAGTTTCGTTTGATGTCGCACTCGCTTCAGTCGGCCGGTGCGCCGCGCGCCGCGTCCAGCAATTGCGACGTCAGCGGATGGTGTTCGCCGCGCCGCGAGCGGATCGCATGGATCTCCTCGGTCACGTCGCCCGCGCGCCCGAGCCGCCGCAACCCGCGCAGCAGCGACGCATCGTTCGCGCCGAGTTCGCTCAGCGGAAACACGCCGAGGCCGCGCGCCGCGAACACGGCCATCAGCGCGCTGTCCTCGAATTCCCCGGCCACGCGGGGCACGATCCGCTCACCTTCCAGCCACAGGTCGAGGCGCGCGCGCAGCGCCGAGTGCGCGGTCGGCAGCAGCACGGGCAGCTCGGCGAGGCACTGCGGAAAGTGCTCCCGCGCGGCCGGCGTGACGAGCGCCGCGGGGCCGTACCAGTCGACCGGCGACGCGACGAGCCGCTCGCTCGTCACGCGCAGGTTCGAACCGGACGGCGCGCCCTGGCCGGCCAGCACGAGATCGAGATGATGCAGCGCGAGCTCCGCGAGCAGCGCATCGTGCTCGCCCTCGTGGCACAGCAGCCGCAGCGTGGGGGTATCCAGCACGGGTGCCAGGATCGCGTGCGCGGCGAGCTTGGAGATGCCGTCCGCGAGGCCGACCGCGAGCCGCACGGTCGGCTGGCTGGCCGCCGCGCGCACCTCGTCGGGGATCAGCCGTCCCATCTCGAAGATCGCCTCCGCGCGCGCAAACGCGGCCTGGCCGGCGTCGGTCATCGCGACGCTGCGCCCGGCCGGGCGCAGCAACTGGTGCCCGAGCGCTTTCTCGAGCTCGCGCACCTGCGCGCTGATGGTCTGCACGGCCATGTCGAGCCGCCCGGCCGCGCGCGCAAAGCCGCCTTCCTTCACGACGACCCAGAAGTAGTACAGATGTCGGAAATTGAGCATCGGATCGTAATTTCGTAAAAACCGAACCAAAAATCAGATTCTCTCTGATTTTTACGAAGTTCTGGGCGGCATATCATCGGGCTTTCCACTTTCGAATCGGCCCATTTCATGGACTACCTGCTGACGCTTGCCGCCGACCCTGCCGTCTGGGCGGCGCTTCTGACGCTCGTCGTGATGGAAGTCGTGCTCGGCATCGACAACCTGATCTTCATCTCGATCCTCAGCAACAAGCTGCCCGAAGCGCAGCGCGCCCGCACGCAGCGCCTCGGCATCGCGCTCGCGCTGGTGATGCGCCTCGCGCTGCTCGGCAGCGTCGCGTGGATCGCAAGCCTCACCGAACCGGTGTTCACGCTGTTCGACCACGCGTTCTCGTGGCGCGACATGATCCTGCTGTCGGGCGGCCTGTTCCTCGTGTGGAAGGCGACCACCGAGATCCATCACCACGTGTCGCACGACGGTGACGGCGCGGGCGGTACCGGCGGCGCCGCAGGCCTGACGATGTGGGCCGCGATCGGCCAGATCGTGATGCTCGACATCGTGTTCTCGATCGACAGCATCGTGACCGCGATCGGCATGACCGAACACGTGCCGATCATGTTCGTCGCGGTGATCGTCGCCGTCTCCGTGATGCTGTTCGCCGCGCAGCCGCTCGCACGCTTCATCGACCGCAACCCGACCATCGTGATGCTCGCGCTGTCGTTCCTGGTGGTGATCGGCATGACGCTGATCGCCGAAGGTTTCGGCTCGCATGTGCCGAAGGGTTACATCTACGCGGCGATGGCGTTCTCGGCGTTCGTCGAGGGCATGAACATGCTGGCGCGGCGCGCGAAGGCGAAGCGCGCGGCACGGACGGAAGGCCGCTGAGCGGCCGCGCGCGACGCCGGCTGCCGCTCAGGCGGCACCCGGCTCGCGCGTCTCATATGGAATCCAGACGAAATTCGCACGGAAAGGAGAAGCGCGATGAAATGCCCTGTCTGCAAGACGCCCGACCTGCTGATGGCCGAGCGCCAGTCGATCGAAATCGACTACTGTCCGACCTGCCGCGGCGTATGGCTCGATCGCGGCGAACTCGACAAGCTGATCGCGCGCGAGGCCGGCGACGCGCCGGTGCGTCGCGACGAGACGCCCGTGCGGCACGATGCGCAAGCGCCGCGCGGCCATGACGGCGGGTGGGGGCGCGACGGCCGCGCGCACGACGACCGGGACAGGCACGATGGCCGCTCGCACGGCGATCGTTACAAGCATGACGGCCAGCGTCGCCGGAAATCGGTGTTCGACCTGTTCGACTTCGACTGACTCCGCCGATGTCGCCATGTCATTGAAAAGCCCCGCCGGGCGCGTACCCGGCGGGGCTTTTCACACGTGCGGGACGACGGCACGCACCGGTGCTTACGCGTTGCCGGCCGTCACGTCGATGCGGCGCGGACGCGTTTCCTCGCGGCGCGGAATCGTCAGCGTCAGCACGCCGTCGCGCAGGTTCGCGTCGATCCTCGACGTGTCGAGGTCGGGGCTCAGCACGAAGCTGCGCGCATAGCGCGTCGCGCGGATTTCGGCATGCCGCACGCGGAGGTCGGCCGGCGTATCGAGGTGCGTGTCGGCCTCGATCGTCAGCGTGTTGTCGTGCACCTTCACGTCGAGGTTCTCGCGCGGCACGCCAGGCAGGTCGGCCCGCAGCGTGACGCCGAGGTGATTCTCGACGATGTCGACGGCCGGCGTGATCGCGGGCCGGCGCGCCGCTTCGGCGGCAACGGGGTGGACGGTGCTCGTTTGGCGTTCGGCCAGGGTCGGGTTCGCAGTCATGTCGGTATCCTGAGAATTATTGAACGGTGATCGCGCGCGGCTTCGATGCCTCGCGCCGGCCGACGCGAATCAGCAGGCAGCCGTTTTCATAGCGGGCGCTGACCTGGTCGGGATCCGCGTCACGCGGCAGCTCGACGACGCGGCGGAACGCACCGTGAAAGCGCTCCTGCGCATAGGTGCGCAGGTCGTCGCCTTCTCCGCCTGGCGCCGGCTTGCGCTCGCCGCTGATGGTCAGCAGGTCCTTGTCGATCGACACGTCGAAGTCGGCCGCGGCCATGCCGGGCGCGAACGCGACGATCTCGATCGCGCCGTCGGTGGCGCCGACGTTGAGTGCGGGAAAGGCGCCGGGCCGCACCGCGCGAATGCCGGACGGACGATCGCCGAGCAGGCTCGCCACCTGCCGCTGCACGCGGGCGAATTCGTCGAACAGGTCGCTGCCGAAATGGATACCGCTCATGTGAGTCCTCCTGAACAGGGAACGCGGGAGACGCGACGGCGCGACGCCTGCGGCGGGCGCGACGCGGGGGCTCCACTGGGTCGAAACGGGGGCAGTGCGTGTTGTGGTGCGCTGCCCGACGACGCGTAATTAGTGGCCGCCGCAGCGCATTTCAAGAGGGGATCCACAATCTGCATCAATGCAGGCCCGTGCGGTTCGATGCGACAATCGCCGCGATCTATCTGCAGACCAACGACACGGGACAACCATGGACATTCGACGCATCGCGATCGTCGGCGCCGGCGTGATCGGCGCCAGCTGGGCCGCTTTCTATCTGACGCAGGGCTTCGACGTCGTCGCGACCGATCCGGCGCCGCAAGCCGACGCACGGCTGCGCGACGCACTGGCCGCGTTTCTCGGCGAGCGGGCCGCCGAGCTTTCCGCGCGGCTGTCGTTCGATGCCGATCTCGTGCGTGCGCTCGACGGCGTCGACTTCGTGCAGGAGAACGGCCCGGAGCGGCTCGACCTGAAGCGTGCGCTGTACCGGCAGATGGACGACGTGCTGCCCGCGCACGTGCCGATCGCGTCGAGTTCGTCGGGCCTGAAAATGTCGGACATCCAGACCGCGTGCGAAAAGCATCCGGAACGGTGCCTGATTGCGCATCCGTTCAATCCGCCGCACCTGATTCCGCTCGTCGAGCTGGTCGGCGGCGAGGCCACCGGCCAGGACGTGATCGCGCGCGTGAAGGCGTTCTACGATGCGCTCGGCAAGCAGACGATCGTCCTCAACAAGGAGGTGACCGGCCACGTCGCGAACCGGCTCGCGGCGGCGCTGTTCCGCGAGGTGTATCACCTCGTCGGCGAAGGCGTCGTGAGCGTTGCCGATGCGGACAAGGCCGTCGCATGGGGGCCCGGCCTGCGCTGGGGGCTGATGGGGCAGTGCCTGACCTATCACCTCGGTGGCGGCGCGGGCGGAATCGCGCACTTCCTCGAACACCTGTCGGGGCCGATCACGAGCTGGTGGGACGACCTCGGCACGCCCTCGTTCAACCCGGACGTCGATCGCAAGCTGAACGACGAATTGCGCGCGATCCAGGGCGAGCGCTCGATGCAGGAACTGGCGGCCGAACGCGACCGCCTGCTCGTCGAGCTGATCGACGCGCGGCGCCGCAGCTTCCTGCCGTGATCGCGCCTGGGCGGGGCGTTTCGGTCGGGCCGCGATCGGTCGGGCCGCGCTCCGCTACTGCTGCGCGGCCGTTTGCGGTGCCCGCGGCGTCTGGGCAAGCCACGACGGGCTCGCGGCCTGCACGAGTTCGCGGTTGCGCGCGCGCGTCGCGGCGCTCGGCGGGTAGTTGCCGTCGTTCGTCGGCAGTTCGCCGTCGAGATAGGCCTGCTTGAGCTGGGCGATGACTTCCGCGCGTGTCAGGCCCTGTTCGGGCGCGGCGGCATCGGTCTGGGCAAAGGCGGGGGACAGCAGGGCGGCGGCGGCGGTCGCGACGGCGAATCGCAAGACATTCATGGCGTGCTCCGATCAAGGGGACGGGACACCGGATGCGCGCGGCGGCTGCCGTGCGTTCCGATGGGGCCCATTGTCGTGAGCGGGTGCTGCGCGGACGATGACGCGTTCCGGGCAGAACTGTCAGTTGCGGGCGCGGCCGGCCGCGCATGCGTGCGTCGCGCCCGGTGCGGTTACAACTCCGACGCGGCCGTGATCAGCGTGGCTTCGAGCGCGAGCGTCGATCGCGACGCGGCCGCCGGCCGGTCGATCACGTACTCGAGTTCGCCGAGTTCGGGCAGCCCCGCGTCGAGCCGCGCGAGCCCGGCCGGGATCACGTAGCCCGCGAACGCGCTGACGCCGAGCCCCGCGCTCGCGGCGGCGCGCAACACCGCGACGCTGCTGCTGACTACCGCGATCCGGTACGGGCGCCCGACGGCTTCGAGCGATTCGAGCACGCGGCGGCGCGACACGCTCGGCTCCGGATGCATCGCGAGCGGCAACACGGCCTCGTGGCCGGTGATCCGCGAATCGGGGCCCGTGCACCAGTACAGCGGCTCGCTGCGGATCACGCGGCCGCGCCGGCTGCCCGCGATGCGCTTCGCGAACACGAGATCGTGCCGCCCTTCGTCGAGCGCGTCGAACAGGTCGCCCGACAGCCCGGTCGAGATCGCGAGCTCGACTTCCGGATTGCGCTGCACGAAGCTCGCGAGCGCGGCCGTCAGGTGCGCCGACGCGAAATCTTCCGACATCGCGAGCCGCACCTTGCCCGACAGCGGCGGCCCGCACACCGACGTGACGGCTTCGTCCATCAGTTCGAGGATGCGCACCGCGTAGCGGAACAGCGCGTCGCCGTGCTGCGACAGGTGCACGTTGCGCGTGTCGCGTTCGAACAGCGGCCGGTCGAGCAGCTCCTCGAGGCGGCGGATATGCTGGCTGACGGTCGATTGCGACAGGCTCACGCGCTCGGACGCGGCGGTGAAGCTGCCGGACTGGGCGACGGCGACGAAGCTGCGCAGCAGCTCGGGCGGTAACGGGCGCATTGCTAAATCCACTGAATCGGTTTCGACAACTTCATAAATGGCCGGATATTGCGGCGCTAGTATCGGATCACGCCTCGGTGCGTGCCCGTCACGGCGCACACCGGATGCGTAGCCCGCGTCGTGCCGGCGGCTGCATCGGTCAGTCTACGGCATCCGGCATCCGGCCCGAAACCGCATCATCCCATCGACCGCCCGAGAACGCGCCCGCATGACGGGCCGCCGGGCAGCGGCGCACCGCCGCAGGAGACGAGTCCGCGCACGGGATCGGCGTGCGGGGCCGGTTCCTGCATGCGTCCGGCGCCCGTCACGAAGAGACTGGAGACGACTCATGATCATCTACGGAACCGCGCTGCTGGCGTTCTGCCACCTGGCCGGCCTGTTCCTCGGCGACCTGCTCGGCAGCGCGATCGGCGTGAAGACCAATGTCGGCGGCGTCGGCATCGCAATGCTGCTGCTGATCTGCCTGCGCCTGTGGCTGCACCGGCGCGGCTGGCTGCCGAAGGAAACCGAGGCCGGCGTCGGTTTCTGGGGCGCGATGTACATCCCCGTCGTCGTCGCGATGGCCGCGAACCAGAACGTCGTCGCCGCGCTCAAGGGCGGCCCCGTCGCGTTGCTGGCCGCCGTCGGCGCGGTCGCGATCTGCGCATGCTGCATCGCGGTACTCGTGCGCACCGGGCGCGACGACACGGCCTTCGCGGCCGTGCCGCAATTCGAAGAACAGTGAAGGAGGCCGCCATGCTGCAGATGCTCGAAAAAGTCGTCGCCCACAACGGGCTCGTCGCGTCGTTCGCGCTGGTCGGCCTGATCATGTGGCTGTCGTCGATCGCGTCGCGCAAGCTCACGTTCGGCCGTGTGCACGGCTCGGCGATCGCGATCGTGATCGGCCTCGTGCTCGCCTACGTCGGCGGCGCATTCACCGGCGGCGAGAAAGGGCTGGCCGACGTCAAGCTGTTCGCCGGCGTCGGCCTGATGGGCGGCGCGATGCTGCGCGATTTCGCGATCGTCGCGACCGCGTTCGAAGTGCAGCCGACCGAGGCACGCAAGGCCGGGCTCGTCGGCGTCGTGTCGCTGCTGCTCGGCACCGTGCTGCCGTTCATCGTCGGTGCATGCATCGCGCGCGCGTTCGGCTACACCGATGCGGTCAGCATGACGACCATCGGCGCGGGCGCCGTCACCTACATCGTCGGCCCCGTGACGGGCGCGGCGATCGGCGCGAGTTCCGATGTGATCGCGCTCAGCATCGCGACGGGGCTCGTGAAGGCGATCATCGTGATGGTCGGCACGCCGGTCGCGGCCAACTTCATGGGCCTGAAGACGCCGCGTTCCGCGATGATCTTCGGTGGCCTGGCCGGCACCGTCAGCGGCGTGAGCGCGGGGCTCGCCGCGACCGACCGCCGGCTCGTCCCGTACGGCGCATTGGTCGCGACGTTCCATACGGGCGTCGGCTGCCTGCTCGGGCCGTCGGTGCTGTTCTTCACGACGCGCGCGCTGGTCGGCGCGTAGCGCGCTGCGATGCGGCCCAAGCGTGCGGGCCGCATCCATCGCGGCGTCCTCTGAGTCGCATTCGTCAACATCATCAATCGGCGGCGGCGCCAGGCTTAGAATGCCGCTGAACCATCGAAGCGGGAGAACTGTTCATGACGGGATGGAATCACGCGCGGCAGGCGCGCGATGCACGCCTCGCGGCCGGTGCGCGTTTCGCGCAGGGCAAGCGGGTCGATGCGCGCGACGCCGTCGCGTTGCTCGAAGCGGTGCTGCGGCCCGGCGACCGCGTGTGCCTCGAAGGCGACAACCAGAAGCAGGCCGACCTGCTCGCGACGGCGCTCGCCGATGTCGACAGCGCGAAGATTCACGACCTGCACATGGTGCAGTCGGGCGTCGTGCTGCCCGAGCATCTCGACGTGTTCGAGCGCGGCATCGCGAAGCGCCTCGACTTCGCGTATTCGGGCCCGCAGTCGCAGCGCATCGCGAAGCTGCTGTTCGGCGGCAAGATCGCGCTCGGCGCGGTGCACACCTATCTCGAGCTGTTCGCGCGCTACTTCATCGACCTCACGCCGCAGGTCGCGCTGATCGCCGCGGTCAGCGCCGACGCCGACGGCAACCTGTACACGGGCCCGAACACCGAAGACACGCCGACCGTCGTCGAGGCCACCGCGTTCAAGGACGGCATCGTGATCGCGCAGGTCGACCGCATCGTCGACAAGGTGCCGCGCGTCGACATTCCCGGCGACCGCGTGCACTTCGTCGTCGAGGCGGGCCGGCCGTTCTACGTCGAGCCGCTGTTCACGCGCGACCCGGCCGCGATCACCGAAACGCAGATCCTCACCGCGATGCTCGCGATCAAGGGCATCTACGAACCGTACGGCATCAAGCGCCTGAACCACGGGATCGGCTTCAACACGGCCGCGATCGAACTGCTGCTGCCGACCTACGGCGAGAAGCTCGGGCTGAAGGGCAAGGTCTGCTCGCACTGGGCGCTCAATCCGCACCCGACGCTGATTCCCGCGATCGAATCGGGCTGGGTCGAGCAGATCCACTGCTTCGGCTCGGAAGTCGGCATGGACGACTACATCCGCGCGCGTTCCGACATATGGTTCACGGGCTCCGACGGGTCGCTGCGCTCGAACCGCGCGTTCTGCCAGACGGCCGGCCTCTACGCGTGCGACATGTTCATCGGCTCGACGCTGCAGATCGACCTGTCGGGCCATTCGTCGACGGTCACCGCCGAGCGCATCGCCGGTTTCGGCGGCGCGCCGAACATGGGCAGCGACGCGCGCGGCCGGCGTCACCCGAGCGAGCCGTGGCTGAAGGCCGGCGCGGAAGCCGACCCCGATACGCCGGCGGCACTCAGGCGCGGCCGCAAGCTCGTCGTGCAGATCGGCGAGACGTTCGGCGACAAGAACGTGCCGATGTTCGTCGAGAAACTCGACGCGCTGAAGCTCGCCGACAAGCTGCAGCTCGACCTCGCGCCGATCATGGTCTACGGCGACGACGTCACGCACATCGTCACCGAGGAAGGAATTGCGAACCTGCTGATGTGTCGCGACAAGGACGAACGCGAGCACGCGATCCGCGGCGTCGCCGGTTATACGGAGATCGGCCGCGGCCGCGACCGGAAGATGGTCGAGCGGCTGCGCGAGCGCGGCGTGATCCGCCGTCCGGAGGATCTCGGCATCGATCCGCTCGACGCCGATCGCCGCTGGCTCGCCGCGCGCTCGATCAAGGATCTCGTGCACTGGTCGGGCGGGCTTTATGCGCCGCCGGCCCGGTTCCGCAACTGGTGAGGAAGAGGGCATGGAACAGTTGAACTATCGCTTCACCGCGCGCGAGCGCGCGAAGGGCGAGCTGGCCGCAGCGCTCGTCGGCGTGGTGGCATCCGGCAATCTCGAGGTGCTCGTCGAGCGCGTGCTGCCGGGCAACGAATGCGAGATCGACATCCGCACCGCGGCGGTCGGTTTCGGTGCGGTGTGGCAGGCCGTCGTCACGGATTTCGTCGAGCGGCGCACGCCGGGCGGCCTGAAGCTGTCGATCAACGACGGCGGTGCGCGGCCCGACATGGTGTCGCTGCGGCTCGCGCAGGCCGTGCGCGCGATCGAGGGGGACGCATGATGAACGACGCGATCCACGATGCGCCCGCGTTCGTCGCGAATGGGGCGAGCTGGTACGAAGCGTCGGCGCGGCAGCGCGTCGACGGGCTGCTCGACGCGGGCAGCTTCGACGAATTCCTCGGGCCGGCCGAACGCGTGACGAGCCCGCACTTGCCGCTGTTCGACCTGCCGCAGCAGTTCGACGACGGGATGGTGGTCGGCCACGGCCGGCTCGACGGGCAGCCGGTGTTCGTCGCCGCGCAGGAAGGCCGCTTCATGGGCGGGGCGTTCGGCGAAGTGCACGGCGCGAAGCTCACCGGGCTGCTGCGTGCCGCGCGCGAAGTCGGCAAGCCGGTGCTGATCCTGTTCGATACGGGGGGCGTGCGGCTGCAGGAGGCGAACGCGGGCGAACTCGCGATTGCCGAGATCATGCGTGCGCTCGTCGAAGCGCGTGCGGCCGGCGTGCCGGTGATCGGGCTGATCGGCGGGCGCGCGGGCTGCTACGGCGGCGGCGGGTTGCTCGCCGCATGCTGCTCGGCGCTTGCGGTGTCGGAGCAGGGCCGTATCAGCGTGTCGGGCCCCGAGGTGATCGAAACCAATCGCGGCGTCGAGGAGTTCGATTCGAAGGACCGCGCGCTGATCTGGCGCACGATGGGCGGCAAGCACCGGCGGCTGATCGGCGGCGCGGACCGCTACGTGGCCGATACGCCGGACGCATTCCGCGCGGCGGCGCTCGAGCTGATCGGGCGCGCGCCGACGTTCGATGCGGCGATGCTGCGTGCCGAGCAGGCGCGTCTCGAGGCGCGTGTCGAACGGTTCGGCGCATGCAACGATGCGCTCGACGTCTGGCGCACGCTCGGGGCCGACGAGCCGGAAGCGATTCCGGGCATGCCGGACGACACGTTCGCGTCGCTCGCGGATCAATTGCAGGAGAGCACGCATGACGCTCGATGAAGTGCTGAACGCCTTGTTTCCCCAGGGCCATTCGATCGCCCGCACCGGCGGCCTGTTGACGGGGCATGCGGAACTGGCCGGTACACGCGTCGACGTGATCGGCGTCGCCGACCGCTTGCCGTTCGGCATCGACGAGGCGCTGACGCTCGCGGCCCGCGTGCTCGACACGATCGCGCGCGGCGGCGACACGCCGATCCTCGTGCTCGTCGACAGCGACAGCCAGCGGATGAGCAAGCGCGACGAACTGCTCGGCCTGAACGAGGGGCTGTCGCATCTCGCGAAGTGCCTGATGCACGCGGATCTCGCCGGGCACCGGACGATCGGCGTGCTGTACGGCCACACGGCCGCCGGCGCGTTCATCGCGACCGCGCTCGCGACGCGCACGCTGCTTGCGGTGCCGGGCGCCGAACCGGAAGTGATGGACCTGCCGTCGATGTCGCGCGTGACCAAGCTGCCGATCGACGTGCTGAAGGAGATGGCGCGCTCGACGCCGGTGTTCGCGCCGGGGCTCGACAATCTCGTGAAGATGGGCGCCGTCGACGCCGTGCTCGATCCGGCCCGCGCGCTCGACGCGCAGGTCGGTGAATGGCTCGGCAAGCCGGCCGAGCGCGTCGACCGGCGCGCTGCGCGCGGCCGGCCGGTGGCTGCCGATGTCGCGCGGCGCGTCGAGGCGCTCGCGCGTGCCGCGCGCTGAGATGCCGCTGCGCCGCCACACGCTCGTCACGTTGACGGCGGCGGGGTGGGGCGCGGCATTCGCGCGCGATCCCGCGCTCGCCGCCGATCCGCTCGTGCAGGCGTGGGCCGCGCGCGGCTGGCCGCTGATCGTGCGCCGCGCGTCGCCCGACGAGGCCGATGCCGGCCGCGTGCCGCTCGGCCTGCCGCTGCCGCCGTCCGCGGGCAAGCGGCGCATCGCGCTGAACGCAGCGGCCGATGCGCTCGCGACGGTCGGCCCGCTGCCCACGTTGTCCGACGTGCTCGCGGCCGCGCCCGACGCGTGGCGCACGCCGTTGCGCGAGCTCGATGCGCTCGGCGCGCGGTGCGGCGTGCAGGGCCGCGTGTTCGGCAGCCTCGCATGGCAGGCGCTGACGGGCGAGCCGTACCTGGGCGAGTCGTCCGACCTCGACATCGTGTTCCCGCTACCGGAAGCTGCATCGATCGCGACACTGCTCGACAGCCTCGCGGCGATCGACGGGCGCGCGCCCATGCGCATCGACGGCGAACTGCTGCGCAACGACGGCGCGGGCGTCAACTGGCGCGAACTGCATGCGCGGCAGCCTGAAGTCGCGGTCAAGACGGCGATCGCCGTCGAACTGATGCCGGTCGACGCCTTCACCGGGGGCGCGCGATGAGTGCATGGGCCGCCTGCCGCATACCGGCGCCGTCCGAAGCCGGGCGCATCGCCGAACTGGCCGAGCGCAGCCTCGTGCTCGAGATCGAGACCTATCCGAAGCCGGGGCTCGTCAGTCACGTCGACACCGGCAGTCACACCGACATGGATGCCGCGACGTTCGCGCGTAGCGCCGCCGTGCTGCGGCCTTACTTCGCGGAACTGGCCGACGCAGGCGCGCGCGATGCGGACATGGCCGTGCTGCGCAAGATCGGCCTGCGTGCCGAGCACGCGATGCTCGCCGCGACGGGCGGCGTCAACACGCATCGCGGCGCGATCTTCGGGCTCGGGCTGCTGTGCGCGGCGGCGGGCCGGCGTGCGATGCCGGGCGCCGTGCCGGGCGGGACGACGCTCGGCGCGTTCGTCTCCCGCCGCTGGGGCGCCGATATCCTCGGCGGTCCGCGCCTGCCCGACAGCCACGGCGAACGCGCGAGCCGCCGCTACGGCGTCGGCGGCGCGCGCCGCGAGGCGGCCGACGGTTTCACGACCGTCTATGCGGTCGGGCTGCCCGCGCTGCGCCGCGCGCGGCGTGACCTGCCCGGCGACCCGGAAGCGGCGCGCGTCGGCGCGTGCTTTGCGCTGATCGCCGCGCTCGACGATACGAACCTGCTGCACCGGGGCGGGCAGGACGGCCTCGAATTCGCGCAGGCGGCCGCACGCGCGTTCGTCGCACGCGGCGGCGTGCGGGCGCGCGACTGGCGGCTACGCGCGGCCGCCGTGCATCGTGCGTTCGTCGCGCGTCGGCTGAGCCCGGGCGGCGCGGCCGACCTGCTTGCGATGAGCGTTTTCGTCGATGCGCTCGAAGCCGACGGAGGCGCGCGATGACGCTGGCCATCCTCTGTTCGGGACAGGGCGCGCAGCGCGCCGACATGTTCGACCTGACCGGCACCGCGCCGCAGGCCGACGCGCTGTTCGCCCACGCCGGCCGGCTGCTCGGCGACGATCCGCGCGCGTGGGTGCGGCAGGCCGGGCCGGACGCGCTGCGTGAAAACCGTGCCGCGCAGATCCTCTGCACGCTCCAGGCGCTCGCGGCGGCCGCGCTGCTCGACGCGGTGTGGCCGCGCCGGCGCTGCGTCGCCGGCTACAGCGTCGGCGAAGTCGCGTCGTGGAGTGTCGCGGGGATGATCGAGCCGGACGCCGCGCTCGACCTGGCCGATGCGCGTGCGCGTGCCATGGATGCCGCGAGCGGCGGCGACGAGCGGATGGTGTTCGTGCGCGGCCTGACGCGCGCTCGGCTTGCGCGATTGTGCGACGGCCGCGACGCGGCGATCGCGATCGCGAACCCGGGCGACGCGTTCGTGGTCGCGGGGCGCCAGCCCGATGTGGATGCGGTGGCCGACGACGCATCGCGCGACGGTGCGCTGCGCGTCGCGCCCGTCTGCGTGCGGATCGCGTCGCACACGCGCCGACTCGCCGCGGCCGTGCCGGTGTTTCGCGCGTCGCTCGCCGCCGCTCACGTGCGGCGGCCGCTGCCCGGCACGCGGCTCTTTTCGGGAATCGACGGCGCGTCGGTGCTCGACGTCGACGCAGGACTCGACAAGCTGGCCCGGCAGATCGCGGAGCCGGTCGAGTGGGCGGCCTGTCTTGCCGCGTGCGTGGAGGCCGGTGCGACCGCGTTCCTCGAGCTCGGCCCCGGCCGCGCGCTGGCCGAGATGGCCGGTAGCGCATATCCCGCGCTGCCGGCGCGCAGCCTCGCGGATTTCCGTTCCGTCGACGGCGTCGCGAGCTGGCTCGCGCGCGTCGCGGCGGGCTGATCGACGGCCCGGAAGCCCCTCGCCGGAGTCGCCTTTCGCACTGTGTGTTGCGCCGGCGCAGCAGCCTTGCAGCCGGCGCTTGCCACACGAATTGGCGTCGCTAAAATGGCGCCCGCCATGAGACCAGCCGCTTTCCTTCTCGCCGCGCTCTGCTGCGCGGCGAGCGCCCACGCCAGCCAGATTCCGTCCGACGCCGCATCGGTCGGCACATACTTTTCGTACGACAATGCGGCGGCCGACGCGACCGTCGACCTGATCGAGCAGGCGCAGCGTCGCGTGTTGCTGGCCGGCTATACGCACGTGCCGCCGGCGGTCGCGAGCGCGCTGCGCGCGGCCCGCTCGCGCGGGATCGAGGTGCGTGTCGTGCTCGTGCGTTCGCCGCACGCGGGCCGGTACAGCGGCGCGGGCTATCTGAAAGCGTCGAGTATCGACGTGGCGATCGAGTCGCGGCACGGCGATCCCGCGCCGCGCTTCGTGATCGTGGACGACAGCGTCGCGCTGACGACGCTCTCCGAAGGGGCGGCTGCGCATGCGGAAACGGTGAACGTGTTCCAGCGCGCGCCCGAGCTCGCGCAATCCTATGCGCAGTCGTTCTGGCGGCTGTACCGGCAGGCCGGCGGCCTCTGACCCTTTCCTTCGGTGCCCCGCGCGCCGGTGTGACCCTGCTTGCATCGGCGCTGCCGATGAACCATGCTCGTTGACAGGCGCCGACGCGGGTTTCGCGCCTCCGGCGCAACGGCAGGGAGCCGAACGTGTTCGAGTGTTTTGCCGATCGTACCGATGCCGGCTGTCAGCTGGCCGGCGCGTTGCGCGATTATGCGGGCCGCGGCAATGTCGTCGTGCTCGCCTTGCCGCGCGGCGGTGTGCCCGTCGCGTATCCGGTCGCCTGCGCGCTGCACGCGCCGCTCGACGTGCTGGTCGTACGCAAGCTCGGCGTGCCGTCCGATCCCGAGCTCGCGATGGGCGCGATCGCGACGGGCGGTGCGATTCATCTGCAGCGTTCGGTGCTCCGCTCGATGGGCGTGTCCGACGCGCAGCTCGCCGATGTGATCGCGCGCGAGACGGTCGAACTGCATCGCCGCGAGGCGCTGTATCGCGGTGCCGCGCCGCCGCTGCCGGTCGAGGGCCGCATTGCGATCGTCGTCGACGACGGCGTCGCGACCGGCGCGTCGATGCGCGTCGCGCTGCAGACGTTGCGCGAGCGTCACCCGGCGCGCATCGTCGCGGCTGCACCGGTCGCGCCGGCGGGTGCGCGGCACGCGTTCGACGATCTGGCCGATGCGTTCGTCACGGTGTGGCAGCCGCTGCCGTTCTTCGGGATCAGCCAGTTCTACGCGCGCTTCGAGCAGACGAGCGACGACGAGGTACGCGCGTTGCTCGACGCGGCCCGGCCCTGACGCGGCATCACGTGCGCCTGATGCGGCGCGGGCGGGGGCGACGGGTTTCGGCCCAGGCGAACAGGCGCTGCAGCATCGGATGGACCTCCCCGCGCCAGCGCACCCCGGTAAACAGCCCGTAGTGATCGCAGTCGCCGATGTCGATGCGGTAGCGCTCGTCGTCGGCGAGGCCGCTGCACATGTCGAGCGCCGCATGCGTCTGGCCGGCGCCCGTGACCGCGTCGCATGCGCCTTCGACGGTCAGCAGCGCGACGCCGCGCAGCGCGGCCGGCTCGACGCGCCGCCCACCCACGTCCCAGGTACCGACCGCGAGGCTCATGCGCTGGAACACGATGTCGACCGTGTCGAGGAAATACTCGGCGGGCATGTCGAGCAGCGCCGTGTATTCGAGCAGCGCACGCCGTGCGCCGGCGAGCCCGGTCATGTCGAAGCGCGACGCGGCCAGCGCGTACGCTTCGATCAGCGACAGGAAGCGCTGCGGGTACACGAGCGCGATCTCGCCCTGCTGCAGATAGGTGGGAAACACGTGGCGGCCGTGCCCCGCGAAACCCGGCGGCACGACGTCGATCAGGTGGTGGCGGCACCAGCCCAGCGAATGGGTCGCGGCGGCGGTGCCGAGCGCACTCGGATTCCGGCGCGCGTCGAGCGGGCCGCCGATCAGCGTGACGCTCGCGGGCGGCGCGAGACCGCGAGCGGCGCGCAGCGCGAGCGCGCCGAGCACCGGCACGGTTGCCTGGCACACGGCGACGACATGCAGCGGCCGGTCGTCGTGCGCGAGCCCGTCGACGAAGCCGTCGAGCGTCGCGACATATTCGTCGAGCCCGAAGCGGCCCGCCGCGAGCGGCACGTCGCGCGCATTGCGCCAGTCGGTCACGCAGACGTCGCCGTCCGCGAGCAGCGTCTCGACGGTTTCCCGCATCATCACGGCCGCATGCCCGGCGAGCGGCGCGCAGAGCAGTACCGTGCGCCGCGCGTCGACGCGCGTGAAGCGCCGCAGGTCGCAGAACGGCGTGCGCGCGACGATGCGCTCGGCGACGGCCGGCCACCCGATGTCGAAGTGCGGGGGCTCGCCCGGCGGCCCGAGCAGCGGCTCGAACAGGTCGTCGTAGCACGACGATGCGGCGTGCGGCAGCGTGGCCGCGGGCCACGCGTCGAACGCATGCCGCGTCGCCGCGCGCCAGGCGCGCATCCATTCCCGCTGCTGCTCGACGAGGGCGTACCACATGGCGAACCTTGGGGCGGAGGGGGCGTGAACTTGCATTATGGTCACTGCGGCCGGACAACGTGAGCCCCGCGTGCGGCCGGCTGAGGCGCATCAGGCGCACGGGCGCGCTAGGCGAAGCCCTGCGGCGCTGCTACAGTCGTCGATCCCATTCCCTCAAGCGGAGCGTTTGCGATGAAGCTGATCGGCATGCTGGATTCCCCGTTCGTGCGCCGTGTCGCCATTTCGGCGAAGCTGCTCGACCTCCCGTTCGAACACGAGTCGCTCTCGGTGTTCCGTCATGTCGAGCAGTTCAGGGCGATCAATCCGGTCGTCAAGGCACCGACGCTCGTGACCGACGACGGTGCGACGCTGATGGATTCGTCGCTGATCGTCGATTATCTCGATCATCGGGTCGCGCCCGCGCGGCGGCTGCTGCCCGAGGATGCGGCCGCGCGCCTGAACACGCTCGTGCCGGTCGGTTTCGCGCTGGCAGCTGCCGAGAAGAGCGTGCAGGTCGTCTACGAGCAGGCGCTGCGTCCGGCCGACAAGCAGCACGCGCCGTGGCTCGAGCGCGTGCTGAGCCAGATCGAGGGCGCATACGGTGCACTGGAGCCGCTCGTCGCCGCCGCGAACGGCTGGTTCGGCGGCGCGCGCCTGCTGCAGTCCGACGTGACGGTGGCGGTCGCATGGCGCTTCACGCAGTTCATGGCGGCCGACTACCCGGTGCTCGCGCGGATCGATCCGGCCCGTTATCCGGCGCTCGCCGCGCATTCCGCGCGGGCGGAAGCGCTGCCGGCCTTCGTCGAAACGCCGCTTGCGTAGGCCCGCTGGCGGGCCATCCGGCTGCTGGGGGCAGCCCGCCGGGCCTTGCCAGGCAAGCATCGGCGGATTGTTCTCCGCGGCTGACAAGTGACTTCGCATTCGCGCGGTTTATCCGGCGGGCGCCGATCCCTAGAATCCACTCCATCGAATGACGCCTTGCCTGATGGAGCTGATGATGCGAACCCTGATCGAATCGAGCCTGTACCACCCGTCCGTCGTGTTGCCGCTTGCCGCGCTGACGCAGTTGATGGTCGAGCGCGATTTCAATCTCGGTCAGGTCGGGCTGATCGTCGCGACGCGTGGTGCACAGGCGGCCGTGTCGCGATCGCGCGCACTGCTGTTCTGCCGCAACTGCGAAGCGCACGCATGAGCGCGTACGCGGCGAGGGGATGAAAAAAAGCCCGGCCGGCGCAAGCCGGTCGGGCGGATCGGATTCGATCGGACCCCGGCTTCGGCCGGGGTTTTTCATGGGCGACGCTCAGGCGCGTGCGGTCGACACGGCAGGGTACATGCCCGAATCGTCGTCCTCGCGCATCTGGCGCACGAGCTGGTGGGCTTCGCGGCGCGTCGCGACGGCCGGCGGCGAGCCCTTGAGCGGCTGGCGTGCGGTTTCGGCGAGCGCGACGACCGACACGATGCCGATCACGGCGGCGCCCATCATGTAGTACGCGGGCATCATCAGGTTGTGCGTGACGTCGACGAGCCACGCGGTGACCAGCGGCGTCGTGCCGCCGAACAGCGACACCGACACGTTGAAGCCGATGGCGAGCGCGCCGTAGCGGATCTCGGTCGGGAACAGTGCCGGCAGCGCCGACGGCATCACGCCGGTAAAGCACGACAGCAGCACGCCGAGGATCAGCAGGCCGCCGAACACCGATGCCGTGGTGCCGGCATGGATCAGCATCATCGACGGGATCGACAGCGCGAGCAGGCCGACGCAGCCGGCGAGCATCACGGGCTTGCGGCCGATCCGGTCGGACAGGCGGCCGGCGGCGAGCGTCAGCGGCATCATCAGCACCATCACGATCAGCACGAGCACGAGGCTGTGCGATTCGTCGAAATGCAGCGTCGACGACATGAAGCTCGGCAGGTACGACAGCACCATGTAGTCGGTCACGTTGAAGATCAGCACGAGGCCGACGCACAGCAGCAGCGCACGCCAGTTGCGCATCAGCGTTTCGCGGAAGCGCGCCTTCGGCACGGCCTTGTCCTGCGCTTCGCGCTCCTCGGCCTGGCGCTTGAACGCCGGCGTTTCCTCGAGCTTCATCCGGATGTACAGGCCGATCAGGCCGAGCGGGCCGGCGATCAGGAACGGCACACGCCAGCCCCACGACAGCAGCGCCTCCTGCGACAGCGACGCGGTGAGCAGCGCGACGACACCGGCACCCATCACATAGCCGATCAGCGTGCCGAATTCGAGGAAGCTGCCCATGAAGCCGCGGCGCTTGTCGGTCGAGAACTCGGCGATGAAGGTGGCCGCGCCGCCGTATTCGCCGCCGGTCGAGAAGCCCTGCACGAGGCGGGCGACGAGCAGCAGCACGGGCGCCATGATGCCGATCGACGCGTAGCTGGGAATGAGGCCGATCGCGAAGGTGCCGACGGCCATCATGATCATCGTGGCGGCGAGCACGCGCTGGCGGCCGATGCGGTCGCCGAGCGGGCCGAACACCATGCCGCCGAGCGGGCGCACGAGGAAGGCGGCCGCGAATGTGCCGAAGGTGGCGAGCAGCTGCGCGGACGGGCTGCTGGACGGGAAGAACACCTTGCCGAGCGTGACGGCGATGTAGCTGTAGACGCCGAAGTCGAACCATTCCATCGCATTGCCGATGGCCATCGCGCTGACGGCGCGCTTGAGCAGGCTCTGGTCGACGACGGTGATGTCGTCCGCGACGAGCGGGGCTTCGCCGGACGACGAAGCGGAGGAAGAAGCAGCGGTCGGGCTGACGTGTGTTGCGGTCAAGGTCATGCACTCCTTTGACTGCGCCGAACGGGCGGGCCGTCCGACACGGTTTGCCGGCGAGCGCGGTGTCGTGTGCGGCGCGTCGGGGCAGACCATTAAGCACTTACTGCACAAGCGGCGGTAAAGGGCCGTAAGGGGCTGCTTCGACGCGGGCCCGATGGGCCGTCGCGACAGTGCGCTCATGAAGAATGGGCCGCGTGATGCAAGCGGCAGATGCCGGTGCGGACGATGTCCGGCGTTCCGGCAAGCGCCCCGGAGGGGCAACGAAACGAGAAAAGCGGGCCTGTCGGGCGGGCTTTCCTGTGGGTGCAATTTCGGTCGAAGGGCCGGCCCGCAACGCGCGGACGGACTTCTCTCGAAATCGAATAGACAGAGATTGAATGTTGAAACAGGCGACATGATAGCACGATGACGGATGATCGTGCAAATTGCCGGGAAACGCCCGTCTGGCGGGGCGTTCGGCGGGGGCGGCTCGGGTATGATCGGCGGCGCGCGGCGGGGCCGTGCCGCCTCGCGGTGGCGGGGGCGAATTCACGAGGAACCGGATGACCGAACTGATGAGGATCGCGGCGCTGTTCGCCGCCACCGCGCTGGCCGAAATCGTCGGCTGTTACCTGCCGTGGCTCGTGCTGAAGGAGGGGCGGCCGGTGTGGCTGCTGCTGCCGGCCGCGCTGTCGCTCGCGTTGTTCGCGTGGCTACTGACGCTGCACCCGAGTGCGGCGGGGCGCACCTATGCCGCGTACGGCGGCGTGTACATCGCGGTGGCGCTGGTCTGGCTGCGAGTGGTCGACGGCGTCGCGCTGACCCGCTGGGACGTGGCCGGCGCGGCGCTCGCGCTCGGCGGAATGGCGGTCATCGCGCTGCAGCCGCGCGCGTGAGCGCGGCCGCGGCGCATGCCGTGTGCCGTGTGTTTCAGGCCGTTTCGGCGGCGCCTGCGTCGGCGGACTGGCGCCATACGCAGGTGCCCTTGACCGACTTGTCGAGCTCGTCGAGCTGCGCCTGGTGCGCGGCGAGCTCGTCGTCGCTCGCGGCCACCACGGCCAGGTCGAGCGCGGCGAGCGACACGCGCTGGCCGTTTGCCGCGCCGCCGTCGGCACCCGCGTCGTCGAGCATGTCGATCACGAGGCTGTCCTGGCCGCGCGTCATCGCGAGATAGACCTCGGCGAGCAGCTCCGAGTCGAGCAGTGCGCCGTGCAGCGTACGGTGCGCGTTGCTGATGCCGAAGCGGTCGCACAGCGCGTCGAGCGAGTTGCGCTTGCCGGGGAACATCTGCTTGGCCTGCACGAGCGTGTCGATCACGCCGCCGCAATGTTCGGTGAACGGCGGCAGGCCGAGCCGCGCGAATTCCGCGTCGAGAAAGCCAAGGTCGAACGGCGCATTGTGGATGATCAGCTCGGCGTCCTTCACGAAGTCGCGGATCTGGTCGGCGACTTCCGCGAATTTCGGCTTGTCGCTGAGGAATTCGGTCGTGAGGCCGTGCACCGCCAGCGCGCCCGGATCGCTGTCGCGCTCGGGGTTCACGTAAAAGTGCAGGTTGTTGCCGGTGAGCCGCCGGTTCAGCAGCTCGACGCAGCCGATTTCGATGAGGCGGTCGCCCGTGCGGGCGTTCAGGCCGGTGGTTTCGGTATCGAGAATGATCTGGCGCATGTCGGGGAAAACGTAGGAAACAGGGGGGGCGGCCCGCGTTCAGGCCGTGAGCGATTCGACGCCGCGATTCGCGAGCGCATCCGCGCGCTCGTTTTCGGGATGGCCCGCGTGGCCCTTGACCCAGCGCCACTCGACCTCGTGCTGCGCGACGAGCGCGTCGAGCCGCTTCCACAGGTCGGCGTTCTTCACGGGCGTCTTCGCCGCGGTGACCCAGCCTTTTTTCTTCCAGCCGTGGATCCACTCGCTGATGCCTTTCTGCACGTATTGCGAGTCGGTGTGCACGATCACCTGGCACGGCCGCTTCAGCGCTTCGAGCGCGGCGATCACGCCCATCAGCTCCATGCGGTTGTTGGTCGTGTTCGGCTCGCCGCCGAACAGCTCCTTTTCCTTGTCGCCGTAGCGCATCAATGCGCCCCAGCCGCCGGGGCCGGGGTTGCCCTTGCAGGCGCCGTCGGTATAGATGTCGATCGTATCGATTGTCATGAATGTTCTTGATGGGTGGTCGGGGAGGCCGCCGGCGTCAGGCCCGGTGCGAGCACGGGTTTCTTCATCCGGATCTGGCCGACGAGGCGCATGCCGCGCACGCGCTTGACGGCCGTCACCATGTAGACGGCGCCGAAGATCGGCCACCAGCGGTCGCCGGCGGCTTCCATGAAGCCGTAGCGGGCCAGCCACTTGTCGGTGACGAGCGGCGGCCGGTAGCAGCCGAAGCGGCCGCGTTCGAGGTCGAAGCCGAGCAGCTTGATCCAGTCCTTGAGCCGGATGAACGCGATCTGGTCGCGCGTGGCCGGCACGAACGGACGGTTCGCCATGCGCCCGAACGATTGCCGCATGCCCCACAGGCTGAGCGAATTGAAGCCGGTGATCACGAGCTGGCCTTCCGGCATCAGCACGCGCTCGGCCTCGCGCAGCAGGCGGTGCGGATCGGACGTGAATTCGAGCGTGTGCGGCATCACGATCAGGTCGACGCTCTGCGACTCGAACGGCAGGTCGAGCAGGTCGCACCAGGTCGTGCTGCGATCGGCGGGCGCATGCTCGGGCGAATGGGCTTCGCGGGCCCACGGATACTGATAGGGCGCGCTCGCGCCGCTCGCCGGATCGAGCACGAGGCCGCGATACGGCATGCGGTTCTCGCGCAGCGCGTCGAGCTGCGGCAGGCCGAGCTGCAGCGCGTGGAACCCAAAGACGTCGGACACGATCCGGTCGAGCTGCGCCTGCTCCCAGCCCAGCACGTAGCGGCCGGGAGGCGAGTCGGTCCAGGCGGGCCAGTCTATAATTTGACGGTCAGACATAACGATGATTGCGCGCCCATGAACGAGCTGGAATACGTGCCGGTTCCGGCATTCGATGACAACTATATCTGGCTCGTCTCGGACGGCCGCGATGCGATCGCCGTCGATCCGGGTGAAGCCGCGCCGGTGCGCCGGGTTCTTGCCGAACGAGGCTGGCGGTTGACCGCTATTTTACTCACGCACCATCATGCCGACCACGTCGGCGGTGTCGCGGCACTGCGCGATAGCCAACCGGACGATGCTCCGCTCGCGGTTTACGGCCCTGCGGCCGAGGCGATCGGCGTGGTCACGCGGCCGCTTGCAGGCGGCGATCGCGTGACGCTCGACGCACCGTCCGTCGCATTCGACGTGCTCGACGTGCCCGGTCACACGCGCGGCCACATCGCCTATTTCCAGGCGGCCGGGCCGCGCAACGCGGCGCCGCACGTGTTCTGCGGCGATACGCTGTTTTCGTGCGGCTGCGGCCGCCTGTTCGAGGGCACGCCCGCGCAGATGCTCGCGTCGCTCGACGCGCTCGCCGCGCTGCCGGGCGACACGCGCGTGCATTGTGCCCACGAATACACGCTGTCCAATATTCGCTTCGCGCTCGCATGCGAGCCCGGCAATGCGGCGCTCGCTGCGTGGCGCGACGAAGCGCAGGCGCTGCGCGCGCGGGGCGTGCCGACGCTGCCCACTACGATTGCTCACGAGCGTGCCGTTAACCCGTTCATGCGGGCGGACAGCGCGGCGATTCATGCCACGCTCGAGGCCGAGTTGCATGAAACGGTGCCGGATCGTCTGACGGCGTTCACGCTGATGCGCGAATGGAAAAACCGGTTCCGATGACGATTTCCGGAGGACTCCAAAGCTCAAGCGGTGTCTGTAAAAATTGCTCCAAATGTAGGATTTCGCTGAGTTTTCGGTGTTTTTATTGACGTGAAGCACGCACTTCCGTAGTATCGCCTGCAATTTCCAGCCGTCGGAAGCCGAGATTTTCATGCGACTTATATTGAGTGCGATGGTGGTTCTGCTGCTCGCCGCTTGTGCGAGCCAGGCCCCTGTCGCCAACAACGCCGCCGATTCGCAGGCGACGTCCAACTACCTCCGTAAATCAGCCACCGCCAAAGAAACTGTCGACGTCGACAAGCAATCCGTCGGCGACCTGACCAGTGCAGACTCCGATCTCTGGGGGCGCATCCGCCGCGGTTTCCAGATGCCCGACCTGCAGAGCGACCTCGTCGACATGCAGACGACCTGGTACACGCAGCGGCCCGACTACGTGCAGCGCATGACCGAGCGCTCGCAGAAGTACCTGTATCACATCGTCGAGGAGCTCGAGGCGCGTCACATGCCGACCGAGCTCGCGCTGTTGCCGTTCATCGAGTCCGCGTACAACCCGCAGGCGCTGTCGGTCGCGAAGGCGGCCGGCATGTGGCAGTTCATGCCCGGCACGGGTCGTACCTACAACCTGAAGCGCAACATGTGGCAGGACGAGCGCCGCGACGTGCTTGCGTCGACGAGCGCCGCGCTCGACTACCTGTCGCGCCTGCATGACATGTTCGGCGACTGGTATCTCGCGCTGGCCGCGTACAACTGGGGCGAGGGCAACGTGCAGCGTGCGATCGCGCGCAACCAGGCGGCCGGCCTGCCGACCGACTACCAGAACCTGCGGATGCCGAACGAGACGCGTAATTACGTGCCGAAGCTGCAGGCGGTGAAGAACATCATCGCGAGCCCGCAGCAGTACGGTCTGACGCTGCCGGACATCCCGAACCACCCGTATTTCGTGACGGTCACGACGTCGCGCGATATCGACGTGGCGGTCGCCGCGAAGCTCGCGAACCTGTCGCTCGACGAATTCCGCTCGCTGAACCCGTCGTTCTCGAAGCCGGTGATCCTCGGCGCGACCGAGCCGCAGATCCTGCTGCCGTTCGACAACGCGTCGGCGTTCGAGAAGAACCTGAAAGCCTACAACGGCCAGCTTTCGTCGTGGACCACCTATACGGTCAGCGAACGCGCACGGCCGGCCGCGATCGCCGAGAAGATCGGCGTGGACGCCGATACGCTGATGTCGATCAACAAGATTCCGGCCGGCATGCGCCTGAAGCCGGGCTCGACGATCGTCGTGCCGCGCGGCGATGACGACGACGAGGACATCAGCGCCGACGTCGCCGAAAACGGCGCGCTTGCAATGGAACCCGATGTGCCCGACACGCGCAAGATGCTGATCCGCGTGCGTCGCAAGCAGTCGATGGCGGCGATCGCCGGCCGCTACGGCGTGTCGGTCGGCCAGCTCAAGGCGTGGAACCGCACGCACCGCGATCTCGTGATGCCGGGCCAGGCGCTCGTGCTGCACGTGCCGGTCGGCCGTTCGGTGCCGGCGGAGCCCGGTCCGGAACGGATCGCAACGTCGGCCGCCGGTGCGCACATCGAGCGCGCGAGCCTGGCGGTGGGCGGCAAGTCGCACGGCGCGAAGCGCGGCGCGGCGAAGCCGGCGGCCAAATCGACGAAAGCGACGAAAGCGGCGCCGGCCAAGGCCACAACGCACAAGGGCAAGAAGAAATAACGCAGTCGCGAGCGCATCGCGCGGCCGGCCCGGTTCGTGCGATTGCGTTATCATCCGACGAAATGCGACGAAACGCCGTCACCGAGGTGACGGCGTTTTTGTTTGTGCGCGGCGCGGGGGTGCCGCGTTGAATGCCTTCATATAACAAGGAGAGGCGATGTCGTCGGTGCAGGTGAGGGTGCTCGCGCTGTTTTCGGTCGGGTATTTCGTGTCGTATGTGTTTCGCGGCGTCAATCTGGGCTTCGCGCCGTTCGTCACGCACGAGCTCGGGTTGTCGGCCGCCGATCTCGGCCTGCTCACCAGTCTCTATTTCCTCGGCTTCGCGGGCGCGCAGATCCCGGCCGGCGTGATGCTCGATCACTTCGGCCCGCGCCGCGTGACGGCCGGCATGCTGCTGTTCGCGGCCGCCGGTGCGGCCGTGTTCGGCGCCGCGCACAGCCTCGGCACGATGATGGTCGGCCGGCTGCTGGTCGGCGTCGGCGTATCGGTGTGTCTCGGCGCGGCGTTCAAGGCGCTCGCGCAGCATTTCCCGGTCGGCCGGCTGCCGCTCGTGAACGGCCTCGTGATGGCCGTGGGCGGCCTCGGCGGCGTGATGGTCGGCTCGCCGCTGACCTGGCTGCTCGGCTGGGCGAGCTGGCGCGCGATCTGTTTCGGCCTCGCGGTGCTGACGGTGGCCGTCGCGGCGTCGATCGGCCTGGGCGCACCGGAGGCGAAGCAGGTGCGTCACCAGGGCGGGCTCGTCAGCCAGTTCAAGGGCACGTGGCATATCCTGAGCAGCCGTGCGTTCTGGAAGATCTCGTCGTTCTCCGTTGTCACGCAGGGGGTGTTCTACGCGATGCAGTCGCTGTGGGTCGGGCCGTACCTGCGCGACGTCGCGGGGTTCGATGCGCCGCATGCTGCGCGCCTCGTGTCGGTGCTCGGCTTCGCGATGATGGCCGGCTGCGTCGGCTTCGGCGCCGCGGCGCGCGTGCTCGAGCGGCGCGGCGTGTCCGTGTACGCGTTCTGCGGCATCGGCATGGCGTTGTTCGTCGCGACGCAGGTTGCAATCGTGGCGCGCGTGCCGTTGCCGCCGGCCGTTCTGTGGGCCGCATACGGGATGTTCGGCGGCGTCGGCATCCTGACCTACGCGGTGATGGCCGGGCATTTTCCCGCGCATCTGATCGGCCGCGCGAACACGACGCTCACGCTCGTGATCTTCCTGCTGATCTTTGCGTTCCAGATCGGTGTCGGCGCGGTGCTGTCGCACTGGCCCGCGGTCGACGGCCGTTATCCGGCCGCCGCGCACGTCACCGCATGGGGCGTGTTGTTGGCTCTGCAGCTCGCGAGCGCGGTCTGGTACGTATGGCCCGCGCGCGGCGCTGGCCAAGTGCACTGATCCGGCGGTACGCTCGGGGCAGGGCGGCCGCGTAAAACGGGGCCGCAGCGCGCTGCTTCGCGCCGCCGCGCGTCGCGCACGCACGATCGGACGGCCGTATCGATTGAAGATAAGGCCATTTTCAGGCTATAATTTGAAAGTTTGTGCTGATCAACCTCGCACCCTAGCGCCTACCTCATACATCCCGTTCATCCGCCGCACGCCGCCTGCCGGGCGATGCCGCGAAGCCTCGTGCGCCACGCGCCGGGTTCGCGTCTCGACAACGCAGGCCGCGTTCAGCTAGCGACCACGCGCGCCCACGCAGCGCGGCGCTCGCGCGGCAGGGTAAACAGGTCGGCAGCAGGGTGTTCCCCAAGGAGCCTCCCGTGTTGCCGTCTTTTACTCCCGCCTTGCTTGCACTCGCCGACGGCACGGTCTTTCGTGGTTATTCGATCGGGGCCGAAGGCCATACGATCGGCGAAGTCGTGTTCAATACCGCGATCACCGGCTATCAGGAAATCCTGACCGACCCGAGCTACTCGCGCCAGATCGTCACGCTCACCTATCCGCATATCGGCAACGTCGGCGTGAACGCCGAAGACGTCGAAGCCACGAAAGTCCATGCCGCCGGCCTGATCATCCGTGATCTGCCCACGCTCGCATCGAACTTCCGCATGGACCGCACGCTCGGCGACTACCTGCGCGACGAAGGCGTCGTCGCGATCGCCGGCATCGACACCCGCAAGCTGACCCGCATCCTGCGCGACAAGGGCGCGCAGAACGGCTGCATCCTGACGGGCTCGGACGACGAAGCGAAAGCGATCGAACTCGCGCGCTCGTTCCCGGGTCTCGCGGGCATGGATCTCGCGAAGGTCGTGTCGACCACGAAGCCGTTCGAGTGGAAGCAGACCGAATGGCGCCTCGAAGGCGGCTACGGCATGCAGGAAGCGCCGAAGTACCGTGTCGTCGCGTACGATTTCGGCGTCAAGTACAACATCCTGCGCATGCTCGCGGAACGCGGCTGCCACGTGACGGTGCTGCCGGCCGAGGCGAGCGCGGAAGATGCGCTCGCGCTGAATCCGGACGGCATCTTCCTGTCGAACGGCCCCGGCGATCCGGAACCGTGCGACTACGCGATCGCGGCTACGAAGCAATTCATCGAGCGCGGCGTGCCGACCTTCGGCATCTGCCTGGGTCACCAGATCATGGGTCTCGCGGTCGGCGCGAAGACGCTGAAGATGAAGACGGGCCACCACGGAGCGAACCACCCGGTGAAGGATCTCGGCGACGGCCGCGTGGTGATCACGTCGCAGAACCACGGCTTCGCGGTCGATGCAGATTCGCTGCCGGCCAACGCGCGCGTGACGCACGTGTCGCTGTTCGACGGCACGCTGCAGGGCTTCGAGCTGACCGACAAGCCGGCATTCTGCTTCCAGGGCCACCCGGAAGCGTCGCCCGGCCCGCACGACATCGGCTATCTGTTCGACCGCTTCACCGCGCTGATGGACGCGGCGAAGCAGCGCAACGCTTAACGCAACCGACGCAACCGAAGGACGGGAGATTCGCATCATGTTCGGCCACGCACTCGGCATCACGGATATCTGGACCTACGTGTTCGGCGTGATCTTCATCATCCTGCTGCCGGGGCCGAACTCGATGTACGTGCTGTCGCTCGCGGCGCAGCGCGGCGTGAAGGCCGGCTATCGCGCGGCGTGCGGCGTGTTCGTCGGCGACACGGTGCTGATGGTGCTGTCCGCCGCCGGCGTCGCGTCGCTACTGAAGGCGAACCCGCTGCTGTTCTCCGTCGTCAAGTACGGCGGCGCCGCGTATCTGCTCTACATCGGCACCGGCATGCTGCGCAGCGCGTGGCAGAAGCTGCGCGCGCGCACCGATGCGCCGGCCGATGTACCGCCCGCGGTCGACGGCGAGCGTCCGTTCCGCAAGGCGCTGATCGTGAGCCTGCTGAATCCGAAAGCGATCCTGTTCTTCATCTCGTTCTTCATCCAGTTCGTCGACCCGGCATTCCCGCATCCCGCGCTGTCGTTCGTCGTGCTCGGGGCGATCGCGCAATGCGCGAGCTTCCTGTACCTGAGCACGCTGATCTTCGCGGGTGCGCGGCTCGCCGAGCACTTCCGCCGCCGCCGCAAGCTTGCAGCAGGCGCGGCGAGCAGCGTGGGCGGCCTGTTCATCGGTTTCTCGGTGAAGCTCGCGCTCGCCACGATGAGCTGAGCGCAGCCGGCCGACCCACGACAACGATTACTTATTGAATTCACAAGCCATGCCAAAACGCACAGACATCAAGAGCATCCTCATCATCGGCGCCGGCCCGATCATCATCGGCCAGGCGTGCGAGTTCGACTATTCGGGCGCGCAGGCTTGCAAGGCGTTGCGTGAGGAGGGCTACAAGGTCGTTCTCGTCAACAGCAACCCGGCGACGATCATGACCGACCCGAACACGGCCGACGTGACCTACATCGAGCCGATCACGTGGGAAGTCGTCGCGCGCATCATCGAGAAGGAGCGCCCGGACGCGATCCTGCCGACGATGGGCGGCCAGACCGCGCTGAACTGCGCGCTCGACCTGCACCACCACGGCGTGCTCGAGAAGTTCGGCGTCGAGCTGATCGGCGCGTCGCCGGAAGCGATCGACAAGGCGGAAGACCGCCAGAAGTTCAAGGAAGCGATGACCAAGATCGGTCTCGGTTCCGCGAAGTCGGGTATCGCGCACTCGATGGAAGAAGCGACCCAGGTGCACGCCGAGATCATGGCCGGCACCGGCGGCAGCGGCTACCCGGTCGTGATCCGTCCGTCGTTCACGCTCGGCGGCTCGGGCGGCGGCATCGCGTACAACCGCGAAGAGTTCGAGGAGATCTGCAAGCGCGGTCTCGACCTGTCGCCCACGCGCGAGCTGCTGATCGAAGAGTCGCTGCTCGGCTGGAAGGAATACGAGATGGAAGTCGTGCGCGACCGCGCCGACAACTGCATCATCGTCTGCTCGATCGAGAACCTCGACCCGATGGGCGTGCACACCGGCGACTCGATCACGGTCGCGCCGGCGCAGACGCTCACCGACAAGGAATACCAGATCCTGCGTAACGCATCGCTCGCGGTGCTGCGCGAGATCGGCGTCGACACGGGCGGCTCGAACGTGCAGTTCTCGATCAACCCGAAGGACGGCCGCATGGTCGTCATCGAAATGAACCCGCGCGTGTCGCGTTCGTCGGCGCTCGCATCGAAGGCAACGGGCTTCCCGATCGCGAAGGTCGCGGCGAAGCTGGCCGTCGGCTACACGCTCGACGAGCTGAAGAACGAAATCACCGGCGGCCAGACGCCGGCGTCGTTCGAGCCGACCATCGACTACGTCGTCACGAAGATCCCGCGTTTCGCGTTCGAGAAGTTCCGTGAAGCCGATTCGCGCCTGACCACGCAGATGAAGTCGGTCGGCGAGGTGATGGCGATCGGCCGTACGTTCCAGGAGTCGTTCCAGAAGGCGCTGCGCGGCCTCGAAGTCGGTGTCGACGGTCTCGACGAGAAGTCGACCGACCGCGACGAGATCGCGATCGAGATCCACGAGCCGGGCCCGGATCGCATCTGGTACGTCGGCGATGCGTTCCGCATCGGCATGACGGCCGAGGAAATCTTCGCGGAAACCGCGATCGACCCGTGGTTCCTCGAGCAGATCGAGCAGATCATCCTGAAGGAAAAGGCGCTCGCGGGCCGCACGCTCGCATCGCTGACGTTCGACGAGCTGCGCTACCTGAAGCAGAGCGGCTTCTCCGACCGCCGCCTCGCGAAGCTGCTCGGCGCGACGCCGGAAGACGTCCGCAAGCGCCGCATCGAACTCAACGTGCGCCCGGTCTACAAGCGCGTCGACACGTGCGCGGCCGAGTTCGCGACGAAAACCGCGTACATGTACTCGACCTATGAGGAAGAGTGCGAGGCGCAGCCGACCACCAACAAGAAGATCATGGTGCTGGGCGGCGGCCCGAACCGGATCGGCCAGGGCATCGAGTTCGACTACTGCTGCGTGCACGCGGCGCTCGCGATGCGCGAGGACGGCTACGAAACGATCATGGTCAACTGCAACCCGGAAACGGTGTCGACCGACTACGACACGTCCGACCGCCTGTACTTCGAGCCGCTGACGCTCGAAGACGTGCTCGAGATCGTCGACAAGGAAAAGCCGGTCGGCGTGATCGTCCAGTACGGCGGCCAGACGCCGCTGAAGCTCGCGCTCGACCTCGAGGCGCACGGCGTGCCGATCGTCGGCACGTCGCCGGACATGATCGACGCGGCCGAAGACCGCGAACGCTTCCAGAAGCTGCTGCAGGACCTCGGCCTGCGCCAGCCGCCGAACCGCACCGCGCGCGCCGAAGACGAAGCGCTCGCACTGGCGGCCGAAATCGGCTATCCGCTGGTCGTGCGCCCGTCGTACGTGCTGGGCGGCCGCGCGATGGAAATCGTCCACGAGCCGCGCGACCTCGAGCGCTACATGCGCGAGGCCGTGAAGGTGTCGAACGATTCGCCGGTGCTGCTCGACCGCTTCCTGAACGACGCGATCGAGTGCGACGTCGACTGCATCTGCGATGGCGAAGCCGTGTTCATCGGCGGCGTGATGGAGCACATCGAGCAGGCGGGCGTCCACTCGGGCGACTCGGCATGCTCGCTGCCGCCGTACTCGCTGTCGAAGGAGACCGTGGCCGAGCTGAAGCGCCAGACGGGCGCGATGGCGAAGGCGCTGAACGTGGTCGGTCTGATGAACGTTCAGTTCGCGATCCAGCAGGTGCCGCAGGCTGACGGTTCGAAGCAGGACATCATCTACGTGCTGGAAGTGAACCCGCGCGCATCGCGCACGGTGCCGTACGTGTCGAAGGCGACCAGCCTGCCGCTCGCGAAGATCGCGGCGCGCGCGATGGTCGGCCAGAAGCTCGCGCAGCAGGGCGTGACGAAGGAAGTCGAGCCGCCGTACTTCAGCGTGAAGGAAGCGGTGTTCCCGTTCGTCAAGTTCCCGACCGTCGATCCGGTTCTCGGGCCTGAAATGCGTTCGACCGGCGAAGTGATGGGCGTCGGCCAGACGTTCGGCGAAGCGCTGTTCAAGTCGCAGCTCGCGGCCGGTTCGCGCCTGCCGGAGTCGGGCACGGTGCTGCTGACCGTGATGGATGCGGACAAACCGAAGGCGGTCGAAGTCGCGCGCATGCTGCACGACCTCGGCTACCCGATCGTCGCGACGAAGGGCACGGCTGCCGCGATCGAGGCGGCCGGCGTGCCGGTGAAGGTCGTGAACAAGGTGAAGGACGGCCGTCCGCACATCGTCGACATGATCAAGAACGGCGAGATCGCACTTGTGTTCACGACGGTCGACGAAACGCGCCAGGCGATCGCTGATTCGCGTTCGATCCGCATGAGCGCGCAGGCGCACAAGGTCACGTACTACACGACGATGTCGGGCGCGCGCGCGGCAGTCGAAGGCTTGCGCTACCTGAAGGATCTGGAAGTCTATGATTTACAAGGTCTTCACGCTCGCCTAAACTAAGCAGTCAGTTACCTGTAGAAGCAACACGTGCCGCGATTAGGCGGTGTTTCCAGTGCATCGGAAACGCGCTTAATCGCGGTGATTTTTTTTATAGCCGTTTTTAGCGATTGAGCCGTTTATGAGCACCATTCCGTTGACAAAGCGTGGCGCAGAGCAACTGCGCGATGAATTGCAGCGCCTCAAGTCCGTCGAGCGGCCGGCCGTGATCAACGCGATCGCGGAGGCCCGCGCACAGGGCGACCTGTCCGAAAACGCCGAATACGATGCCGCGAAGGAAAAGCAGGGCTTCATCGAGGGTCGTATCGCGGAAATCGAATCGAAGCTGTCGGCCGCGCAGGTCATCGATCCGACCGTGCTCGACGCCGAAGGCCGCGTGGTTTTCGCCTCGACCGTCGAACTCGAGGATCTCGAGTCGGGTGACACCGTCAAGTACCAGATCGTCGGTGACGACGAAGCCGATATCGACCACGGCCTGATCTCGGTCAGCTCGCCGATCGCGCGTGCACTGATCGGCAAGTCCGAAGGCGACGTCGCGGCCGTGCAGGCGCCGAGCGGCGTGCGCGAATACGAAATCATCTCGGTCAGCTACATCTGAAGCGGGGCGACACGATGCCGCATCGCGTGTTCCGTCTGCTGTCGGCCGTGTGGGTCGGCAGCCTGCTGACGATCGGGTATGCGGTCGCGCCCGTGCTGTTCAAGACGCTGGAGCGGATGACGGCCGGTTCGGTCGCCGCCCAGCTGTTCCGTATCGAGGCGATCCTCGGTGTCGTATGCGGCGTGCTGCTGCTCGCGCTGTCGAACCAGCAGGTTCGACGCGGCAGCAGCGAATATCGCCGCGTGCGCTGGGTCGTCGCCGCGATGGTTGTATGTGTGCTGGTCGGGTATTTTGCGCTGCAGCCGTTCATGAACGCGCTGCGGGTCGCCGCGATGGACGCGGGCACCGATATCGCGAATTCGCCGTATGCGAGCCGCTTCGGGATGCTGCACGGCGTCTCGAGCGTGTTCTACCTCGTCGAGAGCGTACTGGGGCTGATGCTGATCTGGCGTCTGCCGGCGCGCGACGCCTGACGCGTGTGCCGCGCAGGCCCGGTCGATGCCGGGCCCGCGGGCAGGGTGGCGGTACGGCGCAGCCGTGCCGCCCCGATGCTTACTTGTCCTGGAACGGACGCTTCGTGCTGGCCTGGCGCTTTTTCGCACGCTTCACGGTACCGCCCGCCGTCACGCGTTCGTTGCCGCGCACCGTGACCTTGACCGGCCGCGGACGGCGCACGGGGCTCGCGTTCGGCGACACCTTGACGACCTTGACGGTGCGCGGGGCACGGCCTTTCTTGTCGTCCACGGCTTCGGCCGCGCTCGGCAGCGTGCCGGCACGACGGCCGCGGGCCGGGGCCGCAACGGCGGCTTCGGGTTTCCAGATCACCAGCAGCTTGCCGATGTGCTGGATCGGCGCCGCGCTCAGGCGATCGCAGATCTCGTCGTAGATCGCGATGCGCGCGTCGCGCTCGTCGCCGAACACGCGGATCTTGATCAGTTGGTGCGCGTCGAGGTGCACCTTGATTTCCTTCAGCACGGCGTCGGTGAGCCCTTCGGCGCCGATCAGCACGACGGGCTTGAGCGCATGGGCCTGGGAGCGCAGCGCGGAGCGCTCGGCGGGAGAAAGCGAAAGGGCGGGCATGGAAATGTCGAAATCTAAATAAGGGCGCGCTGACTGAAAAGCGATCGCGGGTAGTTACCGCGTCAGCCGTGCGCCGAAACCACGTAAAATCGCGGCTTGGGCCCGAAAAGGGGCCGCAGCCGCGCGAAGAAGACGCGTATTATCCGCTAAAAGCGCGGCTTCACGAAGCAATTGGCAGCAATCTCTCTTTCGAATGGCAAAAAACCGCTTCAACCAGCACTGGCTGCACGACCACATCAACGACCCGTACGTCAAAATGGCGCAGCGGGAGGGCTATCGCGCGCGCGCCGCGTACAAGCTGAAGGAAATCGACGAGCAGGACAAGCTGATCCGTCCGGGCCAGGTGATCGTCGATCTCGGCGCGACGCCGGGCAGCTGGAGCCAGTATGCCCGCAACAAGCTCGCGCAGGGCAAGAAGCGCGATGCGGAGCGCGAAGGCGGCATCGACGGCACGATCGTCGCGCTCGACATCCTGCCGATGGAGCCGATCGCCGACGTCCATTTCCTCCAAGGCGACTTCCGCGAGGATGAAGTCCTTCACCAGCTCGAGGAATTGCTCGAAGGCCGCGCGGTGGACCTTGTTATTTCCGACATGGCCCCCAACCTCTCCGGCGTGGCCTCGGCGGACGCGGCGCGCATCGAGCATCTCTGCGATCTGGCGCTCGAATTCGCGCAGAACCATCTGAAGCCGGATGGTGCGTTGCTCGTGAAATGTTTTCACGGCAGCGGCTACAGCCAGATCGTCGAGAAATTCAAACAGCAGTTTAAGACCGTCGCGCCGCGCAAGCCGAAGGCGTCCCGCGACAAATCGTCCGAAACGTTCATTTTGGGTCGGCATCTGAAACGTCCGCGCTGATGCGCGGCGGGGTGCCGCAAACGGGCTCCGGCCCTTGCCAGACAAGCGAAGCGCTATCGCGGCGGTTGTCAATGCTTATGGCGAGGGTGGTCGGACTGGATTAGAATGACCGAGGGGCGCCGCAAGGAAAATGTAGGCGCTCGTCTACGAGTGAAGGAGTGGTGCTTTGAACAACAATATGTTTTCGAAGGCAGCGGTGTGGCTGGTGATCGCACTGGTGCTGTTTACGGTGTTCAAGCAGTTCGACAAGCCCCGCGTCCAGGAAGGCGTGTCCTATTCGCAGTTCATGGACGACGCCAAGAACGGCAAGGTCAAGAACGTCATCGTTCAGGGGCGCAACCTCACCGTCACTCCGGCTGATGGCCAGAAATACCAGATCGTGTCGCCCGGCGACATCTGGATGGTTGGCGATCTGATGAAGTACGGCGTGCAGGTCAGCGGCAAGGCCGACGACGAGCCGAACGCGCTGATGTCCGCGCTGTACTACCTCGGGCCGACGATCCTGATCATCGTGTTCTGGTTCTACATGATGCGGCAGATGCAGGGAGGCGGCAAAGGCGGCGCGTTCTCATTCGGCAAATCCCGCGCGCGGCTGATCGACGAGAACAACAACGCGGTGAACTTCTCCGACGTCGCGGGCTGCGACGAAGCGAAGGAAGAAGTGTCCGAGCTCGTCGACTTCCTGCGCGATCCGCAGAAATTCCAGAAGCTGGGCGGCCGCATTCCGCGCGGCGTGCTGCTCGTCGGCCCTCCGGGTACCGGCAAGACGCTGCTGGCCCGCGCGATCGCGGGTGAAGCGAAAGTGCCGTTCTTCAGCATCTCGGGTTCGGACTTCGTCGAAATGTTCGTCGGCGTCGGCGCGGCCCGTGTGCGCGACATGTTCGAACAGGCGAAGAAGCATGCACCGTGCATCGTGTTCATCGACGAAATCGACGCGGTCGGCCGTCATCGCGGCGCCGGCATGGGCGGCGGCAACGACGAGCGCGAACAGACGCTGAACCAGATGCTCGTCGAGATGGACGGCTTCGAGGCGAACTCGGGCGTGATCGTGATCGCCGCAACCAACCGTTCCGACGTGCTCGACAAGGCGCTGCTGCGTCCGGGCCGTTTCGACCGCCAGGTCTACGTCGGTCTGCCGGACATCCGCGGCCGCGAGCAGATCATGCGCGTGCACCTGCGCAAGGTACCGATCGCGAACGACGTCGATGCGGCAGTCATCGCGCGCGGCACGCCGGGCTTCTCAGGCGCCGATCTCGCGAACCTCGTGAACGAGGCTGCGCTGTTCGCCGCACGCCGCGGCAAGCGCATCGTCGAGATGCAGGATTTCGAAGACGCAAAGGACAAGATCTTCATGGGTCCGGAGCGCAAGTCGGCGGTGATCCGCGAGGAAGCGAAGCGTGCGACCGCTTATCACGAGTCGGGCCACGCGGTGATCGCGAAGCTGCTGCCGAAGGCCGACCCCGTGCACAAGGTCACGATCATTCCGCGCGGTCGCGCGCTGGGTGTCACGTGGCAGTTGCCGGAGCATGACAACGAAACGTACTCGAAGGACTACCTGATGGACCGCCTCGCGATCCTGTTCGGTGGCCGGGTGGCGGAAGAGTTGTTCATGAACCTCGTCAGCACCGGTGCGTCGGACGACTTCAACAAGGCAACCCAGACGGCGCGCGCGATGGTCGCCCGTTTCGGCATGACCGATGCGCTCGGGCCGATGGTCTACGTCGATGACGAAAACGATGCATCGCCGTTCGGCCGTGGCTTCACGCGCACGATCTCGGAAGCGACGCAGCAGAAGGTCGATTCGGAAATCCGCCGCGTGCTCGACGAACAGTACGGCCTTGCGCGCCGCCTGCTCGAAGAGAACCGCGACAAGGTCGAAGCGATGACCGCCGCGCTGATGGAGTGGGAGACGATCGATGCCGATCAGATCAACGACATCATGGAAGGCCGTCCGCCGCGCTCCCCGAAGAGCTCGCCGGCTGTCGGCGGCGATTCGTCGGGTGGCGGCAGCAGCGCCGAGGTGAAGGCCGGCAACGCGCCGGCGCCTGCTTCGCCGGCGGCATAATCTCCGCTCTTTAGCACCGTTCACGGGCTGGTGTGTCTTCACACCGGCCCGTTTTGCATTCATTCACGCCAGTTGCCCGTGTCCGATTCCGCTGTTTCCCCCCAAATTCCCGCGCCACTCCGGTGCGGCCGCTTCGAACTGACGTTCGAGCGCCCGCTCGTGATGGGCATTCTCAACGCCACGCCCGATTCGTTCTCCGACGGCGGCCGCTTCCTCGCGCGCGACGATGCGCTGCGCCAGGCCGAGCGGATGATTGCCGAAGGCGCCGATCTTCTCGATATCGGCGGCGAATCGACGCGCCCCGGCGCGCCGCCGGTGCCGCTCGACGAGGAACTCGCGCGCGTGATCCCGCTCGTCGAAGCGCTGCGCCCATTGAACGTGCCGCTGTCGATTGATACCTACAAGCCGGCCGTGATGCGCGCGGCGCTGGCCGCAGGCGCCGACCTGATCAACGACATCTGGGGGTTCCGCCAACCGGGCGCGATCGACGCGGTGCGCGAGGGCAATTGCGGGCTGTGTGCGATGCACATGCTCGGTGAGCCGCAAACGATGCAGGTCGGCGAACCCGATTACGGCGACGTCGTGACCGACGTGCGCGATTTTCTCGCCGCGCGCGCGCAGGCACTGCGCGACGCGGGGATTGCGCCGGAGCGGATCTGCGTCGATCCCGGTTTCGGGTTCGGCAAGGCGGTCGTCGACGACAACTATGCACTCCTGGCCGCACTGCCGGAAACGGCGCCCGCGCGGCCCGACGGGCGCGCGTATCCGATACTCGCAGGCATGTCGCGCAAGTCGATGCTCGGCGCGGTGATCGGCGGCAAACCGCCGATGGAGCGCGTCGCGGCGAGCGTGGCGGCCGCATTGTGCGCGGTCGAGCGTGGGGCGGCGATCGTGCGCGTGCACGATGTCGCGGCGACGGTCGATGCGTTGAAGGTCTGGAATGCCGTGCGCGAAGCCGCGCGGCAACGATAAGTCAGAAGACGAAGGAGGAAGATTCGCTATGGGACGTCGATATTTCGGCACGGACGGCATTCGCGGCACGGTGGGCGAGGCACCCATCACGCCGGATTTCGTGTTGCGTCTCGGCTACGCGGCCGGCAAGGTACTGGCCAGCTCGGCCGATGGCGCGGCCGGCTCGCGGCCGACCGTGCTGATCGGCAAGGACACGCGCGTGTCGGGCTACATGCTTGAAGCCGCGCTCGAGGCAGGGTTTTCGGCGGCGGGTGTCGACGTGATGCTGGCCGGCCCGATGCCGACGCCAGGGGTCGCCTACCTGACGCGCGCGCTGCGCCTGTCGGCGGGCGTCGTGATCAGCGCGTCGCACAATCCGTATCGCGACAACGGGATCAAGTTTTTCTCCGCTGACGGCAACAAGCTGCCGGACGACACCGAAGCCGCGATCGAAGCGTGGCTCGACAAGCCGCTCGAATGCGCATCGTCCGACGGTCTCGGCAAGGCGCGCCGCCTCGACGATGCGGCCGGCCGCTACATCGAATTCTGCAAGAGCACGTTCCCGGCCGCGTTCGACCTGCGCGGGCTGAAGCTCGTGATCGACTGCGCGCACGGTGCCGCGTACCAGATCGCGCCGCACGTGTTCCACGAACTCGGCGCGGACGTGATCCCGATCGGCGTTGCGCCGAACGGCTTCAACATCAACGACGGCGTCGGCGCGACCGCGCCGGACGCGCTGGTGCGCGCGGTGCGCGCGAACCACGCCGATCTCGGCATTGCGCTCGACGGCGATGCGGACCGCCTGCAGGTCGTCGACGCGACCGGTCGCCTGTACAACGGCGACGAGCTGCTCTACGTGCTCGTGAAGGACCGGATCGCGACCGACGGCAAGGTGGAGGGCGCGGTCGGCACGCTGATGACGAATCTCGCCGTCGAAGTCGCGCTGCAGCGCGCGGGCGTGAAGTTCGTGCGGGCGGCGGTCGGGGATCGCTACGTGCTCGAGCAGTTGCGCGAGCACGGCTGGCAACTCGGCGCGGAAGGCTCGGGCCACATCCTGTCGCTCGATCGCCACTCGACCGGCGACGGCATCGTGTCGGCGCTGCTCGTGCTGGCTGCGCTGAAGCGCAGCGGCCAGACCCTCGCGCAGATGCTCGACGGCGTCACGCTGTTCCCGCAGAAGCTGATCAACGTGCGGATGAAGCCGGGTGCCGACTGGAAGGGCAGCACGTCGATTCGCGCAGCGATCGACGCAGCCGAAGCCGCGCTCGCCGGCAGCGGCCGCGTGCTGATCCGCGCATCGGGCACCGAGCCCGTGTTGCGCGTGATGGTCGAAGCGCAGCAAGCGGCCGACGCGGTCCGCCATGCGGAGACGATCGCCGACGCGGTGCGCGCGGCGACGGCCTGACGCGCGGGCCCGGTGCGAGGGCGGTCGGCCGCCCGCGCGCCGGCGTTCCGGTGAACCGGCATGCGGCGCCTTCGGGCGCCGCGATTTCGTCAGACGCAAAGGTTTGCGATACCTATAAGTAACGCGTATCGACTGCCGCATTCCCCGGACGAAAAATCGTCCGACCCCGAGATCGGGCCAGCCGCCGGCGGAGGCTTTTCGTACCACCGACGCGGCGCTGCGATCCCGTCACACAGTGAGAAACGGGGCGTCATCCTGTCCCTTCCGGGCCGGCAATTCCTGCCGCCATCGCCCCTCCGGTGCCGTCTGCGCGACACGCGCGCCGACCCTGTTACTCCCTTTCAACCAGTCATGTTACTGTCACGCCAGTTTCATCGATTGTCACATTACCGTCATGAGGAGCCCCTAACCTTCGCGGTGCCGTAGTCATCCGCTCACACACTGGAGGTCTCATGAAATTGATGCAAACCGCGATTGCCGGCCTGGCTGGCGCGCTTTTCGCCGTCGCCGCCCACGCTGCCGACATCACGGGCGCAGGCAGCACGTTCGCGATGCCGATCTATACGAAATGGGCTGCTGACTACCAGCAGACCGGCGGCGCGAAGGTCAACTACCAAGGTATCGGTTCGTCGGGCGGCCTGAAGCAGATTATCGCGAAGACGGTCGATTTTGCCGGCTCGGACGCTCCGCTGAAGGATGACGAGCTCGCGAAGGAAGGCCTGTTCCAGTTCCCGACGGTGGTCGGCGGCGTGGTGCCGGTCGTCAACGTGCCGGGCGTGAAGGCCGGCGAACTGACGCTGTCGGGCCCGGTGCTCGGCGACATCTACCTCGGCAAGATCAAGAAGTGGAACGACCCGGCGATCGCCGCGTTGAACCCGAAGGTCAAGCTGCCGGACACGGACATCGCCGTGGTCCGCCGCGCTGACGGCTCGGGCACGAGCTTCATCTGGACGAACTACCTGTCGAAGGTCAACGACGAGTGGAAGTCGAAGATCGGCGAAGGCACGACGGTCAACTGGCCGACGGGCACGGGCGGCAAGGGCAACGACGGCGTCGCGGCTTTCGTGCAGCGCCTGCCGGGCGCGATCGGCTACGTCGAGTGGGCGTACGCGAAGAAGAACAACATGATCTACACGGCCCTGAAGAACTCGACGGGCACGGTGGTCGAGCCGAAGACCGAAACGTTCAAGGCCGCTGCCGCAGGCGCGAACTGGTCGAAGTCGTTCTACCAGATCCTGACGAACCAGCCGGGCAAGGAAGCCTGGCCGGTCGTCGGCGCGACGTTCGTGCTGCTGCACGCAAAGCAGGAAAAGCCGGAGCAGGGCGCGGAAACGCTGAAGTTCTTCAGCTGGGCGTTCAAGAACGGCGAGAAGGCTGCTGACAGCCTCGACTACATCTCGCTGCCGCCGGCAGTCGAAGCGGAAATCCGCAAGCAGTGGAAGGTCAAGGTGACGGACGCGTCGGGCAAGTCGGTCGCCGCAGAGTAAGCATTGCAGCGGTTCGCTGCCCGGCCGTGCCGGTCGGGCAGTGTGTGCGGTAAAGCCGGGCGTTACGGCGCCCGGCAATCAAAAGCAGGCACCCATGTCTGATATTTCCTATACGTCCTCACGGTCCGCCGACGTTGCGCAGCAACGCGCGCCGAGCCGCCTCGGGGATGTCGTATTCGGCGGTCTTGCACGGCTCGCCGCCATCGTGACCCTGCTGCTGCTCGGCGGGATCATCGTTTCCCTGATCATCGCGTCGATGCCGACCATCCAGAAGTTCGGCCTCGGCTTCCTGTGGCAATCCGAGTGGGATCCCAACTCGGACCTCTACGGCGCGCTCGTGCCGATCTACGGCACGATCGTGACGTCGATCATCGCGCTCGTCATCGCCGTGCCGGTCAGCTTCGGCATCGCGCTGTTCCTCACCGAGCTGTCGCCCGTGTGGCTGCGCCGCCCGCTCGGCATCGCCATCGAGCTGCTCGCCGCGATTCCGTCGATCGTGTACGGCATGTGGGGCCTGCTCGTGTTCGCGCCGATCTTCGCGGAATACTTCCAGAAGCCGATCGGCCGCCTGTTCAAGGACGTCTGGATTATTGGCCCGCTGACCGCCGGCCCGCCGATCGGTATCGGCATCCTTGCCGCCGGCGTGATCCTCGCGATCATGATCATCCCGTACATCGCATCGGTGATGCGTGACGTGTTCGAAGTCACGCCGGTGCTGCTGAAAGAGTCGGCATACGGGATCGGCTGCACGACCTGGGAAGTGATGTGGAAGGTCGTGCTGCCCTATACGAAGACCGGCGTGATCGGCGGCGTGATGCTCGGCCTCGGCCGTGCACTCGGCGAGACGATGGCCGTGACCTTCGTGATCGGCAACACGAACCTGCTCGACAGCGTGTCGCTGTTCGCACCGGGCAACAGCATCACGTCGGCGCTGGCCAACGAATTCGCGGAAGCGCAACCGGGCCTGCATACGTCCGCGCTGATGGAGCTGGGCCTGATCCTGTTCCTGATCACGTTCATCGTGCTGTCCATCTCCAAACTGCTGCTGCTTCGTCTCGAGAAGGGAGAGGGCAAGAAATGAGCGAGCCCATCATGAATTTCCCGGGGCCGGACGGCGCCGTGCTCGACGCGATGCGCAACCGCCTGCAGCGCAAGCGCAAGGCCGTCAACGCGATCGCGCTGGCCGCGTCGCTCGGCGCGATGGCCTTCGGGCTGCTGTGGCTCGTGTGGATTCTCTACACGACGGTGCATCTCGGCGTCAGCGGCCTGTCGCTGCAACTGTTCACGGAATCGACGCCGGCACCGAACACGGAAGGCGGCGGTCTCGCCAACGCGATCGTCGGCAGCCTGCTGCTGTGCGGTTTCGGCACGCTGGTCGGCACGCCGATCGGCATCCTCGCGGGCGTCTATCTCGCCGAATACGGTCAGAAGAACCTGCTGGCGAGCACGATCCGCTTCATCAACGACATCCTGCTGTCGGCGCCGTCGATCGTCATCGGCCTGTTCGTGTATGCGATCGTCGTCGCGAAGTCGGGGCGCTTCTCGGGCTGGGCCGGCGTGATCGCGCTTGCCCTGCTGCAGATTCCGATCGTGATCCGCACGACGGAGAACATGCTGAAGCTCGTGCCGAACGCGCTGCGCGAAGCGGCCTTCGCGCTCGGTACGCCGAAGTGGCGCATGGTGCTGAAGATCACGCTGCGCGCATCGGTCGGCGGGATCGTGACGGGCGTGCTGCTCGCGGTCGCGCGGATCGCCGGCGAAACGGCGCCGCTGCTGTTCACCGCGCTGTCGAACCAGTTCTTCTCGTGGGACATGAGCCAGCCGATGGCGAACCTGCCCGTCACGATCTACAAGTTCGCGATGAGCCCGTTCGCGGAATGGCAGGCGCTCGCATGGGCGGGTGTGTTCCTGATTACGCTCGGTGTGCTCGGACTCAACATCCTGGCGCGCACGATCTTCTCGAAAAAGTAACGGCGGAGCAATCCGATGAATATGGCAGAAAGCCACCTGAATCCTGTCGAGCGCACCGCTGCGCCGGCCGGCACGCACGAAGCGGCGCACGGCCGTCCGCTCGAGCCGCTGAACGCGAAGATCGAGGTCAACAACCTCAACTTCTTCTACAACAAGTTTCATGCGCTGAAGAACATCAACCTGAGCATTCCCGAAGGGAAGGTGACGGCGTTCATCGGCCCGTCGGGCTGCGGCAAGTCGACGCTGCTGCGCACGTTCAACAAGATGTTCGCGCTCTATCCGGAGCAGCGCGCCGAAGGCGAAATCCTGATGGACGGCGAGAACCTGCTGACGACGAAGCGCGACATCTCGCTGCTGCGCGCACGTATCGGCATGGTGTTCCAGAAGCCGACCCCGTTCCCGATGTCGATCTACGACAACATCGCGTTCGGCGTGAAGATGTTCGAAAAGCTCACGCGCTCGGAAATGGACGACCGCGTCGAGTGGGCGCTCACGAAGGCCGCGCTGTGGAACGAAGTGAAGGACAAGCTGAGCCAGAGCGGCTACGGCCTCTCGGGCGGCCAGCAGCAGCGTCTGTGCATCGCGCGCGGCATCGCGATCCGTCCGGAAGTGCTGCTGCTCGACGAACCGTGCTCGGCGCTCGACCCGATCTCGACCGGCCGAATCGAAGAGCTGATCGCGGAGCTGAAGAGCGACTACACGGTCGTGATCGTCACGCACAACATGCAGCAGGCGGCGCGCTGCTCGGATTTCACGGCCTACATGTACCTGGGCGAGCTGATCGAATTCGGTGAGACCGAAAAGATCTTCATCAAGCCGGTGCGCAAGGAAACGGAAGACTACATCACCGGCCGTTTCGGTTGATGACGGAGAACAACAGCCATGTCGGATAAACATCTGTCGAGCCAGTTCGACGCGGACCTGAATGCCGTGTCGTCGAAAGTGCTGGAAATGGGCGGGCTCGTCGAGTCGCAGATCGTCGGCGCGATGCACGCGCTGAACGAGTTCGATCGCGATACGGCCGAGAAGGTGATCGCGGCCGAGGAAACGCTGAACGCGATGGAAGTCGACATCGACCAGGAGTGCGGCAACATCATCGCGCGGAGGCAGCCTGCCGCGCGTGACCTGCGTCTTTTGATGTCGATTTCGAAAACGATTACGAACCTCGAGCGCGCAGGCGACGAGGCCGAGAAGATCGCCAAACGCGTGCGCCGCCTGGTCGACGAGCCGGCCGCGCGTGCGGTCAACATCGCCGAGATCAAGGTGTCGGGCGAGATGGCCGTGACGATCCTGCGCCGCGCGCTCGACGCGTTCGCGCGTCTCGATACGGTGGCCGCCGCGCAGATCGTCAAGGACGACAAGGAGATCGACCTGGAATTCCGTGCGTTCGTGCGCAAGCTCGTGTCGTACATGCAGGAAGATCCGCGCACGATCTCGGTCGGCCTCGAATACCTGTTCATCGCGAAGGCGATCGAGCGGATCGGCGACCACGCGAAGAACATCGCCGAATTCATCATCTACATCGTGAAGGGCACGGACGTGCGGCACCAGCCGCGCGACACGCTCGATCGCGAAGCCAACAGTTAATCGACTCCGTACAGGGGAAAAAAGAGGTGCCGATGCCCAGCAACATTCTCGTCGTTGAAGATGAGCCCGCGATTTCCGAACTGATCTCGGTGAATCTCCAGCACGCCGGTCACTGCCCGATTCGTGCGTACAACGCCGAACAGGCGCAGAACCTGATCAGCGATGTGCTGCCCGATCTCGTGCTGCTCGACTGGATGCTGCCGGGCAAATCCGGTATCGCGTTCGCGCGCGACCTGCGCAACAACGAACGGACCAAGCACATCCCGATCATCATGCTCACCGCCCGCGGCGACGAGCAGGACAAGGTGCTCGGCCTCGAAATCGGCGCGGACGACTACGTGACGAAGCCGTTCTCGCCGAAGGAACTGATGGCGCGGATCAAGGCCGTGCTGCGCCGCCGTGCGCCGCAGCTGACCGAGGACGTCGTGTCGATCAACGGGCTGCGCCTCGACCCGGCCACGCATCGGGTCGCCGCGCATGCGGAAGGCAGTGAGATCAAGCTCGATCTCGGTCCGACCGAGTTCCGCCTGCTGCATTTCTTCATGACGCATCCGGAGCGCGTGCACAGTCGCACGCAACTGCTCGACCAGGTGTGGGGCGACCACGTGTTCGTCGAGGAGCGGACCGTCGACGTGCACATCAAACGATTGCGCGCGGCCTTGAAACCGGCCGGTTGCGATGCGATGATCGAGACCGTGCGCGGCAGCGGCTACCGGCTCGCCAAGCACGCGTAACGTATTCGGGCCTGCCGTGTGCCACGGCATGCCGTTCATTCTTTCGGGCGCTGAATCATGAACATCATCTGGGCGCGCTTTCTGGTGTCGCTCGTGCTGCTCGTGCTGATCGGCGTATTGGTCGGCGTGTTCGCCGGCCCGACCGCGGGCCTCGTGTTCGTCGTCGTGATGCTGGTCGCGCAGGGCTTTTTCAGTACCTTTCACACGCAGCGTCTGTGGCGGCTGCTCGATGCGCCGGTCTACGGTGAAGTGCCGAGCGCGCCGGGCATCTGGGGCGAGATCTACTATCGTCTGCACAAGCTCGCGAAGCAGTGGCATGCGCAGGTGCGGCAGGTCGAGCAGCAGCATTCGCGCTTCATCCAGGCGATCCAGGCGTCGCCGAACGGCGTCGCGATGCTCGACGATCACGACCAGATCGAGTGGTGCAACGCGATCGCCGAGGTCCATTTCGGCCTGGATGCGAAGCGCGACCTGCGCCAGCACATCACCAACCTGGTACGCCATCCCGATTTCGTCCGCTACCTGAACGCGCAGCATTACGACGAGACGCTCGTGATGCGTGGCATGGGCGACTCGCGGCAGAACGTGCTGGAAGTGCAGGTGTTTCCGTACGGCGAGAACCGCAAGCTGCTGCTCACGCAGGACATCACCGAGCTCGAGCGGACCGACGCGATGCGGCGCGACTTCGTCGCGAACGTGTCGCACGAACTGAAGACGCCGCTCACCGTGCTGTCGGGCTTTCTCGAGACGATGCGCGAGCTGCCGCTGAACGAGGAAGACCGCGCGCGCTATCTCGAGATGATGGAGCAGCAGGCGTCGCGGATGCGGCACATCGTGACCGACTTGCTGGTGCTCGCGAAGCTGGAGGGCGAAAGCAAGCCGCCGGTCGATCGCGCGATCGACATGCGCGCCGTGTTCGACCACCTGAAGGAGGACGCGCAGACGCTGTCGAACGGGCATCACGACATCGCGTTCTCGATCGACGAGACGCTCGGCGTCACCGGCGCGCAGACGGAACTGTTCAGCGCATTCGCGAATCTCGTCACGAACGCGATCCGCTATACGCCGGACGGCGGGAAGATCGTCGTGACGTGGCGGCGCGAAGGCGCGCAAGGCGTGTTTTCCGTCACGGACAGCGGCTTCGGGATTCCGGCCGCCGACCTGCCGCGGCTCACCGAGCGCTTCTATCGCGTCGACCGTAGCCGTTCGCGCGACACGGGCGGCACGGGGCTCGGGCTCGCGATCGTCAAGCACGTGCTGCAGCGGCACGACGCACACCTGTACGTACAGAGCGAGGAAGGGCGCGGCAGCACGTTCACCGCGCGGTTCCCGGGTTCGCGCGTCATCGCGATCCGGCCGGCCACGTACGAGGCATGATCGCGTAACGGCATCCGTCGCTCGTTCGGCGAGCGGCGGCATGCCGGATCCGCAACGAAAAAGCGCAGCCCGCGGGCTGCGCTTTTTCGTTGGCGACGCTGGTGCGCGGCGCGCAACTCGCGCCGCGTTGCCGGTTCAAGAGCAGAACTTCGCGAGCAGCCCGAGTTGCGCGTTGCGGATCGTCTTGCCGGCGCGGCGCCGGCGGTAGTGGCCGTCGCTGTGCATCTGCCATGCCGACTGGTTGTCGCCGAGGCACACCGACAGCCCTTCGGCCAGCACGCGCCGCTTGAGCTTGCGATCGCGGATCGGGAACGCGACTTCGACGCGGCGGAACAGGTTGCGGTCCATCCAGTCGGCGCTCGACAGATAGACATCCTCGGCACCGTTCGCGTGGAAATAGTAGATCCGGTGGTGCTCGAGGAAGCGGCCGACGATCGAGCGCACGGTGATGTTTTCCGACAGCCCCGGCACGCCGGGCTTCAGCGCGCAGACGCCGCGCACGATCAGGTCGACCTTGACGCCGGCCTGCGACGCTTCGTACAGCGCGGCGATCACCGTCGGTTCCAGCAACGCGTTCATCTTCGCGACGACGCGCGCGCGCTTGCCGGCACGCGCATTGTCGATCTCCGCGCGGATCGAGTCGATGATGCGCGGATGCAGCGTGAACGGCGACTGCCACAGCTCGTGCAGCGTGAGTTCGCCGCCGATGCCGGTCAGTTGCTGGAACACGTGATGGACGTCCTCGCAGATCTTCTGGTCGGCCGTCATCAGCCCGAAGTCGGTGTAGAGGCGTGCCGTGCGCGGGTGGTAGTTGCCGGTGCCGAGGTGCACGTAGCGGCGCAGCGACGCCTTGCCGCCCTGCACGACGCGCCGCACGATCAGCATCATCTTCGCGTGGCACTTGTGGCCGACCACGCCGTACACGACATGCGCGCCGACGGCCTCGAGCTGCGACGCCCAGTTGATGTTGGTTTCCTCGTCGAAGCGCGCGAGCAGTTCGACGACGACGGTCACTTCCTTGCCGTTGCGCGCGGCTTCCATCAGCGCGTCCATCAGCGGCGAATCGGTGCCGGTGCGGTAGATCGTCTGCTTGATCGCGACGACGCTCGGGTCCTTCGCGGCCTGCTGCAGCAGTTCGAGCACCGGCTGGAAGCTCTCGTACGGGTGGTGCAGCAGGATGTCGCCGTTGTCGATCGCGTCGAACATCGTCGGCGCGTTCGTGATCGCGGCGGGCGTCGATGCGGTGAACGGCGTGAACTTTAGGTCGGGGCGGTCGACGAGATCGGGAATCTGCATCAGCCGCACGAGGTTCACCGATCCGGCCACGCGATAGCAGTCCTTGTCGCCGAGCTCGCTTTCGTCGAGCAGGCGTCGCACGATGTGCGGCGGCGTGTCGGCCGACACCTCGAGGCGCACCGCGTTGCCGAGGTGGCGCGCGGGCAGTTCGCCCTGCAGCGCGACGCGCAGGTTCGTGATCTCGTCTTCGTCGACGAACAGTTCGCTGTTGCGCGTGATACGGAACTGGTTGCAGCTCTTCACGACGAGTTGCGGGAAGAGTTCGCCGACGAAGCGCTGCATGAACGAGCTCAGCAGCACGAAGCCGTGCTCGAAGCCCGACAGCGCGTGCGGCATGCGTACGACGCGCGGCAGCGCGCGCGGCGCCTGCACGATGCCCATCACGGCCTGACGGCCGAATGCGTCGCGGCCTTCGAGCTCGACGACGAAGTTCAGGCTCTTGTTCAGCACGCGCGGGAACGGGTGGGCGGGATCGAGGCCGATCGGCGTCAGCACGGGCAGCAGCTCGTCGAGAAAGTAGTGCCGCGCCCATTCGAGCTGCTCGTCGTTCCACGTGTCGCTCGCATGGAAGTAGATGCCTTCCTGCTCGAGCGCGGGCAGCACGGTTTCGTGCAGCATCGTGTACTGTCGATGGACGAGCCGCTGCGCGCGCTCGACCACGAGATCGTAAGCATGTTGTAACGACATGCCGTCGGGCGTCAGGGCGCCGGGGTTGTCGCGGATCTGCTCCTGAAGGCCGGCCATGCGGACTTCGAAAAATTCGTCGAGGTTGCTGCTGGTGATGCAGATGAAGCGCAGGCGCTCGAGCAACGGGACTTGCGGATCGGCTGCCTGGGCCAGCACGCGCTCGTTGAAACCGAGGATGCCGAGTTCACGATTGAGAAGCGGATAACGGACGGACATCGGCAGAGTAGGGGGGGATTCGGGCGATGATTCGAAAGGACGCTCGGAAACTCTCACGGTACGATGACGTGCTGATGACAATGATGTATTTATATCGGGAAATTCTACGCTGTAATCGTTTCGTCCCATAAATGTTTCGACGATATGCAAACGAGCAGTATGCATGCCCGTGAAGCGTGGCAACGGCAAGCGTTCCACGCTTAAAATGTCGCCTTTGATTGATCGCCCAAGGCTGTCGCACCGGCCGCCGCGGGCGAACGCGCACGGAGCCCCTCTGATGGTTACAACCCCCCACTTGCTGGCTGCCGTGGATCTCGGCTCGAACAGCTTCCGGCTGATCGTCGGACGCGTCGAGGAAACGCCGGCGGGCAGCCAGATCTATCCCGTCGATGCGCTGCGCGAGCCCGTCCGGCTGGCCGCGGGCCTGTCGAGCGACAAGATGCTCGATCGCGCGTCGCAGGAGCGTGGCTGGGAGGCGCTCAAGCGGTTCGGCGAGCGCCTGCGCGATTTCCATCCCGATCATGTGCGCGCGGTGGCCACCAACACGCTGCGCGTCGCGAAGAACGCGGGCGAGTTTCTCGGCGAGGCGGAAGCGGCGCTCGGTTTTCCGATCGAAGTGATTGCAGGCCGCGAAGAAGCGCGCCTGATCTACGCGGGCGCCGCGCACTCGGTGCCGGCGAGCGCCGGCAAGCGGCTCGTCGTCGACATCGGCGGCGGCTCCACCGAATTCATTATCGGCTCGCACTACACGCCGATCGTGATGGAGAGCCTCTACATCGGCTGCGTGAGCCACAGCCGCGCCTTCTTCCCCGCCGGCAACGTCGACGAATACACGATGCGGCAGGCCGAACTCGCGGCCAAGCGTGAGATCCAGATCATTTCGAGCGAGTACAAGAAGGCCGGCTGGGACCAGGCGATCGGTTCGTCCGGCACCGCGCGTGCGCTCGCGGAACTCGTCGAGGCGAACGGCTTCAACGATCCGGGCATCACGCACGGCATTTCGCGCGGCGGCCTCGAGCGCCTGAAGCGTGCGCTGATCAAGTCGGAGAACGTCAACCGGCTGAAGCTGATCGCGCTGAAGCCCGACCGCGTGCCGGTGCTCGCGGGCGGCCTCGCGATCATGCTCGCGGTGTTCGAGGAACTCGGGGTCGACTACGTCGATACGACCGACGGCGCGCTGCGCCTCGGGGTGCTGTACGACCTGCTCGGCCGGACGCAGCACGAGGACATGCGCGCGGTGACCGTCGAGGGCTTTACGCGCCGCTACGGTGTCGATCGTGCGCAGGCCGAGCGGATCGGCGCGCTGGCGGGGCGTTTCTACGACGAACTCGAGGAAGCCGACGACGAAGCGCGCGAGGAAGGGCGGATGTTCCTCGGCTGGGCGGCCGCGTTGCACGAGATCGGCCTGTCGATCTCGCACAGCGCGTATCACAAGCATTCGGCCTATATCGCGAGCAACGCGGACATGCCGGGTTTTTCGCGCACCGACCAGGCGCGGCTCGCCGCGCTGGTGCTCGGTCATGCGGGCAAGCTCGGCAAGCTGTCGCAGGCCCGCGAAGTCGAGTGGCCGCTGCTGTTCTGCCTGCGGCTCGCGGCGCTGCTGTGCCGGCGCCGAACCGACGCGGGGCTGCCCGACATTTCCGTTTCGCAGATGAAGAAGGGCGGGTATGAAGTGCGCCTGCCGAGCGCGTGGGTCGAGCAGAACCCGCTGACCGACTACAGCCTCAGCCAGGAGGCGGCGGAATGGGAGAAGGTCGGAATCCCGTATCGCGTGGTGTATACGGGCGCGTAAAAGGCCGATAGCGGGGCCGGGACGGGCGGCAGGCTGGCTTGCCGCCCTCAGGATTGCCGCATGATCGTCCTGACGGCCGCTCAGTCCGACGAGCAGACGATCGCGGTCAGGAACGGAAACGCCTGCCTGACGGTCGCGTCGCTGCCGGCCTTGCGCACGGCTTCCTCCACCGCGCTTTTCGTGCCGCGCACCACGACGCCATAGGCCCAGTCGCCGATCGGCGTGCCGTCGCCGGTGCGGAAGATCGGGTCGTTCGCCTGGTAGCCGAGCACGACGTAGACGCCGAAGCCGTATGCGGTCAGCGAGTGGCTCGTGCGGAATGCGTTGACCGAGTTCGATTCGACGTGCATCGGCTCCGACTGGATATCGCCGGCGGCGAGCAGCGGCGCGACGAACTTGTGCCCGGTCGAGTGGCAGTCGAGTGCGTCGTCGAGTGCCTTGGCCGATGCGGTGCCGGCGGTCGCAAGCGCGAGCAGCGATGCGCACAGGGCGGTCTTGAGAATGTTGTTTGTCATGCGCGGATGCAGGTTGTCCACGCGCATTATCGCGTGTTCCCGGAAGTGTCGTATCCGGGTCGCGGCGGCGAGGCCGGCCACCTCGTTCGATTCGTGACCTTTGCAAGCGTGATCGATGACGAAAGCGTCCGGACTTGCCGCGAATGCCCGGACATCGCATGAATCCGTTCGTCGCCGCTCAACGGCTTATCGCGTTCCCGTACCGCCCGGTGAGCACGAACCGTGCGCCGAACAGCGGCAGGACCAGAAAGCCGAGGCCTGCCGGCAATCCCCACAGCACATCGCCCCATATCGCGAGGAACGTGGCGGCCCGGGCTGTTTCCGCGGGCGCGGCAGGGTCGTACGCGACTTGCACGACAGTTCCGGGCGGACCGTCCATGCCGCCGTTCTGCACGAACTCGATGCGCTGGCCCTGGGCCGTTTCGAAGCGTATGGTCGGGTGTCCGCTCGACTTGACGACTACACCGGGTGCACGAGAGGCGTGCGAAAGGAAGACCATCGTCCGGTAGGCCTGCACGACGCAGAAAGCGAGTACGGCGGCGCCGATGATCATGGCGATGACGGTCGCGATATTCATCGCCGGTTTTGCCGGGCGATCAGTCGAGGAGGCTGTCATGCGAGGTCCGGATGGTGTAGGTGGCGGCAAGTGTGTTCATTCACGCATCGTACGCATTGCGGAGGTAACCCGAGCTGCCGTCGTTGGTGCCGGTGAGCTGGGCCGAGATCTCCTGTCTCTCGCGGGACCAGGAGGCCGCCCAGCTGCGGAAGCCGAAGCGGTCGGCGGACGAAGCCCGCTCGTCGCCGCCGAAATGGCGCTTGACGAAGGCTGACAACCGCGACACGGCTTCGTCGAAAGGTAGATCCGTTTCGAGCATCCACATCTCGTATGTTTTCCGTTCATCCTCGACGAACTCGACAGCCAGATTCCCGATGGTGCCGAGGCCTTCGGGCAGTTGCAGGGACGACAGGGATGTCGGCATGGTCGACGAAACTCCGGTTTGGCATTGGGGCGCTGATAATGGTACCGCTACGGGTTCGAGTTGGCCTCGTTGAGGCGCCGGTTTGTCCCTGGGAAAAGGTGATTCGTGCGAGCGTACCGAAGTGGATAACCCGCGATGCTGCGACTCAATGAGTCGATTCGCGACGCAACTGACCGGTAAAGGTCGATTGAGAGCGCTCGCCGTCGGTCTTTTATCGGTGGCGACAGCGACGTTCGGCGCGACGCCGGGAATCGATGAGGCCGGTGTCCTGCGTCAGGTGCTTTCCTGCCCGCTGGCGGACGGGAGCCGCATTGCGCTCGACGCCCGCTCGCATGGGTTGGACGGCGATGCGCTGTTCGTGCGGCGGGGGCACAAGACCGGGCGTGCGTTCCTTGACATGCCGGAGACCGATTTCGTGGGCAGGATTGCGTTGTCGAGGTGCGTCGGCAAGGCCCTCGTCTTCGTACTGGACTACGGATCGCCTTACGTGAAGGGCGTCGCAATCCGGCTGAATCCGATCACGCATGTCGAAGAGCGGATCTATTTCGCGGAGAAGGCGCTTCCGCGGTGGCTGTATTCGGGGCGTCGGGAGATGTGGGTGATCATCCCCAACGAAGGCGGCGAGACGGACGGGAAGTATCTGGTTTATCGATATTCCGGATCGAAAGGGCGGCCATCGGAAAGCACGCCTGCCGATCGATTGCCGCTCGCGACGCGTAATCTCGTGCGGATCGAGTGACTACGTGGCGCGAAATGCGGCGGTTGCCCGGGATCTTTCACGGGCCAGAAATGGAAAAGGGATTACAACACTTCGTGTTGTAATCCCTTGATTCCGGTGGTCGGAGCGAAAGGATTCGAACCTTCGACCCTCTGATCCCAAATCAGATGCGCTACCAGGCTGCGCTACGCTCCGACGAGCCAAAGATTCTATCTTTGAATGGCTGATCCGGTCAATCCCTATATGCGGGTAAATGCCGCGGCGGCGAACGAGCCGCAATTTGCGACAATTCGCACGGTAATCGGCCGGCCCGCACGCATGGGCGCGGGGCCACTCGCCGAAGCAAGGAGAACATCATGATGAACCTGATCCTGTGGCGCCACGCCGAAGCCGAAGACTACGCGACGAGCGATCTCGCGCGGCAGTTGACCGTCCGCGGCCGCAAGGACGCACAGGCGATGGCCAAGTGGCTGCGTGGCCGGCTCGAGACGAACACCGTGATCCTCGCGAGCCCGGCCGCCCGCACCGTGCAGACCGTCGAGGCGCTGACCGACCAGTACCGGACGGTCGAGGCGCTCGCGCCGGGCGGCAGCGTCGACGACGTGCTGGCGGCGGCCGGCTGGCCGGACGGCATCGCGCCGACGGTCGTGATCGTCGGCCACCAGCCGACGCTCGGCAGCGTCGCCGCGCAACTGATCGCCGGCGGCGACGACAGCTGGAGCGTCAAGAAGGGCGGAATCGTGTGGCTCGCGAGCCGCACGCGCGACGGCAGCCGGCAGGCCGTGCTGCGGGCAGTATTGACGCCCGACCTGGTGTGAGGCCCGCCTGAAGCGCTTTGAAGGGTTTCGTCATACGGTTTCGCAAGCTTTCTGCTAAAGTCAATTCGGCGACACGTCATTGAAAGGACACGGTCGTGCCACATAACGGTCACGGCCGATTACTACATTGGCGGGCATGTCGTCCTATTCCTTACGATCAGGAAAGCCTAATGCGAGAACTGCCGACGCCTACGCTCCCTTTTGCCTCGCTGCCCCTCGACACGTCGCGGCGCCTCCTGCCGCGCGCTGCTGAAACCGTCACATCGGAGTATCGCCTGCGCGCCGCGTGGGCGCGTACGGAAGACGAATTGCGCGAAGCCCAGCGCCTGCGTTACAGCGTGTTCGCCGAAGAGATGGGCGCGCAGGTCAGCGGCCCCTCCGGTCTCGACGTCGATCCGTTCGATGCGTACTGCGACCACCTGCTGGTTCGCGATCTCGACACCCTGAAGGTCGTCGGCACGTATCGCGTGCTGCCGCCGCACCAGGCGGCGCGTGTCGGCCGCCTGTACGCCGAAGGCGAATTCGACCTGTCGCGCCTCACGCACCTGCGCGGCAAGATGGTCGAGGTCGGCCGCTCGTGCGTGCACAGCGACTACCGCAGCGGCGCCGTCATCATGGCGCTGTGGGGCGGTCTCGGCACGTACATGATGCAGAACGGCTACGAGACGATGCTCGGCTGCGCGAGCGTGTCGATGGCCGACGGCGGTCACTATGCGGCGAACCTGTACCAGTCGCTGTCGGCAGGTTCGCTGACGGCGCCCGAGTATCGTGCGTTCCCGCATACGGCCCTGCCGGTCGACGAATTGCAGACGGGCACCGTCGTGGCGCCGCCGCCGCTGATCAAGGGTTACCTGCGTCTCGGCGCGAAGATCTGCGGTGCGCCGGCCTGGGATCCCGACTTCAACTGCGCGGATTTCCTGACGCTGTTCCGTCTGTCCGACATCAACGCGCGCTACGCCCGCCATTTCCTGGGCTGAGCCGTCTGAACCGCGTCGCGCCCGCCTGCGGGTTCCGGCGCGTACACGCGAACGCCGTCGTGCGGCATGAGCCGCGCGACGGCGTTCGTCCATTTGATCGACGCGTGTGAATCGGGCCCCGTTAATTTCGGCGATACGCGATCACCGGCGTGCCGTGAGACGGCACGTTCGGGAACGGCCCGGGGGAGGGCCGGACGGCAGCGGCGCGCTTAGTGCTTGCGCCGCCAGTCGAGCAGGTGGTGTTCGGCCATCCAGTGATGGATGATCCCTTCGCCGCCATGGCTGCGCTTGTATTCGCGCGACTCGAAGAACGACAGGGCGACGAACACCATCAGGCCGATGAACAGGCCGATCAGGCCGGCAATTTCCTCAGACGACATGGCAGCCTCCTTTCCACGGCACAGCGCCATGCGTACATAGTAGGACATGCGCGGCGCGACTCCGAAGCGGGATTTCCGCTAGACTCGGCGCGGTCCCGGCGTGCGATGGGCGCGCCGATTTCCGGAGCCTTACCCGATGACCCGTTTCATGCTGGCCGTGCTGGCCGCATCTTTTCTCGCTGCCTGTACCAGCGATCCTCATCAGGCCCGTCGCGGCCATCCGCCGGAAGATCCGGCCGACTATCACGGCGTGCCGACCGACATGACGCCGCCGACGATGCTCGATGCGCCGCCGCCCAAACCCGCGCAGTAACGGATGTTTAAGGCCGCTCAGACCCGCTTAGGGCCGGTTCGGCGCGCCATCAGGCGCGGGCCGCGGGTGTATCGGTGCCGATGCGCCGCAATAGCCCCGGCAGGTAGCGCGCCAGCGTCGCGCCGCGCGCGGCCATGAACAGCAGCAGCGCGAACCAGAGGCCGTGATTGCCGAAGGTGCCGACCGCGGCGAGTGCGGCGACAACGAAGATCGAGAGCGACGCGACCATTGCGCGCATCAGCGATTGTGTCTGCGTCGCACCGATGAAGACGCCGTCGAGCAGGAAGCCCCAGACCGACACGATCGGTGAAATCGCGGCCCACGGCAGGTAGCGCAGCGCAACCTCGCGGATCTCGGCCTGGTCGGTCAGGCGCGCGACGATCCAGCCGCCAGCGGCCCAGTACACCAGCGCGAACAGCAGCGCGCCGAGCGCCGACCAGAGCAGGGTGACGCGCACGGCCTGCCGGAAGGCACTGCGGTTGCGTGCGCCGGCCGCCGCGCCGACGAGTGCCTCGGCCGCATGCGCGAAGCCGTCGAGGCCGTACGCCATGAACGTCTGGAAATTCAGCAGCAGCGCGTTTGCCGCAAGCGTCGCATCGCCCTGTTTCGCACCGAGGTGCGCGAACCAGCCGAATGCGCCGAGCAGGCACAGCGTGCGCAGGAAGATGTCGCGATTGAGCGCGATCAGCCGCTTGAGTGCGACGCGGTCGGCGAGTGCACGTACCGCGATCGGCGCAAGGCCGCGCGGCCGTAGCCGCCACAGCATCCATGCACCGAGCGCGAAGCCGCATGCGTCTGCCGTGGCCGTCGCGGCGCCGATGCCGGCAATGCCCCAGCCGAAGCCATACACGTAGAGCAGGACGGCGCCGATGTTGACCGCATTGATGAACACCTGCGCGACGAGCGCGAGCCGCACGCGCTGCACCCCGAGCAGGTAGCCGAGCACGACGTAGTTCGCGAGCGCGAACGGTGCGCTCCAGATCCGCGCGTGGCTGTAGGACAGCGCCGTCGCGCGGACGGCATCGCTGCCGCCGAGCGCCGACAGCGCAAACGACAGCAGCGGCACCTGCAGCGCCAGCACCGCGGCGCCGAGCGCGAACGCGACGATCAACGCGCGCAGCACGTTCAGGCGGATCCCGGCGGCGTCGCCGGCACCGTGCGCCTGCGCGACGAGACCGGTCGTCCCCATTCGCAGGAAACCGAATCCCCAGAACACGAAATTGAAGAACAGCCCGCCGAGCGCGACGCCGCCGAGATACTGCGCGCCGTCGAGGTGGCCGGCGACGGCCGTGTCGACGGCGCCGAGGATCGGCTGGGTCAGGTTCGCCAGGACGATCGGAAACGCGAGCGCGAGGACGCGCCGGTGCGTGACGGTGGCCGAGCCCGTGCCGGCCCCGTGCGGTAACGCGGATTCGGACATGGCGGACGCGTCAGGCGCGTTCCTGCACGCACACCCACGGCGAGACGACGACTGCCCACAGCTCCGGGTTGCGCGCCGCGTAATCGGCGGCGGTTTCGGCCGGCATGCGCGCGACGAGACCCGCGGACAGCCAGCGCGTGACCTGTTCGGCGTCGTCGGCGGCAACCGCTTCCGCGACGCTGACGAGATCGAGGTCGCGCGCAACGGACAGCAGCTTGCCCTGCGCGAAGAAGCGTTCGAGATCGCACCAGTCGATCTTGGCGGTTTCGCCGAGGAGTTTGGCGTAGAGGGGGCTGTGCGACGCGCCCGCGGCGGCGTGGTGATCAGAGGACATCGTTTTCTTGGAAAGACTGCGTGGTGGCGCCACTATAAACCATCCGGCCGGGCGGGCGGCGCGGGTGGCGGCCCGCTTACGCGTCGCGCAGCGCGCGGCGCACGATCTTGCCGGTCGCGGTCATCGGCAGGCTGTCGACGAACGCGATCGCGCGCGGATACTCGTAGGCGGCGAGGCGCGTGCGCACGTGGGCCTGCAGTGCCTGCACGAGCGCATCGTCGCCGGCGTGACCGGGATTCAGCACGACGAACGCCTTGACGATCTCGGTACGCGTCGCGTCGGGCACGCCGACGACGGCCGCCATCCGCACCGCCGGATGCGTGAGCAGGCAGTCCTCGATCGGGCCCGGGCCGATCCGGTAGCCGGCGCTCGTGATCACGTCGTCGTCGCGGCCGACGAAGCGGACGAAACCGTCGGCGTCGATCATGCCTGTATCGCCGGTGAGCAGGTAGTCGCCCGCGAACTTGTCGCGGGTCGCGTCGGCGTTGCGCCAGTACTCGAGGAACATCACCGGATCGGGGCGGCGCACCGCGATGCGCCCTTCGACGCCGGGCGGCAGCGGCGTGCCGTCCGCGTCGACGATCGCGACCGCATGGCCGGGCACCGCCTTGCCGATTGCGCCGGGCTGCGCATCGAACAGCGCCGCGCACGACGACAGCACCATGTTGCACTCGGTTTGCCCGTAGAACTCGTTGATCGTCACGCCGAGCGCGTCGCGTCCCCAAGCCGTCAGTTCGGTGCCGAGCGTCTCCCCGCCGCTCGCGACCGATTTCAGCGACAGCGCGTAGCGTTCGCGCGGTGCCGGGACGGTGCGCATCAGCTTCAGCGCGGTGGGCGGCAGGAACGCGTGGGTGACGCCGTGCCGGGCCATCAGCGCGAACGCGGCGTCGCCGTCGAATTTCTCGAAGCGACGGGCGAGCACGGGCACGCCGTGATGCCATGATGGCAGCAGCACGTCGAGCAGGCCGCCGATCCATGCCCAGTCGGCGGGTGTCCAGAACAGGCGCGCGTCGCGCGGGAAGCACTGCTGCGACATCTCGACGCCCGGCAGGTGGCCAGGTAGCACGCGATGCGCGTGCAGCGCGCCTTTCGGCTTGCCCGTCGTGCCGGACGTATAGATGATGAGCGCCGGATCGTCGGCGGCCGTATCGGCCGGCACGAAGTCGGGCGTCTCGGCGGCGAGCGCCGCGTCGTAGCGCAGCACGCCGGGAGCGTCGGGCGCATCGTCGCCGATGCAATAGATGGTGTGCAGTGCCGGCAGCTGCGCGCGCAGCGATGCGATTTTCGCGTAGCCGGCCGCGTCGGTAACGAGCGCGGCCGCCTCGCTGTTCGCGAGCCGGTATTCGAGCGCATCGACGCCGAACAACGTGAAGAGCGGCACCGCGATGGCGCCGAGCTTGTACGCGGCGAGGTGCGCGATGGCCGTTTCGGGGCCCTGCGCGAGAAAGATGCCGATGCGGTCGCCGCGCCGCAGGCCGGCGCGCACGAAGCTGTTCGCGAGCCGGTTAGAGGCATTCCTCAGGTCGTCGAACGTGATGCGGGACACGTCGCCTTGCGCCGTTTCGTGGATCAGCGCGAGGCGTCCGCTGCCGTCCGCCCATTTGTCGCAGACGTCCACGCCGATGTTGTAGCGGGCCGGAACGTCCCACGCGAAGCGGGAGAGCAGGTCGTCGTAGCGGTCGGTGGCGGGCAGCATCGCAGTGTCTCCTGGGTGGCGGCGTGGTGTCAGGCGAACGGCTTACATCAGGGTTTCACGCAGGGGAATCCACAATGACGCCTGAGGGTAGGGAATCCTCGCACTCGTCCAATTGCTGCGGCTCAGTGCACGATTCCGCAATGACGCATAAGATCACTTAAAAATCAGTGTGTGACCATGGATTTGCTTCTGATAGCTGCGGGGTTCAGCCTGATCGGAATCGGCGTGCTGGTAGCGTTCGCTTGTCGCGTCGATCCGTTGTCCGGCCGTTTCACCGGACGTCTGCGCAAGCGCTGACATCACCTTTCCCGATTTTCACCGCGACGGCACGCGATGCGTGCCGGCGTCGCGTGTCGTCCGTCGGGCGCTCAACGCGCCGGCAGGTAGCGTGACGGGTCGATCGACCGGCCGCCGTAGCGCAATTCGAAATGCAGCGCGACGCGATCGCTGTCGCTGTTGCCCATCTCGGCGATCGATTGCCCCTGCGTGACCGACTGGCCTTCCTTCACCAGCAGCGCACGGTTGTGCGCGTAGGCGGTCAGGTAGTCGGCGTTGTGCTTGAGGATGATCAGGTTGCCGTAGCCGCGCAGCCCGTTACCCGCGTAGACCACCACACCCGGCGCGGCCGCGACCACCGGTGTACCCGGCGAGTTCGCGATGTCGATCCCCTTCGATTTCGAGCCGTCGAACGTGCGGACCACGTTGCCGGCCGCAGGCCAGATCAGCGCGATGCTCGTGGCCGGCTTGACGGCCGATTCAACCGGTGCGGAAGGCGCGGGGCGGGCCCGGCCGGCACTGCCGGTGCCGGTGGTCGACGGCGTCGATGCGGTGGTCGTGCCGGGCGGCGGCGCGACGCGCAGCACCTGGCCGACTTCGATCGCATCGGGGTTCGTCATCTGGTTCCAGCGCACGATGTTCGATACCGACGTGCGGTTGTCGCGCGCGATCTTGTAGAGCGTATCGCCGCGTTCGACGCGATAGAACCCGGGGCCGACGGGCGCGGAGCCGCACGCGACGAGCAGGGCGGCGCAGGCGGCTGCGAAGAGTCGCTTCGTTGTTGTTCCGAACATTGAACCTCGCAAGACCCTGCCGCTCGTGACGCGGCAGGCAATACAAAACGTCCGATTTTAACGGGTTCGACCCGCGCACCGCAGTTTGTGCCGTTGCCGGGGGCCGTCGGACGCCGGTTCGGCCGGCGTCTCAGCCCGCGTGGCCGGCGTCTCGGCCCACGTTTCAGCCGGCGAGCGGGAGGACGCGAATCCGCAGCGTGGCCGTTTCGGTCGCGCCCGGCGCGAGCATGCGCAGCCCGAGGCCGTTGTGGATTGCATCCGGCAGGCCGAGCCACGGTTCGACGCAATAGAAGTCGGAATCCGGCTTTTCGGTCCAGGTCGTGACCGCGTACCACGGGATCGAGCCCGGCACGTCGAGCGCGATCTCGATCGTGCGGCGCCGGCCCGGCATCACGATGCGCACCGGCGTGGCCGGCACGCCGTCGAGGCAGTGGAAGCGGTCGAGAATCTCTTGGTTGTCGAGGCGATAGCGCGCTTCGCCCGGCTCGGGCGGGCTGATCGAACCGTCCGGCTGCTGCGCGCAGCGATGCGTGGGCGGCAGTTCTAGCGTGGTTTCCGCGCGTTCGCCGTGCGGCAGCGCGAAATAGAAATGGTGACCGGCGTAGTAGGGCAGCGGCGTGTCGCCGCGATTGGTCGTCGTCAGCGCGACTTCGAGCGTGTGCGCGTCGGCCAGCCGGTAGGTCGTTTCGAACCGGAAATCGAACGGGTAGCTCGCGCGCAGTGCGTCGGTCGCGTCGAGCGTCATCGACAACGCGGCGCCGTCGGCCGACGGTTGCGCGGCGAACGGCAGGTCGCGCGCGAAGCCGTGCATCGGCAGGTCGCGTACCACGCCGGCGGCGTCGCGCCAGCGGCCGAGCTCGCCGTCGACGCGGTGACGGCCGAGGAACGGGAACAGCAGCGGGTTGCCGCCGCGCACGCGCGCGAGGTTGCTCCAGTCGGCCGTTTCCGGCCAGAAGATGACCGGTTCGCCGTCGACATCCCATGACAGCAGGCGGCCGCCGAATTGCGGAGCGACCCGGACGAGCGACGGGCCGGCGTGAAGTTCGTGAATGTCGTGTTGCTGGAAGGTCGGCATGGCGAATCGGGTTGTGCGGGTGAACGGGAACGGCGCGCCCATTATCGGGCCGCGGCGGCTTGGGGAAAACCCTTCTCGGGAAATCGCGAGTTTTTAAGACCGTCAACGGTCGGGATAATGCCTCTAAACCGGTGAGGTTGCCGGGTCATGACACTTCGTGGAGGGGGCCATGGATCTGGCAATGGCAATGGGACTCGCACTGTTCGGCATGTTCACGGGCAGCACGGTATTATTTTTCTATCAGCTCGGCCGCTGACGGCAATTCCTGCCGAAATCGAAAGGCCCGCCATGCAAATGGCGGGCTTTTTGCTTTCCGGGCGCTTACAAGTTGCAAGCGTTTGTGTGCATTGCCGCAATATCCCGCCAAATGCCTTGGCGCAGTAATCCGGGCTCGGCATAATCGGGGCGCGTTTTTTCGGACGCGCATCGCGTCGTCCGCTTCTCTTCCCGCTCAATCTTCATTAAAAGGACCGACGCGTGAGTCTCTGGTTTCTGGTATTCCTGAGCGTCCTGCAGGGCGTCACCGAACTCTTTCCCGTCAGCAGCCTTGGCCATACGCTGCTCGTGCCGGCGCTGTTCGGCATGCACATCGACAAGCACGCACCGCAACTGCTGCCGTTCCTCGTTGCGCTGCACCTCGGCACCGCGCTGGCGCTGCTGTGGTACTTCCGCGCGCGCTGGATCGCGCTGATCGGCGGCTTCTTCGCGCAGCTCGGCGGCCGCAAGAACGACGACGGTCACCTGATGTGGGCGCTCATCATCGGTACGATCCCGACCGGCATCGTCGGGCTGCTCCTCGAGAAGCGCATCGAACGCGTGTTCCACGACCTGCGGATCGTCGCGATCGCGCTGATCGTGAACGGCGTGCTGCTGTGGCTCGGCGATCGCATCCAGCGTAGCCGCGCGCATCAGGCGCCCGAAAAGATGACGTTCAAGCAGGCGTTCTTCGTGGGTCTCGCGCAGATCGGCGCGCTGATTCCGGGCTTCTCGCGCAGCGGGCTGACGATGATCGCCGGCAATGCAGCGGGCCTGACGGCGGAGAAGGCCGCGGAATTCTCGTTCCTGCTCGGTACGCCGATCATCTTCGCGGCGGGCGTGCTCGAACTGCCGAAGCTGTTCCATGCGCGCGACCAGCTCGCCGATGCGCTGCTCGGCGGCGTGCTGACGGCGATCGCCGCGTACCTGAGCGTGCGGTTCCTGATGCGCTATTTCGAAGGGCGTGGCCGGCTGGCTTCGTTCGGCGTGTATTGCGTGATCGCCGGTGTGTTCTGCCTCGGCTGGTTCATGCTGCATCCGCAGCCGGTCTGAGGCTGCGTTGACCGGTCTCGCATGATGTGACGCGATGATCGGGTATAATTTCGGGCTCGGCTTCATGCCGGGCCCGTTTTGTTTCGGGGCTTCGAGTCCGGTTTGTGGTTTGCCGGTTTTGCCGGTGCTCGAAGTCTTGCGTCAGATGCGGCTCGTGCAGGCCGTGTCTTTTCTCCCCGACCGCCCTTAGCTCAGCTGGATAGAGCAACGGCCTTCTAAGCCGTAGGTCACACGTTCGAGTCGTGTAGGGCGGGCCAGTCTCAGCACCTGAAGACCTTCACCAGTCCGCCCGGGCTACCCCCTCACTCCACCGTAACCGATTTCGCCAGATTCCTCGGCTTGTCGATATCCGCCCCACGCAGACACGCCGCGTGATACGCGAGCAACTGCAGCGGTACGACGTGCAGGATCGGCGACAACAACCCGTAGTAATCCGGCATCCGCAACACCGACACGCCTTCGCTGTTGTCGATCCGCGTATCTGCGTCGGCGAACACGTAAAGCTGCCCGCCGCGCGCCCGCACTTCCTGCATGTTCGACTTCAGCTTCTCGAGCAGCGCATCGTTCGGCGCGATCGTCGCGACGGGCATCGTGTGCGTCACGAGCGCGAGCGGCCCGTGCTTGAGCTCACCCGCGGGATACGCCTCCGCATGGATGTACGAAATCTCCTTCAGCTTCAACGCACCTTCGAGCGCGATCGGGTAGTGCAGCCCGCGTCCGAGGAACAGCGCATTTTCATGCTGCGAGAATTCCCCCGCCCAGCGCTCGATCTGCGGCTCGAGCCCAAGTACGTCCTCGAGCGCGCCGGGCAGCCGCCGCAATTGCATCGTGTAGCGCGCGAGCTGTGCATCGTCGACGTAGCCGCGCAGCCGCCCGAGCGTGACGGCGAGAATGAACAGCGCGACGAGCTGCGTCGTGAACGCCTTGGTCGACGCGACGCCGATTTCCGGGCCGGCCCGCGTCAGGAAGCGCAGGCCTGCCTGACGCATCATCGCGCTGGTCGGCACGTTGCAGATCGCCAGCGTATCGATATGGCCGAGCGCCTGCGCATACTTCAGCGCGGCGAGCGTGTCGGCGGTCTCGCCGGATTGCGACACGCTCACCACCAGCGTATTCGGCGTTGCGAGCGCGTCGCTGTAACGGTATTCACTCGCGATCTCGACCTGGGCGGGCACGCGCGCGATCGTTTCGAGCCAGCGGCGCGCGGTCAGGCCGGAATAGTGGCTCGTGCCGCACGCGAGAATCAGCACGTTGTCGATCTGCTCGAACGCGCGCGCGGCGTCGGGGCCGAATACGGCCGGATCGAACAGCCCGGCATCCGGGATGGTCGCGGCTACGGCCTGCGGTTGCTCGAATATCTCTTTCTGCATGAAATGCCGGTACGGCCCGAGCTCGACCGCGGCCTGCGCGGACGAAATGGTCTGTACCGCGCGCTCGACCGGCGCGCCGCCGCGATCGAGTACGCGCACGCCGCCCGGCGTCAACTCGACGATGTCGCCTTCCTCGAGAAAGATGAAGCGGTCGGTGATGCCGGCGAGCGCGAGTGCGTCGGACGCAAGAAAGCATTCGCCATCCGTCACGCCGACGACGAGCGGCGAGCCGACCCGTGCGCCGATCAGCCGCTGCGGCTCGTGCTTGCTGAACACCGCGATCGCGTAGGCACCGTGAAGTTGCGACGTTGCCGCGCGCACGGCGGCGAGCAGGTCGCCGCGATACTTGCTGTGGATCAGGTGTGCGACGACCTCGGTGTCGGTCTGGCCGTCGAATTCGTAGTGCGCGTCGGAAAGTTGCTTGCGCAACGTTTCGTGGTTCTCGATGATGCCGTTGTGCACGAGCGCGATTTCGTCGCGCGAGAAGATCGGATGCGCGTTGCAGGTGGCCGGCGCGCCGTGCGTCGCCCAGCGCGTGTGCGCGATGCCGGTGCTGCCGGTCAGGCCGGCGGTGCGCACGTGCGCGTCGAGATCGGCGACGCGCGACACACTGCGCTCGCGGCGCGCCTGGCCGTCGACGACCGTCGCCACGCCGCATGAATCGTAGCCGCGATATTCGAGGCGACGCAAACCTTCAATCAGAATCGGGACGATGTCCCGTTGCGCGACTGCGCCGACGATGCCACACATGACACGCCTCCTTCCCGTTTAGTGATCATGGACCGCACGCGCCGTTGCGTCAGCGCGATGCGGTTGCCGTTGCCGCCGCCGTCGTGAGCCCGCATCGAGCGGGGATGACGGGATCGGCCATCCGGCTTTCGAATGCCAGATAAAGCGACTCTTCCAATACGTTCCAGTGCGCGCCGTGCCGGTATGGCCCCGATCGCGCTTGCCAGCAGGCAACCGTGCTCCAATCGTTCATCTTGACCGCGACCAGCGCGATCAGGCTCCACGGGTAGTCGGTGTTGGCAAGTTGCGGCCAGCTCCTGCCGTACTTCCGGATCCACCGTGCATAGATCACCTCGCCGGATTGTTCGGGAACCTGAATACCGGACAGGAGCGGGAGGATCTGCGCGATCTTCGCCGGGTAAAAACTCGCATCGCTGACCTGCTGCGTGCTGGCGCGAAAACCGGATGCCGTGCCGCGCCAGAACACCTTCAGGATCGCGGAGGCAAGCTGGTCGGCGCGCAGGCTCCACGGGCCCGCATGCGTGTAGTCGGCGCGCCGGACGTAGTACGCCGCGAGTGCCTGGAACGCGCTGTGTACCTCGACGTTGTCCATCAGCAGCGCGACGTGCAGTGAAGACGAGATCTGATACACGCCGGAGGGCTTGTCGAGCAGCGTCTCCAGATGCATGGCGGCGCGGTTCAGGCTGAGTTCCCACGCGGCGGGCAAGCCGCCGGGCGGCGCGAAGCGGGCGAGCAATTCGATCCAGGTCGCCGTCATCGCGTCGTCGGTTTCCGCTTCGGCACATGAGCGGTAGCGGCCGTCCTTCACGCAGTAGCGATCGAAACCGCCATCCGGGCGCTGGCGCGGCAGCAACCATGCGATCCACGCGAGTGCGGCCTGACGGGCGTCGAGTTGCGCGTCGGACGCGGCGAGCAGCGCTTTTGCCGCGAAATACGGATCGATGCCGACGCCGTTCAGGCGCACGGTGATCGCACCGTCGGTGCGCTGGTACAGCCCTTCGAGCCGGAGCTCGGCGGCGCTTGCGTGCAGTGCGAAGCCGCACGCGGCGAGACAGCAGGCGACGTGCCACAGGCGGCACAGCGCGATGGTGGCCGCGACGCGCGAGCGTGCGGTCGGGGAAAGCGCGGGCCGTTTCATGTCTTGGGCTCCTGCGCGGGGTCCTGTGCAATCGTCGCCGGGCGCGGCGTTGGCCGCGTCGCGCCTGGCGAGCGTGTCGACGTTGCGGCTCGGTTCACGGTGATGCGGGTGAACCCGAGGCTCATACCGGGATACGCGTCCACGAGGCAGTTCCCTGCATCGGAGCCTGAACCTGGCCCGCGGATCGCGTATTGCAACAGGACACGTCGGCACGCGCGGTGCGCAGGAGCGCTTGTTTTTCGCTCCCGGCGGACGCGTCGCGTTTCCTCCCGGCTTCGTTGCTTGGGCGTCCCCGTTCGTCCGCTGTCCGGCGCGTGCTTCGAGGTACACCTGACTGTCATTAAGCAAGGCGTGAGCCATCGGCCGCGATGCCGCGCGCAGCAAGGAGCAGGGGCGGAGGCCGGGGGCGTGGCGCGGACGGCGGCGGCGGATTTTGATTCATCGAAGAATCAGCCCGCGTGCAGGCCGATTGCCCGCGCGCGACCGGGATTGCAGCCCGCACGTTCGATGGGTCCAGCGAATTGTCTGTCGAACGTGTGCCGCGCCGGCAGCGTGACTTTGCGCGGTGATGCGCGCGGTGTCGTTCGTTGTGTGCGCATCGGCCGGGGTGCCGATGCGATTCATGCAGGCGCATGCGCTGCATTGGCCGCGCGTCGATGTATCCGCCCCGTTTCGGATCAGCGTTACACATTCGCAACATTTCGCATGCATCGATTCGTGCGACGTGAACGACGTTGCATGTCGGGTAAATCCCTCGTGCGGGATCGCGGCCGAGCGGCCGATTGCGCCGCCCGCTGCACAGACAAAAGTGGCGGATCGAGTAAACGCAACGCGCTTCGACAGATCCGCGAGATCCGATGCGAAACGAATGCGCGACACGCGTCCGCGATTCGTCGGACGACGCCGCTGAAGGGGCCATGAAACTGCCCGGATTTTTGCCTGTATCGCGCTTGACCGGCGATGCGGCACGCGTAGCAGTTGTGAAACATTTCATCGTGCACCGCGTGTGCACGGTGCATGCGGTGTGAACCGGACACGGCCGCAGTGCGACTGGTTTGAATATTGCTGTAGTGGAGGGGGACGTGACGAACGGACGTGACGCCTGGCCAAGCGAGGAACGACTCATGACGTGACTGATCAAGTGCAACGAGACGCCGGTAGTACGACGATTCGCGTGGCGCAGACCACGTGGACAGGGCGGCGCGCTCGCTCCGCGACACTGCAGCGTGTCGATCGCGTGCGAGTACGGAAGGTGCCGTCTGATTACATGCTTCGCGCCACGAGCAGGGTCATTCAGCGCGATATGGGTCAACGAGGATAACGATGAAAAAGATTTTGCTTGTGTTCGGGACTCGGCCGGAGGCCATCAAGATGGCACCGCTGGTGCGTGCATTAAAAGCACAGGCGGGTGTCGACGCCAGGGTATGCGTGACCGCGCAGCACCGCGAAATGCTCGATCAGGTGCTGACGCTTTTCGACATCAAGCCCGACTACGATCTCAACGTGATGCGGCAAAGCCAGACGCTGACCGACGTGACGACCGGCATTCTGCAGGCAATCGGCGTCGTCTTCGACGAGTTGCGCCCGGACGTCGTGCTGGTGCACGGCGATACGACGACCACGCTCGCGGTCAGTCTTGCGGCGTTCTACCGCTATTTGCCGGTCGGGCATGTGGAGGCCGGCTTGCGCAGCGGCGACATCTGGTCGCCGTGGCCGGAGGAGTTGAACCGCCGCGTGACCGACGCGGTATCGTCGTGGCATTTCGCGCCGACCGGGCAGGCACGCGACAACCTGCTCAGCGAGGGCGTGCCGGGCGCGGCGGTCGTGCTGACCGGCAATACCGTGATCGATGCGCTGCACGAGGTCAAGCGCATGCTGGATTGCACGACGGCGCTGACGGAGAAGGTCGCGGGACAGTTTCCGTTTCTCGAGCCGTCGCGGCGCATGGTGCTGATCACGGGCCATCGCCGCGAAAGTTTCGGCGAGCCGTTCCAGAATTTCTGCGATGCGCTGTGCGCGCTCGCGAAGCGCTATCCCGACGCCCAGTTCGTCTATCCGCTGCACATGAATCCGAACGTGCGGGAGCCGGCGCGCGCCCGGCTCGGTAACCTGCCGAACATCTACCTGATCGAGCCGCAGGAATATCTGTCGTTCGTATTCCTGATGTCGCGTGCGCATTTCATCATCACCGATTCGGGCGGCATTCAGGAAGAAGGGCCCGCGTTGGGCAAGCCGGTGCTCGTCACGCGCGAGACAACGGAGCGGCCCGAGGCGATCCAGGCCGGTACCGCGCGGCTCGTCGGTACCGATCAGGAGCGGATCGTGTGGGAAGCGTCGCGGCTGTTCGACAGCGAGAGCGCTTACGGGGAGATGGCGCGCGCGAGCAATCCGTACGGCGACGGTCATGCGAGCGAGCGGATCGTTCACGCGCTGATGCGGAACTCGGGCGTACCCACGAAGGCGACGAGCTTTTCGATGGGGGCGGCGGAAATGCCGTTCAACGCGCTCACGCTGGGGTTGCAGGCGTTGAGGTCGCGGTGAGCATCGCGGCGCGCTAGCGTCCGAACCGCTCGTTGCAATCGCGGGATGATCCGGTCCGGCCGGGAGGCCGGCCGGACGTTTGCGTTTGCGCGATCGATCATTTCCGGTTTCTCGGCCCGCTGATTGCACAGGGCGGGTCTGGTCGTTCGGCTTTGCTACCGCGGCACCGCAGCGCCCGGCGAACGTGGCCAGTCGCCGTGCAAGAACGAGAGCGAACCACCTGCGGTCGTGCATCGAAACATCGAAATCTGAATCGCCAGCCCACCTTTCCGGCAAGCGTGACCGGTCGCGGCACGCCATCTCCGGGCAAATTTCCCGCTCCGATTATCTGAAACGCCCGAATCCCCCCGATCCGACGGCAAATCCGAAATGGTTCGATAATGCGGATCGGCGATCCATGCGGACGAGCGAGCGGCCGGGAAATCGTTGCCATGTTGCGCAGGCAACCGGGCCGCAGCATCGTTTGCAGCATCTGCCGGGCCGTGCCTGCAGGCAACGCGGCCTACGACACGGCGCCCTGCCTGGTTGTTCGGAATGTGCGCCGCGCCGTTCGAATCCCCACCCGATGCCTGCCCGAAGCGGGCATCGCAACCAGGAGGTGAACGATGATCACGCTGACCGTCAACGGTAGCGAGCAACACTTCGACGGCAATCCCGACATGCCGTTGCTCTGGTATCTGCGCGATGTTCTCGGCCACACCGGCACCAAGTTCGGCTGCGGGATGGCACTGTGCGGCGCGTGCACCGTGCACGTCGACGGCGTCGCGATCCGGTCGTGCATCACCCCGGTCGCGGCTGCTTCCGGCAAGCGCGTGACGACGATCGAGGGACTGTCGACCGATCTGACCCATCCGCTGCAGCAGGCGTGGCAGGAACTGAACGTCGCGCAGTGCGGCTATTGCCAGTCCGGGCAGATCATGCAGGCCGCGTCGTTGCTGAAGACGAATCCCCATCCGACCGACGCCGACATCGACGATGCGATGTCCGGCAACATCTGCCGCTGCGGCACCTACACGCGCATACGCGCGGCGATCCGTCTGGCCGTGCGCCGCGGAGGTGCCGCATGAGTGCGCCCGAACTCTCCGTCCATAACGAAAGCCGTCGCGCGCTGCTGCTCGGCTTCGCGTCCGGCGGGTTGCTGCTCGCGTTCGGCGTGCCGTCGCTCGTGCGCGCGGCCGTGCCGAGCCAGCCGCCCGTCAGTGCCGATCCGCGATATGGCGGCGCGGGAATGCCGCACGGGTTGCGAGACGATCCGCACCTGTTCGTCGCGATCGCACCCGATGGCGCGGTCACCGTGACCTGCATCCGCTCCGAGATGGGGCAGGGGGTGCGCACGAGCGTCGCGCTCGTGGTGGCGGACGAGCTGGGCGCGGACTGGGCGCGCGTGAAGGTCGCACAGGCCGTCGGCGACGAGCCGCGCTACGGCAACCAGAATACAGACGGCTCGCGCAGCTTGCGCCAGAGCTTCGCCGCGTTGCGTCGCGCGGGCGCGGCGGCGCGCACGATGCTCGAACAGGCTGCCGCCGCGGCGTGGGGCGTCGACGCGCGGCAGGTCAAGGCAACCGTGCATGAGGTCGTCGACACGAAGAGCGGACGCAAGCTCGGCTTCGGCGAACTGGCGGCGAAAGCGGCCGCGTTGCCGGTACCCGATCCGGCAACCGTACCGCTGAAAGCGCCAGCCGAATTCCGCTATATCGGCAAGGGCCAAACGGCATTGATCGACGGACGCGACATCGTCGCGGGCCGTGCGCACTACGGGATCGACACGCGGCTCGACGGCATGCTGTACGCGGTCGTCGCGCGCCCGCCGGCCTACGGGGACACGGTGGCGTCGTTCGACGCGTCGGCGGCGGAGAAGCTGCCGGGTGTCGTCAAGGTCGTGCCGCTTACGCCGACGCCGCTGCCGTCCGGCTTCCAGCCGCTCGGCGGCGTGGCCGTCGTCGCGCGCGACACGTGGACGGCGATCCAGGCGCGCGCGCAACTGAAGATCGACTGGAAGCACGGGCCCAATGCGAACTATGACTCGGCCGCGTATCGGAAGACGCTCGAAGCGGCTGCCGCGCAACCGGGCGACGTGATCCGCAACGACGGCGACGCGGCGGCGGCGCTGGCCGGCGCGGCGAAACGCGTGCGTGCGACCTACTACATCCCGCATCTCGCGCACGCGACGATGGAGCCGCCCGCGGCCGTCGCGCGCGTGGCGGACGGCCAATGCGAAGTGTGGACCTGCACGCAGGCGCCGCAGACCACGCGCGACGAGGTCGCGAAGGCGCTCGGGTTGCCGGGCGAGCGCGTGACGGTCAACGTGACGCTGCTCGGCGGCGGTTTCGGCCGCAAGTCGAAGCCCGACTACGTGGTGGAGGCGGCGCTGCTGTCGAAGGCGGTCGGCGCGCCCGTCAAGCTGACGTTCACGCGCGAGGACGACCTCGCGCACGACTACTTCCATGCCGTGTCGCTCGAAGCGTTCGACGGCGGGATCGATGCGTCGGGGAAAGTGGTCGCGTGGCAGCATCGCACGGTTGCGCCGTCGATCCAGTCGACCTTCAGGGCCGGCATCGTGCACGAGCAGCCGGGCGAGCTCGCGCAGGGGATCGCGGACCTGCCGTTCGCGATCCCGAACGTGCGGATCGAGAACCCGGCCGCGCAGGCGCACACGCGGATCGGCTGGTTCCGCTCGGTCTACAACATCCCGCATGCGTTCGGAATCCAGAGTTTCGTGTCGGAGCTGGCGCACGCGGCCGGCCGCGACCCGAAGGATTTCCTGCTCGAGCTGATCGGGCCCGCGCGGCGTTTCGAGCCGCACATCACGGTGAAGAACGTGAACTACGGCGAGGATCCGGCGCTGTATCCGGTCGACACCGGGCGGCTGCGGCGCGTGGTCGAGACGGTCGCGCGCGAGGCGGGCTGGGGGCGCAAGCTGCCGAAGGGGCACGGGCTCGGGATCGCCGCGCATCGCAGCTTCGTGTCGTATACGGCGGCGGTGTGCGAGGTGCAGGTCGATGCCGACGGCAAGATCACGGTGCCGCGGGTCGACATCGCGATCGATTGCGGGCCGCAGGTCAATCCGGAGCGCGTACGCTCGCAGCTCGAGGGAGCGGTGGTGATGGGGCTCGGCATTGCGCTGCACGGCGAGATCACGTTCAAGGACGGCCATCCGGAGCAGAGCAACTTCAACGGGTTCCAGGTGCTGAGAATGAACGAGGCGCCGCGTGAAATCCGCGTGCATCTCGTCGCGCCCGACGATTTCGCGACACCGCTCGGCGGCGTGGGCGAGCCGGGCCTGCCGCCCGTCGCGCCCGCGCTGACCAATGCGATCTTCGCGGCGACCGGCACGCGCATCCGCAGCCTGCCGGTTGCCGATCAGCTCGCGAAGCCCCGCGCGGGGTGATGCAGTCCCCAGGCCGGGCCGTATCGTGCGGCCCGGTACGCATCCATCCTTGAACAAGGAGTGTCGACATGGCCTCGTCCGATGTCAGCGTGAAGCAGGCGGTTTCCCCCACCGAATGGGACGCGCGAGTCAACCTGGCGGCGGCTTACCGCCTCACCGCGCTGTTCGGCTGGGACGATCTCGTGTTCACCCATATTTCCGCGCGCATCCCCGGCCCGGAGCATCATTTCCTGATCAACCCGTACGGCATGATGTTCGACGAGATCACGGCATCGTCGCTGGTGAAGGTGGATCTCGAAGGACGCAAGGTGTCCGAATCGCCGTACGAGATCAACCCGGCCGGCTTCACCATCCACAGCGCGGTGCACGCGGCCCGCGACGACGCGCTGTGCGTGATGCATACGCATTCGATCAACGGCGTCGCCGTGTCGGCGCAGGAGGGCGGGTTGCTGCCGCTGTCGCAGCAGTCGCTCGGCGTGCTGGCGTCGCTCGGCTATCACGACTACGAGGGCATTGCGCTCAACGAAGGCGAAAAGGCGCGCCTCGTGCGCGACCTCGGCGCCCACACGAACCTGATGCTGCGCAACCACGGCCTGCTGACCGTCGGAGCGACGCCGGCAGACGCGTTCGTCGCGATGTACTTCTTCGAAGCGGCCTGCATGATCCAGGTGCGCGCGCAGGCCGGCGGCACTGCGCTGTTGCCGGTCGCACAGCCGATTCTCGACGGCATCAAGCAGCAGATCGCCGCGGTGACCCGCGGCATGGGGGCCGGCGCGCTCGTCTGGCCCGGGCTGCTGCGCCGGCTCGATCGACGCAATCCGGGGTACGCCGACTAGCTCATCGGTCGTTGTTGTTTGCGAACGACCGTGCTAAATTCCTGCCAGCATTCGCAATCACGGAACCCTTCATTCGGCTGACGAAGCCGGCCCCCGGGAGGCAGCACGATGAGCTTGTTGATGTCGCGACGCGATCTCGCGTTCCTGTTGTACGACTGGCTCGATGCGGAGGCGCTCGTCGCGCTGCCGCGCTACGCGGAGCACAGTCGCGAGACCTTCGACGCGGTGCTCGATACCAGCGAGCGGATTGCCGAAGACCTGTTCGCGCCGCATGCGGCACGAGGCGATCGCGAGGAACCGCACTTCGACGGCGAGCGCGTGACGCTGATCCCCGACGTCGAACCGGCCGTGCGCACCTTCGCGGACGCCGGGCTGATCGCCGCGGGCCACGACGAAGCGCTCGGCGGCATGCGCTTGCCGAAGCTGGTCGAAGCCGCGTCGTTCCTGTTCTTCCAGGCCGCGAACATCGCGACCGCCGCCTATCCGTTCCTGACCGTCGCCAACGCGAACCTGCTCGTCGCGCATGGCACCCCCGCGCAGATCGACGCGTTCGCGCGCCCGGAGCTGGAAGGGCGCTACTTCGGCACCATGTGCCTGTCCGAGCCGCAAGCCGGGTCGTCGCTGTCCGACATCGCGACGCGCGCGGATTTCGAGTGCGACTCGCCGCTCGGCCCGCGCTACCGGCTGACCGGCAACAAGATGTGGATCTCGGGCGGCGAACACGAGTTGACGGAGAACATCGTCCACCTCGTGCTCGCGAAGATTCCCGACGAACACGGCCGGCTGCTGCCCGGCACGCGCGGCATCTCGCTGTTCATCGTGCCCAAGTACCTGCCCGGTACCGACGGCGCCGCGCAGGGCGAGCACAACGACGTGGTGCTCGCCGGGCTGAACCACAAGATGGGCTACCGCGGCACCACCAACTGCCTGCTGAACTTCGGCGAAGGCACGCGCTACCGGCCGGAAGGGCGGGAGGGTGCGATCGGTTATCTGGTCGGCCGGCCGAACCACGGCCTCGCGTACATGTTCCACATGATGAACGAGGCGCGCATCGGTGTCGGCGCGGGCGCGGTGGCGCTCGGCTACACCGGTTATCTGCATGCGCTCGACTACGCGCGGAACCGGCCTCAAGGGCGTCCGCTGGGGCCGGCGGGCAAGGATGCCGCCGCGCCGCAGGCGCCGATCGTCGAGCATCCGGACGTGCGGCGCATGCTGCTCGCGCAGAAGGCCTATGTCGAAGGCGGTCTTGCGCTGATCCTGTACTGCGCGAAGCTGGTCGACGAAGCGCGCGCGCACGACGACGCGACCGTGCGCGCCCAGGCCGAGCGGCTACTCGACATCCTGACGCCGATCGCGAAAAGCTGGCCGTCGCAGTGGTGTCTCGCGGCGAACGACCTCGCGATCCAGGTGCACGGCGGCTACGGCTACACGCGCGATTACGCGGTCGAGCGGCTCTATCGCGACAATCGGCTCAACCCGATACACGAAGGCACGCACGGAATCCAGGCGCTCGACCTGCTGGGCCGCAAGGTCGCACAGGACGACGGCGCACTGCTGCACGCGCTCGACGGGAGAATCGGTGCGAGCGTCGAACGCGCGCGGGCGCTCGACGCGGGCCTGCGAGAGCAGGCCGATGCGCTGGCGCAGCGCTGGTCGCGGCTGCTCGACGTCACTCGACAGCTCGGCGCGATCGGCGATCAGCAGGCGCGGCTCGCGAACGCGAGTGTCTATCTGGAAGCGTTCGGCCATCTCGTCGTCGCGTGGCTGTGGCTCGACGTGACGCTCGCCGCGCACGGGCAAACCGGCGATTTCCACGACGGCAAGCGTGCGGCCGCCCGCTACTTCTTCCGCTGGGAATTGCCGAAAGTGGACGCACAGCTCGATCTGCTGTCGAGCGTCGACACGACGACGCTCGACATGCGCGACGCGTGGTTCTGAACGTAGCCGTACCAACATCCTGGAATACTGACGATGTCGCGAAGGCCGGCTCGGATGGCCATCGCACATGCGTCTTGAACCGGCCGCGCGGGAGTACCCCGCAGGCCGCATCGATGCGCGGTCGCGCCGCGCAAGGAGAGAGAAGCGCATGAAAGCCCTGTTGTGCACCGCATTTGGCCCGATCGACAGCCTGCGCATCGAAGACGTCGAGATTCCCGAACCGGCGGCCGGCCAGGTCCGGGTCCGGGTGAAGGCCGCGTCGCTCAATTTCCCCGACGCGCTGATCGTCCAGGGGTTGTATCAGGTGAAGCCGGCACTGCCGTTTTCGCCGGGCGCCGAGTTTGCCGGCGTGATCGACGCGGTCGGCGAGGGCGTTACCGCGTGGCGGCCCGGCGATTCGGTGGTCGCGTTCACGGGGCACGGCGGGTTCGCGCAGCAGTGTGTGGCCGATGCGCACCAGATCGCTCCGTTGCCGCCGGGGATGACGTTCGAGCAGGGCGCGGCGCTCGTGCTCGCATACGGCACGTCGCTGCATGCGTTGCAGCAGCGCGCGCGGCTGCAGGCGGGCGAGACGCTGCTCGTCCTGGGCGCGGCGGGCGGGGTCGGGCTCGCCGCGATCGAGATCGCGAAGGCGCTCGGCGCGCGCGTGATCGCGGCGGCGTCGAGCGCGGACAAGCTCGCGCTGTGCCGTGATGCCGGCGCGGACGAGACGATCGACTATGCGACCGAAGACCTGCGCCGCCGTGTGGACGAGCTGACCGGCGGGCGCGGCGCCGACGTCGTCTACGATCCGGTGGGCGGCGCATACAGCGAGGCGGCGCTGCGCGCGACCGCGTGGCGCGGCCGGTTCCTCGTCGTTGGGTTCGCGGCCGGCGAGATTCCGAAGATCGCGCTGAACCTCGCGCTGCTCAAGGAGCGCGACATCCTCGGCGTGTTCTGGGGCGACGCGGTGCGCCGCGACCCGGCGCAGCATGTCGCGAACATGCGCTTGCTGGCCGAATGGTTCGCGGCCGGCAAGGTGCGGCCCGCGATCACCGAGCGCGTGTCGCTGGCCGGCGCGACCGATGCGATCGCGCGGATGGCAAACCGGCAGGTGAAGGGCAAGGTGGTGATTCTGCCGGACGCGTGACTACGGTATGGCGCGTCGCGGCGCAATGCGCGCCGCGACGGCCGCGTGCGCCGGTGCGACGCTGGTGCAGCCGTGCCGGTGGCCGCCGCGCGAACCCGGTTCAGTCCTTCGGCAGGCGCAGCGTGTCGAGCGCATGCTGCGAAAACTCGACCCAGAACCGCTCGTTCGCAATGCCGGCCTGCAGCACCAGATGCTGCAGGCGCTTCGTGCGTGAATCGTCGGGCGTCGAAAAATCGCGCGCCTCGATCTGCAGATACAGGTCGAGCTTTTCCTGGTGAAGCGCGATGCGCCGCCTGATTTCGTCCTCGAGGCCGGCCGGCCCGAGCACCGCTTCCGCGCGCAGGCGCACCATCAACGCTTCGCGCAGCGGCGTCGGATCTTCCGGTTCGGCGATCCAGCGCCGAAGTTCCTTTTTGCCGGCCGGCAGGATCCGGTACGCGCGCTTGCGGCCGCGCCCCGATTCGGCGGGCAGCGATTCGATCCAGCCCGTTTCCTCGAGGCGCCCCAGTTCGCGGTAGATCTGCTGGTGCGTGGCCTGCCAGAAATAGCCGATCGAGCGATCGAAGCGGTCGGCGAGCTCGGACCCCGAACCGGGACGTTCGGCGAGCGCGGTGAGGAGTGCGTGAGGCAGGGACATGTCGGATCGGCGGAGGCTGCGGAATGAACCGCATCTTGCCATATCGGGGCCACAGTACAAGCCACGGGTCATGTTTATGCAACTTGTTGCGTAAACGAACGCGCTGAACTACCATCTGTGCAACTTGTTGCATAAAAATGGAGACACTCGATGGCATCCCGCTATCCGCATTTGACGACCCCGCTCGAACTGGGCTTCACGTCGCTCAGGAACCGCGTCCTGATGGGGTCGATGCACGTCGGCCTCGAGGAAGCGCCGCACGGATTCGAGCGAATGGCGGCGTTCTATGCGGAGCGCGCGCGAGGCGAGGCCGGCCTGATCGTCACGGGTGGCTTCGCGCCGAACGAACGCGGCCGCCCGGCGCCGGGCGGCGCGATGCTGACGACCGAAGCGGAAGCCGAACGCCATCGCGTCGTGACGCGCGCGGTGCATGCGGAGGGCGGCAGGATCGCGCTGCAGATCCTCCACTTCGGGCGCTACGCATATCACCCGGCGCTCGCCGCGCCCAGTGCGCTGAAAGCGCCGATCAACCGGTTCACGCCGCATGCGTTGAGTGGCGACGAAGTCGACGAGACGATCGCCGATTTCGTCCGATGCGCGGCGCTTGCGCAGCATGCGGGCTACGACGGTGTCGAGATCATGGGGTCCGAGGGCTACCTGATCAACGAGTTCATTGCCGCGCGCACGAACCACCGCGACGACGCGTGGGGCGGCGCCTACGAGAATCGCATCCGTTTCGCGGTCGAGATCGTGCGGCGCGTGCGTGAGCGGGTGGGCACGAACTTCATCGTCATCTACCGGCTGTCGATGCTCGATCTCGTCGAAGGCGGCTCGACGCTCGACGAGGTGATCCGGCTCGCGCAGGCGATCGAGGCGGCCGGTGCGACGATCCTCAATACCGGCATCGGCTGGCACGAGGCGCGTATTCCGACGATCGCGACCAAGGTGCCGCGCGCCGCGTACGCATGGGTCACGCGGCAATTGATGGGCAAGGTCGGCATCCCGCTCGTGGCGACCAACCGGATCAACACGCCGGAAGTCGCCGAACAGCTGCTCGCCGACGGCTATTGCGACATGGTGTCGATGGCGCGGCCATTCCTCGCCGACGCCGAATTCGTGCGCAAGGCGCGGGAAGGGCGCGCGGACGAAATCAACACGTGCATCGGCTGCAACCAGGCGTGCCTCGACCATACGTTCAGCGGCAGGATCACGTCTTGCCTCGTGAATCCGCGCGCCTGCCACGAAACCGAGCTCGTAATCCGCCCCGCACGGCAGCGCAAGCGTATCGCGGTGGTCGGCGCCGGTCCGGCGGGCCTCGGTTTCGCGGTCACGGCGGCCGAGCGCGGTCACGCGGTGACGCTGTACGAAGCGGGTGCCGAGATCGGCGGCCAGTTCAACATCGCGAAGAAGGTGCCCGGCAAGGAGGAGTTCAACGAAACGCTGCGTTACTTCCGCCGGCAGATCGAGTTGCGCGGGATCACACTGCATGTCAATACGCGCGCGAGCGCCGAGATGCTGCTGCGGGGCGAATTCGACGAGGTGGTGATCGCGACGGGCATTGTGCCGCGCACGCCGCCGATCGACGGCGTCGGGCATCCGAAGACGCTCGGTTATCTCGACGTGCTGCGCGACGACAAGGCCGTGGGTCGCAGCGTTGCGATCGTCGGCGCCGGCGGCATCGGTTTCGACGTCGCGGAATATCTGGTTCATCGCGATGGCGGCGAACAGGTGGACGCGGACCGGTTCTTCAACGAATGGGGCGTCGATCGATCGTATGCGGGTGCCGGCGGGCTGGGCCGTGCGCAACCCGAGCCGGCCGCGCGGCAGGTGCATCTGCTGCAGCGCAAGGCATCGAAGATCGGCGACGGGCTCGGCAAGACCACCGGGTGGATCCACCGCACGGCGCTGAAGGCGCGCGGCGTCGGCATGTCGTCGGCGGTGACGTACCGTCGCATCGACGACGAAGGATTGCACGTGACGATCGACGGCGTCGAACAGACGCTGCCGGTGGACAACGTGGTGATCTGCGCGGGGCAGGAGCCGTCGCGCGAACTGGCGGAGCAACTGCAGGCCGCCGGATGCCGCGTGCATCTGATCGGCGGCGCACACGAGGCCGCCGAACTCGATGCGAAGCGCGCGATTCACCAGGGCACGACGCTGGCCGCGACGCTTTGACGCCGATTCGTTTCTTTTCCGTCCGATGAGTCAGGAGACTTCTGATGACACACTCACCGCTGCAAGTTCATCCCACTGTCGCGAAATCGCTCGACGTGTGGCACGCGATGATCGACAACAAGGATTTCAGTGCGCTCGAATCGATCGTTCACCCGGATGCGGTGTTCCGTTCGCCGATGGCGTTCAAGCCGTACGGGCCGGCGCCCGCGCTGTTGATGGCGCTGCGCACGGTGATCACGATCCTCGAGAATTTCGTCTATTACCGCCAGTTCGTCACCGACGACGGCCTGAGCGTGGTGCTGGAATTCAGCGCGAGCGTCGGCGACAAGGCGCTGAAGGGGATCGACATGATCCGCTTCGACGAAGAAGGGCGGATCGTGGAATTCGAAGTGATGGTCCGGCCGTTCAATGCGCTGCAGGCGCTCGGTACGGAAATGGGGGCGCGGCTCGGGCAGCAGTTGCCGGCGTTCAAGGTTGGCGGTTGAAGCGAACGATGACCGCGCAACTGCGCGCGTGTCCCGGTTCGGCCGGCCATCGTGAGCGGATGGCGAAGTACGGCTTCACGCACGTGGAAATCGACGGCGTCGCGGCAGGCGGCGGTGCGACGTCGTCATGCCTGATGCCACGCGCGGTGTCGACCGTCGGCACGGCCGGCACCGCATGCGTGTTCACACAGCTGCCGCTCGCGCCAGCCGCTCGGCGAACCAGTCGCAGACGAGCGCGGTGCGCTCGGACGCGTGGTTGTAGATCGTGTGCTCGCCGTCCGGCCAGACCTTGAGCGTCGCATCGCCGGACGTCGCGGCATCGAGAAACGGCTGTTGATCGTCGATCCGGATCAGCGGATCTTCGCCGCCGTGCAGCACCAGCAGCGGACACGCGATACGGTTGCGTTCGGACGAGAAACGCATCCGCGCGAAGTTCGCCGCCACGGCATCGGGATCGTCGTTGCCGAGCATCGCCGCGGCCTGCTCGACGAACGTGCGGAACGGCAGCAGCGTCGGCGCCGCGAGCGCGCCGTTCACGCAACAGGCCGCGATCCGTCGGTCACTCGCGGCAGTCGACGCCGCCCACAACCCGCCGATGCTGTTCCCCCAGATACCGATCGGCCCGGGCACACGATCGGCGACGTGATCGACGAAGCGCCGATAGGCGGCGCTCATGTCGACATCGACGAAGATCCGCTGTTCGAGCCGCGTCTCGCCCTGGCCCGGCCCCTCGGCGAGCAGCGTGGCGAGGCCGCGTGCCGCGAGTGCGCGCGCGATCGGCCAGTACGCGAAGCCCCAGCCGCTCTGGCCGCCGAACACGATCACGGTGCCGCGTACGCGCTCCGCCGGCGGCCGCACCAGCCAGCCGATCAGGCGCGCATCGCCGAACGGCACTTCGACGCGTTCGATGCGCTTGTCGGACCAGCGCGCGAGGCCGTGCGACGCGTCGACGAGCCGCGCATAGAGCGCGCGCTTGCGCGGCACGTCGTGGTTGAACGCCATCTGCGCGAACAGCAGGTTCGCGATGGCCATCGCCTGCGCGTCGGCGGCCGTGACCAGGTGGCCGGCATCCGCCGCCTGCGCGGCGCGCGCGAGCTGCGCGTCGGCCAGCGCTTCGGCCGCGACGTCCCACGGCTCGCCGTTGGACGTGCGGGCGTGCAGCGCGGTTGCGTCCGCGTAGTCCATCCCGCAATCGAGCAGGCGCGTGACGGGCATCGCGCGCTGCAGCGACAGCGCGAACGGTGACAGTTCGGTCGTCATGCGTCGGTCTCCTTCACGAAGCGTGGGTGACGGCTGCCGAAGCCGCCGAAGCTGCCGAAGCCGCGGCAGGCTCGTTCGAAACGGCGGACCAGTGCAGTGCGGCGCGCAGCGCGTCGACGAGCGCGCCGAGATCGCGCAGGTCCGTCACCGAACCGAACACGATGAAATCGGGCCGCTTGATATACGCGGCGATGCCGTGCGCGTGCATGAACGCGTGCTGCTCGCCGTCGAGATCGACCACGGCATCCGGCGCGCACACGTCGTCGGCCAGCACGGCCACGTGACAGCCGAGCTGCGCGAGGAATGCGCGCTGCGCGTCGTCGAGATGGCGGGCAGGGTGCTCGCGCGTGACGAGCTGGAAACCCTGGCCGACCACGTCGTCGAAACGGCCCTCGGCCGCGCCGCGCCGTGCGCGGCCTTGCGGGGCCGGTGCGCCCGTCGACGGCAGCAGCGTGCCGTCGGCTTGCGCGTGCACGATGCCGTGGCCGAGCTTCGGGAACGGCGGCATCGGCGGCATGTTGCCGGAGCGGAACGCCGCGTCGCGCTCGGCGACCTTGCGCGGATCGTCCTCGTTGACGACCTGCCCGAGAAACAGCGACATCTGCGTGATCGCCGTCACGTGCGGGCGGCGCTCGGCTTCATAGGTGTCGAGCAGGTCGGCGGACGCGCGCCCGGTCAGCACCAGGTCGAGCTTCCACGCGAGGTTGATGCCGTCGCGCATGCCGGAGCACGCGCCTTGTCCCATGTACGGCATCATCGTGTGCGCCGCGTCGCCCGCGAGCAGCACGCGGCCGTCGCGCCAGCGTTCGGCCATGCGCGTCTCGAACGTGTAGACGACGTGCCGCAGCAGCTTCAGGTCGTCCGGGCCGTAGCCGTAGTGGTCGTTGAGCCACTTCCAGCCGGCTTCTTCCGTTTCCCATTCGGCCGTCGATTCGTTCGGCAGCACGCGCAGCTCGAAACGCGTGCGCTTCGTGCCGATCGGCATGTGCATGTACGCTCGCGCCGGATCGCAGTAGATCGTCGTGTGCGCGCAGCCGTCGCCGAGATCGCGCTTGTTTTCCGAATCGAGATTGAGCCAGCGTTCGTTGCAGCCGAAATCGGAGCGTTCGATGCCGAGCGTGCGGCGCACGAGGCTGTTCGCGCCGTCGGCGCCGATCACGTAGCGCGCGCGAATGACGCGCGGCCTGTCGGTCCATTGCGCGTCCTGGCCGCAGCGGGACGGATGCGCGGTCAGCGTCACGCCGTCGTCGTCCTGCCGCAGCGCGTCGACTTCCCAGCCGCGCAGGATCGTCACGTTCCTGAAGGCACTGGCGCGCGCATCGATCGCGTCCTCGATGTCGGGCTGGTAGATCGAGATGTGCGCGGGATAGCCGCATGCGCGGCCGGTCCAGTTCAGTTCGAGCAGCAGGTCGCCGTTCGCGTCGCAGTAATGGTAGGTGTCGACGGCCTTCGCGTTGCGCAGCGCGTGATCGACGTCGGCACTGGCCTGCACGATGCGCGCGGTTTCGCCGTCGATGTGCGTGAGGCGCGGCAGGCCGTAGGGCGTCGGCCAGCGTTCGAGGACGATCACGCGATGGCCGGCGCGGCCCAGCATCGATGCTGCGACGAGGCCGGTCGGGCCGTAGCCGACGATCGCGACGTCGCAGTGTTCGGCGGTGCTGTCGCCGTGCGCGCTCGATTCGGTATTCATGTGGGGTGTCTCCATGACGGTGGTATTTGTTGGTTTGTCGTGTGTTCGATTCAGCGCGCGGTCGAGCCGGGCAGGTTGCCGTCGAACGCGTCCTGCAGCAGCGCGCGCAGGCCGTCGCGTTCGATCGGGCGAGGGTTCCAGTACGGATTGGCGGCCGCGAGATCGGCCGCGCGATCGAGGTCGGCTTCCTGCATGCCGATCGCCTTCAACGAGACGGGCGCGCCGTTGTCGAGCGCCAGTGCGTAGAGGCCGCGCGCCGCGTCGTTCGTGCCGATCGCGCGGGCGATGCGCTGCATCGCGTCCGGCGCATGCGCCGCGTTGTACGCGAGCGCATGCGGCAGCACGACCGTATGGGTCGGCGCGTGCGGCAGGTTGAAGCTGCCGCCGAGCGTATGACAGAGCTTGTGATGCAGCGCCATGCCGACATTGCCGAGCACCATCCCGCACAGCCATGCGCCGTAAAGCGCGTCGCTGCGTGCGCCGAGATCGGCGGTGTTGCGGCGCACGCCGGGCAGGCCGCGCGCCAGCGCGCGAATCCCTTCTTCGGCGACGAGGCTCATCACCGGGTTCGCGTTGTTCGCGTAGAGGCCTTCCGCGGCGTGCGCGATCGCATTGAGCCCGCTCGTCACGGACAGCTCGACGGGCAGCGTGACGGTGAGCGCGGGATCGTAGATCACCGTTTTCGGCAGGACGCGCGCGTCGGAGCCCGTGCGCTTGATGCCGCCTTCCGTCAGGCCGTAGATCGGGGTCATCTCGCTGCCCGCATACGTCGTCGGGATGGCGAGGATAGGCAGGCTGCTTTCGAGCGCGATCGCCTTGCCGAGGCCGATCGTGGAGCCGCCGCCGATCGCGATCGCGCAATCCGCACCGCACGACCGGGCGAACGCCTGCGCATCGCGGGCGATTTCGATCGGCACGTGCATCGTCGCGCGATCGTACAACCCGGCCGCGCGCGCGCCGAGCCGCTCGACGATGTGTTGCGCGAGGTCGCGCTGCTCCGGCGTGCAGAGCACGAACGCACGCTGCGCGCCCAGTTCCAGCACTTCGCGTTCGAGATGGTCGAGGCTGCCTGCGCCGAAGATCACGCGTGCGGGGCGTGCCTGGTAAATGAAATTCATGTCGTCGTCACTCCATTGCGTAGTCGACCTGGTGGCGCGCGATGCGCAGGCCGGCCAATGAGTCGCGTACGCGTGCGTGTTCAGGATGCGTCGCGTATCCGTCGAGCGCTTCGCGCGACTCGAATTCGGCGATGAGAATCAGGTCGCACGCGTAATCGGCCGCGCTGAAATCCGCGCCGACCTCGAGGTGCGTCATGCCTGGAATCCGGCCGCGCAGGCTTTCGAATGCACGCTTCACGCTGGCGCGTGCCGCCGCGCGTTCGCTGTCGGTTTCGCCTGCGACGTTCCACATCACGACGTGCCGGATCACGCGCCGCGCCCTGCGGGATTGAGCACGAAGTCGTAATCGAGCGTGTAGAACGGCGTGTCCATGCGCGAACCGTCCGGCGCGATGCCGGGCGCGTGCCGCACCCAGTCGGCGACGAGCGTCGACCGTACGCCGAATACCGCGTCGGAGTCGAGATAACGGTCGCCGTCGCGAAACACGTGCGTGATCAGCGTTTCGTAACCGCGCGCCGCGATCATGAAATGCAGGTGAGCGGGGCGCCACGGATGGCGGCCGAGCGCGTCGAGCATGGCGCCGACGGGGCCGTCGTGCGGAATCGGATACGGTTCGGCGAGGATCGAGCGGAACGCGTAACGGCCGTCGGCGCCGGTGCGCAGCCGGCCGCGCGCGCGATGCGTGACCGAACCGTCGTCGGCCGGAAGCTGGACGTCGTAGTGCCCGTCCTCGTCGGCTTGCCAGACTTCCAGCGACGCGTGCGCGACCGGCATGCCGTCGATGCCGCGCACGTGGCCGGATACGAAACAGGGCTCGCCGCATGCGCCGTTCGCGATGTCGTCGAACATCGCGAACTCGGGGCTGCCGTCGACATAGAACGGGCCGAATACGGTCGCTTCCGTGCAGCCGGCCGGTTTCGCATGGTTCTGCGCGGTGACGAGGGTCGACAGCCCGAGCACGTCGGAAAGCAGGATGAATTCCTGGCGCTTGTCGTCGGTGATGTGCCCGACCGCGGTCAGGAAGCCGATCGCGGCCTGCCATTCGGCCTCGGTGAGTCGGGTCTCCCGCGCAAACGAATGCAGGTGCTGGACGAGACTGGTCATGACCGTGCGCAGCCGCTCGTCGCGACAGCCGGAGAGCGATGCGATCACGGCCTGCGTGATGGTGTCTTCGTTGAGATTGCGCATGGGGTTGTCTCCTGATGTCGTTGGATGGCGCGTTGACGTAACATTAATTCCTCCCCGGATCGTAAAAAAGATGGTTTGGAGGAGTTTTGTTCTCCGCCAAGTGGAAGAATCCAACGCATGGACAAGTGGACGCAGATCGAATTTTTCGTGCAGGTCGCCGAGTTGGGGGGCCTGTCGAAGGCCGCCGAGCGGCTCGGCATGTCGAGCGCGGCGGCGAGCCGCTGCCTGAATGCGCTGGAGGAACGGCTGGGGGCGCGGCTCGTCGAGCGGACCACGCGCCGCCTGTGGCTGACCGACGCGGGGCACGAATACCACCGGCGCTGCGTCGCGATCCTGACGGAGCTGTCGGAGGCCGATGCGGCGGTCAACGAAACGAGCGTCAATCCGGCCGGCACGCTGCGCGTGACCGCTTCCGTATCGTTCGCGTCGATCTATATCGCGCCGGCGTTGCCGGAGTTTCACCGGCGCTATCCGAACCTGAACGTGCAGATCATCGCGGCGAACCGCTACCCGGATTTCATCGAGGCGGGCATCGACGTGGCGATCCGCACGCGCGAGCATGAAGCGGATTCGGGCATCACTGTGCGCAAGCTCGCCGAGACACGGCGCGTGCTGGCCGCGTCGCCCGGGTATCTGGCGAAGCACGGCGCGCCGGCGACGCCCGATGCGCTGTGCGACCACCGGATGCTGGTCTACAACCTCGCGAACGATCCGTACGTGCTGCATTTCCGCCGCGGCGCGAAGAAGCAGTCGGTCACGATCAGGAGCGTGCTCGATGCGAACGAAGGGCAGGTGATCCGCGCGGCGGCGCTTGCCGGGCTCGGCATCCTGATCCAGCCGCTCTACATCATCCACGAGGATATCGTCGCGGGAAAGCTGGTGCCGGTGCTCACCGACTGGCAACTGCCGGCGCTCACCGTCAACATCGCGTACCAGAGCCGTCGTCACCAGCCGGCGAAGATCCGCGTCTTCACCGAGTTCCTGATCGAGCGTTTCGAACGCCTCGGGCTCGCGCGCAAATGGAAGGAGGTCGGCCGCTGATCGCGGGCCGTCGCCGCACCGCCGCGCATTTCTCCGTGTAACGAAGAACTGTTCTCCTGAAGGTCGTCTTTTTCGCCGCTGTCGTGCGCTTTACATTGCGTCTCCCCGGGCCTGCGATGCCCGGCACGCGATGACACGATAACAATCCGGTCTGGAGACGACATGAAATTCACCTTGCGACGGGTACCCTTGGCATTCCTGATCGCCGGCGCCATGCAGGTTCCGGCGTCGGCCACGGAGAACGGGCAGGTCAGCTATCCGTTCGGCGTCAACACCGTGCTGAACGGGCTGCTTCCGCCGCCCGGCAACACGCAGTACTTCAACTACGCGCTGTACTCGGTATCGAACCGGTTTGCCGGGCCGGACGGCGGCAGCGCGGTGCCGGGGTTTCACCTGAGCGTCGTCGCGGAAACGCCGCGCGTGGTCCATACCTGGGGCGCGACGTTCGGGCCGTTCTCGCTGTCGAGCAGCGCGATCGTGCCGATCGTGCACCTGCATCTGTCGACGCCGGGCGGTACGGGAAACCGCACGTCGCTCGGTGACGTGATCCTCGAGCCGTTCATGATCAACTACGCGAACGCATCGAAGACCTTCTTCGCGTTCTTCTCGCCGTCGTTCGCGGTGCCGAGCGGCGCGTATGCGGCGAACCGGATCGCGAACACGGGATTGAACACGTATGCGTTCCTGCCGTACGTCAGCACGACCTGGTTTCCGGGCCGCGACTGGGAGATCTCGACGACCACGCTGCTGGAGCTGAATTCGCCGAACCATGCGACGCGGTACCACTCGGGTGCGGTGGCCGTGCTCGATTACCTGGTCGGCTATTCGATCGACCGGCGCGTGCAGGTCGGCGTGCAGGGCACGTTCCTGAAGCAGTTCACCGACGATACGCAGGACGGCATCAAGGTCGCGTCGGACGGTTTTCGCGGGCAGTCGGTCGCGATCGGCCCGCAGCTGCGTTACATGTGGGGGCCGGCGTCGGGCGTGGTCGTGAAATACCAGCACGAGTTCGCGGTGCGCAACCGGCCGCAGGGCGACAAGCTGTGGGTGCAGTTCAGTTTTCCGATCTAGGCGGCGAAGTTGCGCCGGCCGGTCGCGGCGCGCGTCATGGGCGCGGCGGCGGGTCGTAGCGGTCGTCTGCGTGTGCGAAGTCGCAATCCCGACGGAGACGCTTGGCACTCGGCGTGGCCGCGATCCGGCGGATGTCGGCGCGACCGCCGGCCAGGATATCGGCCAGGGCGCCACGATCGAATGCGAACAGCGCATCGGCCGATAGCCGTTTCCCCAGTGCGACCGGGACGTAATGCAACGGGACGGTTGTCGCGTATTCGCGAGTGGCAGGTCGACGAGGGCCGGTGTGCTTTTGCGATTGCGTTTGCACCGCGGCGTCGAAAGCGACATGCCTCGGGCGGACTGGCTTCCCGGGGGCCGACGCGGTCGTATCGTCGACACGTGAGCCGGAGTACCGGCCGATTTATTGAGGGATGCTGCCGCGGCGACCCGTCGCGGGTTCCAGCCGCGAGCCGGGCGTACTGACCCACGAATCCTGACAAAACCCTGACGGGATAAATTGATATAACGTATCATCCGACGTTTGGATCGACGGCCGTCCGACGCTGTTGGGCAAGCCACGTGCGACGACACCACACGAAGACCGATACGAAGTGACGAAGACGAAACACAGGCGGGCGCGCGACGCGCGGCTGCACGCCGGCTCGCGCCGGTACGACGGGGGATGGCGCTCGCGTGCCGCGTATGGTTGCGCAACCTGGGTGGGGTGCGCGATGGCGACGTCCGCCGCGCTTGCCTCAGAAGCGGCCGCACCCGACGACCGCCATGCGCTGCCGGCGATCAACGTCAGCGCGCGATCCGCACCGGCCGCCCCGCTGACGCAACCGCTCGAAACGGGCTCGCGGCTCGGGCTCGCGAGTCTCGACACCCCCGCGAGCGTCGAGTCGGTCACGGCCGGCACGATCGAGGCGCGCGGCGATCGCACGGTGCTCGATGCGGTGACGCGCACCGCGGGGTTCGCGAGCGCGATGGCGCCCGGCACCGGCGGCACCGCATTGAGCGTGCGCGGCTTCAGCGGGCAGGAATCGGTGATGACGCTGCTCGACGGCGTGCGGCTGATGCCGGCGGCCGGCACGATCACCTTCCCGTTCGACACGTGGTCGGTCGAGCGCATTGAGGTGCTGCGCGGCCCGGCGTCGGTGCTGTATGGCGAGGGGGCGATCGGCGGCGTCGTCAACGTGGTGCCGAAGCGGCCGCAGCGTGTGCGAGAGACGACGCTGCAGGCCGGTGTCGGCGCCGACGGCGCGAAGCGCTTTGCGTTCGATACGACGGGCGCGCTCGGCCCGAGGCTGTCGTATCGCTTCTACGCGAGCGATGCACGCGCGAACGGCCTCGCCGAGCGGGCCGATACGCATACGACGGCCGTCGGCGGCGCGCTGAAGTTCGATGTGAGCCCGAAGCTCACGCTGACGCTCGACTTCGACTACGGTCGCCAGATGCCGGCGACCTACCATGGCGTGCCGGCACCGAACGGCGTGCTCGATCCGTCGCTGCGCAAGCTCAACTACAACGTCGGCGATGCGACGATTGCCTACTACGACCAGTGGACGCGCCTGTCGGCCCGCTACCGGCCGACGGCCGGCGTGACGATCGACAACCAGCTCTACTACCTGACGTCGAACCGCCACTGGCGCAATGCCGAATCGTATGCGCTCGACACCGCGACGGGTCTCGTCACGCGCGGCGACTATCTGGACATCGGCCATCACCAGCGGCAGATCGGCGATCGGCTGAGCGCACGCTTCGACGGTACGCTGTTCGGCCGCGCGAACCGCTTCGTCGTCGGCACGGAATTCAGCCAGGTCACGTTCAGTGGTACCAACAATTCGCCGTATGGTGGCGAATCGACGGTGCCCGCGCACGGTTTCGATCCCGGCGTGTTCACGAGCCCCGACCCGACGGTGCCGCAGTTCAGCACGCGGGCACGGCAGGCGGCGGTGTTCGCCGAGAACCGGCTCGACGTGCTGCCGCGGCTCGCGTGGGTGAGCGGCCTGCGCTACGACCACATCGCGTTCAGCCGCGAGCAGGCGGCGAGCGGCGCCGGCTTCGACAAGCGCTTCGCGAACGTCGGCTGGCGCACGGGCTTCGTGTTCGAAGTCGCGCCGACGCTCAGCGCGTATGCGCAGTACACGACGGGCGCGGAAGGGCTCGGCTCGCTCGTGACGCTGTCCGCGTCGCAGGCGAACTACCGGCTCGCCACCGGCGAACAGTGGGAGGCCGGCGTCAAGCAGACGCTGGTCGACGGCCGCGCCTACTGGACCTTCGCGGTGTACGACATCACGAAGCGCAACCTGCTCAGCACCGATCCGTTCAATCCTGCGCTGCGCCGGCAGGTCGGCCGGCAATCGTCGCGCGGCATCGAGCTGACGGGCGGCGCGCGGCTGCCGCACGGCTGGACGGTCGACGCGAACGTCGCGCTGCTGCGCGCGCGCTATGACGAGTTCAACGAGAAGGTCGGCAGCGCGACGGTGTCGCGCGCCGGCAATGCGCCGGCCAACGTCCCGCAGCAGACGGCGAACCTGTGGCTCGGCTGGGCGTTTGCCGAGCGCTGGCAGGCGAATGCGGGCATGCGTTACGTCGGCGCGACGTACGGCGACGACGCGAACCGCATACAGGTGCCGTCGTACACGGTGTTCGATGCGTCGCTGCGCTGGCAGCCGACGTCGCGCACCGAGCTCGCGCTGTACCTGCGCAATCTCGCGAACCGCACGTACGCGGTGACGACGTCGAACGGCGGCGAGCAATGGCTGCTCGGCCCGTCGCGCTCGGCGGAGCTCGTCGCGACGATGCGCTTCTAGTGCGGCGCGGCGAGCCTCCCGTGGCGCACATGCTCGACATCGAACGCGTGAGCTGGTCTCCCGGCGGCGCGATCGCCGTGCTCGATTCGGTGACGCTGAGCGTGGCCGACGGCGAGTTCGTCGGGCTGGTCGGCCCGAACGGCAGCGGCAAGACGAGCCTGCTGCGCTGCGTGTTCCGTTACGCGCGGCCCGATGCGGGCCGTGTCGCGCTCGACGCGCAGGACGTGTGGCGCATGCGGCCGCGCGCGGTCGCGCAGCGCATCGCGGTGCTGCAGCAGGAGACGCCCGACGATTTCGGGCTGACGGTCGACGAACTGGTCGGCATGGGGCGCACGCCGCACAAGCGGCCGTTCGACGCGGAGACGGCGGACGATCGCCGGATCGTCGAATCCGCACTGCACGACGTCGGCCTCGTCGAGCGCCGCGCGCAACGCTTCGCGTCGCTGTCGGGCGGCGAGAAGCAACGCGCGCTGCTGGCTCGTGCGCTTGCGCAGCAGCCCGAACTGCTGCTGCTCGACGAACCCACCAACCATCTCGACCTGCGCCATCAGCTCGAACTGCTCGCGCGCGTGCGGCGCCTCGGCATCGCGACGCTCGCCACGATTCACGATCTCAATCTCGCGGCCGCGTATTGCGACCGGCTCCACGTGCTCGCGCGCGGCAGGGTCGTCGCATCGGGCGCGCCGGCCGACGTGCTGACCGAAGCGCTGCTGCGCGACGTGTTCGGCGTCGTCGCGCTCGTCGATCGCCATCCGGTCACGGGCCGGCCGCGCATCACGCCGCTTCATCCGGAATGACCGCCATGCCGTTTCCTGTCCTGCCCTCCGTGTTGCAGTCTGCGTCGTCGTCCGCATTCCGCCGGCTGGTTGCCGCGATCCTGCTCGGCTGCGCGGCCGCGCATGCGGGTGCCTATCCCGTCACCGTGCGCAGTTGCGATCGCGACGTGACGTTCGACCGCGCGCCGACGCGCGCGGTGAGCAACGACGTGAACCTGACCGAGATGATGCTCGTGCTCGGCCTGAAGGACCGGCTCGTCGGCTACACCGGCATCGGCGGCTGGAAGACGGGCACCGCGCGCGTGCGCGACGCGCTGCGCGGCGTGCCCGAACTCGCGAGCCAGTATCCGTCGCTCGAGGTGCTGGCGGCCGCGCGTGCCGACTTCTATCTCGCGGGCTGGAACTACGGGATGCATGTCGGTGGCGCGGTGACGCCGGCAACCCTCGCGCCGTTCGGTATCCGGACGTACGAGCTGACCGAATCGTGCTCGCACGTGATGAAGCAGACGGCCGCGTCGTTCGACGACGTGTTCCGCGACCTGAACAATCTCGGCCGGATCTTCGGTGTCGACGCGCGCGCCGCGCAGGTCGTGGCTGCGATGCGCGCGCGTCTCGCGGCGGTGTCGAGCGCGATCGGGCGTCCGGCGCCGCTGCGCGTGTTCGTCTACGACAGCGGCACCGACAAGCCGATGACGGCCGGCGCGCTCGCGATGCCGACCGCGCTGCTGACGGCGGCCGGGGCGCGCAACGTGATGGCCGACCTGCCGCGCAGCTGGACACAGGTGAGCTGGGAAAGCGTGGTCGCGCGCGATCCGCAGGTGATCGTGATCGTCGACTATTCGGCCGTGACGGCCGCGCAGAAGCAGCAGTTCCTGCTGAGCCAGCCGTCGCTCGCGCGCGTGGCCGCCATTCGCGACCGGCGCTTCGTCGTGATTCCCTACGATGCGGCGACGCCGGGCCCCGAGAACGTCGCGGCCGTCGAGACGCTGGCGCGCGCGCTGTATCCGGCCGCGTTCGCCGGGCCAGCGCGATGAGCGGGCACGTGCGTGCGTCGCGGCCCGGCATGCGCACGGTGCTGCCGGCGCTGGCGCTGCTGCTGGTCGTGTCGATCGTCGTATCGGCCGCGTTCGGTCCGGCGCCGATCGCGATGCCGGCGGCGGTGCGGATCGTCGCCACGCACATCGTGCCGGCGTTCGGCGAGGCCGGCGCGTTCGCGGCGGGGGCGGGCGACGACAGCATCGTCTGGCTGATCCGGATGCCGCGCGCGCTGCTCGCCGCGATCGTTGGCGCGACGCTGGCAGCGGTCGGCGTCGCGTTGCAGGCGGCGACCGCGAACCGCCTGGCCGATCCGCACCTGCTCGGCGTGAGCGCGGGCGCGATGCTCGGCGCCGTCGCGGTCACCGTGCTGGCCGGCGCGGCACTCGGCCCGTTCACGCTGTCGGCTGCCGCCTTCGCGGGCGCGCTTGCGGCGACGGCCTGCGTCATCGCGCTCGCTTACCGGCGCGGCCGGCTCGAATCGGACCGGCTGCTGCTCGCGGGCGTATCGGTGTCGTTCATGATGGCCGCGTTCGGCAACCTGCTGCTGTATCTCGGCGATCAGCGCGCCGCGTCGTCGGTGCTGTTCTGGATGCTCGGCGGCGTCGGGCTCGCGCGCTGGGATCTGCTGCCGGTGCCGGCCGCATGCGCGGTGCTTGCCGGCGGCGCGCTGTACGCGCGCCGGCGCGAACTGAATGCGCTGATGTCGGGCGACGTGGCCGCGGCCGCGCTCGGGGTGCCGAGCGCGCGGATGCGGCGCGAGGTGTTCGTCGTCGCGTCGTTCGCGACCGGTGCGATGGTGGCGGTGAGCGGGGCGATCGGCTTCGTCGGGCTCGTGACGCCGCATCTGTGCCGCCGCGTCGTCGGTGCCGAGCACGGCAGGCTGCTGCCGGTTTCCGCGCTGACCGGCGCGATCCTGCTCGTGTGGGCCGATGTGGCCGCCCGCACGCTCGCGGCGCCGGAGGATCTGCCGATCGGGATCGTGACCGCGATGTTCGGCAGCCTGTTCTTCGTCGCGCTGTTGCGCCGCCGCTGAGCGACGCGTGTGCACCGGCGGCGGGCGCTCAGGCGAGGGCGCCTGCCGCGCGCGTCATTGCCGCGGGATGGCCATGCCCGTGCCGCGGCCGAATGCGTCGCCCTGCGCGAGGGTATCCGGCACGTCGAACAGGTTGTCCGGCAGCGTTCGCACGGGCAGCGTGATCACGAAGCGTGCGCCGCCGAGCGGTGAATCCTCGAGCCGCACGTCGCCGCCGTGCACCTGCGCGACGCGCCTCACGATCGCGAGCCCGAGCCCGAAGCCGCCGGTTTGCCGGTCGCGGCTGGAGTCGAGCCGCTGGAACGGTTCGAACACGCGGGCGCGTTCGGCGGCCGGAATGCCGGGGCCGTCGTCGTCGACGCTCAGCACGAGTGCGCCGGACGCGTCGCGTGCGGCGGCGAGCAGCACGGTGCGCGATGCATAGCGTGCGCCGTTGCGGATCAGGTTAAGCAACGCGCGGGCAACCAGCTTCGGGTCGCACACGTGGGTCGTGGGGGCACCGAGCGTCGATACGTCGAGCGAGATGCCGCGATCGGCTATATCGTTCGAGACGTTGCCGGCCACGCTGTCGATCAACGCGTCGACGACGACTTCCATCGGCGCGAGCTGGCTCGCGCCCTGTTCGAGCCGGCCGATCGTCAGCAGCTCGGTGACGAGCTCGTCGAGTTCGCGCACGTCGCGGCGCAGCGCGTCGCGGCGTTCGCGCATCCGGCCCGTTTCATCCGGCTCGGCGAGCAGCGCGAGCCCGAACTCGAGCCGCGCGAGCGGCGTCTTCAGTTCGTGCGAGATGCCGTGCATCATTTCGCGCTGCTGCTTGATCGATGCCTCGATGCGCTCGGCCATGTCGTTGAACTGTTGCGACAGTTCGTCGATGTTCGACTTGCCCGACAGCTTCACGCGCGTCGACAGCGTGCCGGCGCCGAATGCGCGTGCGGCGTCCTGCAGCTTGCGCAGGTCGCGCCAGTGATAGTGAACCCACAGCACCACCGCGAGCAGTGCGCTGAGCGCGAGCAGCATGTATGCATAGATCTTGATGTCGAGGCTGAATGCTTCGATCGGCCGCGCATGCAGTACCGAACCATCTGCAAGCGGCATGTAGTAATCCTTGTGGTCGTAGCTGATCGAGATTCGGCCGGCGTCGAGATCGCGCAGCGGCTCGCCGCTCAATTGCGCGCGGGCGGTGGCCATCGGCATGAAGTCGAACCTTTCGTTGCCGTGTTTCGCGAGCTCGCGCAGCGCGAACTTGCGCTGCTCGCCCGGGTGGCGTTCGAGGTAATCGTTGAGCACGAACGCGTAGGTCGTCAACGACTCCCGCTCCGCCTGCGCGGTGCGATCGTAGAAGATCCGGTCGAACGACAGCTGGACGAAGATGATCGACGCGGCGACGAACAGGATCACGACGAGGTACAGCCTGATCAACGGGCGCAGCATTTATTCGTCCCACGCAGAAGGGCTGAACAGGTAGCCGCGGCCCCAGATCGTCTTGATCTTGTGCGGCTCCGACGACGCATCCTCGAAGCGGCGGCGCAGCTTCGAGATGCCGGAATCGACCGAGCGGTCGAGTCCGTCGAACTCGATCCCGCGCAGCTGCTTCAGGATGTCGTCGCGGCTCAGCACGGTGCCGGCCGCGCGCGCGAGAATCAGCAGCAGGTTGAACTCGGCAGTCTTGAGGTCGACCGGCTCGCCGCGCCAGGTCACGGTGCGGTTCGGCGGCGAGATCGCCAGCTCGCCGAATACGAGCGCTTCGGGTGCGGCCACGGGCGCGTCGGCGGCGGCCGGCTGCGCACGGCGCAGCAGCGCGCGGGCGCGCGCGACCAGCACGCGCGGCTCGATCGGCTTCGTCACGTAGTCGTCGGCGCCCGTCTCGAGGCCCGCGACCTGGTCGTAGACGTCCAGGCGCGCGGTCAGGATCAGCACGGGGACGTTGGTGAACGCGCGGATGCGCCGGCAGACTTCCATCCCGTCGAGGTTCGGCAGCATCAGGTCGAGTATCACGAGGGCCGGCTGGTGCTCGCGCACCGCCGCGACGGCGAGGTCGCCGCGTCGGACGACCGTCACCGCGAATTCATAGCTGTCGAGGTATTCGCGGACGAGCTGCGCGAGGCGGTCGTCGTCCTCGATCAGCAGTACGCGGTATTTGAGCGGATCTTCGTTCATGGTCTCCTCAGGATGCGCGCGCCATCTCACGCCGTGGCAAGCCGGGGTGCGGCGCGGCCCGCAGATTCTATCCGGCGCACCGAACGCCGGGGGAGCCGTACGACAATCTCGAACAATCAAACACAATTGAGCACAGATTCTCCGAAGATTCAGGACAGTCTCGGCGCAGGGCGGCACCTAGACTGCGGGCTCCGTCACTTTTATCTCAATATTGTGCGCCCAATACTTCGCCGCTACCGCTATTGCATGCCGCTCGCCGGCCTGACCCTCGCCGCCGCCGCCCACGCGGAAAACCAGTATTCGCTGTCGCTTGGCGGCGGTTTCGCACCGCGCTACCCGGGCAGCAACCAGTACCGCGGCGTCGTTGCGCCGGGGCTTTCCGCGAAGTTCGGTAACGGCTTCTTCATCGACAGCACCGAGGGCGCCGGCTACCGGCTCGACCTGCCGCACGGTGTGTTCCTGTCGGCGGCCGTGAGCTACGACGCGGGCCGTGCGGACGAGAACCGCTTCGACATGCCGGGCTCCGACTACCTGAAGGGCATGGGCCGGATTCCGGGCTCGGTGCTCGTGGGCGTGCGCGCGGGCGTGACGCTCTTCAACGCGGCGGAGCTGAGCGTCACGATCGACACCCCGGTGACGCACACGTCGCGCGGCGTGTCGGGGCACGTGGATCTCGCGGTGCCCGTGTTCAAGACCTCGCAGCACGAGATCATCGTGACGGGAACCGTGCACGGGGGCTCGGGGCGCTACACGCAGACGTTCTACGGCGTGACCGACGCACAGTCGATGACGAGCCGGTTCCGGCCGTATTCGACGAGCGGCGGGATCGACAGCGCGTCGATGGCGATCGCGTGGAACTGGACGCTGTCGCAGCACTGGTCTGTGCTCGCGACGGGTGGCGTGACGCGCTTGCTTGGCCGCTACGGTGACAGTCCAATCGTCCAGTCGCGCAGCAACTATTACGGCATCGCGGGCGTGACCTACAAGTTCTGAGTGAGTTGCCGGCGCGCGCATGCCGCACGCGTCGGCGTCGGTGTTGCAGCCGTCGCGGCGAATCGCGTGCGGTAACATGCAGGCGGGTCCGGCGCCGTGCCGGACTTGCGACCCGGTTCGCCGCCACGGCCGGACCGTATCGCGTCACCGCCGACATGCGCCGGCCGGCCTTCGTCGAGGAACGGTCGGCGGCGCGCGTCACCGATCATTCATGCGACGCCGGGCCGTGCACGAAGGCCGTACACGGCGCACCGGGGCGCGACAGGGAGAAACCGATGAAGAACACGATCGCGATACTCGTTGCACTCGTTGCGAGCGCAACCTTTGCAGGATGTGCGGACATGAACACGAAGCACCCCAACGCCACCGCCGGCGGCGCGGTGATGAACCCCGCGCCGTCGGGCGCCACGAGCGCGTGCAAGGCGGACGCCGCGCCGGACGACGCGCTGGTCGGAAAAACCGAGGCCGATGCGGCCGCGCTGCTCGACGGCTGCCTGTGGCGCGTGCTCGAGCGCGACGGCAAATCGCTGCCGGGCACGATGGACTATCGCCAGGAGCGACGCGACCTCGGCATTCGTGACGGCAAGGTGATCTGGGTGCGGCGCGGGTGAGGGGGCTTGCCGGTGGCGATAGGGGTGCGCGAGCGTGGGTCGTCGGCATGCGTGCCGTGCCCGGGATCGCCGCGTCTGCGAGGCTGTCGATGATGGCCCGGGCAGGGGCCCGCGCGCTGACACTGGCGGCGCTGGGTGTGCTGGCCGGATGCGGACGACATGATGGCACTGCATCCGGGCCGCGCACCGTATGCATCACCGGCTATAACGAGTACACGCGAAAGCTTCACGAGTTCTGGCTCGACAACGAGCACAAGTCGGGATGCTTCGGCAATCCTTCGGCACGCGAGGCGGGCGAGGCGGGCGAGGCCTTCGGCGGCGGCGGCGGGTTTGCGTGCGGCTGCCGGGTCACGCCGGGGAAAACGGCGAAGCTCACATGGGTGTTCGCGCAACCGCTGGCCGAGATCCGGCGTGGCGCCCAGGCGGAACACAAGGCGATCGACGTGACGATTCCGCAGCCGGAATCGTCGACGTCGCGCTATCTGCGCGTGTATTTCAGGAAGAACGGCACGGCCGAACTGCAATGGGTGGACGACATGAACGCGCCCGAACTGCCGCCGACCGTGGAGAAATGATCGCCGTGCTACGCGGGCGATCCCGGATGCGTTACTTCGAGATGTACCACAGCGCATCCGTGCTGACGCGCGAAGGCTGAGCGGCCGCAGCCGGCACCTGGGCCGGCGCGGGCGGCGGCGTGTTCGACGTGATGGCCGTCGGCAGCGTGGCCGGAATGTTCGCGGTGGACGGCGACGCTGCCGTCGTTCCCGACGTCGAAGGCGTATTCACGTACCAGAGCGCATCGGCCGATGCCGTGCGTTTTGTCGTCGCTGCCGCCGCCGGACCGGCTGCCGTATTCGTCGCGGCATTCGCCGGCTTCTTCGAGGATACGGCCGTCGTCGCCGGGCTCGCCGTACCGGCCTGCGCAGTCATGCCTGCGCCGCCGGCTCCGCCACGCTGCGCACGCGCCTCGAACGGCCCGAGCTGGAAGATTAACGTTTGCGCGGGACGCGTCAGGACGGCATACGGGAACTGCAGCTCCCACGACATCAGCACGCGGCCCGACGACGTTTCGGTGAAGATCGCCGGCAGGTGCTTCATGTCGCTGAACTGCACGTAGACCCGCGCGCCGTCGTCGAACACCTGGGTCGGCTTGGCCTGGTCCGCCCCGGTGACCGTCCAGCCGAAGTTGTACGTGCCGGCCGGGCCGGCGGGGCCGCCCTGCGGGGGCGCTGGCGGCGGAGCCGACGAGATCGTGCGCGGGCGCGTGACCTGCTGCGGGGCGGACACGCTCAGGCTCGCGAACGGGTTGTACGCCTGGGCCTGTTGCGGCGGCGTAAAGGACGGTGGAAGGATGGGCATGGGAGTATCCGGCGAATCCGGCATGGTCCGGATTGCATCATAGACCTTGCGCGCATACGCGAGGCGCTTGTCGGGCGACGCGGAGTTGTACGCGCCGATCGCGTTCCAGTTGGCGCCGAGCTGGCGGATGTTCTGCGACAGGATCCACGCGCCGACATACGCGTTCGTGCACGCATCGAACAGGCTCTCCCGCGTGATGCCTTCGCGTGCGAGCGTCGGCAGCCAGGTGCTGTTGATCTGCATCAGCCCGATGTCGACCGTGCCGTTCGTGTTGGTGTTGACGGCGTTCGGGTTCATGCCCGACTCGACCTGCGCGATGCCGCGCATCAGGCTGACGCTCACGTGCTGGAACGCGGCCGCGTCGTCGAGGCAATCGGCCCGCGCGACACCGTGCAGCGCGCACGACAGCGCAATCGTCGAGGCGATTTTCAGCGTTTCTCGGCTGATCGAACGGGTGGTCTGACGCGGCATGGCAGGATGGGGCGGAATCCGGGCGCCCGGTGCAAGGAAATTACGCGAGACGCGAAGTGTGCCATAGCGAGCAGGCAAATGGCTCGCGTCAAACTTTCCTTTGCATTTGCCCATGCGCCCGACACGCCTTTTTATCGTGTCCGATCGCGGCGTGCGGCGAAGCATTATCGGTAAATATGGCCGGATTTCACGGTGAATGCCGGGGCAATGGCGGCGCCGGAATACTGACGCATCGCGTCATTCGTTCCAGGAAATCGGTGCTGAATCAAACCGGATGAAAATCGGCAGGCAGCCGATATCCGGGGTGAAATGGGCGATGAAAAGGCGATCGGGAAACACGCCGGCGGCCGGTGCCGCCGTATCGGTCGATGCGGATTCGGCCGGCCGCACGGCGGACAGCCGGCCGTTTTGCATCAGAAGCGGTGACGCAGGCCGAGGTTGACCATCGTCTGCGAGCTCGTGCCCGCGTAGCCGTACGAACCGATCGACGCCTGCGCGCCCATCGAGCCGCCGTTGCCGTCGCCGGTCTGGCCGCTTGCGTGCTGGTACGCGGCGGTCAGGTAGACGTCGGTGCGCTTCGACAGGTTGTAGTCCGCGCCGGCCGATACCTGGTGATAGGTGGCCGACGTGTCGCCGCCCGAGCGCGTATAGCTGTAGCCGACGCCGACCAGCAGCGCGTTCGTCGCCTGGTAGTTCACGAAGCCTTGCCCGGTGTTGTAGTGCTCGTTCGAGTTGAATACCGAGCTCGCATCGCGGCGGTACTGCGCGTTGCTGTAGCCGAGGCCGAACGTGAACGGGCCGGCGACGTACTGGCCCGCAATGCGTGCGATGCCGATCGAATGCGCGCTCGCATAGCCGTTGTTGATCGGGCCGTCGAAGGTGCCGTCCGACGAGCTGGTCCAGCCGTTGCGCAGCCCGTTCGACGCAGGGCTGTTGGTCGCGTGGAAGTACCCGCCCGCGACGCCGAACGGCCCGTTGTTGTACGACACGGCGGCCGAATACGATTGCGCGGCGCCGGTGCTGCCGGCGATGCCGCCGAACGAATACATCGCGGAGAACTGCAGGCCCGCATAGACGGCCGACGTGTACTTCACCGCGTTGTCGACGCGGAAGCTGTTGTCGTAGTTGTCGACGTCGCCGGGCGTCGCGAACACGCTGCCGAGATAATTGTCGGCGGTGATGCCCTGCACGAGATCGACGAGCGGATCGTACTGGCGGCCGAACGTGAGCGTGCCGTAGCGATCGCTCGTCAGGCCGACGAACGCCTGCCGGCCGAACATGCGGCCGCCCTGGCCCTGCCGGCCGTTGCTCGGGTCGAAGCCGTTCTCGAGCTGGAACAGCGCCTTCAGCCCACCGCCGAGATCCTCGGTGCCTTTCACGCCGAAGCGGCTGCCGGCCAGGTTGCCCGCGCTGCTGTTGCCGAGCATCCACGCGTTGTCCTTGCCCTGCGCATGGTTCACGTAGGTGATCGACGTGTCGATCACGCCATACAGCGTGACGCTCGACTGCGCGTGCGCGACGGGTATCGCCGCGAATGACGCGATGGAAATCAGCGAGAGGGTCGTGCGTTTCATTTCATCTCCTTGCGCATTGGCTTGTATTCGTGATCCGGAATGGCAGGAGACTACCGAGTGCGATTAAAACGGAAAAACGGAATTCTCTTTTGTGGCTTGAGGCAGACAGGGATGTGCTCCAGTCTCGACGATCGAGGGATTTGAATTATTGAAAATTGCGTATCAATTGATTGTCATTTCGCAATTTGGCCATTCCGGCTTGCATATCTCGCGATAATCTCGATCGATTTGACGGGGCGTCGAGGCGGCCCGGATATTGTTATCGATCCGTCAAATAACTATTTAATGAATCGATTTGGCCGCGGTGTAATGAATGTGTTAACGACGCGTCGGGCGACGGCATCGCGGCGGCGTCTCCCTTCCTGTCGCGTTGTCGTTGCGCGCGTGGCACGCCGGTCGTCGATCCGGTCTTGTATATAATAATCATTCTCATTTACAAGATCGTTGACGCCTGCGCACCCCGGAACCCGGCCATGTCTGCTGACCAGCTGTCCCTCCATCGAGAAATCGACGCCCTCTATACCGGCCACCACGCGTGGCTGCGCGGCTGGTTGAGCCGGAAGCTCGGTTGCGCGCACCGCGCGGCCGATCTGGCGCACGACACCTTCATGCGCCTGCTCGCACGCGACGAGCCGATCGCCGCCGACGAGCCGCGCGCGTTCCTCACCACGGTCGCGCAGCGCGTGCTGAGCAACCACTGGCGGCGCGAGCAGATCGAGCGCGCGTATCTCGATGCGCTCGCGCAGCGCCCCGAAGCGCATGCGCCGTCGCCGGAGGAGCGGGCCGTCGTGTTCGAGACGCTGCTCGAAATCGACCGGCTGCTCGACGGCCTGCCGCTCGCGGCGAAGCGTGCGTTCCTGCTCGCGCAACTCGACGGGCTCACGCAGGCCGAGATCGCGCGCGAACTCGGCGTGTCGCTCGCGACGGTGAAGCGTTATCTCGTGAAGGCCGGCACGCAGTGTTTCTTCGCGATGGCGGCCTGACCGATGGCCGCCCCGGGAGCGCCGGCGGTGCCGCCGCAGGTTGCGCGTCGCGCGGTCGAATGGTGGGTTGACCGGCAGGCCGGCCGCACCGGCGAAGCGTTCGACGCCGCGCTCGCGCGCTGGCGCGCGGAGGATCCGGCGCACGACGCGGCATGGCGCCATATCGAAACGATGCAGCACAGGTTGGGCGGGCTCACGGCCGGGCTCGACCCGCAGGCCGCGCACGCGGCGCTGCTGTCGCCGCGTGCGGGCCGCCGCCGCGCGGCCGTGAAGGCGCTGGCCGTCCTGCTGTTCGCGGGCGGCGCCGCATGGATGGCCGAGCCCGCGCGGCGCGCGGCGATCTGGCCGGCAGACCTGCGAACGGCGGTCGGCGAGCGGCGCACGGTGACGCTCGCGGATCGCACGGTCGTCGTCCTCGATACCGACACGGCGCTCGACGTGCGCTTCGACGCCGCCGCGCGCGGCCTGCGCCTGCTGCGCGGCACGATCATGGTGACGAGCGGCCACGACGATCGCGTGCCCGCGCGGCCGCTCGTCGTCGCGACCGCGCAAGGCGAGTTGCGGCCGCTCGGTACACGCTTCGCGGTGCGGCAGCGCGAAGGCGCGACGCGGGTCGAAGTGTTCGCCGGTGCCGTGCGCGTGCAACCGGACGATGCGGCGGCAGGCGCGCGCGTGATCGCGGCCGGGGAGGGCGCGGATTTCACGCGCGATGCGATCGGCGTGCAGGCACCGCTCGATGCGTATGCGTCCGCGTGGACGGGCGGCATGCTGGTCGCGTCGCGCATGCGGCTGGCCGACCTCGTCGCCGAGCTCGACCGTTATCGCCGCGGCAGCCTGCGCTGCGATGCGGCCGTGGCCGACCTGCGCGTGTCGGGCACCTATCCGCTCGACGATCCCGCGCGTGTGCTCGACACGTTGAAGGCGACATTGCCGATCGATGTGCACTACCTGACGCGCTACTGGGCGACGGTCGTGCCGGCCCGTTCCTGAGCGTGTCGAAAAAAATTTCCGCCGACCTGAGCTGTTTCTCGATGTTCGCGTGACATGGGTAATGAAAGCAGCACTGGCTCATCGTCCACCGACTTCCCGATCATGGTTTCCATCCGTCTCACGTATCGGCGCCGTCCGGCGCCCGACCGACATCTGCCGCGCGCCGCGCGCCCGGCCGCACCTGCCGCGCCCGGGCACCTCGCGCGCCGGCTCGCCGGTGCCGTCCTGGTGTCCGCGCTGCTGCCGCTGCCCGCGCTGGCCGACACCGGCACCGATGCGGCGCCGGCCGCGCAGCGCGCGGCACGCCGTGCGTTCGACATTCCGGCCGGGCCGCTCGAAGCGGCGCTGAACCGGTTCGGCCGCGACGCGGGCATCCTGCTCGCGTTTCCGGCCGAGCTGACGGCCGGCCTGACGAGCGGCGGCGTGCAGGGCCGCTTCGACGTCGACGGGGCGCTCGACCGCCTGCTGGCAGGCACGGGGCTCGTCGCGTTGCGGCAGTCCGGCGGCGGCTACACGCTGAAGCGCGCGGACGGCACGGTCGCACGACCCGTGGCGGCCGGCGTGGCCGCGGGCGCCGAGTTGCCGGCGATCACGGTGCGCGACAGCGCGCTGCGCGCCGAAAGCTATCGCGCGCCGAAGGAGGCGGGCGTGCTGCGTTCCGACATCCCGCTGCTCGACACCGCGCAGGCCGTCAACATCGTGCCGGCGCAGGTGCTGCGCGACCAGCGTCCGCGCAATCTGGACGACGCGCTCGGCAACGTCAGCGGCATCACGCAGGGCAACACGCTCGCGGGCACGCAGGACACGATCATGAAGCGCGGCTTCGGCGGCAATCGCGACGGCTCGGTCATGCAGAACGGGATGCCGCTCGTGCAGGGGCGCGCGTTCAACGCGGCGGTCGACAGCGTCGAGGTGCTGAAGGGGCCGACGTCGCTGCTGTACGGGCTGATGGATCCGGGCGGCGTGGTCAACGTCGTCACGAAACAGCCGCAGCTCGTGCGCTACAACGCGATCTCGCTCGGCGCGTCGACGTTCGGGCACGGCAAGAACGGCGGCAGCGCGACCTTCGATTCGACGGGGCCGCTCGGCGATTCGCGGCTCGCGTACCGGCTGATCGTCGATCAATCGAACGAGCAGTACTGGCGCAACTTCGGCGAATACCGGCAGACCTTCGTCGCCCCCTCGCTCGCGTGGTACGGCCGCGATACGCAGGTCGTGGTGTCCTACCAGTACCGGACCTTCCATTCGCCGTTCGATCGCGGCACGGCGCTCGATCCGCGTACCAACGCGCCGCTCGACATCCCCGCGCGGCGGCGCCTCGACGAGCCGTTCAACAACATGGACGGCGAATCGCACCTCGCGCAGCTGAGCGTCGATCACCAGTTCAACGCGGACTGGAGCGCGCATCTCGGCTACAGCTACAACCGCGAGACCTACGACGCGAACCAGTTGCGCACGACGGGCGTCGATCCGGTGAAGGGCACGCTGTCGCGCAGCAACGATGCGACGCACGGCTCGCTCAGCACCGACAGCTACGGGATCGGCTACGTGAACGGCAAGCTGGTGCTCGGCGGGATGCGGCACGACGTGCAGGTCGGCTTCGATACCGAATACCGTCGCATCTACCGCAAGGACATGCTGCGGCAGGCCGTGAAGACGCCGTTCAGCTATGTCGATCCCGTCTACGGGCTGCTGCCGCCGTCGAGCACGGTGTCCGCGAGCGACAGCGACCAGACCGACACGCTGCACGATGCGTCCGCGTTCGTGCAGGACACGATCCACCTGACCGACAAGTGGATCGTGTCGGGCGGGCTGCGCTACATCACGTACAACCAGGTCGCGGGGCGCGGCCGGCCGTTCACCGCGAACACCGATCTCAGCGGCTCGAAGTGGCTGCCGCGCGCGGGCGTCGTCTACAAGTGGACCGATACGTTCTCGCTGTACGGCAGCTATTCGCAGTCGCTGAAGCCGTCTTCGTCGATCGCGCCGATGACGGGCTACATCATCGACGGCGCGACGCCGCCCGAGGAAGCGACCGCGTGGGAAGTGGGCGGCAAGCTCGACCTGCCGGGCGGGATGACGGGCACGCTGGCACTCTTCAACATCGACAAGAAGAACGTGCTCGTGTCGCAATACAACGACGCGACCAAGCTGACCGACTGGCGCACGTCGGGCAAGGCGCGCTCGCGCGGGATCGAGCTCGACGTGTCGGGCCGGATCGGCGAGCGCGTGAACGTGATCGCGAGCTACGCGTACATCGACGCGAAGACGACCGAGGATCCGCTTTACGCGGGCAACCAGCTGTGGAACGTCGCGCGCCATACGGCGTCGCTCGCGGCCGTCTACGATGTCGGCACGCTGGCCGGCGGCGACAACCTGCGCATCGGCGCGGACGTGCGCTACGTCGGCGCGCGGCCCGGCGATTCGGCGAACAGCTTCACGCTGCCGTCGTACGTGCTCGCCGACGCGTTCGCGACCTACGACACGCGGATCGGCAAGCAGAAGCTGTCGTTCCAGCTCAACGTGAAGAACCTCTTCAACCGCACCTATTACCCGTCGAGCGCGAACCGCTATTTCGTCGCGATCGGCGATGCGCGACAGGTGTCGCTGCTCACCACGCTGCAGTTCTGACCACGCAATCGCCGCGCGGCCGTCACGGCGGCGCGCGGCTTCGGAGAAGATCCAGATGAACCGGAACATGAAGGCCGGCGCCGTGCGCGCCATTGCCACCGGTGCCGCCGGTGCGCGGCGCCGCGCCTTGCGCGCGATCGCGGGCTCGGTGCTCGCGATCGGCGCGGGCCTGGGCCTCGGGGCAGGGGTGGCTGCGCCCGCGCGGGCGGCCGATGCACCGCAGGCCGTCACGCGCGTCGCGATGCTCGTGCAGCTGCGCGGCCCGAACCTGAAGGTCGACGAACGCATCGGCCAGCATCTCGGCGAACGCGGCTACGCGGTGCGCCTGATCGACGAGTCCTCGACGCCCGACGCGGCGCGCGACGCCGACCTCGTCGTGATCTCGTCGACGGTGTCGTCGAAGAACGTGCGGCCCGGCTGGCGCACGCTCGACAAGCCGCTCGTCACGTGGGAAAACGACCTGCTCGACGATCTCGCGATGACGGGCAAGCGTCACGACGTCGACTTCGGCGAAACGGGCAAGGAACGCTACCTGTGGCTCGTCAATGCGCCGCACCCGATCTCGGCCGGGCTGCCGGCCGGCGCGACCAGCGTGTACGGCAAGCAGGCGCCGATGAGCTGGGGCAAGCCGGGGCTCGGCGCGATCACGATCGCGACCGTGTACGGCCAACCCGACAAGGCCGCGATCTTCGCGTACGAGAAGGGCGCGACGATGGACTATGAAGCGCTCGCGCCGGCGCGCCGCGTGATGTTCTTCCTCGACAACGACACGTTCGCGAACTTGTCGCCGGCCGGCGTCGCGCTGTTCGATGCGGCGGTCGACTGGGCGGCCGGGCGGCGCTGACCGACGACGTCGGCGCTATGCCGCCTGCGGCGGCGCGCGCCGTCGTGACGCCGCTTCGATCAGTTGCGCGAGCTGCTGCGCCGGCTCCGACATCGTCCGCCGCGCGCGGTGCACGAGCCCGATGTCGCGGTGGAATGTATGGTGCCCGAGGTCGATCGCGCGCACGCCGGCCGGCCAGCGGCGATAGACGGCGGTCTGCGGGACGATCGCGACGCCGACGCCGTTCCCGACCAGCTTGACGATCGCGTCGAGTTCGTCGAGCTCACACGTGTCGCGCACCGCGAGGTGCATCTTTTTCAGGAAACGATCGACCTGGCGTCCGCCGAACGATGCGCGGTCGTAGCGCACGAACGGTTCGCGCGCGAGCAGTTCGGCCCAGTCCTTGCCTTTCACGCCACGCGGCACGATCAGCCGGAACGGCTCCTGCGCGAGCGTCGTCCAGTGCAGGTCGCTCTGCAGCGAAAACGGCGGCCGGATGATCGCGGCCATGTCGATCTCGCCCGCGTCGACCCGGTTGACCAGCTCGATCGACAGCCCCGGTATCACGCGCGTGCGGCACGCGGGATGCCGGCGATGGAAATCGGCGAGCGCGGCCGGCAGCAGCGCGCTCTGCACCGACGCGATCGCGCCGATCGTCACGCGCACCGCGGCCGGCGAGCCGGGGGCCGTCGAGCTCAGGTTCTCATACATGCCGAGCAGCGCCTGCGCCTGGCCGAGCACGTGATGGCCCATTTCGTTGAGCCGCGCCGACCGGCCCTGCCGGTCGAACAGCGCGAAGCCGAGCTCGGCTTCGAGACGCTGCATCTGCGCGCTGACGGCCGCCTGCGTGAGCCCGATACGGTGGCCTGCCGCGGCGAACGTGCCTTCCCGGGCGACGGCGACGAGGGTTCTCAGTTCGCGGATCATTCATCAATTCCGTTTGTGAATGACGAAACTATATATTGATTTGATTTTCGATCGACCTTGACTACCATGGTGCCGTCCTCGCGCCACGCGAGCGTTCCATCACGAGGCAACCATGAGTCTTTCCCCGTTTCACCTGGCGATCCCGGTCTACGACCTGGCGGCCGCGCGCGATTTCTACGGCCGTGTGTTCGGGCTGGCGGAGGGGCGGTCGAGCGCGCAGTGGGTCGACTTCGACTTCTACGGGCATCAGCTCGTGATCCACGCGCATCCGAAGACCGCATCGCAGGAAAGCGCGCATACGAACGCGGTCGACGGTCACGACGTGCCGGTGCCGCATTTCGGGATCGTGCTCGACTGGGCGAGCTGGGAAGCGCTGGCCGAGCGGCTGAGATCGTTCGGCGTGACCTTCGTGATCGAGCCGTATGTGCGCTTCCAGGGGCAGGTCGGCGAACAGGCGACGATGTTCCTGTTCGATCCGTGCGGCAATGCACTCGAATTCAAGGCGTTCCGCGATATCGGCCAGTTGTTCGCGAAGTGACCGGCGGCGTTGTCGGCACCGATTGAAATTGGGTGCGAGAATGCGGCCTTCGGCGCGGCTGCGCACCTGCGCACCGGCCGGCGCCGCGCGCCGCACGGCATCCGTCCGTGCGCGCCGTTCTCCAGGGAATCCGTATGGACAGTCACATCGCTCCGGTGGAGCTGAAGAAAGCCTACCGTCTCCTCAACCACGGCCCGACCGTGCTCGTGTCGGCCCGCCACGACGGCGTCGACAACGTGATGGCCGCCGCGTGGGCGTGCGCGCTGGACTTCCTGCCGCCGAAGCTGACGGTCGTGCTCGACAAGTCCGCGAAGACGCGCGAGCTCGTCGAGCGCAGCGGCACGTTCGTGATCCAGGTGCCGACGGCCGCGCAACTGCAGCTCACGCACGCGGTCGGCAGCCACAGTCTCGCGGAGCGTCCGGACAAGCTGCGCGAGGCGGGCGTCACGCTGTTCGACGTAGAAGGCCACGACTTGCCGTTCGTCGCCGGCTGCTCGGGCTGGCTCGCGTGCAGGCTGGTTCCCGAGCCGCACAATCAGCAGACCTACGACCTGTTCATCGGCGAGGTGGTCGCGGCGTGGTCCGACACGCGCGTGTTCCGCGACGGTCACTGGTATTTCGAATCGGCCGATCCGGCACTGCGCAGCCTGCACTACATCGCGGGCGGCAATTTCTATGCGATCGGCGAATCGCTGCACGTCGATCCGGACGTGAAGTAAGCCGAACCCGGCATCACCCGGGCGGGCTGTCCCGATCCGGGCGCGCGGTTCACGCGCGCTTTTTCAATTCCGTCAGCATGGTTTCCGCGAACGCCTGCGCGACGCGCGGCAGCGTGCGGCCGCGCTTCGTGACGAGCGCGATTGGCCGCACGAACGCGGGATCGTCGATCGGCTTCGCCACCAGCTCGGGCTCGGCGCGCACCTCGCGCGCGGTCGCCGGCAGGATCGTCACGCCGAGCCCGCCGCGCACCATCGCGACGGCCGTCATCATGTAGGTCGGCTCGCACGCGATGTCGGGCGTGCAGCCGGCCGCGTCCAGCGCGGCATCGACGACGCTGCGCACGCTCGTGCCCTGCGCGGTGAGCACGAGCGGCACGGCCGCGACATCGGCGGTGCTCACGCGGCGCTTGCGCGCGAGCGGATGATCCTTCGGGCACACGGCGACGAGCCGGTCGGCGCCCGCATACAGTACCTCCAGCGACGCATCGAACGTGTCGCCGCCCGTCAGTCCGAGATCGGCTTCCTCGTTGCGCACGAGCGCGGTGACGAGGCTCGCGACGCCGTCGCGGATCTCGAAGCCCGCGCGCGGCACGTCGCGCCGGAACGACTGGATCAGCTCCGGCAGCACGCTGGACGCGAAGGTCGGCAGGCACGCGAGCCGCACCGTGCCGCTCGTGCCTTCGCCGAGCGCGCGCGCGTCGCGCAGCACGCGCTCCATGTCGTCGAGCGAACGCTGCAGCAGCGGCAGCAGCTCGCGCCCGGTCTGCGTGAGCGCGACGCTGCGGCTGTTGCGGTCGAACAGGCGCGCGCCGACGATTTCCTCGAGCCGGCGGATCTGCACGGTCAGCGCCGGCTGCGACAGGTGCAGCCGCGCGGCGGCGCGCGTGAAGTTGCCGGCGTGCGCGACGGTGACGAACGCGCGAATGTCGCGAAGATTCAGATCCATAACGGTTCGTGATTGCTGCGATCAAATCATTTCAATTGTGCTATCGCTGCGCCGACCTTACGCTCGTCTCCAACAAAAGACAAGGTAGGAGACACGGATGCTGCCGTTACTCGGGCTTGGCACGATCGTCGTGCTGCTGGCCGCGATTCTGTCGAAGCGGATGTCGCCGCTCGTCGCGCTGATCATCGTGCCGATCGCCGCATCGCTGATCGGCGGCTTCGGGCTGCACACCAGCAAGTTCGTCGTCGACGGGCTGAAGGGCCTCGCGCCCGTGGTCGGCATGTTCGTGTTCGCGATCCTCTATTTCGGCACGATCACCGACGCCGGCACGCTCGACCCGATCATCGACCGGATCCTGCGCGCGGTCGGCACGCGGCCGACGCGCATCGTGATGGGCACGACGCTGCTCGCGCTGCTGATCCACCTCGACGGCTCGGGCGCCGTGTGTTTCCTCGTGACGATTCCGGCCGTGCTGCCGCTGTACGACCGGCTGAAGATGGACCGGCGCGTGCTGGCCGCCGCGGTGTCGATGGCCGCGGGCATCAACTTCCTGCCGTGGACGGGGCCGATGATCCGCGCGTCCGCTTCGCTGCATCTGCCCGTGTCGGCGCTGTTCAATCCGCTGATCCCGGTGCAGGCGATCGGGCTCGTGTTCGTGTTCGGCGTCGCGTACTGGCTCGGGCGGCGCGAGGAGACGCGGCTCGGCCTGTCGCGCGACGATGCGACGATTCCGTTGCCGACCCGCGAGCTGACGCCCGACGAGCAGGCGCTGCGCCGGCCGCACCTGTTCTGGTTCAACCTCGTGCTGACGCTCGTCGTGCTCGGCACGATGGTCGTGATGGGCGAGAAGATCCCGCCGGCGATCATGTTCATGGTCGGGCTGTGCATCGCGCTGATGGTGAACTACCCGGACGTCGACATGCAGAGGAAGCGCATCGACGCGCATGCGCGCGCGGCGCTGATGATGGCCGGCATCCTGCTCGCGGCCGGCGTGTTCACGGGGATCATGCAGGGCAGCGGGATGCTGAAGGCGATGGCGCAGGCGGCGGTCGGCTTCGTGCCGCCGTCGATGGCCGGCCACATCCCGGTCGCGCTCGGCCTCGCGTCGATGCCGCTCAGCATGCTGTTCGATCCCGATTCGTTCTACTTCGGCGTGCTGCCCGTGATCGCGGAGGTGGCCGGCCAGCTCGGCGTACCGGCCGTGCAGGTCGGGCAGGCCGCGCTGCTCGGCCAGATGACCACCGGTTTCCCGGTCAGCCCGCTGACGCCGGCGACCTTCCTCGTCGTCGGCCTGTGCGGCATCGAGCTGGCCGAGCACCAGAAGTTCACGTTTCCGCTGCTGTTCGGCGCGTCGATCGTGATGACGATCGCGTGCGTCGTGCTGGGCATCTTTTGATTTTCACCGGCGGCGCACCCGCCGGACGACGACGGTATGGACATGACAGCAAAGCAACCTGAACGGCGCGTGCGCATCGGCGCGGGCGCCGGCTACTCGGGCGACCGGATCGAGCCCGCGGTCGAGCTGGCCGAACACGGGCAGCTCGACTATCTCGTCTTCGAATGCCTGGCCGAGCGCACGATCGCGATCGCGCAGCAGGCGCGGCGCCAGGACCCGTCGCTCGGCTACGACCCGCTGCTGGAGGCGCGGATGCGCGCCGTGCTGCCGGTTGCCGTGCCGAACGGCGTGCGCATCGTGTCGAACATGGGCGCGGCGAATCCGCGGGCGGCCGCACGGCGCACCGCACGGATCGCGCAATCGCTCGGCGTCGCCGGGCTGAAGGTCGCGGCCGTCGAAGGCGACGACGTGCTCGACGTCGTACTGCGCGGCGCGTTTCGCTTCGAGGAATCGGGCGACGACGTCGCCGCGTATCGCGACCGCATCGTGTCCGCGAACGCGTATCTCGGCGCCGCGCCGATCGTCGACGCGCTCGCGGCCGGCGCGGACGTCGTGCTGACCGGGCGCGTCGCCGATCCGTCGCTGTTCGCCGCACCGCTGATCCACGCGTTCGGCTGGCGGATGGACGACTGGGACACGCTCGGGGCGGCGACGGTCGTCGGCCACCTGCTCGAATGCGCGGGGCAGGTGACGGGCGGTTATTTCGCCGACCCCGGCTATAAGGACGTGCCGAACCTCGAGCGGCTCGGGTTTCCGATCGGCGAAGTCGCGGCGGACGGCTCGGTCGTGATCACCAAGGTGCCGCACGCGGGCGGCCGCGTGAGCGCGGCGACCTGCAAGGAACAGCTGCTCTACGAGATACACGATCCGGCGCGGTACCTGCAGCCCGACGTCGTCGCGGATTTCACGCACGTCACCGTCGCCGAGGAGGCGGCGGACCGCGTGCGCGTGACGGGCGGGCGCGGCACGGCGCGGCCCGACACGCTCAAGGTGTCGGTGGCGTATGTCGACGGCTGGATCGGCGAAGGCCAGATCTCGTACGGCGGCCCGGGCGCGCTCGAACGCGCGCGTCTCGCGCTCGGGATCGTCCGCGAGCGGCTGGCGTTGACCGGCGTCGCCGCGACCGAGCTGCGCTTCGACCTGATCGGCGTCGATGCGCTGTATGGCGACGCGACGCCGGCCGTGCGCGGCGAGCCGGCCGAGGTGCGTGTGCGGGTGGCCGGCCGCGCGGCGAGCGCCGGCGAAGCGGCGCGGATCGGCAATGAAGTCGAGACGCTCTATACGAACGGGCCGGCCGGCGGCGGCGGGGCGTTCAAGTCGACGCGCGAGGTGATCGCCGTGCAGTCGGTGCTGCTGCCGCGCGCGGCCGTGACGCCGTCGTTTTCATTCGTGGAGGCATGATGCAACTGCGTGAACTGGCGCATGCGCGCACCGGCGACAAGGGCAATACGCTGAACGTGTCGGTGATTTGCCGCGATCCGCGCCATTACGATCATCTGCGCACGCATCTGGGTGCCGATGCGGTGAAGGCGTGGCTCGCGGGTATCGTGCACGGCGACGTCGTGCGGTACGAACTGCCGGCGCTCGGGGCATTCAATTTCGTGCTGCGCGATGCGCTCGGTGGCGGCGTCACGCGCTCGCTCGCGCTCGACGCGCACGGCAAGTCGGTCAGTTCGGCGCTGCTGGCGATCGAGGTGCCGGAGCCGGCGTGACGGGCGTGACGGACGGCGCCGCCCGGGCGGGCAGCCCCGTCACGGAATCAGCAACTCGCGAAGCCCGTCCGCATGCTCGATACGTTCGCCGGCGATATGCAGGCGCTGGTCCCTGCGATAGTCGTAAACCGCGCGCGACGCGGCGAGCTGGTCGAAATCGAGCTCGATCGCGTGGCGCGATTCGCCGTTGCCGGCCTCGAAGATCAGGTTGCCGAACGGATCGGCCGCGAGGCTGCCCCCCGCGAACACGACGTCGTGCGTGCTGCCGCCGACGCGGTTGGCGACCACCGTGAACACCTGGTTCTCCATCGCCCGTGCCGTTGCCGACGTGCGGTGGACCGGGCGGTACGGTTCCATGTTGCCGTCGGTGATGAGGATCAGCTCGGCGCCGAGTTCGGCGAGCGCGCGGCCGGTTTCGGGGAATTCGTTGTCGTAGCAGATCAGCAGACCGATCCGCACGCCGTGCCATTCGATCGTCGCGTAGCGGTCGCCGGGCAGCACGACGCCGTGCTCGCTCACCCACAGGTGCGTCTTGCGGTAGCGCAGCGCGATGCCGTCCGGCGTGACGAACACGGTGGTGTTGTAGAAGCGGCCGCCGTCGTTCTCGATCAGCCCGACCACGACGGCAACGTCGCGCGCGCGTGCGGCCGCGATGACCGCGCCGACGCTCGGGCCGTCGAGCGGCTCGGCGCATTCGGCCAGGTTCGACGGATCGAGGAAGCCGGTGATCTGCGCTTCCGGAAACATCACGATGTCGGTGCCCGGCGCGCAGGTCGCGATCGCGTCGAGCGTGCGCTGCAGGTTGTAGTGCGTGTCGCCGTCGCGACCGGCGAGCTGGACGATGTCGAGCTTCAGTTTCATGGGCGATTTCGGTGGGCGGGGCCGGCGCGGCCGGCTCCGCAACGTTGGACGTCGGAACGCCCGAGTATGCGCCGAACCGCCGGTTTTCCCATCCCGCCGGCGTGTTAACCCGTCAGGGGTATTGATCCCGCGTACTGTCGCCGGCCTGGGCTCAACTTTTTTTGCCGGTCTGACCAGTCGAACCTCAAGTTGCATCGCGTGCGGTCGTTAAGGACGGTTGAGTGCCCATTTGACCAACCGAAAACAACGCGGCAACCGGAGATCAACGTCATCATGCTGTCATCGATTCGCGCCCGGATTCTGGCGACCTGCGTCGCCATCGTGGTCACGGCCCTGGCCGTGACAGGCGGCCTTGTGTACTACGTCGTCAAGCAGCACAACGACACGACCATCGACCAGAACCTGCAGTCCGTCCTGACCGGCCACGCGCTCGCGCTCGACGAGTGGGTCGCGAGCCGCGCGCAGCAGACCCAGGCGCTCGCGGACACGCTGACGCCGGGCGAAGGCGATCCGCTGCCGGCGCTGACGCTGCTCGGCAAATCGGGCGGATTCCAGGTGCTCACGCTCGGCCTGCCGGATCGCACCGCGTATTCGAACGTCCCGCTCGCGGCCGGCTACGATCCGACCGCACGCCCGTGGTTCAGGCAGGCGGTCGACGCAGGCCGGCTCGTCGTCACGGCGTTGTACCGCGACGCGTCGACCGGCAAGCCCGCGTTCGCGTTCGCCGCCCCGATCGTTCGCGGCGGCACGCTGAAGGGCGTGCTCGCGGCGAGCCTCTACATGGAGCGCGCGAGCGCGATCGTGGCGTCGATGCATCCGACGCCGTCGAGCTTCGCGTTCCTGGTCGACAAGAGCGGGCGCCTGATCGCGGGCGCGAAGACCGATCTGATCATGAAGCCGGCCGCCGAGCTGTCGCCCGAACTGACGCCGGAGCGTCTCGCCGGCCTGCAGAAGGCGACCGAACCGGTGGCGATCGACGTGGACGGCGTGACCAAGCTGCTCCGCGCGCGCCCGATCGCCGGGACGGACTGGTCGCTCGTCATGGCGCTCGACCGGTCGGACGTGACGGCCGGCATGCGCGCCGTCGCGACGACGACGCTCATTGCGATCCTCGTCGTCGCCTGCGTCGCGGCGGCGCTCGTCGGCGCGTTGACGAACGCGGCATTCAAGCGCGTGCTGCTCGTGCGCGACGCGCTGACCGACGTCGCGAGCGGGAGCGGGGATCTGACGAAGCGGCTGCCGGCCGACGGCGGCGACGAGGCCGCGCAGATCGCGCGGGCCTTCAACCTGTTCGCCGAAAAGATCAGCGCGATCCTGCTGCAGATACGCGGATTCAGCGAATCCGTGAGCGTGGCGAGCGCGGAGATCGCGCAGGGCAACCAGGACCTGTCGAGCCGCACCGAACATGCGGCATCGAGCCTGCAGGAGACCGCGGCGGCGCTCGAGGAGATCGCCGGCACGGCGCGCAACTCGGCCGATGCGGCCACGCAGGTGAGCCGGCTGGCGGAATCGGCGTCGGGCGTTGCCGTACGCGGCGGCGAGGTGGTGAGCGAGGTGGTCGCGACGATGGATGAGATCACGAAGGCGTCGGCCGAGATCTCGAACATCATCGGCGTGATCGACGGCATCGCGTTCCAGACCAACATCCTCGCGCTGAACGCGGCCGTCGAGGCGGCGCGCGCGCACGAGCACGGGCGAGGCTTCGCGGTCGTCGCGGGCGAGGTGCGCACGCTCGCGCAACGCAGCGCGGTGGCCGCCAGGGAAATCAAGCAGTTGATCCAGTCGTCCGTCGAGAAGATCGAAGGCGGATCGGGGCTCGTGAAGACGGCCGGCACGACGATGGACGAGATCGTCGAGGGCGTGCGCGGCATCACGAGCGTGATCGCGGAAATGACGGTCGCGGCGAACGAGCAGAGCACCGGGATCGCGCAGGTGAACCAGGCCGTGTCGCAGCTCGATCACTCGACGCAGCAGAACGCTGCCCTCGTCGAGGAGTCGGCTGCGGCCGCCGCGCTGTTGCGCGAGCAGGCGGCTCAGCTCGCGCAGACGGTCGGCGAATTCAAGCTCGCGGGTTCGCACCGGGCCGCGACGGCATCGGCATCGGCATGATCCGGCCGCGGCCGTCGAAGGCCGCCGCAAAGATGCAGGCAGGGGAGCGAAAACGGGCGCGACGGAGCGCGCTATCCGTCGGTCTGCGCCTTCAGGAACAGTGAAAACAGTTCCGATTGCGAATTGATCGCGAGCTTCCCGTAGATGTTGCGCCGATGCACCTTGACCGTTTCGGCGGAAATCGACAGCTTGTTCGCGACTTCCTTGTTCGAGCAGCCGCTGAGGATCAGCCGGATCACGTCGAGTTCGCGCGCGGTGAGCGGCGTGCCGAGCCGCGCCATCGCCTGCTCGAAGCCATCGTGCGTGCCGGCCCGGCGCGGCGGCGCCTGCTCCGCGGAGGCGGGCTCGAACGCAAGCCGCTGCCGCATCAGCCCGGCCACCCACGGCCGGATCAGGTCGAGCAGCGCAACCTGCCCGGGGCTGAAGCGCCGCTTGCTGCCAAGCGACAGGCACAGCGTGCGCGCGTCGTCGAGCACGACGTTGAACTGCACCTCGTCCTCGACGACGTTGTGCGTGAAATAGAGCGTGTAGTACTCGGTATCGCGAAAGCATTCGGGCGCGACGTCCGACAGCCGGAACAGGCCGCTCCTCGGCGCGTCGCGGTTCGCGATGTAGAACGGGTCGAGCTGGTACAGGCCCTGCACGTAGTCGCGGAACAGCGGGTCGGGGCCGCCGCCTTCGTACGGGCATTCGGCGAACACCTGCGGGCGGCCGTCGCCGAAGGTCAGCACGACCCAGCTGTCGACCGCGACGTATTCCTCGATCAGCCGGATCAGCGCCAGCCAGAAGCCCGGCTGGTCGAGCGACTCGATGAGCCGCCCGACCGAACGATGCCACGCGACATCCTGCAAGGTGAGGTTCATGCGGTTTCCGGATCGGCGGGACCGGTCGGCGCGCGTCGCGCCGTCGCATCGTGCGCATCGACCTGTCCGGGGATGAAGAACGAGATCGTAACGCCGGGCGACGCGAATGGCGAGGCCGCGCACGGTCGCCGTCTCCTGATAAGCTATCGCGATTCCGAGATGGAGAAGTCGATGACTCCCAGCGCCAATACAACTACAAACGCCCATTCCAATATCGATATGACGACGATGCCCCTGACGGGCCAGCCGCTCGACACACTGATGAACCGGCTCGAAGCCGATCTCGAGGAAAGCGATTCGAGCCGCGAGAGCGACCTTGCGGCACGACTGCGTGCGCAGCCGTTGCGTGCCGATTCGCTCGACGCGATCGCGCGCCTGCACACGCTGTGGATGCACGCCGGCGATCCGGCCGCCGCGCGCGCCGTGCTCGACGAGGACGGCGCGGGCGTGCACGACGCGGCGCCGCCCGAGGCGCGGCCCGACATCCGCATGCAACTCGCGCTATACCGGCTGCAGGTCGCCCGGCACCTGGGCGAGAACGACGCCGTCACCGAGGCGATCGGCCAGATGCACGACGTCTTGCGCACGTCGCCGACGCTCGATGCCGATCGCTACGTCCGCGCGCGCATTCTCGATACGCTCGAATTCGACCACGCGGAGCATGCGCTCGACGCGATCGAACTGCGGCATGCGCTGAACCGCGCGATTGCCGACCGCGCCACGTTTCGCGCGTGGGACGAGGCGAACCGGCAATGCCTGCGCGCGTGGGCACTGCGGCGTCTCGACCGGGACGACGACGCGCGTGCGGCGGCCGAGGCCGCGGTGGCTGCGATGGCATCGGCAGCGGCGGACCAGGACATCGACGCCGACGACTGGCTGCGGATCGGCCGGGCGATGATCGAGATCGCGCCGCTGCAGTTCGACACCATTCGCCAGGCCGTCGAGTCGCGCATTGCCGACTGGGCGCTGCCGCCTCGCCGTGAGGCCGAGGTGAGGCTGGCGCGGCTCGCCGCGCGGGCGGCACACGCGCAAGGCGATCTCGCGGGCGCGCTGGCCCGTTGCGAGATGGCGCGCCACAGCCTCGAATCGGACGGCGGAGACGACTTCATCGAATACGAACTGCCGTGGCTGCTCGAGGCGGGCCGTTTCGACGAGGCAGGGCGCAGGGCGTTCTTCCACGTGTACCAGATCGAAAGCAGCATGCTCGACCGGGTCGGGCAGATCATCCATGCGCGCCTGGCCGAGCCGACCGACACGTCGGTCTGGTGGCCGCTGTGCGCAATGCGCGCAGCGGGTTTTCAGCCGACGCTCGAGCGGCTCGTCGAACTCGGCGCGGAAGGGCCCGACGCGCTGGCCGCGCGTTCGCCGACGCATGGCGAGATTTTTGCTGCGTTCGGCTCGCTCGAAGGCGACGCGTTGCGCTACGCGATCGCCGACGCCGCGCGCGAGGTCGCACTGCGGCGCGCGCCCGGCCATCCGTGGATCGCGCGGCTCGCGGCCGTCTACGACGGCGAAACCGGCCGCATCGACGCGACGACCCAGGCCGCGCGCCTGCTCGCGTCCGCGCAGGAAGGCGAGATGTACGACAACCGCACCGGGTTCATGCTGACCGATGCGCGCATTCGAGCGTTGGGTGTCGCCGCCGCGATGAAGCTGCCGCCGCCGCCGCTGCGCAGCGGCTTGTGGAGCTACGGCTACGCGTGCTCGATCGAGGACAGGGCCGAGGAGGCGATCGACGCGCTGCCGGCCGCGGAACAGGCGCCGGTACGCGCCGATCTCGAGCGCCTGAAGATCGCCGCGTACGAGCAGGGCCGCGCCTGCATGGAGCGCTTCTTCGAGACGGGCAACGGCCATCCGTACGATGCGTGCGCGCACCTGTATTCGATGCTCTGCAACAACCTCGCGATCCTCTATCGCGGCGAGGAGCGCTACGACGAAGCGCTGGTCCTGCATCGCAGCGGGATCGCGGCGAGTTCGTTTGCCGAGCATTACGACGGCGTGCGCTACGTGCTCGCGTGCCAGGAGAAGGATGAAGAGATGCTCGAAGCCGCCGAGCAGCTGTGGCACTACGCCGCCGAATACGGTTACAGCCGGCACGAGCCGAACTGGTACGTGCGCGACGTGGTGCGCGCGCTGTACCGCGTCGATCGCTGCAACGAATTGCCGATCTGGCTCGAGCGCCTCGTCGGCTGGCAGCGCGAGCACGACCAGCTCGACGGCAGGTTGCCCGACGAGGCACTGATTGCCCGCCTCGTGTTCGCGGCCCACATGTCGGAGTCGCATCCGGACCAGGCATCGGCGCTGTACGACGCCGCGCGTGCGCAGGCCGACGCGTCGCGCGATCTGAACGTGCTGCTCCGGGCCGCCGACGCGGCGTACGAACTGGGCCGCCAGCCGGACGCGAAATATTTCTACGAACGGGTGCTCGCCGGCAACCGGCACGCCGCCGAACCGCTCGACCTGAAGATGGACGTGATCGAGCGGCGGATCAGCGAGGCCGGTGCGCCGCCTGCGGCGCCGGGCCTGGCGACGGCCGCGCCGGGCAAGCGCTGGTGGAAGTTCTGGCAATGACGGCCGTCGGTCGGCGGGCCGGCTATGCGCCGCGCAACGCGCTGAACGCCGATGCGCTGAAAGCGGCGATCGCCGCGCGCAGCACCGCGCGAGGCGATGCCGACGCGGTGCGCGCGTGGCTGCTCAACCATTTCTACCGGCACGTCGTCGCGAACTTCGAGCCGGCACGCACGATCGGGTCGCTCGACGACGCGCGGCAGGCGCTCGGTAACGCCGCGCCGCCGGCGTGGGTCGCGCGGCGCTTCGGTGCGGACGCGAAGACGATCGCCGAGGCCGACGCCGGCAGGCTGGCGCCCGTCGTCTGGGTCGACCCGGGCGATCCGCAGCTTCTCGCGCTCGAAACCACGCTCGTCGAGTTCCTCGAGTCGCGCAAGGGGACCGGGCTCGACGGCAAGCTCGACCGTGTCAATTGCCCGCAGGCGCTCGCGATGTGGGAACGCGAGCATGCGGAGATGGCGGCCCGGATTGCGCGCGGCTGGCGCGAGAGCCAGCCCGATGCGCTGCGCACCTGGTGTGAAACCGCGAACGGCCGCTTCGTCGAATTCCTGCCCGACAGCGCGCTGCTGCGCGCCGAAATGGCGTTCGAGAGTTACGTGATGCGCCATTGCCTCGGCCAGTTCGCCGACCGGCAGGCGCTGACGGGCGGCTACGGCGGGCGCTACGCGGAAGCGATCGAGGCGCGCACGCTGCGGCTGCTGAGCTTCCGGGACGCGAGCGGCCAGCCGCACATCACGATCAGTGTCGCGATGCGCGCGGACGGCGGCCTCGACGTCGATCAGGTCAAGGGCAAGCAGAACCGGCCGCCGGTCGAGCGCTATGTCGACGACGTGCTGGCATGCCTGAATACGCTGGGGACGACGGATAACACGCCGCCCGACTGCATCGCGCTCGGCGTGGTCCATACGGCGTGGGGGTGGTGCAGGATCGAGGACGTGACGGATGCCGCGTCGCAAGCACGGCTCGTCGCGCGCCATCCGCAATTGTTCGGGCGGCTCGCCGAGCCGACGCCGACCGTCGAGTGGCTGGTCGCCGCGCGGCAGCCCGAACTGCTGCAGGCGCGGCCGCCGCGTGCCGGCTCGGTGCGTTACGCGGTGCGCGCGACGCTGGCGCCCGCGGTGCCGTCCGCGCAACGGGACGACGCACGTCCCGCCTTTGCGACCGAGAACGTGCGCTGGCCCGGCTACGACGCGCCGCACGGCGCCAGTGCCGGCGAATGACGGGGCGAAGACCATGACATTCAAGCTGATCGTCGCGTTGTTCGTGCTGTGGCGTATCGTGCGCTACCTCCGCCGGCGCGGTGCGCGCCATTCGATCTTGTCCGCCCGCAAGCACTGGGCGCTGCTGCTCGCGCATCCGTACGTGGAGGCGACCGGGTTCTCGGGTTTCGACGATGCGGATACGAGCCACCTGAACGACACGTCGCGGAAGTTCCTGCGCGCGCAGATGCTGCATCAGATGGAGTTGCGCACCGACGCGACGGACGACGATGCGCGCGCGCACCTCGCACGCGTGCTCGAGACGCAATGGTTTCGGGCCGACCTGCATGCGCTGCAGCCGACCGACGACCCGCGTGCCGCACTCGCGTTCGCCTGTGCGCGGATGGCGTTCCTCGCGCGCGTGGCGATGCTGATGGGCTGGACCGAGCCGGACACCGCGTGGCGTGTGCTGTTGCTCAACGCGCAGCGCGCGCAGGATTGTTTCGGCAGCTGGACGGATTTCGGTAGCGCGTATATCGCGGGCCGCAAGCAGTGGGTGGCCGGGTTTCGCGCCGACCCGTTCGGCAAGGCGTTCGACGACGCCACGCTGCAGCGCTGGCTTGCACCGGGTGACGGTGTGTGGGGGCGGGCGGCATGGCCGGGGCTGGCGGCGTTCGATCCCGAACCGGTCGCGCAACCGCGGTGACGCGTTGATGCCGCCAGCCGTTCACTTCGCGTACCGCTTTCCGTTCCTGCCGACGCCGACATGATTTCATCGGTTCATCCCCTGTTGCGACGCCTGGCGCTGTCCGTTGCGTGTGCGGTGCCGGCGTCGGTGCTGCCGGCGACGGCGCAGGCGGTCGAGCCGGTCGCGGCCGACCGTCTGCTGCGCACGTTCCTCCACAACAACTACGGTAACTGGCGCGCGGACCGCAAGGGCTGGCAGTCGGACGCGGGCGATTTCATTTATTCGCCGTGCGGGTCGCTGCGCGTCGCGACCGCCGACGGCCCGCGGTATCTGCTCGCGGTGTGCGGCGAGACCGAGGCCGCCGTGCAGGACGGCATGCCGGGGATGGATTCGGACGGCACGACGGGCACCATCGACCTGTACGTGCTGAAGCCCGCGGCGGACGGCAAGACGCTCGAGCCGGTGGTGAAGAAGACGGATATTGCGTCCGGCAAGCGCGGCGAGCCGGGTACGGTGCGCATCGAGCGGTACGGCCCGCACCTGTTCGGCTTCACGATCGGCGACGGCGTCACGCTGCAGGGCTATACGATGGCGATGCGATCGATCTGGCTGCCGGTCGGCAACGCGATCGTCGAGGCGGCGCCGCGCATCGACGAAGCGCTCGACAACACGGGGTCGCTCGATTGCGGGAACGCGAAGTCGCATTGCGAGAGCCGCACGTTTTCGATCGTGCCCGACACGACCGGCACCGGCGACGTCTATCCGTTGACGGTCACGGAAACGGGCTCCCGCGGCGGCAAGGCGATTCACGCGCGCTACACGGTGACGTTCGACGCGGCACGCGGCCGCTACGTGGTGCCGAAGGCGTTGCGCGCAGGATACTGACCGTTCGCGCGAAGGAACGGGCGGCGCGGTGCCGCCCGCGCGTCACACGTACAGATACCGCACGAGGTGGAAGAACACCGGCGCGGCGAAGCAGATCGAGTCGACGCGATCGAGCATCCCGCCGTGGCCCGCGATCATCGAACCCCAGTCCTTGGTGCCGAGCGAGCGCTTGACGGCCGACAGCACGAGGCCGCCGACGAAGCCCGCGATCACGATCGCGAGCGAGATCCCGAACGCGGCGCCGAAACTGAACGGCGTCACGCGATACAGCGACGCGCCGCACAGCGTCGCGAGCAGCCCGCCGCCGACGAACCCCTCGATCGTCTTGGACGGCGACAGCTGCGGCGCGATCTTGCGGCGCCCGAACAGCTTGCCGACGACATACTGCAGCACGTCGCTGATCTGCACGACGAGCAGGAAGAAGAACAGCAGCAGCGCGTTCTGTCCCGTGTAGCGCGGAATGTCGAGGATCAGCACGGCCGGCGCGTGGCTCAGCCCGTACACGCACACCATCAGCGCCCAGTTGATCTTCGCGTTGCGGCTCAGGAATTCGCGCGTGTCCTGCGTGAGCGCCGACACGAGCGACATCGCGAAGAACAGGTGCACAGGCACGAAGATCGAGTACATCCCGTACCAGTTGATCCCGAGCAGCAGGTATTGCACGGGGATCGCGACGAAGAACGCGATGAACAGCGTCGTGTGGTCGCTCGCGGTCGTCGGCGTGAGCGTGATGAATTCGCGCAGCGTCAGGTAGGACAGCACCGCGAACACGAGATACGTGACGTTGTTGCCGAGGCTGATCGCGATGACCATGATCGCGATCATCGCCCACCACGCACGGATGCGCTGGTTCAGGTTGACGATGGTCGCGCTCGTGCCGCCGCTGCGCGCGCCGAGGATCGCGCCGATCACGGTGGCGATGACGAGCACGCCCGTGACGCCCGCGACCAGTTCCCAGAAGAGAGTTCGCATGGGGGATATCCGGAAAAGGGAAAGGAGGGGGCGGTGTTCAGCCGGCCGGCCGCTGCGGAGGCGCGAGCGCGACGACCGCGTCGCGCATGCGGGCGAGGAACGTCGGCTTGTCTTCCTGGGCACCGAGCGCATCGTTCGCGCCGAAGTGCACCTTGCAGATCAGCGGCACCGGCCAGATCGCACCCTTCGGCATGATCCGTTGCAGGTTCTCGAGATAGACGGGCGCGAGCGCGACGTCCGGAAACTCGGTCGCGAGGTGGAACAGCCCGCTCTTGAACGGTTGCGGCAGGATTTCGGCGCCGCGCGTGCCTTCCGGGAAGATGATGATCGAATGGCCCTGCCGGAGCGCGTCGCGCACGGGGTCGAGCGGGTCGCCCCCGGATTCCCGGTGGCGATCGATCAGCACGACGTTCAGCAGCTTCTGCGCGATGTGGCGCTTCGCGTCGCTGCTGTCCCAGTAGTCGCGCGCGGCGACGGGCCGCACGACCGCGCGCACGTCGCGCGGCAGCGCGGCGAGGATCGCGAGCGTATCGATGTGGCTCGTGTGGTTCGAGAAGTAGATCTTCTGCGTGGGGGACGGCGGCGCCTGATGCCAGACCGGATACGCGCCGGCGACGAGCCGCACGATGGACAGCAGGAAGTCGCGCTGCCAGACGTTGAGTATGTTCATCGGCGTCGTGCCTCCTGCCTGCCTGCATGGCCCGCGGCGCTTGCGCGGCGGGCGGGACCCCGGAATGCCGGCGCGGCAGGATGCGCGCCGGACGGCCCTTGTTTAAATTTTTTCAAATTCGTGGCTGCCTGTCGCAGGTCCGCGATAATCGGACGATTCGCCGCCACACGCTGTTGCGTCGCGGCGAATGCGCCGGTCGGCGGCGTGATAATCGGCTGTTGCACGAGTGCCCGTTTGCAGTTCGAATGGATCGTGCTGCGCTCGGGCCAGCGGATTATCGCGAGTTTCCGTCAAAAACGCCAGATTGGCGCCGCGCTTGCGCGCCGGGCGCATGCTTGACGCATCGAGGCCGCTCGGCGACGATTAGGGCCGTCCATGGAAGGCCGTCCAGGGCCGTTTCGCCGCCCGGGGCATGGCGGCGGGAAAGGTGTCCGACTGTGCCGCGCGAATAGAACGAATACGAAACGATGAGCCTCTACGCACTCAAACCCAAATTCCAGAACCGCCTGCGCCCGTTCGCGAACTCGCTCGCCGAGCGCGGCGTCACGGCCAACCAGGTCACGCTGTTCGCGGCCGGCGGCTCGATCGTCGTCGGCGCGCTCGCCGGGCTCGGCGTGTTTGCCCGCGCGCTGTTCCTGCTGATCCCGCTGTGGCTGTTCGTGCGGATGGCGCTCAATGCGATCGACGGGATGCTCGCGCGCGAGCACAACCAGAAAAGCACGCTCGGCGCGTACCTGAACGAACTCGGCGACGTCGTGTCCGATGTTGCGCTGGTGCTGCCGTTTCTCGCGATTCCGGCGTTCGCTCCGGCAGACGTCTGGCTGTTCGCGCTGACGGCGGTGATCGTCGAATGCGCGGGGCTGATCGGCCCGCTGGTCGGCGTGAGCCGCCGCTACGACGGCCCGTTCGGCAAGAGCGACCGCGCGCTCGCCCTCGGCGCGTTCGCGCTGTGGATCGGGCTCGGGTTTCCGGTCGGCGGCGTCGCCGCATGGCTGTGGCGGCTGCTGATCGTGCTGTCGATCGTGACCGTGGTCCGGCGCGTGCAGGCCGGCATCGCGGAAAAGGGCGGTTGAAAGGGTAGTCAAGGCAGTCAAAGGCAGTGGCGGTACCGGGCGCCGGAGGGCGGCGCACCATGATTCGAATAACGAAACGAGAGAAAAACGCATGAGCGCACGCCTGGCCCGCGAGGCCGACTTCATCACGCACGACGGCGAAACGCTGTTCTATCGTCACTGGCCCGCAACGGGCCCGCGCTGCCGCGGCGCCATCGTGCTGCTGCATCGCGGCCACGAACATTCGGCACGCGTCGCGCATCTCGTCGACGAGCTCGACCTGCCGGATTTCGCGTTCTTCGCGTGGGATGCGCGCGGCCACGGCCGCTCGCCCGGCGCACGCGGCTACAGCCCGAGCGCGGCCGCGTCGGTACGCGACCTGCAGACCTTCGTCGAACATATCCGCGACACGCACGGCATCGCGATCGAGGACATGGCCGTGGTCGGCCAGAGCGTCGGCGCGGTGCTCGCGGCCACCTGGGTGCACGACTACGCGCCGCCGATCCGCGCGCTCGTCGTCGCGTCGCCGGCGTTTCACATCAAGCTCTACGTGCCGTTCGCGCGGCCGGGCCTGCGGCTGATGCACAAGCTGCGCGGGCTGTTCTACGTGAACAGCTACGTGAAACCGAAATTCCTCACGCACGATCCCGAGCGGATCGCGAGTTATGCGTCCGATCCGCTGATCACGCGGCCGATCGCGGTCAACATGCTGCTCGACCTGCACGACACCGCGCAGCGGATCGTCGCCGATGCGGCCGCGATCACCGTGCCGACGCAACTGCTGATCTCGGGCGCCGACTGGGTCGTGCATCGCGGCCCGCAAGACCGCTTCTTCGAACGCCTCGGCGCCGCGCGCAAGGAGCGCATCGTGCTGCCGGGCTTCTATCACGACACGCTCGGCGAACGCGATCGCGCGCAGGCGCTCGCGCCGCTGCGCGCATTCGTGCTGCGCGAATTCGATGCGCCGAGCCCGCGCGTGTCGCTCGCCGATGCCGACCGGCGCGGTGCGTTCCACGATGAATACGCGGCGCTCGGCCGCCCGCCCGCGAATGCGTTCGCACGTGCGTACTGGGCGCTCACGCGAGCCGGCCTGAAGGCCGGCGGCGCGCTGTCGGACGGTATCGCGCTCGGGCTGCGGCTCGGTTTCGATTCGGGCTCGACGCTCGATTACGTGTACCGCAACCGCGCGCAGGGGCGGCTCGGCGTCGGCGCGTTGATCGATCGCACGTATCTCGATTCGCCGGGCTGGGTCGGCATCCGCCAGCGCAAGGTGCATCTGCAGGAGCTGATCGGCGCGGCGATCGGCCGCCTGCGCGGCCACGGCACGCCGGTGCGGATCGTCGACATCGCGGCCGGGCACGGGCGCTACGTGCTCGACGCGATCGCGTCGGCCGCCGAGCGCGACGGCGCGGCGCCCGACGACATCACGCTGCGCGACTACAGCCCGCCGAACGTCGAGGCCGGGCGCGTGCTGATCGCGCAGCGCGGCCTCGAGCCGATCGCGCGCTTCGAGCGCGGCGACGCGTTCGACGAGGCGTCGCTCGCGACGCTCGAGCCGCGTCCGACGCTCGCGATCGTGTCGGGCCTCTACGAACTGTTCGGCGAGAACGCGCTGATCGAGCGCTCGCTGCGCGGGCTCGCGCAGGCCGTGCCGCCGGGCGGTTATCTCGTCTATACGGGGCAGCCGTGGCATCCGCAGCTCGAATTCATCGCACGCGCACTGAACAATCACCGCGGCGAGGCGACCTGGGTGATGCGCCGCCGCTCGCAGGCCGAAATGGACGAACTCGTCGCGCGCGCGGGGTTCCGCAAGCTCGACCAGCGGATCGACGAAATGGGCATTTTCACGGTCAGCCTCGCGCAGCGGGTCGACGCGTCATGAGCGAATTCGGCGGCGACGCGCGCGGCCTGGCGGCGCAGGCGTCGGCGGCCGGCGCACGCGACGCGTCGTTCGCGCTGCGTCTCGGCTGGCTCGCGGTGATGGGCGCCGTGTTCTTCTCGACCTACGGCTTCGCGAACTGGCTCGCCGCGCGCCGCGTGGCGGTGCCGACCTTCGCGTTCGGCTGGGAGCACGCGATCCCGTTCGTGCCGTGGACGATCGTGCCGTACTGGTCGATCGACCTGCTGTATGCGCTGTCGTTCTTCTTCTGGACGCGCCGCGCCGACCTGCTCGATCACGTGAAACGGCTGTTGACCGTGCAACTGGTATCGGTCGCGTGCTTCATCGCGTGGCCGCTGCGCTTCGGGTTCGAGCGGCCCGACGCGGGCGGCGTGGCCGGTGCGCTGTTCACGCTGCTGATGGGGTTCGACAAGCCGTTCAACCAGGCGCCGTCGCTGCACATCGGGCTGCTCGTCGTGCTGTGGGCCGTCTATGCGAAGCACGTGCGCGGCACGCTCGCGCGCGTCGTGCTCCATCTGTGGTTCGCGGCGATCGGCGTGTCGGTGTTGACGACCTACCAGCATCACGCGATCGACGTGCCGACCGGTGCGGCCGTTGGCTGTCTCGCGCTGTTCCTGTTCCCGCTGCGCGATGCCGCGGGCCGGCTGCCGGGCGCCGATGCGTCGCCGGGCGCGGCCGGCCGCGCGCTCGCGCGTCGTTATGCGCTCGGCGCGGCGGCGGTCGCGCTCGTGGCGCTCTGGTGCGTGCCGCGCGCGCCCGGCTGGGCGCTGGCGGCCGGGTGGGTCGCGCTGGCGCTCGCGTGTGTCGCGTGGATCTACCGGCGCGGCGCACCCGGCGCGTTCCAGAAGGATGCGCACGGGCGTTTCCCGGTCGTCATCCGCTGGCTGCTCGCGCCGACGATCGCCGGCGCATTCGTCAATTCGCGGCTGTGGACGTTCCGGCAGCCGGCGCCGGTGCGGATCGACGAACGCGTGTCGCTCGGCCGCACGCCGACCACATCCGACGTGCGCCGCCACGGTTTCACGGCACTGGTCGACCTGACGGCCGAAATGCCGCGCTGGGCGGCGGCCGATGCATCGCTCGCCTATGCGAGCGTGCCGCAGCTCGACCTCGTCGCGCCGACGGCCGCGCAACTTGCGCAGGCCGTCGCGGCGCTCGAACGCCTGCACGGGGAAGGGCACGACGTGCTGGTCTGCTGCGCGCTCGGCTACGGGCGCAGCGTGCTGTGCGCGGCCGCGTGGCTGGCGGCGCGACGCGGGTTCGGCGATGCGCGCGACGCGCTGGCCGCGGTGCGCGCGGTGCGGCCGCATGCGGTGTGGTCGGACGACGGCGTGGCCGTGCTGCAGCACTGGATCGATGGCCGCCGCGGCGCGGGAGGTGTGTGATGCGCGACCCGTCCGCGCCATTCAGGATTGCCGCCGCGCGCGGCGCGCTCGATGCAGGCGCGTGGGCGATCGCGGCCGCACTGGCCGCGGCCGGCGCGGGCTGGTGGATCGCATCGGGCTGGGCGCCGGCGACGGTCGCGCGCGTGCTGCTGGCCGTCGTCAGCACCGGGTCGGGGATCGCGGCGCTGTGGGTTGCGGTGCGGATCGAGATCGACCGCCGGCTGTTCGCCGCGCTTGCGCGCGCGGCGGCCGGCGACGCATCGGTCGACGATGCCCTCGCCGCGCTCGACCGCGCGCTCGCCGATCTCGGCTGGATCGACGCGTCGAAGGCCGGACGTGCGCTCGACGCACGCGTGCGCGGCGCGGTCGGGCTGTGCCGGGCCGGTGTGCTCGTCGCGATCGTGCAGTGGCTCGTGGTCGGGCTCGCGATTGCCGTTTCGCAGGTGGGTTAGCGTACGGATGGCATTTTTGCGAAATGATGTTCAGTCGGGTAATTATTTCTCGTCTAGCTTCGCGAGATAAGTAATATTTACTGGATTTTTTGGGGGCTTATTGCAGTAAGAGTGTTGCGCGGTAATCTTCGATTTGACGAAACCATACGTTTTCCTGTCTATCGAATTGCGGTGAAAGGCATTTATAATCTTCGCTCGGCAGAAATCCCGCCTGAATAACAACCGAGGGCATGCTGCGTGAGCAACACCGCACTTTATAAGGCGTTGCGTCTCGGCGACGCGCAATACAATCGACTGATCAAACTCGATACGCCGCTCGGCGTTGACTGGTTGCTGCCGCTTTACGTCAAGGGCACCGCCAGGCTGGGGCGCGATTATGAGTTCGTGATCGACGTCGTATCGGCCCGCGGCGGGCAGATCGAACTCAAAGCACTGCTCGCCAAGCCAGTCACACTGTGGATTCAGCAGGTCGACGGTTCATACATGCCGATCCACGGCTATGTCCACCGGTTCAGCCGGTTGGGGGCGGACGGCCCGCTCACCTATTACAAGCTCGCTTTTTCCTCGTGGCTTTATTTTCTGTGCCTGCGTCGCGACATGCGGGACTGGCAGGAGCAGAACGGTGAGCAGATTCTGACCGACGTCTTCAACGAACACCCGCAGGCGCGTGGCGCATTCCGTTTCGACGTGCACAAGCCGCTGCCGTCGTATTCGAATCGCGTGCAATGGGAATACGACCTCAATTTTGTTCACCGCAGCATGGAAGAAGCAGGCGTGTTTCCCTACTTCGAGCAGGCGGAGAACGGCCGTTCCCACATGATGGTTGTCACGGACGACGCCTATTTCGTCCCGACGCTGAGGCAATCCGTTGTCCAGTTCGGTCGTATGGACATTGGCGGCGAATTGGACGGATTCGCGCAATGGAAGGAGCAGCTCCAGATCGAGAGCGCACAACTGACGTCACGCTCGTTCGACTACAAGCGGCCCGATCTTCCCCGGCAGGTCCAGGGGGTGACCGATGTGCACGGCAATCTGCCGACGGATGGCGAGATCTACGACTACCCCGGTGCGTACATGTGGTCGGATCGGGAGCAGGGTGAGCGTCTCGCACGGATCCGCCTCGAGGAGAGGATGTCGCGGATGAAGCGCTTTCATGGCGTTGGCGCTTTACGCTGTGCGATGCCTGGAAGGCGTTTCGAGCTTCGTGGCCATCCGGTCCATGACGCGGGGAGCCAACCGGATCGCGAATTCGTGTTGCTCGGTGTCGACTGGCTGATCAGCAACAATCTGCCCGGTCTGGACGGGGTCGAGGCATTCCCCGACGGGCTGGCCGCGGAAATCGCAAAGGCGAAGACCGGTGCAACGGTGCACCACGCCGATGGCAGCGAGGGCTTCTTTCAGGTGCAGGTCGAGGCGCAACCGCGCAATGTGCCGTTTCGCAGTTCGTTCGATCACAAGAAGCCGGTCATGCAGTTACAGAACGCGATCGTTGCCGGGCCGGGCGGCGAAGAGGTCTACACCGACTCGCTGAACCGGGTGAAGGTGTGGTTTCACTGGAACCGCCGCAACGGTCAGGACGAGCGTGCGTCATGCTGGGTTCGTCCGACGTTTCTCGACGCGGGCGCCAATCGCGGCGGCATTCAGCCGCTGCGCAAGGGGGATGAAGTTGTCGTCGGTTTCATGGAAGGCGACTGCGACAGGCCCGTCATTATCGCGAGGATGTACGGCGGCGCAACGCAACCGGTGTGGCATACGAACGGCCTGCTGTCGGGCTATCGGTCGCGCGAGTACGGCGGCACCGGCTATAACCAGCTCGTGATGGACGATTCGACGCAGCAGAATCGCGTTCATCTTTATTCGAGCAGCTATCAGTCGCATCTGCACCTCGGCTACCTGATCCAGCATACGGAGAATACGCGCGGCGCATTTCTCGGCAGCGGCTTCGACCTCAAGTCGGACGCTTATGGCGCCATTCGCGCGGGGCAAGGGCTGTTCGTCTCGACACATTCTGCGACGGTCAACCAGCCGCTGAACGTAACCGCGGCGTCCGAGCAACTGGCAAGCGCGGAAAGCGTGGTGGAACTGACGTCTCAGGCGAGCGCCGCAAATCAGGCCGAAAGCCTGGAGGAAGGGCACGACGCACTGAAGCGATTTACCGATGCCACGCAATACAACGTGGCGGGAGGCGCGGGCAGCGGCGGGCGGACGGGCGGTGGCGGCACCGGTAGCGCAAACGGGTTCTCGACGCCGATCATGCTGATCGCAAGTCCGGCCGGCGTGGGCGTGTCGACGCAGGATTCGGCGCAGCTCACGGCAAACCAGCAAGTCAATATCGTGAGCGGCAGGAGTACGCACGTTGCCGCCGGCAAATCGCTGATCGCGAGTGTGATGGAAAAGATCAGCCTGTTCGCGCAGAACGCGGGGATCAAGCTGTTCGCGTCCAAGGGCAAGGTCGAGATTCAGGCGCAGAGCGACGAGATGAAACTCACCGCGCTCAACGACGTGACGGTCACCAGTTCGAGTGGACGTGTCGTTATCTCTGCCGAAAAGGAGATCTGGATCGGCGCTGGGGGGTCGTATATCAAGATCACGCCCGACTTGATCGAGAACGGAACCAGTGGCCAGATTCTCGAAAAATGCGCATCGTGGGACAAGCCGGGTGCGTCATCGATGCGTCTGCCTTCGCCGATTGCGAGTGTGCAGAAAGGATGTGCGTGGAAGACGGCGTCGGCATCGGCCGACAGCGCGTCGAGCGTCGTGTTGGAGTAGTCGTCATGAGTCGTCCGAACCACCGCGACGCAGAGCGTCAGGAAGGCGTGGATTTGTCGAGCGAGGCAGCGGCAATCGATACGACGGTGAGTGTGCTGCGTGCTTATTTTGACAAGCAACCGGACATGCACTGCCTGTTGGTCGTCGACCCGGCCCAGCGCGATTTGCCGAGCGAGGAGGGCTCGGTGTTCAGCGAGTTGACGCGCACGGTCGTCACGATCGCGCACGACGCCTATCCGGATGAACACCGGCCCTACCTCGTTGAACTGGATCTGTCTTCGCCAGCTGGCACCGCGCTTCTGAAAGAAAGTGTGCGACTCGCGTTCGAAGACAGGCGTCCCGCGTCGATGGCACAGGGCCTCGGGCAGCGGATCGGCGGATGGTTGGCAAGTTCTGCGTCGCCTGACAAAGTCGCCGAGCACTGGTCGAGGCAGGTGCTGCAGTATGACGAGCGAGGGCGCCTATGTGCGCTGCGTTTTTACGACACGCGTGCGCTGGGCCTGATCTGGCCAGTGTTGACCGAACGGCAGCAGCAGGATCTGCTCGGGCCGGCCAAGGTCTGGCATGCGCTTGATGCATGTGCGAAGCCGCGCGCGTATGGCCGGGACGCGGAATCGAGTCGGGCATTTTCGCTCGCGAAGGCGCAATGGCCGGGCGTGCATCGTCATGGTCTCGTCAACCGCGCACTCGCGTTGCATGCATTGGCGGCAGGCCGTCAGCCTGTACCCGCGGAAGTGGATGCAGCCGTTGCTGCCGCCGCGCGTGCGGAGCAATACGGGCTGCATGATCGCGACGACCTGGTTGCATTCATCGGACATGCGCTTGACTGGCATCCCTGGTTCGACCGGCATCCCGAGGTTGCGAAGGCGTTGCAGCAGTGTTCGCCCGACGATTTTTATACCGCAGCGATCGGCCACCTCCAGCCTGGCGAAATCGACGAAATTCGACGCGGTGCGTGGTATGACGAGAGGGCGTTGTCTTCGGCCGAGTCAAGCCGGTCGACGACTGACACGAGATACGAATAACGGAAATGGCGACTACTGAACAAGAATGCGCGAATTGCCAGAAGACCGGGCTGGCGATCCTTCCCGTCCGCTATACGGTTTTGCCGAACACCGTTCCTGCAAGATTGCCGGACGGCATTGGGGGGAAAGGTGTCACGGATGTTCCGTTGACGACGCATCGTTATGGGTTGCGCACGCTCCGGGACGGGTGGTTGTACCTCTACTATGTCCAGAGTGCGAGAGGTCCCAAACGGTGGGAGGTATACAAGGTGACGGGAGACGGCCGCTTGTGGAAGCAGTCGCGCCCACTGCCCGACAAGCCTTCCACGCATCCTGCGTGCGCCCAATGCGCGATCGCGGTACCGATGGACGTGATCGCGATCGAGCGTCCGGAGAAATGCACGGGCCGTGTCTACATCGCGTTCTCGGAACACGCATGGATCGAGGATACGTTCAAGCGGTACGAGGCAAATCCTGCCTTGCTCGAACAGCGCATGCAGTGGATCGAGCCGTCGAAATGGATCAACGGCGGCAACGATCCGCAAAGGCATGCAGTCGTCGCAACCCGAAAAAGTATCGATGATGTCGTCGAGTACATGCCGGGTCTGGATCCCAAGCTGCTCGATCCGAAGGATCAGCCGTTGACCGACAAGGCCGGCGCCTACGATCCGAAACTGATGGGCCGGGAGTCGACCCGGTATCCGTTGCATATCCGTCAGGCCTCTCCGCTGTCCACGAGCGAAGCGTTGGTCAAGTTGATGAACTCGATCGGCTCGACCGGCAAGGGGCAATCTCATCCGCCGATGATGCTGGCCTTGTGGGATGGTATCGGCAACGCGCACGAACTGAACGATTTTCGCAACGACGCAGGCAGCATGTTGTCCTTGTATGTCAAGGAGCAGGGCACGCAGATCGACGCGATGCTGTCGATCGATGCGGCGGAAGTCGCCGTGCGCAACGGCGCGGTTGCGTTCAAGAGCCGCATGCGGTCCGCGCTGCGGGCGGGCTGGGAAGGCATGTTGAACAATCCCGGCGCGATGGACGGGATTCCGAGTTATGCCGTCATCTCGCCGGAGCAGCAGGCGGCGTCGGACAGGCGGATTCAGGAAGCGGGCGTTATCAGCCCCGAAGAAGCGAAGACGATCGGCGACGCCGAGTGGCCGAAGTACCAGGACAAACTGAATCTTCGAAAGCTCGGGGATTTCCGGCCGTGGTTCAAGTCCGTTCAGGACGCGGTCAAGGCGATTCAGGCCCGGCGTACGCCCGACGTGAAGGCGTGGCTGAAGGCGCCCACGTTCATCGCGGCGTTGCACGATTATCACGACGAGAACGCGGACGACGGTCGGGCATTCGAGAAGGTCATCGTTCAGGCGATCAACGGGTTGCCGTCGGAAGATCGCGGCGCGGCCGTCGTCTACGATCTGGTCAACAACATGGATCCGACATTGCCGACCAGCCTCGTGTGGCGTGCGTTCGCCTACAACCAGAAGCATCCGAAGGCCGAGATCAAGGAACTACTGGCACAGGCGATCGCGAACAAGACGACCAAGGCGGATCCGGTCAGCGATATTGCCGACAAGATCGGCAAGGTGCTGGAGCAACTGAAGAACTTCGTCGATTTTCGGGAGAAGATGACCGAGGTTCATGAGCATCAGAACCCGATATCGGTGTCGGAAAAGTACTTGAAGAGTATTCAAGGTGACGGCCTCGTCATCACGATGGGCAACGCGCTGTTCAAGTGGACGGGGCTGGGCGTGCTGGGGGACTGTGCGGGCACTTTCATGATTCGCGGTGCGCTGATGTTGCGCGTCGGCATCAGCAAGGCGGACACGATCGATCTCGTCAGGCAGGCGGTCAAGGTCGAGCCTGACTTGCGCCTGAAGTTGCAGCAGGGATATCGGGCGTTGCGCGGCCAGGGCATTGCGGCGCAGGACGCGTTCGTGAGGACGATGCAGTCGCTCGCGGAACACGAAGGCGGGCAGCTCTATCGTGCGAAGTGGAATGCGGTCAAGCTGACGCAGGAAGGCAAGGCCGTCAATCTAGGCGTGCGGATCGGCGGTACCTTGGCCGTGATCGAATTGCTGAGCTTCGGGTGTGCGCTTGCGAAAGCGGACAAGAAGGGCGAGGACTACGCGATGCTGGTGGCGGGAGGGTTCTCGTCGATGTCCGCGTGTCTGCAGGCGTCGACAAAGCTGATGACGGGGCTGGCGAAGGATGCGGCGCGGACGTTGACCAATCTGAAGGCGATTACGGGGTATTTTGGTGGGGCGTCGTCGATGATTGGGATGGTGCTGGATACCGGGAAATTCCTTGAAAGCGCTGGCAAGAATCAGTACTCCATGGCGGCAGCTTACTTTTTCAAGGCGTCAATTGGTTTTGGGGCGACGACAGCAAATTTTCTTACTGCATTGACATCGTCTGCACCACTAGTCGCTCGGATTACCGGAGGGCGTGGCGTGGTATTTATCGGGAAGGTAGGCGCTGGCATTGCAGGCGCTACCGCTCGGTCGAGCGCAATAGCTGCAGGCACGGCTACAGGACGGCAAGCGGCTAACGAAATTGGTAAGAGGGCAATCGGAGTGGCAGCCGAGGAGGCCGGAATTATCATCACTGAACGCGTTGGCCTTTTGGCGATTGGTCGTGTGGTTTTGTTCCTTGCGGGTTGGGAGGTTGCCGTGGCGCTGGTGGTGCTGCAGCTTTTGATTGCATATTTCTCGGATAACGAACTGCAGACATGGTTCGAGAAATGTGCGTTTGGTAAGAGCCCGGATAGCCCGCCATGGGCGATCGATAAGCAACATGAAGAATTTGATAAGGCCCTTGCTAGTGTCGGTTTGAAATCCGATAACGGTGTCTGATGGATATGGATAAAAATAAAGTATCTTCTGTAATCCTGCTTCGCGGGGTTATTAAAAATTTTCGAAAAACGCGCTGCAATCATGATTTCCTATTCAGTGACGCTGATCGCGCAAAAATGGGGGCGACGGCCGTTGCGGCAGGTTTAGTTGGTTTGGGTGGAATTGCTGTCGGGTTGAGTGGTATGGCAATGGATACCACAGAAGAAGCCGATTTGCTCGAGTTTGAGCTTGAGGGGAAATCGGTGAGAGCTTGGGTTTGGTCGTCGGTGTTTACGGAAGGCGACGAGGTAGAAGTTGTTGCTGAACGCTGGGGTGAAACCTGGCAGGCATTCGGTATTCGACGACTTTCGGATAAGATCGTTGCACTCCATCCGCATTGTAGTCGCGGTCGCTTCGCGCACTATCGGGCGTCATTTAAATGGGGTGGGATATTTTTTGTATCGGCCATGGTTGTTTTGTATTTTATATCGGCGTGTTTTTTGATATTTAGAGGTGGTATCCCTGTTGAGAACTTGGTTATAGCACTTTTGCTTGGAACTTCGGTGTCAGCGCTGGGCTATGGATTCATTACCTACCGTGTTGCACGGAAGATGATGGGCTTTGTTCGTCTTGCTGAAGGGATTTTTGAAGGGTTCGGCTGGAAAGATGTGAAGAACATCGATCTTCCTGCCATCACGAAGAAGGGAAAGAAGCCGGGTGACCCGGGTGCATTGGGTGTGCTGTATTTCCGCTACTGATTGTTCGTCGATGAGTATGTTGTCCGATCAAATGCAGTTGCTCCGTGGACGTATTGGCAATCTACGGAAGTCGCGTTGCAGCCAGGATTTCTTCTTTACCGATGCTGATCGCGCCAAGATGGGCACGACGGCGATTGCGGCAGGCGTGGTCGGTTTGGGCGGTGTTGCAGTCGGGTTGAGCGGCATGGCAATGGACACCACCGAAGAGGCCGATCTGATCGAGTTCGAACTCGACGGCAAGCCCGTTAAAGCATGGGTTTGGTGGTCGGTGTTTTCGGAAGGCGATGAGGTAGAGGTTGTTGCTGAGCGTTGGGGCGAGACGTGGCAGGCATTCGGTGTTCGGCGACTCTCTGACAAAATTGTCGCACTTCATCCGCATTGTAGTCGCGGTCGCTTCGCACACTATCGGGCATCGTTCAAGTGGGGTGGGGTGTTTTTCGCAGCGGCGATGATAACGGCATATTTTATAATTGCATGCTTCGCTGTTTTTAAGGGTGGCGTCCCGATTGAAAATTTAATCATAACTTGTGCGTTGGGAACTTTAGTGTCTGCACTGGGTTATGGATTCGTTACCTACCGAGTCGCACGAAAGATGATGGGCTTCGTCCGCCTTGCTGAAGGGATTTTTGAAGGGTTCGGCTGGAAGGATGTGAAGAACATCGATCTCCCTGCCATCACGAAGAAAGGAAAGAAGCCGGGTGACCCTGGTGCATTGGGTGTGCTGTATTTCCGCTACTGATTGTTCGTCGATGAGTATGTTGTCCGATCAAATGCAGTTGCTCCGTGGACGCATTGGCAATCTACGGAAGTCGCGTTGCAGCCAGGATTTCTTCTTTACCGATGCTGATCGCGCCAAGATAGGCACGACGGCGATTGCGGCAGGCGTGGTCGGTCTGGGCGGTGTTGCAGTCGGGTTGAGTAGTATGGCGACGGATACCACTGAAGAGGCCGATTTGCTCGAGTTTGAGCTTGAGGGGAAATCGGTGAAGGCGTGGGTGTGGTGGTCGGTGTTCACAGAGGGCGATGAGGTGGAGATCGTTGCTGAACGATGGGGTGATATTTGGCACGCCTTTGGTATTCGGCGAATTTCAGACAAAATTGTCGCACTTCATCCACATTGTAGTCGGGGGCGTTATGCACACTATCGAGCATCGTTTAGGTGGGGTGGGATGTTTCTTGCGGTGGCACTAGCGGTAGCGTATTTCATCATTGCTTGCTTTGCCGTATTCAAAGGTGAAGCTCCGATTGATAGTTTGCTTATAGGTTGTGCGATGGGAACTTTGGGTTCGGCCGCGATTTTCTCTATTATTACTTATCGAATTTCACGAAAGATGATGGGCTTCGTCCGCCTTGCTGAAGGGATTTTTGAAGGGTTCGGCTGGAAGGACGTGAAGAACATCGATCTCCCCGCCATCACGAAGAAGGGAAAGAAACCAGGGGAGCCTGACGCACTCGGCATCCTGTATTTCCGTTACTGAGCACGCTCGGCTCAGGTTACCAACACAACAAGGCATCCCATTCATGATGAACCTCATCCGTGTCGGTGACGACACCGACCATGGCGGCAAAGTCATCACCGGTTCGTCGAAGATGCGTTTCGACGGCCGTTTCGTGGCGCGCAAAGGCGACGAAGTGTCGTGTCCTCAGCATCCGGAAATCAAGCCGAACCTGATCGTGGAGGGCGACGAATCGATGACCGACGACGGCGTCCCGATCGCGCGGCACGGTCATCGTGCGACTTGCGGATGTTGCTTGATTTCAAGCCTTGTCTGAGTGATACGGGGGCACGAAACAGCCGTTCTTCGAGGCTGGTCGCACCCGATAGTCAGACAAGTGCGACCGTCCCCGGTCGCGGAGTGCATCGTTGAATTTCCCGACCGGTGTTGGCCGACATGACGACAAGCTGGACGAAGTTCGTTGCCGACATATGCATTGTGAAAAAGCGTTCCATTACGCCGACGAATGCAGTCAGGCAGGTTGCGGCGAACGCCTGTTCATCAACAGTCAAGGTCACCTCCAGCCCCCGTACGAAGCTCGGCATCGGCTCTCTCGACAGCCAGAGCTGCTTGACGCGATGACCCAGATCCGTCAATCCGTCGATCAGGTTCATATGATTCCCGGACCGCGGAGCGAATTGACGGAGGAGGCGTTTCAATTCCACAAGCCCTGTACGGGTCAGGTCACTCGAGTGTGGCGCGAGTTGTGCGATAAGCCGCCATACGGCGTCCCCTTGTTGCGGCAATTGTGCGACCGCGGTGGGCGTATCGAGCATCACGATGCGCGACGCCATTGCGCCTTGTTCATTCACGAGATCGCCATTCTCCGCACTTGCTCGCATCCTGCGCGGGAGATCGCCGTTCGAGCAGGTCAGGTTCGCCGTGATCTGCTCGATCCCGGTGTCGACGGCAGGGCGGCCATCGAGTCCGATCAGGCTGAGTGCGGCGTCAATCTTTCCTGACGGTGTGGCTGCCGTGCCTTGGACGAGAACCCAATAGGGGCCGGCGAGACCGCCTGCGCCGCCGTGCATGAGCGACGTGAACGGTTGAATGGTCTTCGCTCCGGGTACGCCAGCCGTGGCGCGGACCGTGTCGACCGACCAGATCGTGACTTCGGCCGCGTCGGTGTTCTGGGATTGAACCGGATACGTGTCGGTCAGCGGGTCGCGCTTGAGCGGCACGGACGTGAGCCGGAACAGATTGACGATCGGCGTGCAGAAGAGTTTCAGGTGCTCCGCCGACAGATCCTTCAATTGCTGCGCTTCTCGCGAATCCGGATGCACGTCGCGGATGGCGAGGTGCAGCGTCAACTGCGGGCCGGGTCCTGCAGTACGCACGAGCGCGGCGAGATCGACGTCGACGAAATCGAATTTCTTCGAATACGCAAGGTATTCGCCGAGCAGCCTCAAAGCCGGTGGTCCGTCGTCTTCTTCGATCAGTTTCTCGGTATCGTCATAGCCCACCGACGCAAGCGGCGGAGCGCGCAGTGCGGTCCAGCGCCGTTCGGCATCTTCGACGAAAGCTGCTGCCGTGCGCATCGTCATGGCATCCATTGCCGCGGCGACAACTTCGTCGGCGCCGTCGATATGGATGCGCAAGGGACTCGGGATGGACTCGATACGAAAGCCGGGCCGGGTAACCGCGAGGGTGACGGAGAGGAGGCCGGATGTGTGCGGCGGCAATATGACGTCGGACGGAACGGCGGTTGCCGATGCGTAGCGCGCATTCGCAATGCGTATGGGCGCAAGCGTGACGTCGTACACGGTCCGGAACCGGCAGGCCTCCGCCGTGCTCAGGAGTTCCGTGCCGCGGGGAATCAATGACGGCTCGGCGAGCTTGTCGAGCATGTCCGAAACGTCGAACCGGGCAACGGTACATGCCGGCAGCGGTCGGCCATACTGGGGATGCAGCATGCCGAGGAGGGCGTCGGCAAACTCCGTGTAGTTGTCGTCGAGCCGATCGTCGATATTCGCGGCGAGAAGGGCGAATGATTGCAGCATTCGCTCGATATGCGGATCTTCGGAGCGGTCTCCGTTGATTCCGAGGCGGACTGCAATTTTGGGGTAGCGCGCCGAGAAGGAGGCAATCGATTGGCGCAGTAGGGCAAGTTCTCTTTCGTAGTGCGGAAGCAGATGATCCATTGCGTGAAGTGGCGAACCGATCAAGCGTCAAAAACACGAATTCGCTGTTTGTCCGTTCGCACTGAATGATGTCGGGCGCGTCAGCGCTGGCATCGCAATGATAACCGTGAAATTACAAAATGCTGTCTACGCGTGTCGATCGGCTTTCATGTCTGCCGGTTTCAGAATCGGATTGGCGACGCGGGATGCCCATGTCACGCGTCGCGTGCCCGCTGCGACCGCGTGCGCTTCACCTCATACATCGCCTGGTCCGCATGCTCGATCAGCGCGGTCATGTCGGTGCCGTCGTCGGGCAGCAGCGCGATTCCGACGCTGACGCCGAGCCGCAGCGGGCGCCCCTCGAATTCGAACGGTTCGCTCACCTGGCGCGCGAGCCGCGTGCTTTGCGCATGCGCGTCGTCGCGGTTGCCGATGTTCGGCAGGATCACCGCGAATTCGTCGCCGCCGATGCGCGCGACCGTATCCGAGCGCCGCACCGCGCCCTGCATCCGCGTGGCGATCTCGCGCAGCGCCGCGTCGCCCGCGCGGTGGCCGAACCCGTCGTTGATCGGCTTCAGCCCGTCCATGTCGATGTTGAGGATGCCGAGCCGGCCGTTCGCGCGCAGCGTCGTGTGCATCGACTGCCGCAGGCGGTCGTAGAACAGCGCGCGGTTCGGCAGGCCCGTGAGCGCATCGTGCGTCGCGCGCATGTAGAGTTCGTTCGCCTCGTTGCGCGCCGCGTAGAACATCGCGGCGGCGATCAGGTCGGCCGTCAGCCGCAGCGTGCCGGCATCGGCTGGCGAAAAGCCGTCGACTTCCGGCGACATCACCTTCAGCACGCCGACCGTCGTGTCGGCATGGGTGAGCGGCATCACGAGCATCGAGCGCAGGCCGACACGCCGGCATGCGTCGCGATCGACGCGCGGGTCGGTTTCCGAATCGATGCAGTGCAGCAGCTCGCCTTGCTGCACGCACAGGCCGGACAGGCTGCCCGAGCGCCGCAGCCGCAGGCCGAGCATCCCGGCCGCGGTGCCCGACGCGGCGCGGTACACCATGTCGTCACCCTCGGCGAATTCGACCGCGGCGGCGCTCGCACCGGTGAGCTGCGGCACCTGCTCGGCCACATAGGCCATCACGCTGCCGAGGTCGAGGCCGAGCTTCGCGATCTCGGTCTGGGCGGCAATGATTCGCAGCAGGGTATCGGGGGACGGAGTGGCGGTGTCGGCGATTTGATTCAAGTCAGTTTTCCGTGAAAGAAAGCACGTCCGGCGGCACGGGATTGCGGTAGCATACGCGCCGCTTCGCGGCGGCGCGTTCCGGGGCGGTCTGCAACGGACCGCCGCCGGCCGGCCGAACCGCGCCGGCAGTATGCCGTTCGACCCGTCGGGCGACAACGGCGCAATTCTTACCATTCATCCCTCTCGCGCAGCATTTTCGACTGGATTGAGGTTTTTTTCGCTTCATCGTCGCGAATCGGGGTAAGTTTTGTCCTATTTTTGAGATAGTGTGACGAATGGGCGCGTGCCGGTGCCAGGCGCGCGCGCAGCACGATGACAGGCGATTAAAGAAATCGCCGCATCGTTTCGATAAATGAATCAGGCCAGTTGGATAGATATGAGGGGAAGCAGTGGGATTGTTCACTCACGGGCATAGCTGCTTTGCGCGCATCGGTTCCGATGCAACGAATGACCTGACGATCCTGACGAAACGGAGCGGCGCATGAAGCCGGCCGTGTCGCTGTTCGTCCTGTCGGCCGCCATGGTCGGCGCGTTTCACGCCGCCGCGCTGTCGGCCGCACCGATGCCGGCCGTGCCGGCCGCCGCCGCAGCAGCAGCCTCGGGCGCGATGCCGGCGCCGGTGCTCGCGGCCGCGGCCGCGCCCGCGGCGGCCAGTGCGCCGTCCGCCGGCTTGCCGGCGACGACGGTGCACCTGCCGTTCGCGTCGCTCGGTGCGTTCGATCCGCTGCGCCTGCGCGGCGCCGACGACGCGCGCACGATCAACGCGGGCGTACGGCTCGACCGCGTGGTCACCGGCGCGCGGCTGCGCCTGACCTACGCCTATTCACCGTCGCTGGTGTTCCCGATGTCGCACCTGAAGGTGTCGGTGAACGGCGAGGTGATCGCGACCGTTCCGTTCGACGCCGCGCAGGCGGGCCGGACGGTCACGCAGGAAATCCCGATCGATCCGCGCTACTTCTCGGATTTCAACCAGATCGGCCTGCGCCTGATCGCGCACTACACGCTCGACCATTGCGAGGATCCGTCGAACTCGGCGCTGTGGGCCGACGTGAGCCCGAAGAGCGAGCTGATCCTCGACGAGTCGCCGGTGCGCCTGCCGAACGATCTCGCGCTGCTGCCCGCGCCGTTCTTCGACCGGCGCGACAACGGCCGCGTGCGGTTGCCGTTCGTGCTGCCGGCGTCGCCGGATTCGGCGACGCTGCGCAGCGCGGGCGTGCTCGCGTCGTGGTTCGGCGCGCTGGCCGATTACCGGCATGCGCGGTTCCCGGTGTCGTCCGGGCTGCCGACGGACGACCAGGCGGTGGTGATCGGCACGGCCGCGACGCTGCCGGCCGGCCTCGCGCTGCCGTCGATCAACGGCCCGCTGCTCGCGGTGGCGGACAACCCGGCCGCGCCGGGGCGCAAGCTGCTCGTCGTCACAGGCCGCACGGCGGCCGAGGTCGACGATGCGGTCGCGACGCTCGTGCTGGGCCGCGCGGCGCTGTCGGGGCCGGCGGCGACGGTCGCGCACGTCGATCCCGGCGCGCCGCGCAAGCCGTACGACGCGCCGCGCTGGCTGCCCGTGAACCGGCCGATCGCGTTCCGCGAGCTCGTATCCGATACGCGCCAGCTGGAAGTGCGCGGCACGACACCCGACGCTATCCGCCTGAACCTGCGCGTGCCGGCCGATCTGCATTCGTGGAACGGCGCGGGCGTGCCGATCACGCTGCGCTACCGCTACACGGCGCCGACCGTGCAGGACAACTCGACGCTCGCCGTCGAGATCAACGAGCAGCTCGTGAAGTCGTACCGGCTCGGGCCGGCCCAAGCCGAGGACGCGCACGGCCGCATGCAGCTGCCGCTGCTGTCGGTGCCCGAAGGGCGCGTGACGAGCGACGTCGACATCCCGGCGTTCCGGGTCGGCAGCGGCAACCAGCTGCAGTTCCGCTTCACGCTCGACTCGCAGAAGACGGGCCTGTGCTCGAGCACGGCGACCGAGCCGCAGCGCGCGGCGATCGATCCCGATTCGACGATCGACTTCTCGCACTTCGTCCATTACGCGCAATTGCCGAACCTCGCGTTCTTCGCGAACAGCGGCTTCCCGTTCACGCGCTTCGCCGACCTGTCGCAGACGGCCGTCGTGATGCCCGACCGGCCGTCGCCGCAGGAGCTCGAGGCCTACCTGACGATGCTCGGCCACATGGGCGAATGGACCGGGTTTCCGGCCCTGCGCGTGCAGGTCGCGCGGCCCGGCGACGTCGCCGCGCTGTCGGGCAGCAAGGACCTGCTCGTGATCGACGGCTCGCCCGCGTCGCCGCTGCTCGCGCACTGGCGCTCGGCGCTGCCGCTCGTGATCGGCGAGCAGGGCAGCGCGGGCGGCGAAGGCACCGCGCGCATCGCGTTCTCGGTGAAGGAGCGCTGGCGCAACGGCGTCGGCCTGGCCGAAGGCGGCGCGCACATCGAGCAGACCGGCTCGCTCGCGGCGCTTGCCGGGTTCGAGCTGCCGGGCAGCCGGGGGCGCAGCGTGGTCGCGCTGACGGCGACCGACCAGCCGCGCCTCGGCGATCTGCTCGACGTGTTCGAGAACGCCGGGCTCGTGTCGCAGCTGCAGGGCGACCTCGCGCTGGTGCGGCCGGGGCAGGTCGACAGCCTGCGCGTCGGCGAGCCTTACGTGGTCGGCTTCGTGCCGTGGTATGCGCGCGTGTGGACGGAAGCGGCGCGGCATCCGGTCGTGCTCGGCGCGGTCGGCGTGGTCGCGGGGCTGCTGCTCGCGCTCGGCGTGTTCAGCGTGCTGCAGAGAATCGCCGCGCGTCGACGGGGGATGTAACGGATGGCGCGGGTTATGGCGAAGCGACGGGCATCGCGGCCGGCGCGGCGCGTCGGCGCGGCACTCGCGCTGGCGGTGGCGATGACGTGCACGGCAGCCGGCGTGGCCTCGCGCGCGCACGCCGCGGGTGCGGCTGACGCGGCCGACGCGGGATGCGGCGCGGCGTGGCCGCGCTGGGACGCGTTCAAGCGCGATTTCATCTCGGCCGACGGCCGCGTGATCGACGTCGGCTCGGCCGATTCACGCACGGTGTCGGAGGGGCAGGCGTATGGACTCTTCTTCGCGCTGGTCGCGAACGACCGGCGCATGTTCGACACGATCCTCGCATGGACCGAGAACAATCTCGCGCAGGGCGACCTGAGCGCGCACCTGCCGGCGTGGCTGTGGGGCCGTGCGCCCGACGGCGCGTGGCGCGTGCTCGACGCGAACGCGGCGTCGGACGCCGACCTGTGGATCGCGTATGCACTCGTCGAGGCCGGACGGCTGTGGCACGAGCGCAGCTACACGGCGCGCGGCGCGCTGCTCGCGAAGCGCGTGCTCGACGACGAGACCGCGACCGTGCCGGGCCTCGGCCTCACGCTGCTGCCGGGGCCGACGGGGTTCAAGCTGGCCGACGGTCAGTGGCGTTTGAACCCGAGCTATTCGCCGCCGCAGGTGATCCGCGCGCTCGGCGCGCGCCTGCCCGACGACCGGCGCTGGGCCGCGCTCGCCGCCAGCACCGGCCGCGTGCTGCTCGACACGGCACCGAAGGGCTTTTCTCCCGACTGGGCGCTGTATCGCGCGGGCACGGGTTTCGGGCCCGATCGCGACACGCATGCGCAGAGCGCGTACAACGCGATCCGCGTGTACCTGTGGGCCGGCATGCTCGACCGCGCCGATCCGCTCGCCGCGCCGCTGCTCGCACGCTTTGCGCCGTTCGCCGACTACATCGCCGCGCATGGCGCGCCGCCGGAGAAGGTCGATACGACGACGGGCGTCGCGGGGCCGAACGACGGCAACGGCGGGTTTTCGGCGGCCGCCGTGCCGTTCCTCGACGCGCGCGGCCAGCGCGCGCTCGCCGATGCGCAGGCGGCGCGTGTCGATACGCTCGCGCGCCAGTCGGCGCCCGGTTACTACACGAGCGTGCTGACGCTGTTCGGGCTCGGCTGGCGCGACGGACGCTACCGGTTCGGCGCGGACGGCACGCTCGACGCCCGCTGGGGAGGCCGCTCGTGCGCCGCCCGCTGAAGCGCGCCGCGCCGCACGTCGCGGGATTCGCGTGGCTCGCGTCGTCGGTGTGCGCGGCGGCGCCGGGCACCGCGCCGGGCACGACGATGGCATCTTCCGCGACGCCGGCGGCCGCCGCGTCCGCCGATGCGCAGCGCCAGCTCGAAACCGCGCGGATGTGGGGCGTCAAGCATCGCGACGACCTGGCGCGCGACGCGCTGCGCAAGGGGCTGCTGATCGCGCCGGGCGATCCCGAGCTGCTGGCCGAACAGGTTCGCGTGCTGTTGCGGCTCGGCGACGCGAAAGGCGCGCAGGCCTCGCTCGCGCGCCTGCAGGCACAGTCGCCGAATGCGCCCGCCACGCGGCGGGTCGCCGACGAATATCGCGTCGCGACGAGCGGGCGCGGCGAGATGGCGCAGATCCGTCTGCTCGCGCGCAGCGGCCGTGCCGACGAGGCGGCACGGCGGATCGTCGCGCTGTTTCCGAACGGTGCGCCGGAGGGCGCGCTCGGCGCCGAGTACTACCAGATCGTGTCGAATGCGCCGGGCGGGCGCGAGCCGGCGATCGCCGCGCTGCGCCGCGCGGTCGCGGCCGATCCGCAGGACACGAGCGCGGCGATGGCGCTCGTGCGGCTCCTGAACCAGCGTGCCGACACGCGGCCGGAGGCGAACCGGCTCGCGTGGGCGCTCGCGAAGCGCGCCGACGCCGACCATACGGAGGCAATGGCGCAGTGGCGGCGCGTGCTGCAGTCGGCCGGCAGCGATCCCGCGTACCTCGATGCGCTGCATGCGTACCTCGTGCTCGTGCCGGACGACACCGAATTCGTCGATCGCGCGGCGGCACTGGATCGCCAGCGCGACGCGCAGCGCCGGCTCGAGCGCAATCCCGACTACATCGCGCAGCAGCGCGGCCTGCAGGCGCTCGCGCGCGGCGACCTGGCCGGCGCCGATCCGCTGCTGACGCGCGCCGCGCGCGCACGCGCGGACGACGCCGACGCGGTCGGCGGGCTCGGTCTGCTGCGCCTGCGCGAAGGGCGGCACGACGAGGCGCGCGCGCTGTTCACGCGCGCCGCGACGCTCGCGACCGACCAGCGCGGCAAATGGCAGGGCCTCGCGCGCACCGCGCAGTTCTGGGGGCTGCTCGCGCAAGGCCGCGCGGCGGCGGCCGCGGGACGTCCGCAGGACGCGGAGCGCGCGGCGCGTGCGGCACTCGCGATGCAGCCGGACAGTCCGGACGCGAAGCTGCAGCTTGCCGATGCGTTGCTCGCGCAGCGCGACTGGGCGCGCGCGGAGCCGTTGCTGCGCGAGCTGCTGGCCGCGCGTTCGCCGAGCCTCGCGGCCGTGCGCGATACGGCCACGCTGTATCAGAACACCAGCCGCGCGGATCGGATCGGCCCGCTGCTCGACGCGCTGCAAGGCCGCGTGACGGGCCGCGACGGCCAGCACGCGCTCGACGGCTTGCGTGCCGACCTGCTCGCGGACCAGGCGCGCGCGCTGGCGGACAAGGGCGAACGCGGGCCCGCCGCGCAGCGTTACGAGGCGGCCGTGCGTGCGGCGCCCGACGCGCCGTGGACGCGCTTCGCGCTCGCGCGCCTCTATCGCGACATGGGGCTGCCGCAACTCGGCCGCACGGTGATGGACGACGGGCTCGCGCAAGGCGCGACGCCCGAGATGCGCTACGCGACCGCGCTGTATCGCAATTCGCTCGACGACGTGGCGGGCGCGCAGGCCGCGCTCGCGCCGGTCGACGACGCGCACCGTACGGACGGAATGCGCGCGCTCGCGCGCAAGCTCGATGCGCAACGCGCGCTGGCCGACGCCCGCGATGCGCTCGCGCGCGGCGACCGCACGGCGTTCGCCGCGTCGCTCGCGCAGGCCCAGGCGAGCGCGCCGGACGATCCCGACATGCTCGCCGCGATCGGCGCGCAATGGATCGACGCGGGCGAACCGGATCGCGGCCTCGCGCCGTTGCACGACTGGATCGCCGCGCATCCGCGTGAAGCCGATACGGACGTGCGGCTGCGCTATGGCGATCTGCTCGGCAGCGCGGGGCGCGACGACGCGCTTGCCGCGTGGCTCGACACGCTGCGTGGGGAACCGTCGCTGACGCCCGCGCAGACGGCGCGGATCGAGGATCAGTCGCTGCGGCTCGTGTTGCGGCAGACCGACGATGCGATTGCGCGGCAGGACTACGCGCAGGCGCGCAAGCTGCTCGATCGTGCGAGCCCGGCCGGCCGCGCGGACAAGCGTCATGCGCTCGAACGGGCCGATCTCGAACGCGCGCAAGGCCGTTACGACGCGGCGCGCGATGCGCTCGCGCCGGTCGTCGCGCGCACGCCGGACGATGCCGATACGCAGCTCGCGCTGGCACGCATCGACGAGGACAGCGGCAACCGTGCCGCCGCGCTGGCGCGCGTGCAGGCGGTGCTCGCGCGCACGCCGGACGACGACGTCGACACGCAACTGTCGGCCGTGCGCCGCCTGAACGCGCTGCGCCGCGCGGACGAAGCCGCGCAGGTGACCGACCGGCTGCATGCCGCGTATCCGGCGCGCGCCGACGTGACGGTCGCGGCCGGGCGCGTGGCCGAGGCGCAGGGCCGCTATGACGACGCGGCGTCGCTGTACCGGTTGTCGCAGTCGCAGGAGCGCGCGACGGGCGTGAGCCCGGGCCGTGACGGCCTGACGCCCGCGCAGGCCGCGTTCGCGGATCTCGCGCAGCGGCGCAATCCCGAGATCGAGACCGGCTGGACGCCGGCCTACAAGTCGGGCGACGAAGGCATCTCTTCGTATCGCGCGCAGCAGGTGCCGATCTACATGCAGATGCCGGTCCGCTACGACGGTCACGTGTTCGCGCAGATCGACACCGTGCATCTCGATCCGGGCATGCTCGATACGAGCAACCCGAATGCGTATTCGCTCAAGACGTTCGGCACGTTCGCGGCGCTCAGGGCGCAGAACGCGCTGACGCCCGCATCGATCGCGAATCCGCCGGGTTCGCTGCACCAGTCGACGACGGGCGTCGCGCTCGGCGCCGGCTATCTGTCGGACGCATGGCGCGTCGACCTCGGCACGTCGCCGCTCGGTTTTCCCGTGCATTACCTCGTCGGCGGCGTGCGCTATCGCTTCGACGCGGGCCCGGCCAGCTTCTCGGTGAACGCGTCGCGGCGGCCGGAAACGAGCAGCGTGCTGTCGTACGCGGGGATGCGCGACCCGTGGACGGGCGCGGTCTGGGGCGGCGTGCGCCGCGACGGCGTGAACCTGCGCGCGTCGGTCGACGTCGGCCGCACGAACCTGTTCGCGGAACTCGGCGCGGGCGTGCTGTCCGGCCGAAACGTCGAGCGCAACGCGGAAGTCACGTTGCGCACGGGCTTCACGGTGCCCGTGTACGAGCGCGCGACGATGAAGGTCAGCACGGGGCTCGTCGGCAACGCGTGGCACTACGCGCAGAACCTGCGCTACTACACGTACGGGCAGGGCGGTTACTACAGCCCGCAGCGCTACCTGTCGCTCGGCGTGCCGATCGAATGGGCGGGGCGGCACGATGCGCTGTCGTGGGACCTGACCGTCACGGGCGGGATCTCGAACAGCTACGAGAAGGATTCGCTGTATTACCCGACGTTCTCGGACCAGCGGGCCGCGCAGGTGGCGGCCGGGTTCGTGTACGCGGGCAGCTCGACGCGCGGCGTGTCGTTCTCGTACGGCGTCAACGGGATCGTCGAGTATCGCGTGAACCCGCACCTGAGCGTCGGCGCGCAGCTGCACGTCGACCGGTCGCACGACTACGCGCCGAGTTCGGCGCTCGTGTACCTGCGCTATGCGTTCGACGCCCGTGCGCAACGCAGCTGGCTCGTCACGCCGACACCCGTGCGGCTTTATTCGGATTACTAGGGGAACGCGCCGTGAATACGGAAATCGATGCCACCCGTCCCGCGCTCGGCGCCGCCGGCCTGCTGGGCCGCCTGCGTGCGCTGCTGGGCGCGGGGCCGGCCGGCGGCCGCGCCGGCACGGTGAGCCGGCTCGCGATCGACGGCTTGCCCGACGCGTGGACACAGCTGGAAGCCGGCGGCCTGTACGCGATCTACGCGGCCGGCGGCACGCCGGCCTGCGATGCGCTCGTGTGGGAGAGCGCACGGCAGGCGCGAACGCGCGACGTGACGGTCGTGCTCGCGCGCGACGCGGCGCACGTTGCCGGGCAGATGCGGGCGCTCGGCTTCGCGGACGGCGCGCATCCGGCCGGCTGGCCGCGCAACCTGAACGTGCTCGCGATGCCGCCCGCGCCCGCGGCCGATCCGGCCGGCGGTGACGGCGCCGGCACGGGCGCGACGGCCGACGCACCGCGTCGCGCGGCACCGGGCCCGTTCGCGCGGTTGACCGGCGGCCTGCGCGCGATGAAGCGTTATGGCTTTCGTGCACGCTCGCTGTATTTCGTCGAGGGCGCGCAGCGCTGGTTCAGCTGGGACGACCCGATCGCGCTCGCCGACGAGGCGCACGCACTCGCCGACTGGTGCCGCACGCGCCGGATCGCGCTCGTGCTGCTGCTCGATCCCGAAGCGACCCGCGCGGACGACGCGGCACGCACCGACGATGCACCGCTCGTGCGCGACGCGGATCGCACGCCGCGCAGCGGTTTCCACGGTATCTGCTCGGGCGTCGCGCAGTTGCAGCGCACCCATGGCGAGCTGCTGTGGATCGTCGATTTCTGGCGCGCGGGCGATACGCTCGCGGCCGGCGAGGTACGGCCGCTGCGTTTTGCGCCGGGCGGCCGGCTGTCGGCGAGCATCGACGGCGGCGCGACCGAGCCGGCGAACCGGATGAAGCTCGCGAGCGACGAGGATCGCGTCGTCGTCAGCCGCGCGGTGCTCGACGGCACGAACCGCGCGCCGCAGGGCTGGGAAATCGTCGAGGACAACGCGGCCGTCGTTGCCGCCTGCGCGCGTGCCCAGGCCGCGACCGCGGTGCTCGCGTTCCGTTCGCATGCGCAGCTCGAAGCGCTGTGCGCGGACGTGCACACGCTGCGCCGGCAGTGCGGCGGTGCGCTGAAGATCGCGGTCGTCGAGCGCGGCGAAGTGCTGCGCCAGCAGTTCGAGATGCTCGTGCTGAGCGTCGGCGCGAGCCGCGTCATCGCACGCGACCTGCCGGTATCGCGACTGCAGGGGGCCGTGCACGCACTGCGCGGCCAGCTTTATGCGCGGCCCGTCGCGGCCGACTATCGTGCGGCGCTCGCGGCCGCGCTCGGCGATTCGGTGCTCGGTTATCTGCCGGTCGGCGCGTTCTGCCTGCGGATTCGCGCGGTGCTCGATCGCGGCGCCGTGCTCGCGCTGCCGCATACGCTCGCGAAGATCGCGCTGCTGCCCGGCGTGTCGCACGTCGACGCGCTGCGGCATTGTCGCCCGCGCCGCGCGGGCGACGTCGTGACGGCCGATGCCGCGCACCTGTACGTGTTCCTGTTCGCGTGCGAACCGGCGGACGCGGAGGACGCGCTCGCGCGCATCTTCGACGTGCCGGTCGACACGCTGTCCGACCGCGTCGTGTGTCTCGGGCAGGGCAGCATCGATACCGAACTCAACGCGCTGAAGGCCGAGAACCGGCGTGCGCCGATCGCCGACTACAGCGATTTGTTCGGGGCCGCGCAGCCGGCGGGCGCCAGTCGCGCCCCGCTCGCGCGCACCGGGCCCGGCGACGCGTTGCCCGACGCAAGCGAAGTGAGCGGTGCGATCGACGCGATCGATACGATCGTCGCGCTCGAGGCGATCGGTGCGACGCCGGCCGCCGCGGCCGCCGACGCTGCGGCGCCGGAACCCGTCATTCTCGCCGCGCGCAAGCGCAGCGCCATCCGCAGCGCGATGCCGCTGCGCAAGGAGGGGGTCGCATGATCGCCGAACTCGTTATCGGATTCATCGTCGGCATCGCGATCGCGGTGCCCGTGTGGATCGTCGCGCAGCATCTCGGCATCGGCCGCGGCTTTCACGCGCCGCGCGGGATCGACCGGCGTGACGCGGTGCCGTGCGAACTCGTGCCGGTCGCGCTGCGCGGGCGGCTGCTGCCCGACGCCGGGCGCGAGCGTGGCGAGCATGACGAACGTCACGGCGAGGCGGCCCGATGAAGACGATCGCGATTACGTCGACGACCGGGGGCGCGGGCCGCACGACGCTCACGGCCGCGCTCGCGGTGCTGCTGGCGCGCCGCGGCAGGCCGGTCGTCGCCGTCGAATTCGATGCGCAGAACCTGATGGGCGCGACGCTCGGCCTCGACACGCTGGCCGAGCACGGCCTCGCGCAGAGCGTGCTCGGCGGCGCCGAGCCGTGGCATGCGCACACGTGGCGCAACGCCGATGGCGTGCTGTTCGTGCCTTACGGGCAGGTCGACGCGGCCGGCGCGGCCGCATGCGATGCGCGGCTCGCGGCGGATCCGGCGTGGCTGTCGCGCGCGCTCGACGAGATCGCGTTGCCGGCCGACGGCGTCGTGCTGATCGACACCGCGCGCTATCCGTCGACGCAGGCCGAGCAGGCGATTCGCCGCGCGGACCTGACGCTCGTCGTCGTGCCGCCCGAGCCGGCCGCCTGCGCGACGACGGCCGCGCGGCTCGATGCGCTCGGGGCGGGCGGCGAACTGCACATCGTCGTGAACCGGCTGAATCCGGCGCGCGACATGCAGCGCGACGCGCTCGCGATGCTGCGTGCGGTCGCGGGACCGGCGTCGATGCTCGAGCAGCGCATCCACGTCGATGCGGCCGTGCCCGAAGCGCTCGCGCGCGGCAGCTGGATCTTCGACGACGCACCGTATTCGCAGGCGTCGCACGACCTGAACGGCGTCGCGAACTGGGTCGATACATGGCTGGCGGCACGCGCGGCCGTTCGCCGCGGAGCGGCGCGATGAACGCGCGCATCGCGCCGCGCCTGCGCGCGTTCGGACGCCGCACGGCCGACTGGATCGCGCGCGGCATCGGCTTGCCCGCGCAACGCACGCTGGTCGACTGGCTCGTGCGGCTGTTCTTCCACGCCCCGCCGCCCGGCCGGCCCGATCACGTGCGCCGCTGGGTGCGTGTCGCGTCGCTGCGGCTCGCGCAGGAGTGGGGCGTGCTGCAGCCGCTCAGCCCGCGCGAATGGCTGTGGCGTGCGATCGTGCGGGCGCCGCGCGCGGCCGACGGCCGCCCCGCGCGCGATCCGCTCGCCTGGTTCGACAAGACCGTCGTGCCCGTCTACGTGGCCGGGCGCGCGGTCGGCCGGCGCATCAACGCGTTGCTCGAGCGTCTGCCATGGGTGCGCTGGGGCGGCTGGCTCGATGCGCGCGCGAACGGCGTCGGCCGGCGCCGCTGGCTCGCGCCGCTGCTGCTGGTGGCCGGCGCACTGCTGTGGGCCGCGGCCGGGATGTCGCCGCTGATGCCGGGCGCGCAGTTCGCGTTCTTCGCGATCGTCGCGGTGCTGGCGCTCATGCTGCGCCGCCTGCCGGGCCATCTGCCGACGCTCGCGCTCGCGTCGCTCGCGCTGCTCGCGACGGTGCGCTACGTGTGGTGGCGCACCACGCAGACGCTCGATTTCCGCAGCCCCGTCGAGGCCATCGCGGGCTACCTGCTGTACGGCGCGGAAGCCTATACGTGGATGATCCTGCTGCTCGGCTTCGTGCAGACCGCGTGGCCGCTCGACCGGCCGATCGTGCCGCTGCCCGACGATCCCGACACCTGGCCGACCGTCGACATCTACATCCCGACCTACAACGAGCCGCTGTCGGTCGTGAAGCCGACGGTATTCGCCGCGCAGAGCATCGACTGGCCGAGCGCGAAGCTGCGCGTGTACCTGCTCGACGACGGCCGGCGCCCCGAGTTCGCGGCGTTCGCGGCCGAGGCCGGCATCGACTACCTGACGCGCGACGACAACCGCCACGCGAAGGCCGGCAACATCAACCGCGCACTGCCGAAGACGCACGGCGAATACATCGCGATCTTCGACTGCGATCACGTGCCGACGCGCTCGTTCCTGCAGACGACGATGGGCGTGTTCCTGCGCGACCCGAAGTGCGCGCTGGTGCAGACGCCGCACCATTTCTTCTCGCCCGATCCGTTCGAGCGCAACCTCGGCACGTTCCGCGAGATCCCGAACGAGGGCAACCTGTTCTACGGCCTGGTGCAGTCGGGCAACGACCTGTGGAACGCGACGTTCTTCTGCGGCTCGTGCGCGGTGCTCAAGCGCAGCGCGCTGGAAGAGGTGGGCGGCGTCGCGGTCGAGACGGTGACCGAGGATGCGCACACGGCGCTCAAGCTGCACCGGCGCGGCTATACGTCGGCGTACCTGCCGACCGTGCAGGCGGCCGGCCTCGCGACCGAAAGCCTCGCGGGCCACGTGAAGCAGCGCACGCGCTGGGCGCGCGGGATGGCGCAGATCTTCCGCATCGACAATCCGTTCCTCGGGCGCGGGCTCGGCCTGATCCAGCGGATCTGCTACGGCAACGCGATGCTGCACTTCTTCTACGGGATTCCGCGGCTCGTGTTCCTGACGATCCCGCTCGCGTACCTGTTCTTCCATCTGTACTTCATCAACGCGTCGTCGCTCGCGCTCGCGAGTTACGTGATCCCGTACCTCGTGCTCGCGAACGTCGCGAACTCGCGGATGCAGGGGCGCTACCGTCATTCGTTCTGGGCCGAGGTCTACGAGTCGGTGCTCGCGTGGTACATCGCGCTGCCCACCACCGTCGCGTTCTTCAGCCCGAAGCACGGCAAGTTCAACGTGACCGACAAGGGCGGCAAGATCGACGAAGGCTACATCGACTGGTCGACGTCGAAGCCGTATCTCGTGCTGTTCGGGCTGAACGTGCTCGCGATCCTCGCCGGCATCTGGCGGCTCGTGGCCGACCAGGGCGACGAGGCGTCGACGATCCTGATCACGCTCGGCTGGACCGTGTACAACCTCGCGATGCTCGGCGCCGCGCTCGCTGTCGCGCGCGAGACCAAACAGGTGCGCGTCACGCACCGGATCGCGATGCGCGTGCCGGCCACGCTGCTGCTCGCCGACGGCTCGACGGCCGCATGCTTCACGAGCGACTACTCGACCGGCGGCCTCGGCCTCGAAGCGGTGCCGGGGCTCCCGGTCGCCGTCGGCGACACGCTGACGGTGTGCGTGACGCGCGGCGACCGGCCGTTCCCGTTCCCGGTGCGCGTGAGCCGCGTGACGCCGACCCATGTCGGCGTGAGCTTCGAGGAACTGACGCTCGAACAGGAGCGCCAGCTCGTGCAATGCACGTTCGGGCGCGCGGACGCGTGGCTCGACTGGCACGAAGGCCAGCGCGTCGACACGCCGCTCCGCGGGCTGAAGGAAGTGCTGCGCATCGGCCTGGACGGCTATGTACGGATGTGGAAGGGTGCGGCGCGCGGCCTGCAGGCCATGCTGGCGCCGAAACTCGATCGGGCGCGCGACTGACGCGCGCTCATCATGGAGTGGGTTAGATGACGTTCTGGAATCTGTATTTCATCCTGAAGTTCGCGCTGTTCGCGACCGGGCACCTGCAGCCGTTCTGGCTCGCGAACCTCGCGTTCGCGGTGGCGCTCGCGATGAGCGCGCCGATCCGGCGGCGTGCGTGGCGCATCGCCCGGCAGGTCGTCGCGATCGCGATCGCGGTGCCGCTGCTCGCGCGCGAGCTGCATGCGCCGCCGCTTGCCCGTCTCGCCGAGGCCGCGCGGGAAGTCAGCACGTTCCGCCTCGACTACTGGATGGAGCTGCTGCCGCGCCTGCTGCCGCCCGTGCTGGTGCTGACGGTGGCCGGTGTGCTGATCGTCTACTTCATCGTCAACCGCTGGCTGCGCGTCGCGACCTTCGTGCTGGCCGTGCTGGTCGTGATGCCGCTGTGGCAGGCCGGCAGCGGGCTGATGGCGCGCGTCGTCGCGCCGCTTCCGCAGCAGGCGAACGCGGCGGGCACGACGCTCGCCGGCCAGCCCGAGGACCACAACGCCGCGCTCGCGACGTTCCGCACGCAGGAGTCGCAGCGACAGGTCGCGTTCGGCCACCTCGGCAGCGATCCGGCCACACAGTTCGACGTGATCGTGCTGCACATCTGCTCGCTGTCGTGGGACGACCTCGATGCCGCGAAGGCACGCAACCATCCGATGCTGAGCCATTTCGACTACCTGTTCTCGAACTTCAGCACGGCCGCGAGCTACAGCGGCCCGGCGGCGATCCGCGTGCTGCGCGCGAGCTGCGGGCAGGAAGCGCACGCCGACCTGTACAAACCCGCGCCGCAGCAGTGCCACCTGTTCTCGCAACTGGCGAGCGCCGGTTACTCGGTGCAGTCGCTGCTGAACCACGACGGCCACTTCGACAATTTCCTGCAGGTGATCCACGACAACATCGGCGTGGCCGACGCGCCGATGATCTCGAACGCGGCCGCGCCCGTTGCGATGCACGCGTTCGACGGCTCGGCGATCAAGGACGACTACACGACGCTCGCGAACTGGTATGCGCAGCGCGCGTCGGTGCAAGGCCCGGTCGCGCTGTACTACAACACGATCAGCCTGCACGACGGCAACCGGATCGTCGGCAGTTCGCTGACGAGCATCGACTCGTATCCGCAGCGCGTGACGAAGATGATGAACGACTTCGACCGCCTCGCCGACCTGATCGCGCAATCCGGCCGCCGTGCGGTGATCGTGTTCGTGCCCGAGCACGGCGCCGCGCTGCGCGGCGACAAGTACCAGGTCGCGGGCCTGCGCGAAATCCCGACGCCGCGCATCGTGCACGGGCCGGTGGGCGTGCGGCTCGTCGGCTTTGCCGGCAATCACGGCGCGACGACCGTGATCGACCAGCCGACCAGCTTCCTCGCGCTCGCGCAACTGCTGTCGAACCTCGTGTCGAACAGCCCGTTCAAGCCGGGCACGACGCTCGCGCAATACGCGGCCGACCTGCCGCGCACGCGGATGGTCGGCGAGAACGAGGGCACGGTGACGATGCAGACGGCCGAGGGTTACTCGGTGAAAACTCCGGATGGCGTATGGATCGACGAACAGTAATGCTGCACGGTGACGGCGACGACGATCGCCTGTCGCAACCGAACGACGTGCTCGGCCTCGCGCGGCATCTGCCCGCGCTCGATCCCGGGCGATATGTCGACGAGCAGGCGCGCCGTGCGTTCATCGAGTCGCTCGACCGCTGGCCGACACTGGCGAAGCTGATGGGATTGAAACCGTCGACGTAACGCGGACGGGGCGACGGCCGGCATGCGTGCCGGCCGTCGGTTGCCTGCGGGCGATCCTGCCTATTGCGCCTGTTGCGCCTTGCGTTCCGGCTGGCGCGTCCATTCGTTTTCTTCGCCCGGCACCTTGCCGAAGGTCTGATCGGCCCACGCGGCGCGGGCCGCGTCGATCTTCGCGCGCGTGCTCGACACGAAATTCCATTCGATGAAACGCTCGCCCGGCAGGTGCGCACCGCCGAGCAGCATCACGCGTGCGCCGCTTGCGCTGGCGAGCGCCACGGTCGCGCCGGGTTCGAGCACGGCCATCGTCGCGGGGGCGAGCGGCGTGCCGTCGATGGCGAGGTCGCCGTCGACCAGGTACACACCGCGTTCCTCATGTTCGGCATCGAGCGCGAGCGTGCCGCCTGCCGCGAATTCCGCATACGCATAGAGCGTCGGCGAGAACACGGCGACCGGCGACGCGAGCCCGAACGCGGTACCCGCGATCACGCGCACGGTCGTGCCGTCACGCGTGAACGACGGCAGCGTGTCGGCCGGATGATGGACGAACGCGGGCGTGGTGTCTTCATGCTCGACCGGCAGCGCGACCCAGGTCTGGATCCCGTGCACCGGCTGCTCGCGCGGCCGGTCTTCGTCGGGCGAGCGCTCCGAATGCACGATGCCGCGGCCGGCCGTCATCCAGTTCACGTCGCCCGGCACGATCTTCTGCCGGAAGCCGAGGCTGTCGTGATGCATCAGCGAGCCGTCGAACAGGTAGGTGACGGTCGCGAGGCCGATGTGCGGATGCGGCAGCACGTCGATGCCGCGGCCGGCCGGCAGCACGGCCGGCCCCATCTCGTCGAAGAAGATGAACGGGCCGACGAGGCGTGCGGCGCGCGCGGGCAGCACGCGGCGCACGACGAGGTTGCCGATGTCGCTTTCGCGCGGCGTGAGCAGGGTCTTGATCGAGGCGGACATGGTGGGGATTCTCGTGGTCGGTGCGGGGCGCGTCAGGCGATCGCCGTGTCGATGGTGATCGGATGCGAGAGGATCTTGTGCACCGGGCATGCGTTCGCGATCTGCAGCAGGCGTTCGCGCTGTTCGCCGGACAGGTCGCCGTCGAGCGTGATGCGACGCACGATCGTGCTGCCCGCGCTGCCCGATTCGTGCGCGAGCTTCACGTGCACTTCGGCGAGCGGCCAGCCCTTGCGTTGCGCATACATCTTCAGCGTGATCGCGGTGCATGCGCCGAGGCTCGACAGCAGCAGCGCGACGGGCGTCGGCGCGGTGTCGCCGCCGCCGAGCGGCGTGGGCTCGTCGGCGCGCCACTGGTGGACGCCGTCGGTGAAGTGGACGAGGTAATCGACGGCGCCGATGCTTGCTTCGACGGACAGTTCGCTCATTGCGGTTCCATAAGGAGAAAAGGGGAGGCGGCGGCTTGGCCGGGCTTCAGGGTTCGAGCAGGCGCTGCAGGCGCAGCTCCTCGAAATCGAGTTCCGATTCGATCCGGTGCAGCACCGTGTCGTCGACCTTGCCGTCGCGATGCAGGTCGAGCAGCGCGCGGCGCGACACGCCGACGAGGTCGAGTTCGACGCGCAGCATGCGTGCCCGCACGTTGGCCGGTTCGGTGCCATGACGATGCGCGCGTTCGTTGAAGGTCACGCGGTTCCGGTATTCGGCGAGCAGGCGGTCGAGCGAAGGGCGTTCGAGGCTCGACCCGCGCTGTTCGAGCGCGTCGAGTTCGGCGAGCGCCGCGCCGAACGTGTGCGCGCGCACGGCGTGTTCGGACATCGTGTGCCGCGCGGCCGGGCGCAGCTTCAGTACGCGGATCAGCGGCGCGAGCGTGCCGCCCTGCACGACGAGCGTCGCGATGATCAGCAGGAACGTGCTGAACAGGATCAGGTCGCGGCCGGGGAAGGTGGCCGGCAGTGCGATCGCGGCCGCGAGGCTCACGACACCGCGCATGCCCGACCAGCCGAGCACGACGGCTTCGCGCCACGACCACGGAGCGTGGCCCGCGCGCGGCGCGCGCAGGCGGCCCGGCAGCCACATCGCGATGAACACCCACACGAGGCGCGCGCCGATCGCGGCGGCGGTGGCGGGCAGCGCGACGCGCAGGCCGGCCATCAGCACCGCGCCTTCGTGGTTCACGCGTGCGAGGATCGCGTGCAGCGCGAGGCCGATCAGGATGAACACGAGCGCGTCGAGCACGAACACGATCGCTTCCCAGGTCGCCTTCGCCTTGATCCGCATGTCGGCGTCGAACACGCGATGCTGGCGCACGCCGAGCACGAGGCCGCAGGTCACCACCGACAGCACGCCCGAACCGTCGACGGCTTCCGCGATCCCGTAGCTGCCCCACGCCATCGCGAAGGTCACGACGATGCCGAGCATCGGGTCGCGCAGGCGCGGCAGCACCCAGCACATCGCATGGCCGCACGCGAGGCCGACCGCGATGCCGATCAGCGTCAGCGAGAAGAACAGGCCGGTGGCGCTGGCGGCCGTGATCGATACCGCCAGCGCGGCCGACACGGCCATCTGGTACAGCAGCAGACCCGACGCATCGTTGACGAGGCTCTCGCCTTCGAGCACCGCGACGAGCCGCGCGGGCAGCGGGTGGCGCTGCAGGATCGCCTTCGCGGCAACCGCGTCGGGCGGCGACACGATCGCGCCGAGCGTGAAGCAGGCGGCCCACGGCAGCGCCGGGTTCACGGCATGCACGGCGAGCGCGACCGCGACGGTGGTGAACACCACCGCGCCGAGCGCGAGCGACGCGATCGATGCGAGCTCCTGCCGGAATTCCTTCCACGCGGTGTAGAACCCGCTCGACATCAGCAGCGGCGGCAGCACGGCCACGAGCAGCAGCGCCGGGTCCATGTCGGGCACACGCTTGCCGGCGACCGCGACCACGCAGCCGCCGAGCAGCAGCACGACGGCCGGCGGAATCGAGATGCGTTCGGCGAGCCACGTGAGCGCGCCCGCGCCGCAGATCAACAGCAGCAGGTAATGAAACAGTTCGACGTTGGTCATGAGCCTGGCGTCACGACGGCTTGCGGTCGTTGGCGGCGCCGCCCGGCAGCGTACCGAACATGTGCTGGCTGCATTGTGCGTCGCGCCATGCGGTATTGAGCCGGTGGCCGGACAGCATCCGGCGCGCGAGCGGGAGGATCTGCTCGCCGGCCAGCATGCCGAGCAGGCCGAGGAGCGCGATGATCGGCGGCGCCGGTGAATTCACGCCGAGCGCGCCGTAGATGACACCGGCGAGGATGCCGGCGAACAGCGACAGAAAATACGGTTTCATGATGAAAACCTCTCGTGATAGGCTGATCGGGCGCGAAGGCGGTGCCTTCAATGTGCTGGAAGCGTATCGGGTTTACGTGCGGAAAAAAAGGGCGGACAGCCCTCGGAGACCCCCTCTTTCGGAATTCGATCGATTCCATTTCTTGGATGTTCGAGCCGCGACTTTTCCGATTAAATGGCTGCAACCGGAACACGCCAACCCGGGGCAACGCACAGCCGGCTCCTCCGCCATCCCGGTCGAGGCAAGCCTTGAACGTTTCCAGACCAAAGGATGATTCGCGCCATGAGCAACGCCAAACTTGAAGTCCTCACTCCCCACAATAGCCAGATCATCTTCATCGACCAGCAGCCGCAGATGGCGTTCGGCGTGCAGTCGATCGATCGCCAGACGCTGAAGAACAACGTCGTCGGGCTCGCCAAGGCCGCGAAGGCATTCAACATCCCCACCACGATCACGACGGTCGAAAGCGACAGCTTCTCGGGTTACACCTACCCCGAACTGCTCGACGTGTTCCCGAACCAGAAGACGCTCGAACGCACGTCGATGAACTCGTGGGACGACCAGAAGGTGCGCGACGCGCTGGCCGCGAACGGCCGCAAGAAGGTGGTCGTGTCAGGCCTGTGGACGGAGGTCTGCAACACGACGTTCGCGCTCTGCGCGATGCTCGAAGGCGACTACGAGATCTACATGGTCGCCGATGCGTCGGGCGGCACGTCGAAGGACGCGCACGACTTCGCGATGCAGCGGATGATCCAGGCCGGCGTCGTGCCGGTCACCTGGCAGCAGGTCGCGCTCGAATGGCAGCGCGACTGGGCGCGCCGCGACACCTACGACGCTGTGATGGCGATCGCGAAGGAACACTCGGGCGCGTACGGGATGGGCGTCGACTACGCGTACACGATGGTCCACAAGGCCGCCCAGCGCACCGCGACGCCGCACGAGTCGATTCCGGCCGTGCCGGCGAAGTAACCGGCCGCATGCGGCCGCCCGGTCAGACGGGCGGCAGCGCCCACGGCGCGTGCGACAGGTGTTCGACGAGAAAATCGAGCAACGCCGTCACGCGCGCGGCGCGCAGCATGCCGGGCGGCGTGACGAGGTTGACGTTGATATCGGGAATTTTCCAGTCATGCATCACTTCCTCGAGCGCGCCGCTTTGCAACTCGTTCCACACCAGGAACGACGGCTGCAGCGCGAGGCCCTGGCCGGCGATCAGCGCGGGGCAGAGCACGTCGGCGTTGTTCGCGCGAATGCGCCCGCGCACCGGCACGCCGAATTCCTCGCCCGACGTCTTGTGGCGGAAGCGCCAGTATTCGGGTGTCGGAATGTTCGTGTAGGTCAGGCATACGTGCTGGTCGAGTTCGCTCGGATGAGTCGGCCGGCCGTGCCGGTCGAGATACGCGGGCGACGCGACGAGCGGCCGGCGCACCGCGCACAGGCGGCGCGCACGCAGCGACGAATCGTTCAGTTCGGCGATCCGGATCGCGACGTCGAAGCCGCCGGACACGATGTCGACGAAGTGATCGGTCAGCACGAGGTCGACGTCGACGCGCGGATAGCGTTCGAGAAACGCGGGCAACAGCGGCGCGAGATTGCACAGGCCGTAGGACATCGGCGCGTTCACGCGCACGAGGCCGTGCGGTTCGAGCGCATGCGCGGAGGCTTCGCCTTCGATCAGCTCGGCATCGGCGAGCAGCCGGATCGCGCGATCGCGCAGCAGCTCGCCGGTCGGCGTGAGCGACAGCTTGCGCGACGTGCGGTACAGCAGCATCGCGCCGAGGCGCTTTTCCAGGCGGGCGATCGCTTTAGACACGGTGGGTTGCGATACGCCGAGCAGGTCGGCGGCCTTGGCGAACGAACCGGTCTCGGCGACGCGCGCGAAGATGGCCCAGGCTTCGAGATCGGGAAGATGTTGCATGGCTGGAAGGCGTGGCGGGCAAGCGAAGCGGGTGGGGCGGCAGCGGATCGCGCCGCGTGCGCATGGCGCCCGTGCGGGCGGAAATGCGGGTCATTCTAATCCAGTCGTGAGGAGCGTATGGAATCGTATGTCGTTTCATTGGGTGCCGGCATGCTGGTCGGCGTCATGTACAGCGTGGTCAAGGTGCGCTCGCCCGCACCGCCGCTGATTGCCCTGGTCGGGCTGGCCGGCATGCTGGCCGGCGTCGCGGCCGTCGCACCGGTCCGTCACTGGCTCGGTTTGTGACTGGATCGAGGACACATTGATGAACGCACCCGCCACTCAACCGGATCTGATCCTTCACAACGGAAGGTTCACGACCCTCGACCGCGCGAACCCCGTCGCGACCGCCGTCGCAATCAAGGACGGCCGCTTCGTCGCGGTCGGCCACGACGCGGACGTGATGCCGCTCGCGGGCCGCGCGACGAAGGTCGTCGATCTCGAGGGCCGCGGCGCGCTGCCGGGCCTGATCGACAACCACTGCCACGTGATTCGCGGCGGCCTGAACTACAACATGGAACTGCGTTGGGACGGCGTGCCGTCGCTCGCGGTTGCAATGGACATGCTCAAGCGGCAGGTGGCGATCACGCCCGCGCCGCAATGGGTGCGCGTGGTCGGCGGCTTCACCGAGCACCAGTTCGCCGAGAAGCGCCTGCCGACGATCGACGAACTCAACGCGGCCGCGCCCGATACGCCGGTGTTCATCCTGCACCTGTACGATCGCGCGCTGCTGAACGCGGCCGCGCTGCGCGTGGTCGGCTACACGAAGGACACGCCGGAGCCGCCGGGCGGCACGATCCTGCGCGATGCCGCGGGCAACCCGACCGGGCTGCTGCTCGCGAACCCGAACGCGACGATCCTGTACGCGACGCTCGCGAAGGGGCCGAAGCTGCCGTTCGAATACCAGTACAACTCGACGCGCCACTTCATGCGCGAACTGAACCGTCTCGGCGTGACCGGCGTGATCGACGCGGGCGGCGGTTCGCAGAATTACCCGGACGACTACGAGGTGATCCGCAAGCTGCACGACGCGGGCGAGATGACGATCCGGATCGCGTACAACCTGTTCACGCAGAAGCCGAACGCCGAGAAGGAAGACTTCGTGAACTGGACGAAGAGCA